>NZ_JARZAJ010000018.1 GCF_029892105.1 Kitasatospora sp. GP82 | reverse complement strand
ACACACCCGTGAGGATGATGATGACGAAGCTGTAGAGGCAGATCTCACCGAGCATGAAGGACCAGTGGTCCGGGAAGATCTTGCGCAGGTTGGCCTTGGCGAGGGAGTAGATCCCCACCCGGCCGTCCGTCCAGTCAGCTGCCGCCTCCCACTTGTTGGCGGGGTTGGCACGCGTGCTGCCGCTGCTGGGCTTTGCGTCGGTGCTGACGCTGCTCGCGGAACTCATGAGCGCTCCCAGAAGCTCGGGCCGACGGGCTCGGCGAAGTCGCCGGTGGCGACCAGGTAGCCCTTCTCGTCAGTAACGATCTTCAGCTGCGGCAGCGGGTGACCGGCCGGGCCGAAGATCACGCGCGCGCCGTCCGCCAGGTCGAAGGTCGACTGGTGGCAGGGGCAGAGCGCGTGGTGGGTCTGCTGCTCGTACAGGCTGATCGGGCAGCCGACGTGGGTGCAGATCTTGGAGTAGGCAAGGATGCCCTCGAAGCCGAGCTCGCGGGAGTTCTTGTCCTTGATGTCCTCCGGAGCGATCCGGACGAGCATCAGGGCGTCCTTGGCGATGCGCTGCTGGAAGTCCTCGTCCGACTCCTCCAGGCCCTCGGGCTTGGCGAAGGTCAGCGAGCCGACCTGGATGTCCTCGGCCTTCATCGGCTCGTTGGTGTTCATGTTGATCAGCTGGATCGGCTTGGCCTCGGTGGCCGCCTTCCAGTTGGTGTGCTGCAGCTTCTTCTCGGGCAGCGGGCCCAGGTCGCGCAGCAGCATGACACCGGAGAGCGGCACCAGCGCCATCGAACCGATGAGCGTGTTGCGCAGCATCTTGCGGCGGCCGAAGCCGGACTCCGCGGCACCGGTCTTGAACTGCTCGATGACGTCGTTGCGGACCTCGTCGTCAGCCTCGATGGGGTGACGCTCGGCCGGCATCTCGTGGTCCGACATCAGGGTGCGGGCCCAGTGGACCGCGCCCGCGCCGATGCAGAACAGCGCCACGCCCAGCGTCAGGCCCAGCGCGAAGTTCAGCGCGCTGATGTGGCCCAGCGGGAAGACGTAGATGATCTTGTCGATCGGGAAGATCACGTACGAGGCGATGAACCCGATCGTGGCCAGCATCGAGACCAGGAACATCAGCGAGACCTGGCGCTCGGCGCGCTTGGCGGCTCGCTCGTCGATGTCGGTACGACGGGGCTCGTGGGCCGGCAGGCCCGGGTCGGCGAACGGGTCGCCGTGGGTGGCGACCTCGTGGCCGTGGGAGGCGTCGTGCGCCTCCGGCAGCTTCTCTTCAGGAATGTCGTGGCTCATGACTTCTTGGCCTTGGTGGTGTGGGCGGCGACCCAGATCGCGACCGCGATGAGTGCACCGAGACCGAAGATCCAGCCGAACAGACCCTCGGTCACCGGACCGAGGCTGCCCAGGGCCAGACCACCGGGGTTGGGCTCCTCATTGGTGGTGTGGCGGACAAAGGCCACGATCTGCTTCTTCTGCTCCTCCGGCATGGTGGAGTCGGGGAACGACGGCATGTTCTGCGGGCCGGTCTGCATGGCCTCGTAGATGTGCTTCGGGTCGACACCATCGAGGGAGGGCGCGAACTTGCCCCGGGTCAGGGCGCCGCCCTGGCCGGCGAAGTTGTGGCACTGGGCACAGTTGGTGCGGAACAGCTCGCCACCCTTGGACACGTCGTTCGGGTCCGTGGAGGTGTACTGGTCCTTGGTCGGGGCGACCGGGCCGGGGCCGAGCGAGGCCACGAAGGCGGCCAGCTGGTCGATCTCGGCCTGGCTGTAGACGACCTTCTTGCGCGGGACCTGGGCACCCGGCTGCTGCGCGGGCATACGGCCGGTGCCGACCTGGAAGTCGACGGCGGCGGAGCCGACGCCGACCAGGCTCGGGCCGTCCGAGGAGCCCTGGCCGTTCAGGCCGTGGCAGGAGGAACAGCCCACGGCGAAGAGCTTCTTGCCCTCATCAATCGCGAGCGACTGCGCCGAGGTGTCGGCCTGCGCCTTCTCGGCGGGCGCGAACGCGGCGTACAGCCCCCCGGTGGCCGCCAGGGCGAGAAGTAGGACGACCAGCGCCGCCAGTGGGTGGCGCCGTCGTGCGGAGAGCTTTTTCACGGAATAACCCCGGTGTCAGGATCTGGTCGGCTGGTGGGCGTTCCCGGCGGCGCGGTCTGCTCAGGGCCGGCTTCGGGGGACGCGCGTTCGGTCGGTCGGTGCAGCCTTCGGCTCCGGCCGGCGGCCAGCGACCTGATCAGCTGGTTACTTGATCAGGTAGATGGTCGCGAACAGACCGATCCACACGACGTCGACGAAGTGCCAGTAGTACGACACCACGATCGCGGCGGTGGCCTGCTCGTGCGTGAACCGCTTGGCTGCGTACGTCCGTCCCAGGACCAGCAGGAAGGCGATCAGACCACCCGTCACGTGCATGCCGTGGAAGCCGGTGGTCAGGTAGAACACCGTGCCGTACGGGTCGGAGGACAGCGAAAGGCCGTCCTTCTTGACCAGCTCGGTGTACTCGAAGATCTGGCCGCCGATGAAGATCGCGCCCATCACGAAGGTGATGGTGAACCACGAACGGAGCTTCTTCACGTCACCGCGCTCGGCGGCGAAGACGCCGAGCTGGCAGGTGAGGGAGGAGAGCACCAGGATCGTGGTGTTCACCGAGGAGAAGGGCACATTGAGGGCGTGCGCCTTCTCGGTCCAGAACTCTGCGCCCTTGACCGAGCGGAGCGTGAAGTACATCGCGAACAGGGCCGCGAAGAACATCAGCTCCGAGCTCAGCCAGACGATGGTTCCGACGCTGACGAGGTTCGGCCTGTTGACCGCTCCGTGCGCGTGTCCGGTTTCTGTTGCTGTTGCTGTCGCCACGACGGACATTATGTCGGTCCCTTATTCCGTCTTCACGCCGGGGGGTCTCCCTCGGAGTGTCCGGTGCGTGCGGTATGCCCAGTTGGAGCCCGACGGGGCGTCCGGAGACCGGTTGAACGGGACGGTGTCCGTTTTCTGACGGTTCTTCTGGCCGGCCACGGGTCGGTGCGGACGGTCGAGCACCCCTTTGCCCCGCGTGTCACTGCCGCGCCGACGGGCCCCGGTGGGTTAGCGCGTCCGCCGTTCGGGTGATGTCCGCGCACGAGGGTGACGGCCCGTCCCCCGGTTGGGTGAGACCACTGCGTGGTGGCTTGAGCGAGATCGCGCCAGAGGCTCACCTCGGCGGGTGGTCGGGAGTAGCATCCGGAAGTGGACGTGGTCCGGATCACACTGGACTCGTCGGAGCAGACGTTATAGAGGACGAGCACCCGGGAGCAGGGCCCATGGCGCACACGACCGACGAGACGCTCACCGTTCTCGTCTACAGCGACGACCGCAACACCCGCGAGCAGGTGACGCTCGCACTTGGCCGGCGGCCCGCCGCCGACCTCCCGGGGCTGCGGTACCACGAGTGCGCGACGGTGCCGGCCGTACTGAAGGCGCTGGAGCGCGGCGGTGTCGACCTCTGCATCCTGGACGGCGAGGCCGTCCCGGCCGGAGGGCTCGGGGTGGCGCGGCAGATCAAGGACGAGATCTACGGCTGCCCGCCGGTACTGGTGCTGATCGGCCGACCGCAGGACTCCTGGCTGGCCGCCTGGAGCCGGGCGGATGCCGCGATCGCACAGCCGGTCGACCCGGTGGCGCTGGGTGAGGCGGTCGCTGCGCTGCTGCGGGCCAGGATCGAGGCGCGGACACCCGCCCACCACTAGCACTCCAAGCGGGTGGGCGTCTCAGCAGGAGAGAAGTGCTCGGAGGACCGAGGCACGGTCGCCCGGCCGCTCGATAGGCTGGCTCCATTCCTTTCGACAGTGTCTTGACGAGAGCTGGAGTCAGCCAATGGTGAACGTGAACCCTGCGAACGGCGGTAGCGACCCCGCGCAGGTGGTCCGCACCTGGCCCGATCTCCTGAGCGCCCTGCTGTCCGGTGCCGACATCGCCCAGGCCGACGCCGCCTGGGCGATGGACCGCATCATGAGCGGCGAGGCGACCCCCGTGCAGATGGCCGGCTTCATGGTCGCGCTGCGGGCCAAGGGCGAGACGGTGGACGAGATCTCCGGCCTGGTCGAGTCGATGTACGCGCACGCCGAGCCGCTGCACATCCCCGGGCCCGCGGTGGACATCGTCGGCACGGGTGGGGACCGGGCCAAGACCGTCAACATCTCCACCATGTCGGCCGTTGTCGCGGCCGCCGCCGGGGCGAAGGTCGTCAAGCACGGGAACCGGGCCTCCTCCTCCGCCAGCGGTTCCTCCGACGTCCTGGAGAAGCTCGGCATCAACCTGGACCTCAGCGCCCGCCGGGTCGCCGAGGTGGCCGAGGAGGTCGGTCTGACCTTCTGTTTCGCCGCCAGGTTCCATCCCGCGATGCGGCACGCAGCCCAGGCCAGGCGTGACCTTGCCGTGCCGACCGCCTTCAACATCCTTGGCCCGCTCACCAATCCGGCCCATGTCACCGCGCATGCGATCGGCTGCTTCGACACCCGTCTCGCCGGGCTGATCGCGGGAGTGCTGGCCCGGCGGGGTGCCTCCGCGCTGGTGTTCCGGGGCGACGACGGGCTGGACGAGCTGACCATCTCGACCACCTCCCGGGTCTGGATCGTGAAGGACGGTCAGGTCCGTGAGACCGCGTTCGACCCGCGTGAGGTCGGCATCGAGCCGGTCGGCATCGAGGCGCTGCGCGGCGCCGACGCCGAGTACAACGCGAGCGTCGCGCGCCGGGTGCTGGGCGGGGAGCGAGGGCCGGTCAGGGACGCCGTCCTACTCAACACGGCCGCCGCGCTGGTGGCTCTGGAGCTGACCGAGGCGCCGCTGGCGGAGCAGCTCAGGGCGGGGATGGAGCGGGCGGCCGGTGCGATCGACTCGGGTGCGGCGCAGGACGTGCTGAAGCACTGGGCCGACGCCACCGCGCGCGCCTGAGAGGACGTGAATACCTCAGGGGCAAACGGCAGCTTTTCAGGGGTGCGCGGTTCTGAGCGGCAACCCCGTTGCTCCTGAGGCGTCGGCCCACGGCTTTGAGGGGGAGTGGTGTCCGAACTGTGGGATCGCGTTTGACCGTTCTTCGGAGGCTCGCCTAGAGTCCACGGCAGGTCATGAGTGACAGCGACAAGCCCCAGCTTGCTGTCCGGCAACCCTCCGTCCGTGGCGGGGTGCCCTGGGTGAGGACCGGGTCACGTGGCGATTCGTCTGCGTGGCAAGCGCGGACGCCCGGCACATCTGCACTCCCGGGGTCCCCGACCCCAGAGGAGTGTTCTGTCATGCCCGTTGCCACCGACACCTGCGCCCCGCTCACCGTCCTCGGCCACGACGTCCAGGTCCCGCTGGTCACCGGCGAGAAGGTCGGTTACGCCGCTCTCGACTACGCCGCCAGCGCCCCGGCGCTCCAGCGGGTCTGGGACGACGTCGCCGCCTACGCCCCGTACTACGGCAGCGTGCACCGGGGGGCCGGATACCTCTCGCAGCTCTCCACCGACCTGTACGAGCAGAGCCGCCGGACCGTCGCCGACTTCCTCGACCTGCGCGAGGGCGACCAGGTGGTCTTCACCCGGGCCACCACCGACTCGCTCAACCTGCTGGCCGGGGCGGTTCCGACGGGCACACGGGTCTTCGCCTTCGAGACCGAGCACCACGCCTCGCTGCTGCCCTGGCGCGGGGAGGGCCTGGAGGTCAGCTACCTGCGTGCCCCGCGCTCGCACGCCGAGGCCGTCGCCGCGCTGGATGCCGCGCTCGCCGAGGCCGCCGCGACCGAGGGGGACGGCCCGCGCCTGTTCTGCGTGACCGGTGCCTCGAACGTCACCGGGGAGCTCTGGCCGGTCGCCGAGCTGACCGAGGTCGCTCACCGGCACGGCGCCCGGGTGGTGCTGGACGCCGCGCAGCTGGCCCCGCACCACCGGGTCTCCGTCCGGGAGTTGGACGTCGACTGGATCGCCTTCTCCGGCCACAAGCTGTACGCCCCGTTCGGCGCGGGTGTACTGGCCGGGCGCGGCGACTGGCTGGACGCGGCCGAGCCGTACCTGGCCGGTGGCGGTGCCAGCCGTACGGTGGCGCGGGAGGCGGACGGCTCGGTGGCCGTCGAGTGGCACCGGGGACCGGCCCGGCACGAGGCCGGTTCGCCCAATGTGATCGGTGCGTACGCCATCGCCTCGGCCTGCCGGGCGCTGACCGAGGCCGGGTTCGACGAGCTTCAGGCACGGGAGCAGCAGCTGGTCGAGCGGTTGAAGGACGGGCTGGCACGGATCCCCGAGGTCAAGGTGCTCAGCCTGTTCGGCACCGACTCGGCGCGGGTCGGGGTGCTCTCCTTCGTCGTCCAGGGCTGGAACAGCTCGCACTTCGCGGCGGCGCTCTCCGCCGAGTACGGCATCGGGGTGCGGGACGGCCTGTTCTGCGCGCACCCGCTGGTCCGCACGCTGCTGGGTGAGGACAGCCCGGCACCTGTCTCGACCTGTGGCGCGCCGGAGCCCTCGCTGCCCGGTGAGCGCAGCCTGAACGCGATCCGGGTCAGCTTCGGCGCCGGTACGCCGGACGAGCACCTGGAGCGCTTCCTGGCGGCCGTCCGGGAGCTGATCACGGACGGCGCGCGGTGGACCTACCGGAGCGAGGGCGGGCGCTGCGTCGCGGACACGCTGCGGGGCTGACCGGCCGCCAGGGCGTACTACTCGTCGAGGCCCAGCGCGAAGGCGGCTTCGAGGTCGTGCTGGGAGTAGGTGCGGAAGGCGATCTGCGTCTGGGTGTCCTGCACCCCGGGGACCTTGTTGAGCTTCCCGGGGATCACCGCGGCCAGATCGTCGTGCCGCCGCACCCGCACCATCGCCACCAGGTTGTAACCGCCGGTCACCGAGTACACCTCGCTGACGCCCTCGATGGCGGCGATGGCCTCGGCGATCTCGGGGATCCGGTCGACGCTGGTCTTGATGAGAACGATCGCGGTGATCACTCGTCGGCTCCTGTCCGTGGGGGTGGGGCCAGCGTATCGGGGCGCGCCCAGGTCACCGCCCAGGTGGCCAGATACCCGGTGGCGAAGCCGATCACATGCACCAGATAGGCCACCTCGGAACCGCCCGCGCGCACCGACCACCACTGCAGGACGAACCACAGGCCCAGTACCAGCCAGGCCGGAAAGCGCAGCGGCAGGAAGAACAGCAGCGGTACCAGCGCGGTGACCCTGGCTCTCGGGTGGAGCCGCAGATAGGCGCCGAGCACCCCGGCGATCGCCCCCGAGGCGCCGATCAGCGCGCGCACCGCCTCCGACGAGTCGACCTCGGCGTACGCGTAGCCGTAGGTGGCCAGGGAGCCGACGGCGAGATAGCCGAGCAGGAAGCGGATCCGGCCGAAGCGCTCCTCGACGCCGGGGCCGAAGACGAAGAGGAAGAGCATGTTGCCCACCAGGTGCAGCCACCCGGCGTGGACGAAGAAGGCGGTGAGCACGGAGAGCGCGGGGATCTTGTCCGGGGTGGGGGAGATCCGGCAGTCGGGCACGGCCGGCGGCAGCTCGGTCAGTTGAGCTGCGGTCAGTGGACGGTTGCCGACCAGCTCGGCGGGCACCGCACCCCAGCGCTGCTCGTACTGCTGTTCGGCGCAGACCCGGGCCGGGCCGGTGCCGTAGGCGGGGTTGAGGCCGAAGCTGGGCCCGATCAGCAGGATCAGCGCGCTGAACGCGATCAGGGCGAGGGTGACCACCGGGGCCCTGGCTGGCGGGGCGCCGTCCTGGGTGGGGAGCTGGTGGAGGACGGGAGTCGCCATGCTGACGAGCATTCCTCGGGTCGTCGTCAACGACACGGCGGTGTACTGCGTGTGGGCTACCCGCAGGTCGGGCGTCGGGAAGGTCCGTACCGGTGGCGGACGGGGTGCGGGCAGGCAATAGGCTTGGGCCCCGCACTGCACCAGTCGCGCAGAATCAGTCCCGCAGACGACCTGGGCGACAGCCGAGGGACAGCACCGACCGAAAGGACCGGGCCGATGAGCATCGCCGCCCCCACCGCCGAGACCCGCTGGCGCTGCACGCTCTGTGGCAACCTGACCCGCTTCGATGTGACCCGCTCGGCCAAGGTGGTCGAGTATCTGCACTTCGACCTGGCCGGCGAGCCCAAGGTGGAGGAGACCGAGGTCCTCACCGAGACCATCGAGACCGTTCGCTGCCGCTGGTGCAACGCGGTGGACCAGGTCGAGCTGGTGGCCCGCCCCGGTGCCCCCGGTGCCGAGGAGCCGCAGGACGTCTGACCCCGGCCGGCCCCGTCCCAGTAGCCGAGCGCCCGTGGCGCGGGCCGGGGCGGGGCCCCGGTGTTGATGTCCCGGTGTGTGGCATGGTCCCGGGTGGGGCACGGTACACGGGACAATTGCAGAGAGCGGTGGGTTTGAGGGCAGCGGCAACGGGCCGTACGGAACCCGCAGAGCAGGATCGGAGCCGAGGACGTGGTGGACACAGCGAGGGGGCCGGCCGAGCCGCAGGGGCATCCGCCCGCTGTGGACGAGGCCGTCCCCGTCCAGGTGGCCGGCGTCGAACCGGGCCCTGAGCCGGAGACGGCTGCGCAGGACGACGCCGAAGCCGCCGTCGACGCGCCCGTCGAGCAGCTGGACCGGCCGCTGCCCGAGGGTGTCCGCCGCCGGGTGGTCGGGATTGCGGCCGACGCACTCGGCGGGCTCCCGGCCGCCGATGTGCCCGCCTCGCTGCGCCAGTACGCGAAGTTCACTCCGGCCCGTCGGGCCAAGTACGCCGGGACGGCGCTGGCCGCCGCCCTGGAGTCCGAGCCGCCGTTCCGGCTTCGCATAGCGGACCGCCTCCGGCTCGGCCAGCCCGAGCTGGTCAGGGCGCTGGAGTCCGGGAGCGTGCCCGGCGCCGCCGATCCGATGGATGTCGCGGCCGCCGCCTACCTGCTGCGGCCGGCCGGCTGGGCCCGGCTGGTGGCCGAGGCCGGGGAGCAGGTCGAGCGGGCGGGTGCGGAGGGCGCGGCCGCCGAGGCCGCCCGACTGGTGGAGAAGCTCCAGGAGGAGCTGGCCGAGGTGCGCTCGCAGGCCAGGGCCGACCTGGACCGGCAGCGGGCCGATGCCGAGGGCGTCCGCCGCGAGGCGGAGTCGCTGCGCAAGCGGGTCCGCAGTCTGGAGAGCGACACCCGGCGCGCCCAGGCCGAGGCACGCAAGCTGCAGACGGAGCTGGAGGCGGCCAGGGCCTCCGCCGGTACCGAGCGCAACGCCGCCGAGGGCGAGGCCCGGCGGCTGCGGCACCGGATCTCCGAGCTGGAGACGGCCCTGGAGGCCGGTCGCCGCTCGGCCAGGGAGGGGCGCAGCATCGAGGACATGCGGCTGCGGCTGCTGCTGGACACCGTGCTGCACTCGGCGCAGGGCCTTCAGCGCGAGCTGGCGCTGCCGGTCTCGCAGATCCGTCCGGCCGATCTGGTGGATGCGGTGGTACCCGGCTCCGCCTCGCCGAACGACGTGGCCAGGCGCGGGCTGGCCGAGGACGACCCGGCGCTGCTGGACCAGCTGCTGGCGATCCCTCAGGTCCATCTGGTGGTGGACGGCTACAACGTCACCAAGACCGGCTATCCGACGCTGCCGCTGGAGCAGCAGCGGATCAGGCTGCTCGGTGGGCTGGCGATGCTGGCCCAGCGCACCCAGGCGGAGGTCACCTGTGTGTTCGACGGGCAGGACCTGGACGTACCGGTGATCATGGCCCCGCCGCGCGGAGTCCGGGTGCGGTTCAGCCGGACCGGGGAGACGGCGGACGAGCTGATCCGGCGCCTGGTGCGGGCCGAGCCTCAGGGGCGGCCGGTGGTGGTGGTCTCCGCCGACAAGGAGGTTGCCGAGGGCGTACGGAAGGCGGGGGCGCGCCCGGTGGCGTCGGTGCTGCTGCTCAACCGGCTGTCACGGTCCTGACTTGCGGGTCTTTTCGCGGGCGGCGACGGCGCGCGGTGCCAGGGGCGCGGCGCGGCCAGGTGCTCGGGATCGGGGGATCGGGCGTGACCGTTGGTCAGGGGTCGGTGGTGGGCTTGTGGCGGTCCGGTGAAAGTGGTCCAGGGGTGGGAAGTTCGGGCCGATAGGGGAGTGGCGCGAATCCGTCATCTTCACTAGGGTCTGGCGTCAAACCTATTTTCCGGATTTCCGCCCGATCGGACGGGTCCAGCAGGAAGAAGGAGCTTGTCCCTTGGCCTCCCACCGCCGCCCCAAGCAGCCGAGCCGTGCACGGGTCTCCGTGCTGACCGCTGCGGCAGCGACCGCGGTCGCCCTGTCGGCCAACGCGAGTGCCCACGCGGCGCCCGCCCAGCCGAGCACGGACGAGGTCAAGGTCCAGATCGACCAGCTGAACCAGGACCAGGAGAAGGCGGCCGAGCAGTTCAACGGCGCCCAGGAGAAGGCCGACCAGCTGCGCAAGCAGGCCGACCAGTTGCAGGACCAGGTCGCGCGCGGCCAGGACCAGTTGACGCAGCTGCAGAACAGCCTCTCCGCCGTGGCCGGTGACCAGTACCGCTCGGGCGGGATCGACCCGACCGTGGCGCTGATGCTCTCCGCCAACCCGGACGGCTACCTGGACCAGGCGTCCAGCGCCGACCAGGTCAACCGGACCGAGGCGGACATCCTGAAGGCGCTCAAGGAGCAGCAGCTCCGCCTCGACCAGCAGAAGCAGGAGGCCGCCTCCGTCCTGGCCGAGCTGGATCGCAACACCCAGACCCTGAACGACGCCAAGGCCCAGGTGCAGCAGAAGCTGCAGGAGGCCAAGACCCTGCTGGGCAGCCTCACCGCGCAGCAGCGGGCCGCGGTGGAGGCCGCCGACCGGGCCTCGCGCGGCGACTCCCGCTTCGACCTCAAGAACCTGCCGAACGCCGGTGGCTATGCCCAGGCGGCGGTCGGCTTCGCGATGGGCAAGCGCGGCTCGGACTACGTCTGGGGCGCCGAGGGGTCGAGCACCTTCGACTGCTCGGGTCTGATGATGTGGGCGTACGGGCAGGCCGGTGTCTCGCTGCCGCGTACCTCGCAGGAGCAGGCCGGTGTCGGCTCCGAGGTGCCCTCGCTGGCCCAGGCGCAGCCCGGTGACCTGGTCATCTACTTCAGCGACGCGCACCACGTCGGGATGTACATCGGCAACGGCCTGGTGGTGCATGCTCCGCACACCGGTGACGTGGTGAAGGTGATGCAGGCGGACGCGCTGCCGATCGACACCATCCGCCGCGTCTGACGGCCGGTTCAAAACCGGACATTTGGTGATCAGGCGCCACAACTGACGTCTGGTGACACGCGCGGGCTCGCCGAAATCGCTCTGTGATACGGGGCACATCGGCGGGCCTGTTCCATGTCCATTTGCTGAAAATCGCTCAGCTCACCGTGTGTTCGCCGTCACGCTCGGTCGTATTCACATAAAAAGTGGACTATCGCTCAGACTTTTTTCTGACAAGGATTTGAACGGATCACGGTTTCGTTACTAGGGTCGTGACCTGAACCACCGCACGGTCGATCACCCAGCCAGGGTGGCGGCGGGGGTTACCGCCGAGTCCGAGAGGCAGCGGGGCAGGTCAACTGCCTTACGGGGAAGCCCCTGCGGGGGCGCTGCGGATCGGAGCCGGGGAACCACGTTCCTCGGGGTGAATCGGCGCCAGGCCGGTCGGGCCGTCACTGACGGTGGGCCGGTGAGGCGTCGTAGGGCATCTCTTCCAGCCCGAACCCGTCAGCTCACCCGGTAGGCGGCCGTAGGAAGAAGGAGTCCGCCTTCGTGGCGTCCCATCGTCGTCCCAAGCCTGCCAGCCGCACCCGCGTCACCATCCTGACCGCAGCAGCCGCGACCGCCGTGGCCCTCTCCTCCCAGGCCGGTGCGCACGCCGACCCGAAGCCGACCAAGGACGAGGTCAAGACCCAGGTCGACCAGCTCAACCAGCAGGCCGAGGTCGCCACCGAGCAGTACAACGCGTCCGCCGAGAAGCAGCAGACCCTGCAGAAGCAGGTCAACGACCTTCAGGACCAGGTGGCGCGGGAGCAGGACCAGGTGAGCTCCGTGCAGAGCGGGCTCGCCGAGATCGCGGCCGAGCAGTACCGCAACGGCGGCATATCCCCGACCGTCCAGCTGATGCTCTCCAGCAGCCCGGACTCCTTCCTGACCCAGGCCGGTTCGCTCAGCCAGCTCGGCGTCTCCCAGGCCGACGCGCTGAAGACCCTCAAGACCGAGCAGCAGAAGCTCGACCAGCAGAAGGCAGAGGCCCAGCAGAAGCTGGCCGAGCTGGACTCCACCACCAAGGACCTCAAGACGCAGAAGGACGAGGTCCAGGGGAAGCTGGCGCAGGCCCGGACCCTGCTCGACACTCTGACCCAGCAGGAGCGCGACCAGCTGGCCCAGGCCCAGGCTGCCGCGGACGCTGCTGCCAACGCCCGTGCCTCGCGCGGTGACAGCCGCCCGGACCTCGGTGGTGGCAGCGGTGGCGGTGGCGGCAGCAAGGCCGGTGGCAGCATCAACGTCCCGTCGGGCTCGTACGCTGCCCGTGCGCTCGCCTTTGCGGAGAGCCAGGAGGGCAAGCCCTACCAGTGGGGTGCCGAGGGCCCGGGCTCCTTCGACTGCTCGGGTCTGATGCAGTGGGCGTACGCCCAGGCCGGCGTCTCGATTCCGCGCACCTCGCAGGAGCAGGGGGCGACCGGTACCAACATCGGTACCGACATCGCCAATGCCCAGCCCGGTGACCTGGTCGTCTTCTACAGCGACATGCACCACGTCGGCATGTACGCGGGCGGCGGTCAGGTCATCCACGCTCCGCGTACCGGCGAGAACGTCAAGTACATGTCCGCCACCGTGCTGCCGATCGCGGCCATCATCCGGATCTGATCCGGTCGCAGTTCCGCTCCCAGGTCCGGCCCTCGTCTCCGAGGGCCGGACCTGCGGCGTTTCCCGGCGGTCGGGCTGATGTCCGATTAGTGCTCAAATATTCGGTGTTGCAAGGGTTTGGACTAGATCCCCGGGACTCGCTAACGTCTGCCCCCGGACCTCAGCAAGGACGAATGGAGCAGCCGCCCCCATGTCGACGCACCGCCGTTCCCACCTGCCGGGCGCGCAGCGGCTGGCCCGCGCGCTGGTGTTCACGGCAGCGGCCACCACCGCACTCGGGATGACGTTCGGGGGGACGGCCCGGGCAGCCCCGGGCTCGCCCGCGGATCCGCCCTCCAGGCAGGAGGTCAAGGCCCAGGTCGACCAGCTGTACGAGGAGGCCGAGCGGGCCTCGGAGAAGTTCAACGCCGCCCAGGAGTACCAGCGGCGGCTCCTGAGCGAAACCGGTGAGCTCCAGACCCAGCTCGCCGCCGGGCAGGAGGAGCTGGACCGGCTGCGCTCCGACCTCGGGGCGGTCGCCGCCGGCCAGTACCGGTCCGGGGGCATCGACCCGACCGTGGCGCTGATGCTGGACTCCGACCCGGCCGGATACCTCAGCCGGGCCCGCAGCGCCAAGCAGGCCGCCGAGCGGCAGAGCGACGCCGTGCGCCAGGTGGTCGACCGCCAGCTGCGACTGGACCAGCGCCGCGCCGAGACCACCGCCAAGCTGGCCGAGCTGGAGGAGACCCGCCGCACCCTGGCGACGAGCAAGCAGCAGATCCAGCAGCGGCTCGCCAGGGCCGAGCAGCTGCTCAGCAGTCTCGGCGCGGCCGAGCGCTCCAGGATGGCCGTCGAGGACGCCGGCGAGGCCGAGCAGCGTTCCACCCGCGGCACCGACCGGCTCGACCTCGGTGACCAGCCCGCCTCCTCCGAGCGTGCCGCCGTCGCGCTGGCCGCCGCCATGTCCAAGATCGGCTCGCCCTATGTCTACGGATCCGCCGGCCCGCGTACCTTCGACTGCTCCGGTCTGATGTACTGGAGCTGGCGGCAGGCCGGAGTGACCCTGCCGCGCACCTCGCAGGCGCAGCTGTACGCGGGGCGGCGGATCAGCCTGAGCGAGGCGCGACCGGGAGACCTGGTGATCTTTTTCAGCGACATGCACCACGTCGGCATGTACGCCGGCGGCGGGGTGGTCGTCCACGCCCCCTACCCGGGTGCCAGGGTCCGCTACGAGAGTGTCAGCGCGATGCCGGTGGCCGGGGTGGTGCGGGTCTGAACGCGGACCAGGAGCCACTGGTCACCGACCTGCCCCGGCCGACCGGGGCAGGTCGGCCGCTGTTGTCCCGGCGCGGGGCGCTGCTGCTGGCGGCCGGCGGGCTGGCCCTGCTCTCCGGGCCGGCGGCGCGGCCCGCCGCACAGGCGGCGCCGCCGGCCCTGGGCGGGCCGCCCGTCCGCCCGGAGATCGAGGCTCTGCTGGCCCGGCGGGCCGAGGCGCTGCTCGGCCTCGATGTGGCCGGGCTGCTCGCCACCGTCGCCCCCGAGGCCAGGCCGGCCCAGCAGGCGGTGCTCGCCCGGCAGTACCAGGTGCCCTTCGCCGAACTCTTCTACCGGCTCACCGCCTTCGAGGAGCCGGACGGTGCGGACCGGTTCACGGCCTCCGCCGACCTGGGCCACCGGCTGCACGGCATCGACGACCACCCGGCGCTGATGGGCCGCACCCTGGAGTTCGTCCGGACCGGCGGCGGCTGGCTGCTCGCCGGGGACGAGCCGTCCGGGGCCGCCGCGCTCTGGGATCTGGGCACCGTCCAGGTGGTGCGCGGCAGACGCAGCCTGGTCCTCGGCCTGGCCGAGGTCGCGGAGTTGGCGAAGACGGCAGCGATCGCCGACCTGGCGGTGCCGGCGGTCGAGGAGGTCTGGGGCGACGGCTGGGCCGGCCGGCTGCTGATCGAAACCCCGCAGAGTGAGCAGCAGTTCGCCCGGCTGCTGGGCGTCTCGGCCGGTGACTACCAGGGCATAGCGGCCGTCACCACGGCCGCCGCCGGAGCCCCGCACGGCACCGCCGCGGACCGGGTGCTGCTCAACCCGGAGGCGTACGCCGGGCTCAGCGACCTCGGACGACGGGTCGTCACCACCCACGAGACCACCCATGTCGCCACCCGGGCCGACACCAGGCCCTGGACGCCGCTCTGGCTGTCCGAGGGGGTCGCCGACTACACCGGCTACCGGGGCAGGGGGCGCACCGCCCGGCAGATCACCCCCGAGCTCACGAGTGACGTGGCGGCCGGTCGCCTGCCGAGCGCGCTGCCCCTCGACGCGGACTTCGCCGCCGGCTCGGCCGGGATCGCCCAGGCGTACGAACTCGCCTGGCTCGCCTGCGATCTGATCGCCCGCCAGTGGGGTGAGCCGCACCTGGTCGCGCTCTACCGGGCGGTCGGCGCGAGTGATCCCGGGAGTGGACGGGCGCAGGCCCTCGACGGGCTGTTCCGGTCCCAACTGGGCATCGGCCTGGACGAGTTCACCAGCCGGTGGCTCAGCGAGGTCCGCCGCCTGCCGGTGCACCCGTAGTGCCGAGCCCGTCCAGCAGGTCCTGCTCGTAGGCGATGCCGGGACGGATCGGGTAACCGGCCGGTTCCAGCGCCGGGAGGACGACGGTGCGCTCCGCGTCGGCGCCCCTGGTGGAGCGCCACAGGCGGCGGCAGGAAAGCAGGGTGGCCACCAGCAGCAGCCCGTTCCGTACGGTCAGCACGGCCACGCCCCACGGCAGGCTGTTGTGCACCTGGCCGAAGAGGATCGGGAACTCCAGCGTGGTGAACATCGTGGCGACCAGGATCAGCGCCGCGACCGGCTTCTGGCTGCTGCCGCGTACGGTCAGGCAGACCGCCGCCACACCGACCAGCCAGATCAGGTACTGCGGACTGATCACCCGGCTGGTCACGGTGAAGATCAGCAGTGCGGTGAGGGCGGCGTCATAGGTGGTCGCGGGCTGCCAGCGCCTGGCCCGCAGCCGCCACAGCAGCAGCCAGCCGAAGCCGATCGCGGTGGCCGCCACCGACAGCCGGGAGATCAGCGGTACCCAGGGGCCGAGCAGTTCGAGGGAGCCGTAGTTCATCGAGACCTGGCCGTGCCAGGTGCCCGCGAGCCGGGCGAAGTGCAGCGGCAGCGCGCCCACCGACTCGACCTCGATGCCCCGGTCCCGCTGGAACTTCAGGAACTCGAAGGCGCCGTTCATCCCGGCCGCCAGCAGGAAGCCCAGCGCGCTCATGGTGGCCACCGCGGCAGTCCAGGAGCGGCGGGTACGGCGGCCGCGCGGGGTGCCCGCCAGAGCCAGCACCGGCCAGATCTTCACCAGGCCGCCGAAGCCCAGCAGGATCCCGCCGATGGCAGGCCGGCGCAGCAGTGCCAGCAGCCCTGCCACCGCCACGGCCGTCACCAGGATGTCGTAGCGGCAGTAGACCGTCGGCCCGAGCAGCGGGACGCCCGCCACCCAGACCCAGGCGCCGGTGAAGCTGCGGCCCCGGCGGGTTCCGGCCCGCATCAGCAGGGCCATCGCCAGCGCGTCCAGCACACCGCAGATGACGAAGAACGAGACCAGGTAGGACCAGGGCAGCAGGCCGGGGAGCAGGATCACCAGCGCTGCACCCGGCGGGTACTGCCAGGTCACGTCGTCCAGCGGGAAGGTGCCGGTCTGCAGGACCTCGAACCAGCCGTGGTAGATCACCGAGACGTCGGCGGTGACGTCCGCGCCGGAGATCCGCAGCACCCCGGTCACCATCAGTACGATCAGGACCCGGGTGACCACCCAGCCGCCCGCCAGCCCCCACAGCGCGCCACCGGCCGGGCGGCGGGACGCGGGCAGCGCCGTACTACCCGTGTTGCCGGTGACACCGGCCGGGACCAACTCCACTGCGCTCCCTCGTTCGTCTCCAGGCGGACATCGCGTGGACGTCGATCAGCTCTGTACGGATCGGCTCTTACTGGTGGTGGGCCACCTGCTCCTGCGGTCCGCGAGACCCCCCGTCTGTCCGGACCGGCACGGGAGGGAAACGGTTGCGAAGCCCAGCCGCGTTCCCGGCGAGCCGCGGTGTTGACCTATGGTACGGATCAGCGAGCGGTACACCGAGCACCCCCCGACCGAGCGAGCCGTGGCATGCACAAGACCCTGATCGTCACCAACGACTTTCCGCCGCGGCCCGGCGGCATCCAGGCGTTCGTACACAATATGGCCGTTCGGCAGCCCGCCGGAAGCATTGTGGTGTACGCCTCCGACTGGCGTGACGGCCGCGAGGTGGCCCGGTTCGACGCCGAGCAGCCCTTTCCGGTGATCAGGGACCGCACCAGGATGATGGTGCCCACCCCCAGGGTCACCCGGCGGGCCGCCGAGATCCTGCGGGCCGAGGGCTGCGACTCCGTCTGGTTCGGTGCCGCCGCACCGCTCGGACTGATGGCTCCGACACTGCGCCGGGCCGGAGCCGGCCGGCTGCTCGGCATGACGCACGGCCACGAGGCCGCCTGGGCCCAGCTGCCCGCCTCCCGTCAGCTGCTGCGCCGGATCGGTGCGGGCACCGACACGCTCACCTACCTCGGCGAGTACACCCGCTCGCGGATCGCGGCCGCCGTCGGCCCCGAGGCCGCCGGGCGGATGGTGCAGCTGCCGCCGGGTGTGGACGAGCAGACCTTCAGGCCCGACTCCGGCGGCGCCGAGATCCGGGCCCGCCTGGGCCTGGCCGACCGCCCGGTGGTGGTCTGCGTCTCCAGGCTGGTGCCGCGCAAGGGCCAGGACACCCTGATCGCCGCGATGCCGCAGATCCTGGCGGCCGTGCCGGACGCCGTGCTGCTGATCGTCGGCGACGGCCCCTACCGGGCGGACCTGGAGAAGCTGGCCGAGGCCAAGGGCGTGACCGGTTCGGTGCGCTTCACCGGAGCGGTGCCCTGGGAGGAGCTGCCCGCGCACTACGGCGCCGGGGACGTCTTCGCCATGCCGTGCCGCACCCGCCGGGGCGGCCTGGACGTGGAGGGTCTGGGCATCGTCTACCTGGAGGCTTCGGCGACCGGGCTGCCGGTGGTCGCGGGGGACTCGGGCGGTGCGCCGGACGCCGTCCTGGAGGGCGAGACGGGGTACGTCGTCCCCGGCCGTTCCACCGGGGCGACGGCCGAGCGGATCGTCCGGCTGCTGCACGACGAGGATCTGCGCCGACGCCTCGGCGAGGCCGGGCGGCGCTGGGTGGACCGCTCCTGGCGCTGGGACCTGCTGGCCGGACGGCTCACCTCACTGCTGGCCGCCTGAGCGCCGGGCCCCTCAGGGAAAAGGGGTGACCGTTCAGAGCCCCGCGCCCCTGAACGCTCACCCCTTGCCCCTGAAGGGTTCCTGCTCAGCGCTGGTAGAGGGCCTCGACGTCGGCCGCGTGGTCCTTCAGGACGACGTTGCGCTTCAGCTTGAGCGACGGCGTCAGATGGCCGCTGGACTCGGAGAAGACGGTGTCGAGGATGCGGAACTTCTTCACCGCCTCGGCATGCGAGACGGCCAGGTTGCCGTCGTCCACCGCAGCCTGGACGGCTGCCAGCAGGTCGGCGTCGTCACGCAGTTCGGCCACCGTGGCGGTGGCGGACTTGCCATTGAGCTCCTTCCACTTGGGGAAGAAGTCCTCGTCGATGGTGACCAGGCAGGAGATGAAGGGCCTCCGGTCGCCGACCACCATCACCTCGCCGATCAGGGCGTGGGCGCGGATCCGGTCCTCGATCACGGCGGGGGCGACGTTCTTGCCGCCGGCTGTGACGATGATCTCCTTCTTGCGGCCGGTGATGGAGAGGTAGCCCTCCTCGTCCAGGCTGCCGAGGTCGCCGGTGGCGAACCAGCCGTCGTGCAGGGCCTCGGCGGTGGCGGTCGGATTGTTCCAGTAGCCGGTGAACACCTGGGGGCCCTTGAGCAGCACCTCGCCGTCCTCGGCGATTCTGACCGAGGAGCCGGGCAGCGGCTGGCCGACAGTGCCGATCTTCGGCTTGTCGTGCGGGTTGAAGGCGGTGGCCGCGCAGGTCTCGGTCAGGCCGTAGCCCTCCAGGACGGTGAAGCCGATGCCCCGGTAGAAGTGGCCGAGCCGCTCGCCGAGCGGGGCGCCGCCGGAGATCGCGTGGGTGGCCCGGCCGCCGAGGGCGGTGCGCAGCTTGCTGTAGACCAGCTTGTCGAAGACCGTGTGCTTGAGCCTGAGCATCAGGCCGGCGCCGCCCTGGTCCAGTGCCCGGCTGTAGGCGATGGCGGTGTCGGCGGCCTGGTCGAAGATCTTGCCCTTGCCGTCGGCCTGCGCCTTGGTCCGTGCGGTGTTGTAGACCTTCTCGAAGACGCGCGGCACGCCCAGGATCAGCGTCGGGCGGAAGGAGGCCAGCTCGCCGGTGACGTCCTTGATGTCCGAGACGTGGCCCAGGTTGATCGGCGCGATCGCGCAGGCGATCTCGGCGATCCGGCCCAGGACGTGGGCCAGCGGCAGGAAGAGCAGCACCGAGCTCTCGCCGGTGCGGAACAGCGGCTCCAGACGGGCCGTCACATTGCCCAGCTCGGCAAGGAAGTTGCCGTGCGTCAGCTGACAGCCCTTGGGACGTCCGGTGGTGCCCGAGGTGTAGACGATGGTGGCGATCGAGTCGGAGGTCGGGACGGAGCGGCGCTCGGTCACCGTGGTGTCGGCGACCTTGGCGCCCGCCTCGGCGAGGGCGGCGATCGCGCCCGCCTCGATCTGCCAGGTGTGCTTCAGCTCGGGCAGCCGGTCCCGGACGCCGTCCACCACGGCAGCGTGGGCGTCGGTCTCGGTGATCACGGCAACGGCGCCGGAGTCACCCAGGATCCACTGCACCTGCTCGGCGGAGGAGGTCTCGTAGACCGGGACGGTGATCGCGCCCGCGCTCCAGATCGCGAAGTCGAGCAGCGTCCACTCGTAGCGGGTGCGCGACATGATGCCGACCCGGTCGCCCGGCTGCACGCCCGAGGCGATCAGGCCCTTGGCGGCGCTGTGCACCTCGGCAAGGAACTGGACAGCCGTCAGCTCGGTCCAGTGACCGTCCACCTTGCGACTGACAACCGCAACGTCCGGGTGCCGCTCGGCGTTCTGGTGGACGAGGTCGGAGAGGTTACCGCCGCTCGGAACCTGGTAGCGGGCCGGAAGGCTGAACTCGAGCAAGACTGCTCCTCGTCTGCGACGCTGCGGGACGGCAGGACGTTACTGCCCGGTAGGTGGATTCGACCAGGGGTGTCGGTCCGGTTGTTCCGAGAGTCACACCGTTCGACCAGGTCGGGGAGTATTCGACTCGCACCCTATGACAGCGCAAAGGTGACTCGCCGGTAGCCAGGATCTCCCCTGTTCACCGGGTGCCCCACGGCACTGAAGCGATTCCCCGGCGCGATAGCCTGCCCTGGGCGCATATCGGAAGAGACGCGGAGGACCGTTCCATGGCGGAACACACCAGGTCGAGCATCACCATCGCCGCGACCCCGGCCGAGGTCATGGCCGTGATCGCGGACTTCGCCGCGTACCCGGCGTGGACCGGCGAGGTCAAGGAGATCGAGGTGCTGAAGAGCACCGAGGACGGCCGGGCCGCCGAGGTCCGTCTGCTGCTCGACGCCGGGGCGATCCGCGACGAGCACGTCCTCGCCTATACCTGGGACGACGACCGCGAGGTCGGCTGGACGCTGGTGAAGAGCCAGATGCTCCGCTCCCTGGACGGCTCCTACGCCCTGGCCCCCGTCTCGGGCGGTACCGAAGTGACGTACCAGCTCGCCGTGGACGTGAAGATCCCGATGCTCGGCATGATCAAGCGCAAGGCGGAGAAGGTCATCATCGACCGCGCGCTGGCCGGGCTCAAGAAGCGCGTCGAGGGCTGAGGCCGGGTCGGTGCGGACGATCCTGGTCAGCGGAGACGGCTCGGCACTGATCGCCGCCGCCACTGCCCTGCACGCTGCCGGCCGGGGCCGGCGCACCCTCCTGCTGGCCGCCGCCGACCCGCACCGCGCGCTGGACGCCGCCCTCGGCATCCGGCTCACCGAGCGGCCCGCCCCGTACGCCGAGCACCTCACGGCCGCCCGGGTCGACGAACAGGACGCCTTCCGCTCGGCCCTGGACGGATTCGGCGACCGGCTCGGCCCCGCCCTCGACCTGATCGGCGCCGTCCCGCTCGACCCCGAGGAGCTCACCCCTCTGCCCGGTATCCGCCAGCTCGCCCTGCTGCGCGCGCTGCGCACCGCGGAGGCCGAGGTCCTGGTGGTCGCCGCCCCCGACCCGGCCGAGCTGATCGCCACCCTCGCCCTGCCCGAGCAGCTCACCCGCTACCTGGAGCGGCTGCTGCCGGAGCAGCGCCAGGCCGCCCGCGCGCTGCGCCCGCTGCTGGCCGCGGTCGCCGGGATGCCGATGCCCGCCGACTGGCTCTTCGAGGCCCGCACCAAGGCCGCCGCCGTCCTCGCCGAGGCGCGCGCCGTCGTCGAGGACCCTGGCACCTCGGTCCGCCTGGTGGTGGACGCCGACCACTACAGTCCGGACGAGCTGCGCCGGATCCGCGCGGGCCTCGCTCTGCACGGGCAGCGGCTCGATGCCGTGGTCGCCCACCGCGCCCTGCCCGTCGCCGCCCTGGACTCGCCCGACCCCTGGCTCGCCGCCCGGGCCGCCCGCGAACGCGACCGCCTCGCCGGACTCGCCGAGGAGCTCGGCGAGTTGCCGCTGCTGATCGGCCGCCGCCCCGAGCCGACCCTGGAGGGTGTGGCCGCCCAGCTGTACGGCGACATCGAGCCCGTACCGTACGAGACGCCCTGGCGGGTGGAGGACCGCCTCGCCGAGGAGGGGCTGCTCATCTGGTGTCTCGCACTGCCGGGCGCGGACCGGTCCGATCTCGAACTCGTGCGGCGCGGCGACGAGTTGGTGATCGGCCTGGGTTCGTACCGGCGCATCCTGCCGCTGCCCTCCGCGCTGCGCCGCTGCACCGTACAGGGCGCGGGGATGAGCGAGGGTGTGCTCTCCGTGCGCTTCGCGCCGGACCCGGCGCTCTGGCCGACCGGCTCGCCCCGGGGTATCGGGTAGCGTCTCGTGAACGGCGGCCGTCGGTGCCGCCCCGAGGGAGGCGCCCGATGGCCGAGGAAGAGACCGACCAGCCCTTCACCAGTGAGCTCGGCCCGCTGGTCGAGGAGGTGCGCCGGTTCGCCGCCGCCGTGGGGGAGAAGGCCCAGCAGGCGGGCGGCCGGTTCCGGGAGCAGAACCCCGAGGTGTACGGCCATCTCGCCACCGCCGGGAGCGAGCTCCTGGCCGCCTTCCGCGCCGTCGTCTCAGGTCACGAGCGCCGCTGGTCGGCCCCCGGCCGCGCCGAGTCCGAGCACATCGACCTTGATGGACCGTCGGACAACTAGTGAAGCCGTCTGCCATGTCAGGTGATCGTTCGGCTTCATATCGTCACCGATCGGGGCATTATGTACGACTATTAAAAGCGTAGGGCCACCATCCCGACTAAATGTCTTCGGATAATGTATGCGACGGTGTGTACGGGAGCACCGTTGTACGGGTACCGTTCCGGACAGCGGGAACGAGTGAATAGCTGAGGGACACATGGCTCTGACCATCGGCGTCGATGTCGGCGGCACCAAGATCGCGGCCGGTGTGGTCGACGAGAACGGCGAGATCCTCGCCCGGACCCGGGTACCCACCCCTGCGGACCCCCAGTGGGCGGTCGATGCCATCGCCCAGGCCGTCCGCGAGCTCAAGGAGCAGCACCCCGACGTCAGCGCCGTCGGTGTCGGCGCCCCCGGCTTCGTCGACCGCGACCGCTCCACGGTGATCTTCGCCCCGAACATCGCCTGGGAGAACGAGCCCCTGCGGGGCCGCATCGAGGAGCTCACCGGCCTCGGCGCCGTCGTCGAGAACGACGCCAACTGCGCCGCCTGGGCGGAGTTCCGCTTCGGCGCCGCCGCCGCGTACGAGGACATGGTCCTCATCACCGTCGGCACCGGCATCGGCGGCGGCATCGTCCTGGACGGCCGCCTGCACCGAGGCCGTTTCGGCGTGGCTGGCGAGATCGGCCACCTCAACATGGTTCCCGACGGCCTGCTCTGCGGCTGCGGCGGCAGGGGCTGCTGGGAGCAGTACGGCTCCGGCCGCGCGCTGCGCCGCTACGGCCGCGAGAAGTCCGCCGCCGACCCGGTGCGCGGCAAGCGGATGCTGGAGCTCAACGACGGGGTCGCCGAGACCATCCGCGGCATCCACATCACCGAGGCCGCCGAGGAGGGCGACCCGCTCGCCCTGGAGTGCTACGAGGAGCTCGCCGACTGGCTGGGCCGTGGCCTGGCCGACCTCGCCGCGCTCTTCGACCCGGCGGTCTTCGTCCTCGGCGGCGGGGTCTCCGACTCCGGCCGACTGCTGCTCGACCCGGTTGCCAAGGCCTTCGACAAGTACCTCACCGGTGGTGTGCACCGGCCGCGCGCCGAGGTGGTGCTGGCCTCCATGGGCTCGGCCGCAGGGATCGTGGGCGCGGGCGACCTCGCCCGGATCTGACCCCTTCCTCTGCGGGAGCAAGGCGCTCTCACGGCGCTGAACCCGGTAGCGATGGTTGCGACGTCCAGAGCTCCGCGCCCCTGCTTGGAGCGTTCCGCCAGTAGGTAACCCATCAGGACGGGGCATCCCAGGGCGCAGGGAACTGCGCGAGGCGGGTGGCTGCAGACCGTTGCCTTCCGATCTCGCGCACGCAGTTGATCAAGCAAAGCCTCGCGCCCCTGGACAGCGCACGTTCGGGTTCAGGTCCCGCGCTCGCGGTGGGTTGCATGGCTGATCATGTGCGTATGCCGCTTCCTCCGCTGCCGCCCTCCGGGGACGAGCCCGACGGTGGACGACGCGTCCGCCTGCTCAGCTACAACATCCGCTCGCTGCGGGACGACCGACGGGCGCTCGTCCGGGTGATCCGCGCCTGCGAACCGGACCTGATCTGCCTTCAGGAAGCCCCCCGCTACTGGCGCCCCGGAGGCCAGGCCGCGTGGCTCGCCCGGCGGACCGGCACCGTGATCCTCTCCGGGGGCGGCCGGATCGCCGCCGGGCCGCTGCTGCTCGGCAGGCCGGAGGTGCGGGTGATCGAAACCCGGGACCTGCTGCTCCCCAAGACCCGGGGTCTGCACGCCCGGGGTCTCGCCACCGCAGTGGTCCGCCTCGGCGGCGCAGCCCCGCTCGTGGTGACCAGCTGCCATCTCAGCCTCGACGCCGAGGAACGCTACCGGCAGTTCGGCCTGCTGCCCGCCCGGCTCTCGCCCGGCGAACACGGCGTCATCGCAGGCGACTTCAACGAGCACCCCGACGGCCCCGGCTGGCAGCGCCTCGCCGCCGACTTCCAGGACGCGCACCTCACCGCCCCCTGGGGCGGCACGTTCACGTCCGTCCCGAAGAACCCGTACCAGCGCATCGACGCCGTCTTCGCCACCCCAGGCCTGGAGGTCCTCGCCTGCGGTGTCCCCCGGGGCCTGCCCGGTCTCCGCTCGGCGGATCTGCAGGACGCCACCGACCACCTGCCCGTCCTGGCGGTCCTCCGGGTGCCGCCGCCGGGGAAGCCGGTCACGGCCGACGGAGAGGAGCCCCTGGGGAACAAGGGGTGAGCGGTCAGACGACCGCGCCGCCGTTCGGGTCCGGGGGCTCGTCCTCGTCGCGGTCCTTCATACGGGCGACCAGGGTGACGAAGCCGCCGAGGAAGGCGGAGACGCCGACCCACGCGGGCCAGCCGGAGACCTCGCGCCAGACGAAGACGTCGAAGAGCAGCAGGGCCGGACCGCCGAGCACCGCGAGCCAGGCGAACTTGGCGGTGGCGTCGGCCTTGGGAAGCGGCGGGTCGGGCTGGACGAAGTGGCCCTCGTCCGGGTCCTCGTCCACCTCGTAGTCGCGCGGCCCAGGGGTGGCCGTCGGGCGGGGTCTGGGCTGCGGGGCCAGGTCGGCGAGTTCGGGCGGGGTCGTCGACCCCCGGCCGGTCTCGCCCTTGGTGCGGAGGTTCTCGATCTCCGGCCACTCGGGGTCGGTGAGGTCCACCGGGTCGTCGAACTGGGCGACCAGGGCGGCGAAGATCGCGTCCTGTTCGGCCTGACTGCCGGCCGCCGGGCGCCGGGCGGGCGCGTCGGGCTCGCCCGGGGACTCGCCCCTGGCCTCGCCGTCCCGTGGCAGCTCGTCGTCGCCGCCCGCTGCCGTGCTCATCGGTACTGCCTTTTCTGCACAACCGGCCCTTCAGCCCAGGTGGTTCTCGGCCTCGACGGTCGCCAGAGGTGCCAGCCGCCGGATGAAGTCGAGGCTCGCCTCGAAGATCAGCTCGGCGTCATGGTCCAGCGTCGCCACGTGGTAGCTGCGCTCGCAGAGCAGCTCGGTCACATCGGTCGAGGATATCCGGGCGAGTACCAGCTCCGAGTTGGCGGGGGAGACGACATGGTCCTGCGGACTGTGCAGCAGCAGCACCGGCTGGCGCACCTCGGGCAGCAGCGCCTGAACGTCCTGCCAGAGCCGCCCCAGTGACCAGACGGCGGGCAGCGGCATACGGTCGTAACCGACCTCCGCCGCGCCCGGCAGTGCGATGTCGTTGGCCACCCCGGGCAGGCTCGGCACCAGGTGACGCAGCACCGGCAACAGCACGCTCGCTGGGTTGTCGGAGCGTACGGACGGGTTGACGAGTACCAGGCCCGCCACGGCCTCGCCGTGCCGGGCCGCCAGTCGCAGGGCGAGCGAACCGCCCATGGAGAGCGCGCAGACGAAGACCTGCTCGCACTCGTCGGCCAGTTCGCGGAACTCGCGGTCGACCTCGGCGTACCAGTCCTCCCAGCGGGTCAGCCGCAGGTCCTGCCAGCGGGTGCCGTGACCGGGCAGCAGAGGCAGGGCGACCGTCAGCCCGGCGGCGGCCAGGTGGTCGGCCCACGGGCGCAGCGACTGCGGGGAGCCGGTGAAGCCATGGACGAGCAGTACTCCGACCCGCCCGCCCCGGTGGCGGAACGGTTCGGCACCGGGCATCAGCGGCAACACCGGCATCTGCGGGCTCCTTCGCGGGCAGCACTGGAACCCGCATCGTCGCACGCACCCACCGGCCCCGTACAGGCCCGCCCGCCGCCCGCCTCGGCCGTTCCCCGGCCGCACCGCCCGGCGCGGGTGCACAATGCGCAGGCCGAAAGCATTAGGATCAACCGGTCCGAATAACAGGAGGCCCGGGTTGTTCTACCGACTGATGAAGATGATCGTCGCACCGCTGCTGCGGATCTTCTTCCGGCCGTGGATGGAGGGTGCGGAGAACATCCCCGAGGAGGGCGCCGCGATCATCGCGAGCAACCATCTCTCGTTCTCGGACTCCTTCTTCCTGCCCGCGCTGATGAAGCGCCGGGTCACTTTCATCGCCAAGGCCGAGTACTTCACCACTCCCGGCCTCAAGGGCAAGCTCACCGCCGCCTTCTTCAAGGGCGTCGGCCAGCTGCCGGTGGACCGCTCCGGTGTCCGGGGCGCGGGCGAGGCGGCGATCCGCAGCGCGATCGCGGTGATCGAGCGCGGCGAGCTGTTCGGCGTGTACCCGGAGGGCACCCGTTCGCCCGACGGCAAGCTGTACCGGGGCAAGGTCGGCGGGCTGGCCCGCGTCGCGCTGGCGACCGGCGCTCCGGTGATCCCCGTCGCGATGATCGACACCGAGAAGGTGCAGCCCCCGGGCCAGGTCGTCCCCAACTTCGGCATCCGGCCCGGCATCCGGATCGGCCGCCCGCTCGACTTCTCCCGCTACCAGGGCATGGAGAACGACCGTTTCATTCTCCGCTCCGTCACCGACGAGGTGATGTACGAGATCATGCGGCTCTCCGGGCAGGAGTACGTGGACATTTACGCGACCGCCGCCAAACGGCAGATCGTCGAGGACAAGAAGCGCGCCGACGCCGAACGCAAGGCCGAGCAGAAAGCTCTGAAAGCCCAGCAGGAGGCCGAGAAGGCGGAGGTCGAAAAGGCGTCAGAAAGGGAGAAGGGCGCCGAGTAGCGCGGAAAACCAGGGCAGGGGGGAAGATGGCGGACCACAGAGCCGGGGCCGGCCGTTCCGCCGAACTCGCGTCCGGGCCAGGCGGGACGATCACCGCGGGCGGGATGTCGGTCGAGATGCCGCTCTGGCGGGCCATCTCCTTCTTCCGTGTCCTGGCTCTCACCTACGCGGTCCTGCGCTACTTCCACTCCTACCTGGAGTACCTCCACCCGGTCTCCGGCTGGATCTACCTCGGTGTCCTCACCCTCTGGACGATCGCCAGCACCCGGGCCTTCGCCAACCCGCACCGCTGCTCCCGCTACGTCCTCGGCGCCGACCTCACCCTCGTCGTCACCGGCATAGTGATGAGCGGCATCATCGACACGCCCGCACGGATCCACGCCGGGGCACTGACCCTGCCCACCATCTGGGCGGCCGGGACGGTCCTCGGCTTCGCGGGCAAGGGCGGCTGGCAGGCCGCCGCCTTCGCGGGCGGCGTCATCGGCGTGGCGAACTTCGCCGGCCACGGCGGCATCACCGGCGACAACGTGCACAACATCGTGCTGCTGATGGTGGCCGGCTGCGCCATCGGGTACGTGATGGAACTGGCCAGGGCCAGCGAGGCGGCACTCGTCCGGGCCCTCCAGGTCGAGGCGGCCACCCGCGAACGCGAGCGGCTCTCCCGGGACATCCACGACGGAGTGCTCCAGGTGCTTGCGCTGGTGCAACGCCGCGAGGGCGACGTCGGCGAGCTGGGCAGACTGGCCGGTGAGCAGGAGCGCGCGCTGCGCGCCCTGATGACGGGAGGCCCGCTGTCGCGCCGCTCCACCGGCGCCGAGCAGGATCTGCGTGCGCTGCTCACCCCGTACGCCGACGAGCGGATCACCGTCTCCGCGCCGGGCACGCCCGTCCTGCTGCCGGGTCGGGTCGCGGACGAGCTGGCCGCCGCCGTCGGCGCGGCAGTCGACAACGTGCACCGCCACGCGGGCGAGCAGGCCCGCGCCTGGATCCTGATCGAGGACGAGCCGGAGGCCGTCACGGTCAGCATCCGTGACGACGGTCCCGGCTACCCGGCGGGGCGGCTCGGCGAGGCCGAACAGGCCGGGCGGCTCGGCGTCACCCAGTCGATCCGCGGTCGGCTGCTGGACCTCGGCGGCAGCGCCGAGCTGTACTCCGCGCCCGGCGAGGGCGTCGAGGTGGAACTGCGAGTGCCCAGGGAGGGCAAGTGACCGTCGATCAGATCCGCGTCATGGTGGTGGACGACCACCCGATGTGGCGGGACGCGGTCTCCCGGGACCTCACCGAGGCGGGCCTGACCGTGGTGGCCACCGCAGGGGACGGCGAGGAGGCCGTCCGCCGGGCCCGCGCCTCCAGCCCGCAGGTGGTGGTCCTCGACCTCAACCTGCCGGGACTGTCCGGCGTCGAGGTCTGCCGCCAGGTGGTGGCGTACGACCCGGCGGTGCGGATTCTGATGCTCTCGGCGAGCGGTGAGCACGCAGACGTCCTGGAGGCGGTCAAGTCCGGGGCCACCGGTTATCTGGTCAAGTCGGCCGGGCGCGAGGAACTGCTGGACGCGGTACGCCGTACGGCCGTCGGCGACCCCGTCTTCACCCCGGGACTGGCCGGTCTCGTGCTGGGAGAGTTCCGCCGTCTCGCCGCCGAACCCGCCCCGGCAGCCGTCTCTCCCGCCGTCCCCAAGCTCACCGCCCGGGAGACCGAGGTCCTGCGCCTGGTCGCCAAGGGCCTCTCGTACCGTCAGATCGCCGACCGGCTGGTGCTCTCCCACCGCACGGTGCAGAACCACGTCCAGAACACCCTCGGCAAGCTCCAGTTGCACAACCGGGTGGAGCTGGTGCGTTACGCGATAGAGCAGGGCCTGGACGACGAGATCTGACGTCGGCCCAGCTGCTCGACCGTCCAACTCCCCCCCGGGCCAGAGGTTCAGAGGTTCTTGAGGGCTTCGCGGACGGAGAGCGGGGAGAGGGAGGACTGCTCGACATAGCGGCGGACGGCGGTGGGTTCGGTCTTGCCGTACTCGCGCAGGGCCCAGCCGATGGCCTTGCGGATGAAGAAGTCCGAGTCGCCGGAGCGCAGGGTGCAGTAGGTGAAGAGGCGGTCGGCGGCGGTGCGGCCCCGGTGGCGCAGCTGGTGGAGCAGGGCGGTACGGGCGATCCACAGGTTGTCGGAGCGGATCCAGGCGTCCATCTCGGCACGCAGCCCCGGGTCGGCGGCGACCAGCCGGCCGACGACGTGGGAGGCCAGCGGGTCCACCGTGTCCCACCAGGAACGGGTACTGATGAGGTGCCGGACGGTGGGGAGGAAGGCCGAGGAGCAGCGGTCGGCGTACCGGGCGAGGTAGTCGGTGGCGAAGTACTGGTACTCCCGCTCCGGCAGCTCCCAGCAGGCGAGCGCCAGGGCGGTGCAGTCGGCCTCGGCCGGATGCGGGGTGCCCTCCAGGACGGTACGTGCGAGGGTTCGGCGGGCCGGGGCCGGCAGGCCGAGGAAGCTGAACTGATGGCGCATGTACGCGGACATCCGGGCCGCCTGGACCGGGTCGGCGGCGGCGCGGAAGGCGGGTTCGAGCCGGTGCAGGAGCGACTCGGCGACGGCGCCGGTCGGCGCAGCTGGGGTGGCCATGGAGCCATGCTCCCGCCTGCCACCGACGCCCGACCACCCGGGGGCAAGGGCGAACCGATCAGGGGCGCGGGGTAACTATTCCGGACGGGGCAATCACTGAGGGGCGCAGGGCTCTGCCCGGCGCCGCTCAGGACCGACCGGCAATAGGGAGCGCGCGTCGCGACGCCGCGGGCCCTATCGCCGGTCGGTCTACGGTGGTCACCGTTGGCCCCGGGGTGGGTCAGCTGCGGACGGTGCTGGCGTTGTGCAGGAGGTCGGCAACGATGTCGACGCCCTCGCGGGTCAGGACGGACTCCGGGTGGAACTGGAGGGTGGCGAAGCCGGGCCCGCGCAGGGCGTGGACATCCCCGGTGAACGCGTCCCGGGCGGCCTCGATGCCCTCGGTGCCCAGCCGGACGGCGTCCGCCGGGGTGCAGCGGGCGGTGAAGGCGTTGTAGAAGCCGACGGTCCGCCGGGTGCCGAAGAGGTCGATGCTCTCCTGGGCGCCCTGGTACGGGACGGCCTTGCGGGCCAGCGGCAGTCCGAGCTCGGCGGCGAGCAGCTGGTGGCTGAGGCAGACGGCGAGCAGTGGAGACGTCCTGGTCCCGGCCCGGACGGCGCCGAGCGCGTCGGCGACGATCGGCCGCAGCAGCGCCATCTTGGGGTCGGCGGGGTCGGCCGGGTCGCCGGGGCCGGGGCCGAGCACCAGCGGCCCGGGGTGGGCGGCGGCCAGTGCGCGCAGCCCGGGAGTGTCGAAGCGCCGTACGGTGACCCGGTGCCCGAGCGAGGTGAGCAGGTGGGCGAGCATAGAGGTGAAGGTGTCCTCGCCGTCGACCACCAGGGTCTCCAGCGGCTCGGTGGCCTCGGTGGGCTGCTGCATCCGCAGCCAGAACGAGGCGAGGTTGCGCCGACGGGCGTCCAGCGCGTTCTGGACCCGGTGGTCGTCGGCCAGCCGGGGACCCTCGGAGCCGGCCGCGTGGCGGGCCGGTGCCGGGCGGGCCCCGATCGCCGCCAGTACCCCGGCGGCCTTGGCATGGGTCTCGGCGACCTCCGACTCGGGGCGGGAGTGGCGCACCAGGGTGGCTCCGACGCCGACCCGCAGCCGTCCGGTGGCCGGGTCGATGTCGGCGGTGCGGATGCAGATCGGCGAGTCCAACTGCTGGGAGCCGCCCGCCGAGCGGCCGATCAGCGCTAGCGCGCCGGAGTAGTAGCCCCGGCCCGTCCTCTCGTAGCGGCGGATCACGCGGGTGGCGTTCTGCACCGGGCTGCCGGTGACGGTGGCCGCGAACATGGTCTCCTTGAGCACCTCCCGGACGTCCAGCGAGGTGCGCCCGCGCAGCTCGTACTCGGTGTGCGCGAGGTGGGACATCTCCTTCAGGCGCGGGCCGAGTACCTGGCCGCCCAGGTCGCCGACGGTGCACATCATCTTGAGTTCCTCGTCGACCACCATGGTGAGCTCCTCCAGCTCCTTGGGGTCGTGCAGGAAGTCGAGCAGCGAGTCGATGTCCGCGCCGCCGGCCGGATAGCGGTAGGTGCCCGAGATCGGGTTCATCACCACCGTGCCGCCGCTCTGCCGGACGTGGACCTCGGGGGAGGCGCCGACCAGCACCCGATCCCCGGTGTGCACCAGGTAGGTCCAGTACGCGCCGCGCTCCTGCTCCAGCAGCCGTCCAAAGAGCGAGAGGGCCAGGGCCGGGGTGAAGTCGGCCAGCTGGGCCCGGAAGTCGCGGCGGACGACGAAGTTGGCGCCCTCGCCGTGCCCGATCTCGTCCTCGATCACCCGCCGGACGATCTCGGCGTACTCGGCGTCGTCGATGTCGAAGCCGCCCCCCGAGAGCGTGACGGGCAGCTGGGGCAGGGCCGGGCGCAGCTCGGCGAGCGGGACGGCGTACTGCTCCCGGATCCGGATCGCCTGCAGCGGAGTGCCGTCGTCGTACGCCTCGAAGCCGCGCTCGCGGATCTGCCGGTACGGGACGAGGGCGAGCAGGTCGTGGCGCGGTCCGCCCTCGGGCGCACCGGTGGGGACGGGCAGGTCGGCCAGGGCGTCGTACGCACCAACCTCGCCCAGCAGGACCTCGACGGTGTCGGGGGCGAGCCGCGGCGCGTGGCGGTGCAGCAGGGCGAAGGCCGGGGCGCCGGGGGCGGTGAGACGGGTGAGCAGATCGGCGAGGTGCACGGTACGGCTTCCTTCCGGTGGATGGCAGGGCGGTGGGTGGTCCGCTCTTCCCGGAGGGCCGGCTGCTTCCGATACGCCGACGGCCGCCCCGAGGGGCGGCCGTCGTGTCGTCTAGGGACGCGCGAGTCGTGGGCCACCCGGAGGGTTGGCCCACCACCAGCAGAGGGTGTGTGGCGCGCTCATGGGGACGAGAGTAGCGGATCAGACCCGGCTGTGAATCGGCTATGAAAGGGCCCACCCGAATGTCCACGTGTCGTCTCACCCATCGGGCGGCAGTCACAATTCACTTGTCGCAACCCGTAGCCTTGACCCTGTGACCGTGACAACTGAGACAAACGGGCCTGGCCACAGCTGGCAGTCCCTTCCCGCGGCGCAGCAGCCTGAATGGCCGGACCAAGAGGCTCTGCGCAAGGTACTTGCGGAGCTCGCCTCGTATCCGCCGCTCGTCTTCGCCGGCGAGTGTGACCAGCTGCGCGCCCGGCTCGGTGCCGTCGCGCGCGGTGAGGCATTCCTGTTGCAGGGCGGTGACTGCGCCGAGGCTTTCGACGGCGTGTCGGCCGAGCAGATCCGCAACAAGCTCAAGACCCTGCTGCAGATGGCGGCGGTGCTCACCTATGCCGCCTCCGTCCCCGTGGTCAAGGTCGGCCGGATCGCCGGTCAGTACTCCAAGCCGCGTTCCAAGTCCACCGAGACGCGGGACGGCGTGACGCTGCCCGTCTACCGGGGCGACTCGGTGAACGGCTTCGAGTTCACCCCCGAGTCCCGCATTCCGGACCCGGAGCGCCTGAAGCGGATGTACAACGCGTCCGCCGCGACGCTCAACCTGGTGCGCGCCTTCACCACCGGTGGTTACGCGGACCTGCGCCAGGTGCACGCCTGGAACCAGGACTTCGTGCGCAACTCGCCCGCCGGGCAGCGCTACGAGTCGCTCGCCAAGGAGATCGACAACGCGCTGGCCTTCATGAAGGCGTGCGGGGTTGCTCCCGAGGAGTTCAAGACGGTCGAGTTCTTCTCCTCGCACGAGGCGCTGGTGCTCGACTACGAGACCGCGCTGACCCGCGTGGACTCGCGGACCGGCGACCTGTACGACGTCTCCGGCCACATGGTCTGGATCGGCGAGCGCACCCGTCAGCTGGACCACGCGCACATCGAGTTCGCGTCCAGGATCCGCAACCCGATCGGTGTGAAGCTCGGCCCGACCACCACGGTCGACGAGGCGCTCACCCTGATCGACCGCCTCGACCCGGAGCGCGAGCCCGGCCGGCTCACCTTCATCACCCGGATGGGAGCGGGCAAGGTCCGGGACCACCTGCCCACCCTGGTGGAGAAGGTCACCGCGACCGGCGCCCAGGTGGTCTGGATCTGCGACCCGATGCACGGCAACACCTTCGAGGCCGCGACGGGCCACAAGACCCGCCGCTTCGACGATGTGCTCGACGAGGTCAAGGGCTTCTTCGAGGTGCACCGCGCCCTGGGCACCCACCCGGGCGGCATCCACGTCGAGCTGACCGGTGACGACGTCACCGAGTGCGTCGGCGGTGGCGACGAGGTGATGGTCGACGATCTGCACCAGCGCTACGAGACGGCCTGCGACCCGAGGCTCAACCGCAGCCAGTCCCTCGACCTGGCCTTCCTGGTCGCGGAGATGTACCGCGGTCACTGAGGTCCGTCCAGGTTGAACCAGTGTGACGAAGGCCCCTCCGCTTTCCGGGAAACCGGGAGCGGAGGGGCTTTTTCGTACTCCGGCCATTGGGTAAGGTAAGGCTTGGCAAGCTAAGGCAAGCCTTCGCTGAGATCTGTGAGTGCAACCCCCGGGAGAGACCGCGATGTACGTGTGCATGTGCCATGCGGTCACCGAGGACCAGGTCAGGAAGCAGATAGACGACGGGGCCAACAGCCCGCGTCAGGTGGCCAAGGGCTGCAAGGCCGGTACCGACTGCGGCTCCTGCGTCCGCCGGATCCAGGCCCTGCTGGGCGAGCACGGCGCGCGCCCGTGCCCGACCGCGCGGCTGGCCGCCAAGCTCGGTCTCGCCGAGCCGGACACCGAGCTCGTCGAGCCGCTGCGCGCCGCCTGAGGCAGGGGCGGCGGCTCGGGCTGTGCCCGGTCAGCTGGACGGCTGCTCGATCAGCTGGGCGATGTAGAGCGCCTCGCCGAGCTTCTCCACCAGTTCGAGCTGGGTGTCGAGGTAGTCGATGTGGTGCTCCTCGTCCTCCAGGATCGCCTCGAAGACATTGGCGGAGGTGACGTCGTTCTTGGCCCGCATCACCACGATGCCGCGCTTCAGGCGGTCGATGGCCTCGACCTCGATCTGGCGGTCGGACTCGAACATCTCCTTGACCGTCTGGCCGATCCGGACGTGGAAGAGCCGCTGGTAGTTGGGCAGGCCGTCGAGGAAGAGGATCCGGTCGGTGAGCACCTCGGCGTGCTTCATCTCGTCGAAGGACTCGTGCCGGGTGTACGTGGCGAGCTTGGTCCAGCCGAAGTTCTCCTGCATCTTGGCGTGCAGGAAGTACTGGTTGATGGCGGTCAGCTCGGCGGTGAGCTGCTCGTTGAGAAACTCGATGACCTCGGGGTCGCCCTTCATGGCGGTGCCTTCCTGCCTCATGCGTCACGCGCGAAACCACGGCTGTGATCGCATCGTGACACCCCCGCGGACGAAAACTCCAGTAAGTTCACACTTACTGGAACATGGTGCGCAATGTCCGGTTTGACACTTTTGTGACTGCCAGGGGCTCCGACCAGGGGCGCGCGCGGTGTCCACCCCGCCGTCTGTCACCATGGAGCCATGGGTCAGCACGAACGAGAACAGCTCCAGCCGACTGACCCGAGGCTCCCTCCGGGCCAGCGCCTACAGCGCGGCTGGCCGGTGCTGCACTACGGTCCGGTGCCTCGCTTCAAGCCGCTGACCTGGGATTTCCAGGTATTCGGCGCGACCGCCTCGGCCGAGAAGGCCAGTTGGGACTTTGAGGGCTTCCATGCCCTGCCCCGGACCACGGTGCACGGCGACTTCCACTGCGTGACCCGCTTCTCGATGCTCGGCAGCGAGTGGGGAGGCGTGTCGGCCGCGACCGTCCTCGACCTGGTGCCGCCCGCCCCCGACGTCACCCATGTGATGGTCTGGGCGGAGTACGGCTACAGCTCCAACCTGCGCCTCGCCGACTTCGCCGATCCGCGCACCGTCTTCGCCACCCACCGCAACGGCGAGCCGCTCACCGTCGAGCACGGCTTCCCGGTCCGCCTGGTCGTGCCGCACCTGTACGCCTGGAAGGGCCCCAAGTGGGTTCGCGCGGTCGAGTACATGCGCGCCGACCGCCGTGGCTTCTGGGAGGAGCGCGGCTACCACAACCTGGCCGACCCGTGGGCCGAGCAGCGCTACTCCTACCAGGAGGAGCCCGGCGACGGGCCGTTGCGCTAGGGCGTGTCCCGCAGGAACTAGAACGCCGGGAGCTTGAGGGCCACCACCGTGCCCTGCGGGCTCGGCTGACCGGCGGGCGGGTTCTGGCTGGTCACCTTGCCGGTGCCGAAGAAGTTGAGTCCGCTGGCCTGCGCCTGGAAACCGGCGTCCGCCAGCGCCTTGGTGGCATCGTCCTTGCTCAGGCCGACCACATTGGGCACCGGGGTCATGCCCTTGCTGACCACCAGAGCCACCGGCGTGTTCACCGCGACCTGCTGGCCCGCAGCCGGGGCGGCACTGATCACCGAACCCTTCGGCACGGTGTCGTTGTACTCCTCGGTGGTCGTCCCCGGTGTGAGGCGGGCGTCGGTGAGCGCCTTGCGGGCCTGGTCCAGCGGCTTCCCGGTCACCTCGGGCACGGCGATCCGCTCCGGACCCTTGGAGAGGGTCACCTTCACCGGATCGCTCTTGCGGACCCGTTGGCCGACGCCCGGGTCCGAGGTCATCACCTGCCCGGCCGGGACGCTCTCGCTGAACTGCTGGCTGAACGCGCCCTGGAGCCCGGCCCTGTCCAGCGTCTGGACCGCCTGTGCCTGGCTCTGCCCGAGCACGCTGGGCACCGTCGCGTACACCGCGCCGGACAGGAAGAACGTCGCCCCGCCGACCAGGGCCAGCAGAACGGCGGCCACCGCGGCCCAGATCAGCGGCCTGCGGGAGCGGCGCGGCCGTTCGGGACGGGCCGGGAGGGGTTCGTCGTAGGGGCGGGAGAGCATCAGGGTGGGGACGTCCATCACGCTGGTGTGCTCCACCACCCGCTGCACCGGGGCGGTCACCTCGCCGGTGGGGTGCTGCGGGGTGGGCAGGGCCGAGGCGGGCGGCTCGGCGTCCAGCTGGCCGGGTGTCAGGGCTCGCCGGGCGCGCTGGAGGGTGGCCAGCAGCTCGACGGCGTCGTACGGGCGGCCCTGCGGGTCGCGGGCGGTGGCGGCCGTCACTATGGCGTCCAGGCCGGGACTGACGTTGGGCGCGGCCAGCGAGGGCGGCGGGACGTCCTCGTGCAGATGGCGGTAGATCACCTGCATCGGGTTGTCGCCGGTGTGCGGCTTGGTGCCGGTCAGCATCTCGTACAGCAGGATGCCCGCGGCGTAGACGTCCACCCGCTGGTCGGTCGGCGAGCCGGGCTGGATCTGCTCGGGAGCCAGGTAGGAGACCGTGCCGAGCACGGTGGTGGCCGACGTGGTGGCGGTGACCGAGCCGTCCGCACCGGAGAGCACCCGGACCAGGCCGAAGTCGGCCACCTTGACCAGACCGCCATCGGTGATCAGGACGTTCTCCGGCTTGACGTCCCGGTGCACCAGACCCGCCCGGTGGGCGGCGCCCAGCGCGGCCAGGACCGGCTCCAGGATGTCCAGGGCGGCCCGCATGCTCAGCGCGCCGCGCTCGTGCAGCACGTCGCGCAGGGTGCAGCCGGGTACGTACTCCATGGCCAGGAAGACCGTACGGCCGTCCGCGCCCTGGTCGAAGACATTGACCACATTGGCGTGGGAGAGCCGGGCGACGGCCTTGGCCTCGCGGATGAAACGGGCCGTGAAATCGGGATCGTCCACCAGGGAGGGGTGCATCACCTTGAGGGCGACGACCCGGTCGAGGCGGATGTCGGTGCCTCGGTAGACCGTGGACATACCGCCTGCCGCGATGCGCTGCTCGATTCGGTACCGGCCGTCGAGGAGGGTGCCGATCAGGGGGTCGTCCAGCGTCATGTCCACCAGAGGAGTGTATTGGGGGCCCAGCGGCGACGGCCCCAGGGGCGCGGACAGTCGGTCCTCCCCAGGACGAGACCAATCAAGCAGGGCCCCGCGCCCCTGGGGGTACCCCTTGCTCAGAAGGCCGGCCGCTCGCGGTGGTCGAGGTCGGCGCGTCCGGCCATCGCGGAGGATGCCTCGGCGTGGAAGCGGCGCGGGATGCGGCCCGCCCGCCGGGCGAGGCGGCCGGCCTCGGCGGCGTGCCGCATCGCCTCGGCCATCAGTACCGGGTCCTGCGCCCGGGTGACCGCCGAGGCCAGCATGACTGCGGCGCAGCCGAGTTCCATCGCCAGCGCCACATCTGAGGCGGTGCCCGCGCCCGCGTCCAGGATCACCGGGACGTTCGCACTCTCCACGATCAGCTGGAAGTTGTGCGGATTGCGGATGCCCAGGCCGGAGCCGATCGGCGAGCCGAGCGGCATGATCGCCGCGCAGCCGACATCCTCCAACTTCCGTGCCAGCACCGGGTCGTCGTTGGTGTACGGGAGGACGGTGAAGCCGTCGTCCACCAAGGTCTCGGCGGCGTCGAGGAGTTCTATCGGGTCGGGCAGCAGGGTGCGCTCGTCCGCGATGACCTCCAGCTTGACCCAGTCGGTGCCGAGCGCCTCGCGGGCCAGCCGGGCGGTCAGTACGGCCTCTCCGGCGGTGAAGCAGCCGGCGGTGTTGGGGAGGATCCGGATGCCGTTGCGGGTCAGGACGTCCAGCACCGAGCCCTGGGTGCCCGGGTTGACCCTGCGCATCGCGACAGTGGTCAGTTCGGTGCCCGAAGCCTGCAGCGCCTGCTCCAGGATCTCCAGGCTCGGCGCGCCGCCGGTGCCCATGATCAGACGGGAGTTGAAGGTGGTCCCGGCGATGTTGAACAGATCGTCAGCCATGGTCAGCCTCCCTGTACGGCGGTGAGGATCTCGACGCGGTCGCCCGCGCCGAGCACGGTGTCGGCCCAGGAGCTGCGCGGGACCACGGCTTCGTTCAGCGCGGCGGCCACGCCGGTCGGTGCCTTGCTCAGCGCGGCCACCAGCTCGGCCAGCGTGGTCGCGGGCGGCACCCGGCGCTCTTCGCCGTTGACGGTGAGTGAGATCTCGTTCATGCGGGGACCTTTGAGCCGAAGCGACTGGGGGAGAAGGGGGCGGCGAGCTCGGGGGTGGCCCCGGTGGCCAGGTACTCGGCGAGCAGGTCGGCCGTCACCGGGGTGAGCAGTACACCGTTGCGGTAGTGGCCGGTGGCCGCGATCAGGTCGGGCAGTGCGGTCGGGCCGAGCAGCGGGGCGTTGTCCGGAGAGCCGGGCCGCAGACCGGCGTTGGTCTCCACCAGCGGCAGTTCGGTCAGCCCGGGGACCAGTTCGTGCGCGTCCCGCAGCAGCTCGTACACGCCGCCGGCGGTGACCGTGGTGTCGTAGCCCTGCTCCTCGGTGGTCGCGCCGATCACCAACTCGCCGTCGGCGCGCGGCACCAGGTAGATGTGCTGTCCGCGCACCACCGCACGGACGTTGCGGGAGAGGAACGGTGCGTACTGTTCCGGAATGCGAAGCCGCAGCACCTGGCCCTTGACCGGTCGGATCGCGGGCAGGACTCCCTCGGGCAGGCCGGGCAGCAGGTGGCTGCGGGAACCTGCGGCGAGCACGATGCGCTCGGCGCGCAGGATCTCGCCGCCGGACAGGCGTACGCCCGCCGCCCGGCCGGCCTCGACCAGCAGCTCGGTCACCTCGGCGCGGTGCAGATCCACCCCGGCGCGCTCGCAGGCGGCCACCAGCGCGGCCGTCAGCCGCCGGCCGTCCACCTGATGATCGCCCGTCACCTGGAGGCCGCCGCGCACACCGGGGGCGAGCATGGGCTCCAGCCTGCGGCACTCGCGGCCGGTCAGCCAGTGCGACTCCAGGCCGAGCCGCTGGTGGAAGGAGTGCAGCTCGCGCAGCTCCTCGCGGTCGTCGGAGTCCAGTGCCACCGCGAGGGTGCCGGTCTGCCGGTAGCCGGTGTCCAGGCCCGTGACCTCGGAGAGCTCGGCGGCGAAGGCCGCGTACCGCTCGTTGGAGGCCATACCGAGCCGCAGCAGCGGCTCCTCGCCGTACTGGAGCTCGGTGACGGGGGCCAGCATCCCGGCCGCGACCTGGGCGGCGCCGTGCCCCGGGTCGGGGTCGGCCACGGTGACCGCGAGTCCGCGCTGCGCGGCCCGCCAGGCCACGCCCAGCCCGATGATGCCGCCGCCGATCACCAGCACGTCGGTGTCGGTACGTGCCACAGTCTCGATTCTCCCTTCGCCGGCATGACCCGGATCAGGTTCGGACGGTCGCAGGCCGCTTCAGCCCGCCTCTCAGCCCGGTGCACCGGGCTCCCGTGATGGTCCAACCACCATAACGCCGGGGGCCGCCGCAACCGAAGGTGCATACGTAATGTGGACAGTCGCCCGGATGCCGGTACGGAGCTCGGTAGGGTGGGCGGGTGGCAGAGCTGAACATCACGGATCCGATGGTCGTCGTGGGCGCCGGGATGGCGGGGGCGCAGGCGGCGCTCGCGCTGCGGCAGGGAGGCTGGCGCGGGCCGATAGCCCTGGTCGGCGAGGAGTCGCACCCGCCGTACGACCGGCCGCCGCTCTCCAAGGACGTCCTGCTGGGCAAGCGCGACTCCACCGAGCTCGACATCGACTGGCAGCACCTGGGCATCGAGCTGCTGCAGGGCCGCCGCGCCACCGCCGTGACACCGGGCGTACTGCACACCGAGAGCGGTGAACTCCCTTACGGCGGCCTGGTGATCGCCACCGGTGCCGCGCCGATCGCGCTGCCGGGGTCCGACGGCGCCCGGGTGCTGCGCACCGTGGACGACGCACTCGCGCTGCGCGCGAGGCTGGTGCCCGGCGCCCGGGTGGTCCTGGTCGGGGCGGGCTGGATCGGCGCCGAAACGGCCACTGTGGCACGGGAGTTGGGCTGCGAGGTCACGGTGGTCGAGGCCGGCCCCGCGCCGCTGGCCGGTGCGCTGCCCGCCGAGCTCGGCGCCCTGATGGCCGACTGGTACGCCGGCGCCGGGGCCGAGCTGCGCTGCGGCACCGGTGTCGAAGCCGTCGAACCGGGCGCGGTCCTGCTCACCGACGGCACCCGGTTGCCCGCCGACGAGGTGGTGGTCGGCATCGGCGCCCGCCCGGCCACCCGCTGGCTCGCGGGCAGCGCCGTCGAGCTGGACGCGAGCGGTGCGGTCCTGGTGGACGGGCAGCTGCGGACCACCGCCGCAGGCGTCTGGGCGGCCGGCGACTGCGTCTCGTACCCCTCGGTCCGCTCGGGCACCCGGCTGTCCGTCCAGCACTGGGACCACGCGCTGCAGTCCGGCCGCGCGGTGGCCGCCTCGGTGCTGGGGACGGCGCTCGGGCAGGGCTCCGGCGAGCCGTACGACCCGGTGCCGTACTTCTGGTCGGAGCAGTTCGGGCGGATGGTCCAGTACGCCGGGCGGCATGCCGAGGCGGACCAGCTGCTGTGGCGCGGCTCGGCACAGGACCCGTCCTGGTCGGTGCTCTGGCTGCGCGAGGGCCGACTGGTCGGGATGCTCTCGGTGGACCGGCCGCGCGACCTCAGCCAGGCACGCCGGCTGATCGCGGCCGGAGCCGTACTCGACCCGGCGAAGGCGGCCGACCTGGCCGTCCAGCTGAAGGCGGCGGTGGGATAGGCCCCGGGGCATCTGCCGGAGGCGATAGGTGCGCCGGAGCGCCGCGAGGTGAGAGTCTGGTCCCGTGAGTGAGATCAATCCCAAGATTGAAGCCCTGGTCCCCGAGTGGACCTACCTGCCCGACATCTCCGAACTGTGGGGTGTGCAGGTGACCGAGGTCCGCAACATGGTGAAGACCGGCCAGCTGATCGCCATCCGGCGCGGCGAGAACCGGTCGCTCCAGGTCCCGGCCGCGTTCATCGAGCCCGACGGACTGGTGAAGCACCTGAGCGGCACGCTGACCGTGCTGCGGGACTGCAAGTTCACCGACGAGGAGATCATCGAATGGCTGTTCACCGAGGACCCGTCGCTGCCCGGTAGCCCGATCCAGGCACTGCGCGAGAACCGGGGCACCGAGGTCAAGCGCCGCGCCCAGGCGATGGCGCTCTGATGACGGACGCCCGCACACGGCTGGCCGAGGCCCGGCTCTACCTGTGCACCGACGCCCGGCGCGAGCAGGGCGACCTGCCCGAGTTCCTGGACGCGGTGCTGGCCGGTGGCGTGGACATCGTCCAGCTCCGCGACAAGGGCCTGGAGGCCAAGCAGGAGCTGGAGTGCCTGGAGGTCTTCGCCGACGCCGCGCGGCGGCACGGCAAGCTCTTCTCGGTCAACGACCGCGCCGATGTCGCGCACGCCGCCCGCCCCCAGGTACTGCACCTCGGGCAGGACGATCTGCCCGTTCCGGCGGCGCGGGCGATCCTCGGTGACGATGTGATCATCGGACGGTCCTGCCACGCCGAGTCCGAGGTGGACGCGGCGATCGCCGAGCCCGGAGTCGACTACTTCTGCACCGGACCGGTCTGGCCGACCCCGACCAAGCCCGGCCGCCACGCGCCCGGCCTCGACCTGGTCTCGTACGCGGCCAAGGCCGTGACCGACCGCCCGTGGTTCGCCATCGGCGGCATCGACCTGTCCAACCTGGACGAGGTCCTCGCCGCGGGCGCCCGCCGGATCGTCGTGGTCCGCGCGATCACCGCGGCCGAGGACCCGGGCGCAGCCGCCGCGGAGCTGGCCCGCAGGATCCGCGCGGCATAACCCCTGCCGGGCACACCGCCCCACCAACGGGGCGCGAGCCCCGCGCCCCTGGGGGTGCCCTTCCGGTTGCGGGGTGCCCTTCCGGCTAGTACTTGCGGACGGTCGCGGCCTCCGCGAGGGCGAGCAGTGCCGGACGGGCCGGGCCGTCGGCGAGTGGGGCGGTGTCCAGAGCGTCCAGCGACTGCCGCATCAGCTCCGCGATCCGCTGCTCCACCACCTCGGCCGCGCCGCTGCGCTCGACCAGGCCGCGCAGGGCCCCGATCTCCTCGGCAGTCAGGTCGGGGGCGCCGAGCCGCCGGTCCAGCTGCCGGGCGCCGGCGGGGCTCAGCCCGCGCATCGCGTGGGCGATCAGCAGCGTCCGCTTGCCCTCGCGCAGGTCGTCCCCGGCGGGCTTGCCGGTGACCGCCGGGTCGCCGAAGACGCCGAGCAGATCGTCGCGGAGCTGGAACGCCTCACCGAGCGGCAGCCCGAAGTCCGAGTACGCGGCGAGCAGTTGGGGCCCGGCTCCGGCCAGCAGGGCGCCGACCTGGAGCGGTCGTTCGATGGTGTACTTGGCCGACTTGTAGTGCAGGACGGTCTGCGTCCGCTCCAGCGCACCCTCGTCGGTGGAGTCCCCGGCGACCGGTTCGAGTACGTCCAGGTACTGACCGACCATCACCTCGGTGCGCATCAGGTCGAAGGCGGGCTTGGCCGCCAGTACCCGCTCGGCGGGCAGGCCGGAGCGCAGGAACAGTTCGTCGCACCAGATCAGCAGCAGGTCGCCGAGCAGGACCGCCGCCGAGGCGCCGTACTGCTCACGGTCACCGCGCCAGTCGCTGCGCCGGTGCAGTGCCTCGAACCGGCGGTGCACCGAGGGCAGGCCGCGCCGGGTGTCGCTGCGGTCCATCAGGTCGTCGTGCACCAGGGCGCTGGCCTGGAGCAGTTCCAGGGCGGCGGCGGCATGCGCGATCGACGGGTCCTCGGCCGAGCCGCCGGCCCCGCGCCAGCCCCAGTAGCAGAAGGCGGGGCGCAGCCGCTTGCCGCCGTCCAGCAGGAACTCGCGCAGTGCGTCGGTCACCGGCCGCAGTTGCGGGGAGATCCCGGCGAGCAGGCTTGACTGCCCGGCCATGAACTCCGCGAGGGCCGCGTTGACGCGCTCGCGGACGGCCTCCACGGCGATGGGGTCGACCGACTGGCTGGTGGACGAGGGCACGAGGGACTCCGGATCACTGGGGTGACAATCAGACTAACTGGGCTGCCTCTCCGGCCCGATATCAAGGGCTTCCCCTGGATGTCCGGCAGGCGTCTCACTTGGTGGACCACGATTGCCCGGCCCTTCCCAAGGGCCGCTAACCTGCCAGCATGGCACTAGGCATCTCCTCCACCAGGACCGACCGCGCACAGACGGTCCACGATCTGCTGGCGGCGGGGGACCGCTCCTTCTCCTTCGAGTTCATGCCCCCGCGCAGCGAGGACGCCGAGCGCCGCCTGTGGGACGCGATCCGCCGTCTGGAACCGCTCAACCCCAACTTCGTCTGCATGACGTACGGCGCGGGGGGCTCCTCCCGGGGCCGCACCGTGGACATGGTCGGCCGGATCGCCACCGAGACCACCCTGACCCCCGTCGCCCACCTCACCGCCGTCGACCACTCGCTGGCCGAACTGCGCAACATCATCGGCCACTACGCGGACCAGGGCGTCCGGAACGTCCTCGCCGTCCGCGGCGACCCGCCCGGCGACCCGCAGGGCGACTGGGTCCGCCACCCGGAGGGCGTCACCTACGCGTACGAACTGGTCGAGCTGATCAAGGGGATCGGCGACTTCTGCGTCGGCGTGGCAGCCTTCCCGCAGATGCACCCGCGCTCGGCCGACTGGGACGACGACATCCGGCACTTCGTCAACAAGATCCGCGCGGGCGCCGACTACGCGATCACCCAGATGTTCTTCGAGGTCGAGGACTACCTGCGGCTGCGCGACCGGGTTGCGGCGGCCGGCTGCGAGACGCCGATCATCCCGGAGATCATGCCGGTCACCAACATCAAGCAGCTGGAGCGCTTCCCGCAGCTCTCCGGCTCGGCCTTCCCCGAGGACCTGGTCCGCCGCTTCCTGGCCGTCGCCGAGGACAAGGCCGCGGTGCGGGCCATCGGCATCGAGCACGCCACCGCGATGTCCGAGCGGCTGCTCGCGGAGGGCGCCCCCGGGCTGCACTTCATCACCCTCAACCACTCCACCTCGACGCTGGAGATCTACCAGAACCTCGGCCTCCACCAGCGCTGAGCCGCGCGCCCGCAGGCGCCTCAGGGCGGGCCCGCAGTGATGTGGGTCCGGGGCCGCCGAGGCGGTACAGTCGCCCGCACACGCGCCGTTCGCGACTGGAGGTAGCGGGATGGGCATCGGCTATCTGGTGCTGTACGTCGCGCTGGCGATGGTGGCGCTCTGGCTGCTCGCCGAGCTGTTGCTGCAGAACCGCGCTCCGCTGCACTGGCGGGCCCTCGCCCTGGCCGGCTTCCTCGCGGTGGTCGCCGGGATGGGGCTGAGCGCGGTGGTGGTGATCGGGGCGGGTGCGGCCGCCTTCGCGCTCGGCCAGGTCTTCGTCACCCTCTCGGTCAAGCGCGGCCGGGCCGTCGCGTGGTCGCTGCGCCGCTCGGACGGCCGCCTCCCGGGGCCGCTCGCCCGGATCCCGCTGCTCAGCGCCGCGACCGGCGGTGCGGCCGCCGCCGCTGCGGCCGTGGTGGTGCAGCCGGTCGGCGAGGTCGGTCCGGTCGAGCCGGCGGAGCCCTTGTCCGCCACGGAGACCGGCGTTCCCGCCGACGCGCCGTTCGCGGCCTATGCGCCGCACCAGACGCACCAGTCCTACGAGCCCTACGAGCCCTACCAGTCCTATGAGCCGTACGGACAGTTGCAGGAGATCGGCAACGACGGCGTGTACACCGACGCCCCGGCAGCCTTCGCGCAGCAGCCCGATCAGTACCCGCAGAACGACGGCTTCCAGTTCCAGCCCGCCGCCGCCGGTGCGTATCCCGGTCAGTACTGGCCGCAGCAGCCCGCCTTCGGCTACGACCAGTCCTACCCCGCCGCCGCTCCCTACCAGGACCCGTACGGGCAGCCCCAGCCCCAGTACGACCAGCTGCACGAGCAGTACCAGTACGACCAGTCCGGGTACGCCGCCCAGTCCTGGGAGCAGCAGCCCGCGGTCGTTCCCGAGCAGACCGTCTACGGCCAGCACCCCGGCCCCTGGGGCTACCAGCAGGGCTGAGCCGCCGGTCGGGCCGGGTCAGGACTCGTAGCCCTCGACCTGGGAGGCCGGGCGGACGTGGGCCTCGTCGGGGTTCTCGCCGTACTCGGTGCGGGCGCGGCGCTGGCGCAGCAGGTCCCAGCACTGATTGAGTCTGATCTCCAGAGCGGCGAGTTCCTGCTGGGTGGCTGCTGCGTCGGCCTGGCCGGAGGCGATCTTGGCCCGCAGGCCCTTCTCGGCCGTGACCATGTCGCCGATCGTGGCGAGGATGTCGGAGTCGGTCATGGCGTCCTCCCTGGCGGGGTGAGGAGTGGCTTCACCGTTCATCCTCGATCCGCCTCGGACGGGCCGCATCCGGCGGCGCGAGACGGCGGGAACAGTGCGGTGCCACCGGTGGTTGAAGCGGCCGTCCGACGTCCGGGCACAGTGGGGTCGTCCACCGAGGAAGGAGCCGTTCCCATGAGCTACCAGGAGTACCGGCGCGCCACCCTGTTCTTCGAGTCGAAGGACTACATCGGGGCGGCCGAGATCCTCGCCCCGATCGTCGAGCAGGACCCGGCGAACCGGTCCGCCGTCGAACTGCTGGGCCGCTCGTACTTCCACAGCGCCCAGCTCGGCCGCGCGGAGCAGGTCTTCCGGCGCCTGGTGGAGCTGGACCCGGGCAACGACTGGGCGTACGAGGTGCTCGGCCGGACGCTGGAGCGCCGGGGTGACGCTGCCGGGGCGGCCCGCTACCGCAAGCTCGCCCGCGCGATGGGCGGCCGGAGCGCCGAGCCTGTGGTGCTCTCGCTGACCGCCGCCGATCTGGTGGACGGCTCGCAGCGTCCCTGATCCGCCACGGCCCGATCAGGGGGCTGTCCCGGCCGGGCGGCGGCTCGTACGCTGGTGGGAGCCGATGCGCCGTCAGTCTGTCGCAAGCCTGCGGGGGTGCCTGTGTCCCACTCCGTCACCGTCGAGATCGCCGCTCCACCCGCACGGGTCTGGCAGGTGCTGGCGGAGGTCGAACGCTGGCCCGCCTGGACGGCGTCCATGGCGGAGATCCACCGCCTGGACGACGGCCCGTTCGGTGTGGGCAGCACGGTGCGGATCCGGCAGCCCCGGCTGCGCCCGGCCGTCTGGCGCGTGACGGTGTACGAAGCGGGCCGCTGCTTCGCCTGGCAGAGCGCCGCCCCGGGCGTCCTGACCACCGCCCTGCACCGCATCGACCCGCGACCCGGCGGCTCCAGCGCAACTCTGACGCTTGATCAGACGGGCCCGGCGGCCCCGCTGCTCGCCGTGGTCTACGGGCCGCTGACCCGCCGCTACCTGGACATCGAGGCGGCAGGCCTGAAGCGGGCCGCCGAGCGGGCCGAGACCTGACGCCGCGTCAGGCCGGGCCGATCCCGGTGGCCGTGATCGAGGCGGACATACCTGCGCGGGCCAGCCCGCCGCCCGGGTGGACGGTCTCGCCGACCAGGTGCAGGCCGGGGATGCCGGACTCGTTCGCCGGGTTGAGGTAGCGGCCGCCGGAGCCTGCCAGCGACGGGTGGGTGAGCGCCTCGGCCGGCGGCAGGACCTTTCGCCACAGCACACGGTCACGGAGGTCGATCCCGGAGGCGGCAAGGTGGTCGAGCAGATGGTCCGCATAGGACTCGGAGTCCGGTGCGAGCCGGGCGACTTCGTCGGGCCCTGGCACGGTGACGGTGAGGGTGACGGCCTCGTGCCGGTCGTCCGGGCGCAGCGTGGGATCGTCGGCTCGGTGCACCTGCACGGTGGGGTGCTGCGGCAGCTGCGGGTGCCGGAAGACCTGGTCCAGTTCGCGTTCGGTGTCCCGGGCGTGCACGACCGTGCGGTACGCCGTCCCGGCCGGGCGCGCTCCGCGCAGCGCCAGCAGGACGGTGAGCCGGCCGGTGGCCTCGACCCGGCTGGGCTCCAGGCCGAGGCCCGGCGCGATGCCGCGCTCGGCCAGGGTGCGTGCGTCGATCGCCGAGAGCACCAGGTCCGCCTCGAAGGTGCGCTCGCCGGCGGCGATCCCGCAGGCCCGGCCGTCCGCGACCAGCAGCTCGGTGACGGGGGTGTCGAAGTGGAACTCCGCACCGCGCTGCTCGCACCGCCGGTACACCGCCTCGGCCAGGGCCCGGTTTCCACCGGTGACGTACCAGACGCCGAAGGACTGTTCCATGTACGGCAGCACGCAGGCCCCGGCCGGGGCGTCGTCCGGGTGGAGGCCGAAGCGCAGCGCGTACTCGTACAGCAGGGCGGTGAGGCCGGGGTGGCCGCCGAGTTCGCGCTCGGCGACCTGGGCGAGGGTGCTGGTGCGGCGGCTCAGCCGGGTCAGGCCGCGGCGCGGCGGCGCGGGGTACGGATCGGTGTGCAGCGGCCGGGGGTCGGCGGGCAGCGGCTCTTCGAGCAGGGGGCGCCGGGTGGCCTCCCAGACTGCGCGGGCCCGGTTCATCACCTCGTTCCAGCGCTCGCCCGAACCGGGACCGAAGGCCGTGTCCAGTGCCTGGCCGACCCCGCCGCGCGAGGCGTTGGGCAGCACGAGGTCCGTACCGTCGGGGAACAGGTGCCGGCTCTCCGGGCTCACCGGGGCCAGTTGGACCAGCTGTTCCAGCGGCTCGCGGCCCGACTTCAGGGCCAGGTCGCGGTAGACGGCGGGAAGAGTGAGCAGGCCGGGGCCGGTGTCGAAGGTGAAACCGTCCCGTTCGTAGCGGCCGAGCATGCCCCCGAACGTGCTGCCGGCCTCGCAGACCGTCACCCGGTGCCCGAGGGTGGCCAGCCGTGCGGCGGCGGCCAGGCCGCTGATTCCTGCGCCGATGATGACGATCCGTGCCATGGGACCCGATCCTAAGACCCTCCGGAGACGGAGGCCGGGCGCTACCTCGGGGTTCGGGTGACCTGCGGTTCCGTGGGACCCCGGGCCAGTGTCCGGCTCAGTACGGTCCGGCGCCGACGGGCTGGGGCGCGCTGCGCTGCGCTCGCTGTGTCTTGCGCTCGCGGCGGTGCTGCCGGAAGCGGCGGATCCGGGAGATCGCGAACCAGACCAGGACCGCACCGATGACCACAAGCGTCGCGGCGATCGACGCGGCGAACCACGGGTGGAAGATCGCCAGGGTGACCAGACCGGCCACCGAGAGGTCCTCGGCCAGGCTCAGGATGATATTGCTGGCGGGCTCCGGAGAGGTGTTGACCGCCATCCGCAACGAGGCCTTGATGCCATGGCTGACCAGAGCGGTGGTGCCGCCCATCGCACCGGCCGCCACCTCGCCGAGGGAGCCCGGGTGCTGACTGGCCAGCAGCGCTCCGACGGTCGCACCGGCGATCGGGCGGATCACCGTGTGGATCGCGTCCCAGACGGTGTCCACGTACGGGATCTTGTCGGCCACCGCCTCGCAGAGGAAGAGCACGCTCGCGGCGATCAGTACATCGGTGCGCTCCAGCACGGGCGGCACCGAGTCGGCCCCGCCGAACCGCCCGAACAGACCGAGCAGCATCACCACGGCATAGGCGTTGATGCCGCTCGCCCAGCCGCTGGTGAAGATCAATGGGACGATGCCCACCCTTGTGCTCCCCTCCGAAACCACCGCTGACAATCCGTCCGACCGCTCCGAAGTACAGGACGGACTTCGAACGGCCGGGCCCCACACCGTACCCGCACCGGTGGGTCCGGGTTCTCAGGACGCCGACGGCAGCCGGGCGGTTCCGGCCCGGGGGAGGTCTGCGGAAGATGAGTACGGATACTCAGTCCCAGACTTGAGTAGTTCAGCGGATGGCCTCCTGCCTGCGGAAACGGGCAGAGTGATGGCATCGGGACGACGGCCTGTCAGAGGGTCGGTCGCCCCGGCAGCGGTCTCGCGTCCATCAGCCGTGGGGGATTGATGGGCAGCCTTTGCGGGCCGCGCAGCCAGGCCGGACGGCCGCGCGACGCCGACCCGGGGGTGGCGGAGCGGGGCCGTGGGGAGGACGGCCGACGGGGGAGTACCGGGGAAGTGCGGGGCCGCAGCGCTCCGCACACCGGTGGACGTGCAGGGCGGTTCCGCACGGCAGGCCGACGGGGGAGTCGGGGCGAGCCGGGCGGGACCGCCCTTGCCATGTGCGAGCCGGTCCGGATCCCAGGTGTGCACGCGGTGGACGTTGTGGGCATGGATTGTCAGTGGTGCCGTTCACGATGGGACTGCACGGGTCGTCCGGCCTGTGCCACCCGCTTAGGACCGGGGGATGCCATGACCATCAGCCATCCTGAGACCGTTACCCGCCGCCCAGCCGCCGACTTTCGCGGTGCCGCACCGCAGAGCCCCCAGCCGGACGGCCCCGGGGTGCGGATCCCGGCACTCCCGATTCCGTCGCCGCAGAGCCGGGGCGCCGACGTCCACCCTGTGCTGCGCCGGGCCGCCGCCCCGCCCGCCGCCCTCGACCTGCTCCGTCACGCGGACGCGACGCTCACCCGCGCCCGCCAGTACGAGGATCCGCTGGAGCGGTACGCCGCCGCGCACCTGGCCGCACTGCGGACCACCGCGGCCGTGCTCGCCGTGCGCGGACGCCCGGAGAAGAACCCACGGCGGCGCCGGGCCATCCGCAGCGCCTGGGACGTGCTGCCCGAGGTCGCCCCCGAACTCGCCGAGTGGGCCCTCTACTTCGCGGCGGGCGCCCGCCGCCGGGCCGCGGCCGAGGCGGGTATCCGGGGCTCGGCCAGCACCCGCGAGGCGGACGACCTGATCCGCAACACCGCGCTCTACCACCGCATCGTCCTGCGCCTCCTGCGTCTTCACCCCGAGCCGTCGGCGCAGCCGCTCGACATCCGCTCTGCGGCGGCGGGGGACGTCGAGTAGCGGGGCACCGCCGGCCGCGGCGAGGAGGGAAGAGGAGGGAATGGCCGGGTGCGGCGGCCGGGCCGTGTCCGGTGCGGCTGGGGTGGGGCGGGGTGCCGAGGGTCCTGGCGGTCTAAGGTGGGGGTGATCAGCCAGACCCCCGCGACGAGGAGCTTCCGCCTTGTACCCGACGCGTCCCCGCAGCGCCCTGCGTACCGCCGTGGTGTGGGAGGTGGTGAAGACGGCCCTGGAGCGCCGGGCCGCCGAGCTGGACCAGCCTGTGCTGGATGTGCTGGACACCGGTGGCGGCACCGGTAACTTCGCCGTGCCGGTGGCCCGGCTGGGCCACCGGGTGACGGTGGTCGACCCGAGCCCGGACGCGCTGTTCGCACTGGAGCGCCGGGCCGCCGAAGCGGGTGTCACCGAACTGGTCCGTGCGGTACAGGGCGACACCCAGACCCTGCCCGAGGTGGTCAACCCGGCCAGCGTGGACGCGGTGCTCTGCCACGGTGTCCTTGAGATGGTGGACGACCCGGCCGAGGCGCTCGGCAACCTCACCGCGACCCTGCACAAGGGCGGCCTGGTCAGCCTGCTCGCCGCCAACCGCAACGGCGCCGTGCTCGCCCGGGCCCTGAGCGGTCACTTCACCGAGGCCCGCGCCGTTCTGGACGCCCCCGACGGTCGCTGGGGCGAGCAGGACCCGATGCCCCGCCGCTTCAGCGGCGACGAACTGGAGCACCTGGCCCGCAGCGCCGGCCTGCGAGTGGACTCGGTGCACGGTGTCCGGGTCTTCGCCGACCTCGTCCCCGGCGTCCTGGTGGACACCGAGCCCGGCGCGATGGAGGCGCTGCTCAAGCTGGAGCAGGCCGCCGCCGGGCAGCCGGCCTTCCACGCCGTCGCCACCCAGCTGCACCTGCTCGCCTCGCTCGTCTGACCCTCCGGTCACCGCCGCGGTCGCAGACCGGTCCCCACTGCGACCGCGTCCGGGAAAGATTCCGCTCATCCGGGCACTTGTACCCGTGCTTCGGCGTTGGGCACCGTACGGGAAGCAAGCAGGCACGTGGCCGGAGCCACGTGTGCTTGACCACCCCGAAGTGTGCCCCCGGACCGTATGATCTGGGTAAAGCCGGTAAGCATGACAGCCAGAACCATGGGGCATATGGACCACACAGGGCCGAGCCAGGGGTGGCATACCGGTCGCCCCGCGACCGACGAGTAGGAGGACTCCGTGCCGCTCTCGGAGCACGAGCAGCGACTGCTCGAGCAGATGGAGCGAGCGCTGTACGCAGAAGATCCCAAGTTCGCGTCAGCGCTCGAGGGAACCGGGCTGCGCACCTACACCCGTCGGAGGGTCTACCAGGCCGCCGCAGGGTTCGTGGTGGGCATCGCCCTCCTCATGGGGGGTATGGTCGCTCAGATCATCTGGGTGAGCGTCGTCGGGTTCCTGGTGATGCTGGGCTGCGCGGTCCTCGCCGTTACCGGGTGGAGGCGTAACCCCGCCGGACACGGGGCGGGCCCCAAGGCGGCCCCGGCCTCGCGCCGGAAGGCCGGTGTGATGGACCGGATGGAGCAACGCTGGCAGCGCCGCAGGGACGAGCACGACGGCGTGTAGTCGGTCGGCAGGCTGGACAGACGGGTGAGGGCGGGCAGTCAATCGACTGCCCGCCCTCACCCGTTCCGGTGCCGTCCGCGGAGCGGGACCTACCGGTCGCGGCGGCGCAGCAGGGCCCGTACCGGCTCGGTGCACCGGGTGATCATCCGCGCGAGGGCTTCGCGTCCGGCCGCGAGTCGGTCCTGGAGCCGCCACCGCAGGCGGGCGGAGGACGGCGGCAGCAGTACGGCCCTGGCCCGCCCACGCCGTCCGGCCGAGGCCCGCAGGCCCGCCGAGGCGGCCCGTACGTCGCCCCCCAGCGAGGTCTGCGGCTGCGCCTCGCGCGCGTACAGCACCTGCTCGATGGCCAGGGCGACCCGTCCGGCGGCGGCCGTGGCAGCCTCGTCGAGCCGGCCGGCCTCGGAGATCCGCTGGGCCGCGCGGCGCGGGGTGCGTGCCTCGTCCGGTGGGATACCGAGGTCCCAGGCGGTGTCGATCAGCTCCTCCCAGGCGGCCAGTACCTGCTGGTCGGTCAGGCCGACGGCCGGACCGCCGGGCAGGTGTCGGCCGGTGCCGATCCTCCGGCGGCGCAGGCGGGCCCGCCAGAGCATCGGCGTGGCGAGCAGTGCTAGGGCGACGAGAGCCACGGCGCAGGAGATCAGCGTCTGCCGGCTCAGCCACCACGGCGCCGGCCCGGCGCTGTGCGCCACGGCCGTGCTGCGGTCCGCACAGTCCCCGGCCCGGCGCTGCTGCGGGTCGCAGCTGCTGCTCGCGCTGGGGGCGGCCGAGGCGCCCTGGGCCGGTGCGGTGGTGGGCTCGGCCGCGGTGGCGCTGGGCGCGGGCGCGGCCTGCTCCTGGGAGTAGCTCGGAGCGATGCCCCGGCTCGGCGTCGGTTCGAAGCGCAGCCAGCCCGAACCCGGGAAGTACAGCTCGGGCCACGCGTGGTAGTCCTGGCTGTGGACCACGTAGGTGTTGTTGCCCTCGTCGCTGCCGGGTGCGAAGCCGATGGCCACTCGGGCGGGGATGCCGAGCGTGCGGGCCATCGCGGCCATGGTGGCTGCGAAGTGCACGCAGAAGCCGGTCTTGTCCCGGAGGAAGCGGACGACGGCGTCGCTTCCGGTGGCGGGAGCCACCTTCAGGCTGTAGTGGAACTCGGACGAGTTGAACCAGGTCTGCAGGGCCACCGCTTTGTCGTAGGCGTTGGTCTTCCCTGCGGTGACGCTCCGGGCGGTCTCGGCGACCACCGACGGGAGGCCCTGCGGCAGCTCTAGGTACTTCTGCGCGAAGTCTGCGGGTGCCTCCCCGGCCGAGCGGAGCTGGGCCGGGGACGGTTCGATGTCCAGGCTGTCGACCTGGTACTGCAGGCCGTTGGTCTGCTGACCGTCGCCGGCGACCAGGGTGCGGGTGTCGGCCTCGTACTGCCAGCGGCCCGGCACGGAGACCGTGTCGGCCGGGTACGGCATCGGGAGCCACTGGGTGCTGAGGTTGTCGGTGATCCTGACGGTGGTTCGGACCGGGGTGACCGGCACGTTCCGTCCGAGGCCCTCGACGGCGGGGAGCGGAGTGGGGACGTCCGCCAGGCGCTGGTCGGAGATCTTCCACTCCACGCCGTCGAAGCTGTCCAGGGCGTTGATCCGCAGGTACATCTGGCTCGCGTTGCTGGCGTCCGTGCTGTAGCGGAACATCTCGACGTTGTCGGGCCGGTTGAGGTTGGCGGACAGTGCCACCACCGGGTTGAGCGAGGTGATCCGGCCGATGGAGCCGTCGCTGCCGCTCGTGCCCGACCCGTTGCCGATCAGGCCGAGGTTGCCGTGCGGCAGGAACACCGGGAGGACCAGCGCGCACACCAGGGCGAGCAGACCGACCAGCTGGCCGTTGTGCGAGACCGTACGGGCCCCCGGTCGGTCTGTGCCGTGGAAGACCCGGCCCCAGCGGGACAGCCGGTCCTGGCCCTCGGCGAAGAGCAGCAGCAGGTAGCCGCCGGCCGCCAACAGGAACCAGAACCAGGAGAGGCCCGATCCGGCCAGCCCGGTGCCCACCGAGTACAGCGCGAGCAGCGGCAGACCCGCGGCGGCGGCCCGGCGGAAGGTCACGGTGAGGGCGTCCACCACGACGGCGATCAGGGTGACCGAGCCGACCAGGATCAGCTGGAGCCCGTCGGAGGCGGGCGCCGGGATGGAGTACTGCTGGATGGTCGTGGTGCCGTCGGCCAGCAGGGTGCCGATCGCGTCGATGGCGCGAGGTCCCGGCAGTACTGCGGCGGTCATCGAGGACGTGACGGTGATCAGCGTCAGCAGATACAGCGCGGCGAGCAGCTGGAGCGGCACCACCAGGGCCCGGGAGAGGGCGAGGCGCCGCAGTCCGGCACCCACCGCCGCGACGGCGGCGATCTGGACCAGGGCGGCGGCGTACCAGCTGCTCGGCTTGACCAGGGGGGTCAGGCAGAGCGTCGTCAGTGCGGTGGCCAGCGCCGAGTAGAGCGTCAACTTGGCCCGAGTGGTCACGAACCGGCCTCGTCTCGGTAGGGGGTCCGCAGCGGGGCCTGGCCGGGCCCGGGCGTGCCGTGGCCCTGCGGCTGGACGCGGGAGGTGCTCAGGCCGGTGCGGTCGGCGAGGCGCCACAGGGCCGGGACGGAGTCGCCGGCCCTGGCGGGCAGCACGATCCAGCCGGCCTCGCGGAGCAGCCGGAGCTGCTGGGCGGCCTGGTCGTCGGGGGCGTCGGGCAGGACCGCGCGCAGTCCGGCCCAGGCCGGGGTGTCGAGCAGGAAGACGACGCCGGCGCCGGCCCGGCGGCGGAGCCGACCGAGTCGCCTGACCTGCTCCTCGTCCAGTTCGCCGAGGACTGCCACCAGCAGTCCCTCGCCCCCGAGCCGCAGGACGTCCTCGGCGCGGCTGAAGCCGCCGCCGTCGGAGTGCTCGACCACGGCCAGCGCGTCCAGCAGCAGACCGGCCGACTCGGCGACCGTCCTGGTGGCGCCCTCGACGGCGGGAACGGTCCGGCCGGTGTCGGTGAGCAGCCGGGTCTGGTAGCCGAGCTCCATCAGATGGACGCCGAGCGAGGCGGCGCAGCTGACGGCCCATTCGAAGGAGGACGCGGGTCCGGTGCCGCGGTGGGCGAGCTCCCGGGTGTCCAGCAGGACGGTGGCGCGGGCCTTGAGCGGCTGCTCCTCCCGGCGGACCATCAGTTCGCCGTACCTGGCGGTGGACTTCCAGTGCACCCGCCGCAGGTCGTCGCCGTGCCGGTACTCGCGCGGGATGACGTCGTCGTCCCCGGCCTGGGCGAGGGTGCGGGCGCTGCTCTCGCCGTGGCCGGTCCACTCGCCGACCAGCCGGACGGGGGGCAGCGGCTGCACCTGCGGCACCACGGTGAGGATGTCGGCAGCGGTGAAGGACCTGGTCAGCTCGCACATCCCGAAGGGGTCGGCGACCCGCAACTGGAGCGGCCCGAGCGGATAGCGTCCGCGCACGTCCGAGCGGACCCGGTAGGAGACCTCGCGGTAGCCGCGCGGCTCGACCCGGTCGAGCACGAAGCGGGGGCGCGGCCCGAGTACGTACGGGACCTGGTCCTCCAGCAGCAGCAGGCCGGTGTGGACGCGGGAGACGTTGTCCAGGCGCAGATGCACCCGGGCCTCCTGCCCGGCCGAGGCACGGTGCGGGCTGAGCCGTCGGCCGCCGGCCACCCGGTAGCGGGTGCGCAGCAGCAGCGCGGCGGCGCTCAGCGGCAGCGCGGCCAGCAGGATGCCGACCTGGAGCAGGGTGTCCTGGCCGAAGACGTACGCGCACGCGGCGGCGGTGATCCCGGCGGCGAGGAAGGACCGGCCCCTGGTGGTCAGGCCGCGCAGGCCGGCGCGCAGGTCTGCGGGGTTGTCGGCCTGCGCCACCTCAGCCGCGTCCCTGCGGACGGGGGATCGGCAGCCGGGCCACCAGGTCGAGCACGACCTGCTCGGCGGTGCGACGGCTGAGCTGGGTCTCGGCGGTGGGCAGCAGGCGGTGGGCCAGGACCGGGACGGCCAGTGCCTGGATGTCGTCGGGCAGCACGTACTCGCGGCCGTCCAGGGCGGCGGCGGCGCGGGCGGCGCGGACCAGGTGCAGGGTGGCGCGGGGGGAGGCGCCCAGGCGCAGCTCCGGGTGGTTGCGGGTGGCGCCGACCAGGTCGACGGCGTAGCGGCGGACCGGGTCGGCCAGGTGGATCGAGCGGACCAGTTCGATCAGCTTGAGGAGGTCGTCGGCGTGCGCGACGGGCTGGACGTCGTCCAGTGGGTTGGCGCCGGCATGGTGGTCGAGCATGGCGAACTCGGCCTCGGGGCTGGGGTAGCCGATCGAGATCCGGGCCATGAAGCGGTCGCGCTGGGCCTCGGGGAGGGAGTAGGTGCCCTCCATCTCCACCGGGTTCTGGGTGGCCACCACCATGAACGGGGAGGGCAGTTCGTAGCTGGTGCCGTCGATGGTGACCTGGCGCTCCTCCATCGACTCCAGCAGCGCGGACTGGGTCTTGGGCGAGGCCCGGTTGATCTCGTCGCCGACCACGATCTGGGCGAAGATCGCGCCGGGGCGGAACTCGAAGTCCATCCGCTGCTGGTCGAAGATGCTGGTGCCGGTCACGTCGGAGGGCAGCAGGTCGGGGGTGAACTGGATCCGGCGGACCGAGCAGTCCAGCGAGCGGGCGAGCGCCTTGGCGAGCATGGTCTTGCCGACGCCGGGCACGTCCTCCAGCAGCAGATGGCCCTCGGCCAGCATGACGGTCAGGGCGATCCGGACGGCCTCCGGCTTGCCTTCGATGACGCTCTCGACCGAAGCCCGGACCCGTTCCACCACCGCACTCAGCTCGTGCAGTCCGGCCGGGCGCGGTACCCCCGCGCCGACGGCGGCGGTCTGTCCGTTGTAGGTCGTCACCCGTAAACTCCCATGACCCAGTCACGCCTGGCCTCGTCACGAGACCGGCCCCACCCCGATTACGCGGCCGACCGCCGTCTCGGCTCCCGAGGAGACCCGACGGGTCCTGACAGGCCCCGATGGAACGGTCCGGGGACCGGTGCGGGTCGGTGGCGCGCGGTCAGGCAGCCCCAGGTGGTGCGGGGTCAGCCTGCAGGCGCATTCTTCCCTGCCGGACGGCCGAAAGTCACTCGGGAGGCCGATACGCGAACACTGTCCGGGTTCGTACCCGGGCGAACGCCGGTGGGAGGCGGTGGGGTGGGCAGAGCCCGGACGACGCTGGCCGGGCTGCCGACGGGGTGAGTGGGGGTCAGCGGACCTCGCGAAGCAGGCCGGTGTGGACGTCGAAGACGAAGCCCCGGACATCGTCGGTGTGCAGCAGGAACGGCGAGGTGCGCACCCGCTGCATCGACTGGCGGACGTCGCCGTCCAGGTCGATGAAGGATTCGACGGCCCACTGCGGGCGCTGGCCGACCTCCAGTTCGAGCTCGCGGCGGAAGTCCTCGGTGAGTCCGAGCAGGCCGCAGCCGGTGTGGTGGATCAGTGCGATCGAGCGGGTGCCGAGGGCGCGCTGGCTGATGGTGAGCGAACGGATGGTGTCGTCCGTGACGACGCCGCCGGCGTTGCGGATCACGTGCGCGTCGCCGAGCTCCAGGCCGAGCGCGGCGAACAGGTCGAGTCGCGCGTCCATACAGGCCACCACGGTGACCTTCTGGACGGGCCGGGCGTCCATCCCGCCGTCGCGGTAGCCGACCGCATAGGCGCGGTTGGCCTCGACGAAGCGGTCGATGATGGTCGGGGCGGGTTCGGCAGCGGCGGACGGCGTGGGCCGGTCGGGAGTCACTGTCATGCCGACGACGGTAATAGGATTTCCCGCCCCGTGGTGGGGGCGGGCCGCCGCTTTTTCGACGGTGTGATGGAGCGCATAGCGGTACACGTGCGCTGTCTCGACGGACTTGTCCGCTCTGTACCGTTCTGTCCGGCGCGCGCCGGGCACGGTGCGCACCTGTGATTCGGCGGTTCCGAAGCGGGCCCGGCCGCCGCAGGACCGCCGCCGACCTGCGCGGAACCCATGCGTCCGCCCGGGTGGTGCGCCGTCGCGGACGATTGACTGCCCCCCCTGGCGCGATAGAGTTGCGGCGCAGTGAAGCACCGGTGTCATGCACCGTCAACTGTGCCTTTCCGGCCGGTCGGTAGGCTCCGTACGCCGCCTTCGGCCTCCTCCCGCTCCGTGCCTCCTGGCGCACCTTCCCCGGTGCCGGGCGGCACTCCTTCCCCAGGTGAGCGGGTGGGGACCAGAGGCGGCGTGCGTGTTCGGCCCGCCCGGTGGTCCAGAATGGTGGGATGAGCAGCGAGAACTCGGCACCCAAGCACGTCCCGGTGATGCTCCAGCGGTGTATGGACGCGCTGGCCCCGGCGATCTCCGCACCCGGTGCCGTGGTGGTGGACGCCACCCTGGGCCTCGGCGGCCACAGCGAGGCACTGCTCAGCCAGTTCCCCGAGGTCCGGCTGGTGGCCGTGGACCGCGACCCGGCCGCGCTCAAGCTCTCCGCCGAGCGGCTCGCCCCCTTCGGTGACCGGGCCACCCTGGTGCACGCCGTGTACGACGAGATCCCGGCGGTGCTGGAGGACCTGGGCATCCCCAGGGTGCAGGGCATCCTCTTCGACCTCGGCGTCTCCTCGATGCAGCTGGACGAGGCCGACCGCGGCTTCGCGTACGCACAGGACGCGCCGCTGGACATGCGGATGGACCAGAGCCGGGGCCTGAGTGCCGCCGAGGTGCTGAACACCTACAGCCACGGCGAGCTCGCCCGGATCCTCAAGTTCTACGGCGAGGAGCGGTTCGCCGGAAAGATCGCCTCGGTGATCGTCCGGGAGCGGGAGAAGGAACCGTTCACCAACAGCGCGCGTCTGGTGGAGTTGGTACGCAACGCCATCCCCGCCGCCACCCGGCGGACCGGGGGCAACCCGGCCAAGCGGACCTTCCAGGCCCTGCGGATCGAGGTCAACGGCGAGCTGGAGGTCCTGGACCGGGCCATCCCCGGCGCGCTGGACTCGCTCGCCATGGGCGGCCGGATCGTGGTGATGTCGTACCAGTCACTGGAGGACCGGCTGGTCAAGCAGTACTTCGCGGCCGGTGCCACCAACACCGCCCCGCCGGGGCTGCCGTTCATTCCGGAGGAGAACCAGCCCTGGCTGAAGCTGCTCACCCGGGGTGCCGAGCTGGCCACGGAGGCGGAGATCGAGGAGAACCGGCGCGCCGCGCCCGTACGACTGCGCGTGGCGGAGAGGATCAGGGAGACCGGCCGGCGGTAGGGGGCACGGGAGAAGCAACGGCGCCGGGGGTGCGCACCCCCGGGTCGTGACCCGGGCCCTGTCGTTGGTCGGTCCCGACTCGGGCCTGATCCGGCCGGGGGGAGAGAAGAGCGGCGAGGGAGAAGTGCAGTGCCGGTGGCCGGCGGACGCGTCCGGGAGAACAGGATGCTGCCCGGCCAGGGCGGCAGAGCACGGATCACCGTACGGCCGGGGAAGCGGTCGGTCCGCGGGCGTACTCCGTTCGCAGTGCTGGTGGTGGTGCTGCTCTCGGGCGGGCTGCTCGGGCTGCTGATGCTGAACACGGCGCTGAACGAGGGCTCCTTCGAGCTCTCCCGGCTGCAGAAGCAGACCACCGAGCTGACCGACCAGCAGCAGACCCTGCAGCAGCAGATCGACCAGGCCTCGGCCCCCGACGCACTGGAGCGGCGGGCCCGTGAGCTCGGCATGGTGCCCGGCGGCGACCCGGCCTTCCTGCAGGACGACGGCAGGGTCCTCGGCAATCCGGGGCAGGCGCAGGACAGCCCGCCGGTGAAACGCTCCACCACCGAGCTGTGGCAGCAGCAGCAGAACAGGACCGCCCAGCCGAGCACCTCGGCCGCCCCCAGTACCGCTGCCCCGGCCACCCCGTCGCCGTCCGCGCCGCCCAGCCCCACCGGGGACGGCACGGTGCAGATCGACCCGGCGCCGCCCGTCACCCCGTCAGCTTCGGCCGGAGGTTCGCCGCGATGAGTACGCCCCGCCAACCCCCGCGCGGTTCCGGCGAACGCAAGCCGCCGCACCCCGGCGGCGCCCGGCCCAGGCCCGCCGGTGACCCCGGACGCAACCCGGCGCGCGGCGCAGGCCGTACCCCGGCGCGAACCCCGGGTGAGCGCCCGCGCGCCCCGCGACCGCGCACCTCCGACGCGCGCCGTCCGCCGGAGCGGCGCCCTCGCCCGCCGGCCGCCCGCCCGCAACCCAGGAGCGTCAAGCTCGGCAACCCGCGTCGCCGCCTGCGGCTGATCACCATCGCACTGGCGGCGGTCTTCTCGGTCTTCGCGGGCCGGCTGGTCCAGCTGCAGCTGCTCGACTCGGACGCGCTGGCCGCGTCGGCGGGCGCCAACCAGTACTCCGACGCCAAGCTCTCCGCCGAACGCGGCTCGATAACGTCCTCGGACGGCGTCGCCCTGGCCACCACCGTGGACGCGTACGACGTCATCGCCGACCCGACGTTCTACCCCGCCGACAAGACCAGGATCCCGGACGCCCCTGAACAGGCCGCTGCTCTGCTGGCCCCCATCCTGGGCCGCAGCAAGGAGCAGCTGGCCGCCGCCCTGCACACCCCGAAGACCAGGTGGGTGATGCTCGCGCCCCGGCAGAGCCCTGAGGTGAAGAAGCAGGTCACCGACCTCAGGACGGCGCTCAGCAAGCAGACGGACACCAAGGAGTGCCGGGCCCAGCGGGCCCTGCTCGGCAAGCCCGCCGACCAGGGCGGCCGCCAGTACCTGGACAGTGCCTGCGCCAACCCGCTGGTCGGCCTGGGCTTCACCGCGGCCAAGCGGCGGGTCTACCCGGCCGCGGGCCTGGCCGCCAACCTGGTCGGCTTCGTCAACGCCGACGGGACCGGCACCGGCGGCCTGGAACTCCAGTACCAGAAGGAACTGGCGGGCAAGGACGGCCGGGTCACCTACGCCCCGGGGGCCGGCCGGACGGTGCCCACCTCCGCCGGTGGCAGCCTGCAGTCCCCGGTACCGGGCCAGGACCTGCGGCTGACGATCAACCGGGACATCCAGTGGGCGGCCCAGCGGGCCATCACCGACCAGGTGGCCAACGCCGGGGCTTCGAGCGGCTATGTGATCGTCCAGGACGTGAAGACCGGTCAGGTCCTGGCCATGGCCACCTCGCCCGGATTCGACCCCAACCACCTCTCCTCGGCCAAGGCCGACCAACTCGGCAACGCGGCCGTCCAGGACGCCTACGAGCCCGGCTCCACCGCCAAGTTGATGACCATGGCCGCGGTACTGGACACCGGCTCGGCGCAGTGGGACACCCATGTCACCGTACCCAACACGCTGCAGCGCTCCGACCGGGTCTTCCACGACGACATCGACCACGAGACCTGGTACCTGACGCTGGCCGGGGTGCTCGCCAAGTCCTCCAACATCGGCACCATCGAGGCCGCCGAGCACCTGGGCAAGTCCCAGCAGCAGTCCAACCAGATCCTGGGCGACTACCTGCACCGCTTCGGCATCGGCCAGCCCACCGGGCTCGGCTTCCCCGGCGAGACCAGGGGAATCCTGGCCAAGCCGGAGACCTGGAGCGGTTCGCAGCAGTACACCATCCCCTTCGGCCAGGGCCTGTCCGTCAACGCGCTGCAGGCCACCTCGGTCTTCTCCGCCATCGCCAACGGCGGAGTGCGGGTGACCCCGAGTCTGCTGGCCGGGACCACCGGACCCGACGGCCGGTACACCCCGGCCCCGGCCGGGGAGCAGACCCAGGTGGTCAAGCCGGAGACCGCCAAGACCCTCACCCAGATGCTCGAGTCGGTCGTCTCCGACGAGCAGGGCACCGGCGGGAAGGCGCAGATCCCCGGCTACCGGGTGGCCGGGAAGACCGGCACCGCCAACCGGGTTGACCCCAAGACCGGCAAGTACTCCGGCTACACCGCCTCCTTCATCGGCTTCGCGCCCGCCGAGGCGCCCAGGGTGACGGTCTCGTGCGTCATCCAGGACCCGGTCAACGGCCACTTCGGCGGCCAGCTCTGCGGACCGGTGTTCAAGCAGGTGATGGAGTTCACTCTCAAGACCCTGCACGTCGCGCCCAGCGGCAGCGAGGCGCCCAACCTGCCCGTCGACTGGAAGCCCTGATGAGCCACCTTCCCGGCCCCGTTCCCGGTCCTCTTCCGCACCCGACTTCCCAGCCCGTGCAGGGCGTCGGCGCTGCTCGGCGAGCCGAAGGGCGCGCCGGTGCCGAAAGCGACGAGCGAGGAAGCGGCCGAGGTACGCGGGAGCGCGGCAGCGAGGAGTGTCGGGAGCGGCTCGAAGCGCCCGGAGGCGGGTCGGGAAAAAATGAGGGAGGTGCCCGGTTTGGCTCTGGGGGCCCATCGGCAGATAGCCTTCCCGCCGTGCCGAAACCCGATCAAACCAACGCGACCCCGCCCCGCCCGACCAGCCCGGCGGTGACCCCGCTCGCCGAGGTCGCCCGACTGCTGGGCCTGGAGCCCGTCGAGGGCGCGCAGGTCACCGGCATCACCCACGACTCCCGCGCGGTGCGCCCCGGAGACGTGTACGTGGCCTTCCCCGGCGCCAACCACCACGGTGCGGCCTTCGCCGCCCAGGCGGTGGCCGCCGGAGCCGTCGCCGTGCTCACCGACCCGGCCGGGGCCGAGCTGGCCGCCGCCGCAGGCGCGCCGCTGCTGGTCGTGGACAGCCCGCGGGCCGCCATGGGCCTGCTGGCCGCCGCGATCTACGGCCGCCCCAGCGAGCAGCTGCTGACCATCGGCCTGACCGGTACCAACGGCAAGACCACCACCTCGTACCTGGTCGAGGGCGGCCTGCGCGGCGCCGACCTGGTGCCCGGGGTGATCGGCACCGTGGAGATGCGGGTCGGAGACGAGCGCATCAAGAGCGAGCGCACCACCCCCGAGGCCACCGACCTGCACGCCATTCTCGCCGTGATGCGCGAGCGCGGCGCCGACGCGGTGGTCATGGAGGTCTCCAGCCACGCCCTGGTCTACGGCCGGGTGGACGGGGTCGTCTACGACGTCGCCCTGTTCAACAACCTGACGCCCGAACACCTGGACTTCCACCCGGACATGGAGGACTACTACCGGGCCAAGGCCCGGCTCTTCCAGCCGGACAAGGCCCGCCGCGGCGTGGCCAACCTGGACGACCAGTACGGCCGCCGACTGGCAGCCGAGGCGCCGATCCCGGTCACCACCTTCTCCGCCAAGGGCGACGAGGCCGCCGACTGGCGTGCCGTGGACGTCCAGCTCGGCCCGGTGGGCTCGACCTTCCGGGTGCTCGGTCCTGGCGGGGCGGCCGCCGACGCAGCCGTGCCGCTGCCCGGCCCCTTCAACGTCGCCAACGCGCTCGGAGCCATCGCCGCGCTGGTCACCGCCGGGGTGCCGCTGGAGGCGGCGGTCGCCGGGGTCGCCTCGATCAGCGGCGTGCCAGGACGACTTGAGCGCGTCGACGTCGGCCAGTCGTACGTCGCCGTGGTCGACTACGCGCACAAGCCGGACGCCCTTCAGGCCGTACTGACCTCGCTGCGCGAGGTCACCAAGGGCAGGCTCCACGTGGTGGTCGGCTGTGGCGGTGACCGCGACCCGCACAAGCGCGGCCCGATGGGCGCCATCGCCGCCCGGATCGCCGACACCGCCGTCCTGACCAGCGACAACCCGCGCTCGGAGGACCCGTTGGCGATCCTTGCGACCATGCTGAGCGGTGCCGCGGGCGTGCCCGAGGCCGAGCGCGGCGAGGTCCTGGTCGTCCCCGACCGGGCCGAGGCCATCGCCGAGGCCATCGCCCGCGCCCACGCCGGGGACACCGTCCTGGTGGCCGGCAAGGGCCACGAACTGGGCCAGTACGTACGGGACGACATCCGCCCCTTCGACGACCGCGAGGTGCTGCGCGAGGCCATCGCGCACAGCCACGCCGAACACAGCCAGGCCGCCGAGGACCCCGCGGGGACCCAGGGCGGCCGTGGAGTGGAGCAGCAGTGATCGCACTGACCCTTGCCGAGGTCGCAGCCGCCGTCGGCGGCACCCTGGACGGCGCCGACCCCCAGACCCTGGTGACTGGCCCGGTGGAAGTGGACTCCCGGCAGCTGCGCCCCGGCGGCCTGTTCGCGGCCGTCGTCGGCGAGCGCGTGGACGGCCACGACTTCGCCGACCGGGCCGTGGCGGCCGGGGCCGTCGCGGTGCTGGCGACCCGTCCGGTCGGCGTGCCCGCCGTGCTGGTGGAGGACGTGGTCATGGCGCTCGGCCGCCTCGCCCGCGCCGTGGTGGACCGGGCGAGCGGCACCGAGGTGGTGGCGGTCACCGGCTCGGCCGGCAAGACCAGCACCAAGGACCTGATCGCCCAGGTGCTCCAGCGCCGGGGCGAGACGGTCTTCCCTCCGGGATCGTTCAACAACGAGATCGGCATGCCGCTGACCGCGCTGCGGGTCGAGGACTCCACCCGGCACCTGGTGCTGGAGATGGGCGCCCGCGGCAAGGGCCACATCGGCTACCTGACCGGGATCGTCCCGCCGCACGTCGGCGTGGTGCTCAACATCGGCACCGCGCACCTGGGCGAGTTCGGCTCCAAGGCCGCGATCGCCGAGGCCAAGGGCGAGTTGGTGGAGGCACTCAGCACCGAGGGCGTCGCCGTGCTCAACGCCGACGACCCGCTGGTGCGGCCGATGGCCGAGCGGACCAAGGCCAGGGTGCTGCTCTTCGGCGAGCACCCGCAGGCCGATGTGCGGGCGGCGGATGTTCGTCTGGACGCTACCGGTCGGCCATCGTTCACGCTGATCACCCCGGCCGGTTCCGCACCGGTACAGCTGCGCCTGTACGGTGAACACCACGTCTCGAACGCCCTCGCCGCCGCTGCGGTGGCGGTGGCGCTCGGTATGTCCGTCGACGACACCGCCGCCGCCCTGGGCGAGGCGGGTGCGCTGTCCCGCTGGCGCATGGAGGTCGTCGACCGGGCCGACGGAGTCACCGTCGTCAACGACGCCTACAACGCGAACCCCGAGTCCATGAGGGCCGCGCTGCGGGCTCTGGTGTCGATGGGGGGCCGGGGCCCGGAGCGCCGCCGCACCTGGGCGGTGCTCGGCGAGATGCGGGAGCTCGGCGAGGACAGCCTCGACGAGCATGACGCCATCGGGCGGCTCGCGGTCCGACTGGACGTCACCAAGCTGGTGGCGGTCGGCGGACGCGACGCGGCCTGTATGGAACTCGGCGCGAGGAACGAAGGTTCGTGGGGTGAGGAGTCGGTGCTGGTGTCCGACGCGGACGCGGCGATCGAGCTGCTGCGGGCGGGGCTGCAACCAGGGGACGTGGTGCTGGTGAAGGCCTCCCGTTCGGTGGGGTTGGAGAAGGTCGCCGAGGCCCTGCTCGTGGACGGTGCTGCCCGGTGAAGCAGATCCTGTTCTCGGGCATGATCGGGCTGGTCCTGTCCCTGCTCGGCACCCCGGCGCTGATCAAGCTGCTGGCCAGGCACGGCTACGGGCAGTACATCCGTGACGACGGCCCCAAGGCCCACCACAGCAAGCGCGGTACGCCCACCATGGGTGGTATCGCCTTCATCCTGGCGACCCTGATCGCCTACTTCGCCACCAAGGTGATAACGGGCGAGAAGCCCACCGCCTCCGGCCTGTTGGTGCTGTTCCTGACGACGGGTCTGGGCCTGGTCGGCTTCCTGGACGACTACATCAAGGTGGTCAAGCGCCGTTCGCTGGGTCTGCGGGCCAAGGCGAAGCTGCTCGGCCAGTCCTTCGTGGGCCTCGCCTTCGCGATCCTGGCGCTCCAGTTCCACGACGACCGGGGGCTCACCCCGGCCTCGACCCACCTGTCCTTCGTCAAGGACTTCAGCTGGTCGGTCGGCCCGGTGCTGTTCGTCATCTGGGCCTATTTCATGATCGCCGCGATGTCCAACGGCGTGAACCTGACGGACGGTCTGGACGGCCTGGCCACCGGTGCCTCGGTGATGGTCTTCGGCGCCTACACCTTCATCGGTGTCTGGCAGTACGGCCAGAGCTGCGCCTCGATGATCACCGCCACCGCCAACTGCTACGACGTCCGCGACCCGCTGGACCTCGCCGTGGTGGCCGCCGCCCTGATGGGTTCCTGCTTCGGCTTCCTGTGGTGGAACACCTCGCCCGCCAAGATCTTCATGGGTGACACCGGCTCGCTGGCCCTCGGCGGCGCGCTGGCCGGTCTGGCGATCTGCTCTCGTACCGAGATGCTGCTGGCGCTGCTCGGCGGCCTCTTCGTGATCATCACCCTGTCGGTGATCATCCAGGTCGGCTCCTTCCGGATGACCGGCAAGCGTGTCTTCAAGATGGCGCCGCTGCAGCACCACTTCGAGCTCAAGGGCTGGAGCGAGGTGCTGATCGTGGTCCGCTTCTGGATCATCCAGGGCCTCTGCGTCGCCGTGGGCCTCGGCCTCTTCTACGCGGGGTGGGTGACCGGATGACCGAGATCGTCTGGGACCGGCTGCACGTCGCCGTCGCCGGTCTGGGCGTCTCCGGAATCAGCGCGGCCAGGGTGCTGCGCGGCCTCGGTGCCGAGGTCACCGTGGTGGACGGCGGTGACAGCGAGGGCCTGCGCTCCCGTGCCGCCGACCTCGCGCAGCTGGGCGTCCAGGTCCGCCTGGGCGACGCGGACAGCCTTCCCGAGGGCACCCGGCTGATCGTCACCTCGCCCGGCTGGCCGCCGAACAGCCCGCTGTTCCAGGCCGCCGCCGAGGCCGGTGTCGAGGTCTGGGGCGATGTCGAACTGGCCTGGCGGCTGCGCAGGCCCCTGCCGGGCACCGGTGCGCCCGCGCCCTGGCTGGCCGTCACCGGCACCAACGGCAAGACCACCACCGTCCAGATGCTCGCCTCGATCCTGACGGCGGCCGGACTGCGCACCGCCGCCGTCGGCAACGTCGGCGTCTCGGTGCTGGACGCGGTGCTCGCCGAGGAGCCGTACGACGTCCTGGCCGTCGAACTCTCCAGCTACCAGCTGCACTGGGCGCCGAGCCTGCGCCCGCACTCGGCCGTGGTGCTCAACCTGGCGCCCGACCATCTGGACTGGCACGGCTCGATGGAGGCGTACGCCGCCGACAAGGGCCGGATCTACCAGGGCAACCAGGTCGCCTGCGTCTACAACCTCGCCGATCCCGCCACCGAGGACCTGGTCCGCGAGGCGGACGTCGAGGAGGGCTGCCGGGCGATCGGCTTCGGCCTCGGTGCGCCCGGGCTCTCGCAGTTCGGCGTGGTGGACGGCCTGCTGGTGGACCGGGCCTTCGTCCCGGACCGGCAGACGAGTGCCGCCGAGATCGGCTCGATCGAGGACGTGAACCCGCCGGCCCCGCACAATATCGCCAACGCCCTGGCGGCGGCGGCGCTGGCGCGGGCCTACGGGGTGGACACCAAGGCCGTCCGGGACGGCCTGCGGGCCTTCCGCCCGGACGCCCACCGGATCGCCGAGGTGGCGGTCGTGGACGAGGTCAGGTACATCGACGACTCCAAGGCCACCAACACCCACGCGGCGGCGGCCTCGCTGGCCGCGTACGAGTCGATCGTCTGGATCGCGGGCGGCCTGGCCAAGGGCGCGACCTTCGACGAACTGGTGCGGGGCGCCTCGACGCGGCTGCGCGCGGCGGTGCTGATCGGTGCCGACCGCGGGCTGATCCGCGAGGCGCTGGCGCGACACGCACCGGATGTCCCGGTGATCGAGGCGGCCACGGGCCACACTGGCGCGGTGGCGATGACCGAGGTGGTCCGCGAGGCTGCCAAACTCGCCCGATCGGGTGACACCGTCCTGCTGGCTCCGGCCTGCGCCTCGATGGACATGTTCACCAACTACGGCGAGCGCGGCGATCTGTTCGCCACTGCCGTCCACGAGCTGAAGAAGTAGGACGTGCGAGCCGAGGGGGACGGGCAACGACCCCCGAGGCGCGCCGTCCCGAGTGGTGAGGGGGAGCCGCCGTGGCGGGTGAGGGAAGGGCGGGCACAGCCGCCCCACCCGAGCGCGGTGGCTCCAGGCTGCGGCTGATCTCGGCGACCACCACCACCTTCAAGTCGGCCGGGCCGATCGCCCGGCTGCGGGCCTTCAGGGAGCGGGCCAGGTACACCCTCAACCGGCCGCTGACGCCGTACTACCTGATCCTGGGTGCGACGCTGCTGCTGCTGGTGCTCGGCCTGGTGATGGTCTTCTCGTCCTCGCAGATCCTGGTGATGCAGCGGCACCTGCCGATCACCTTCTTCTTCCGCAAGCAGCTGATCGCCGCCCTGCTCGGCCTGGTGCTGATGGTCGTGCTGGCACGGACTCCGCCACGGATCCAGCGGGCGCTGGTCTACCCGCTGCTTGCGGGCGTGATCGGGGCGCTGGTACTGGTCGCCATCCCGGGCATCGGCATGGAGGTGAACGGCAACCGGAACTGGATCAACCTGGGCTTCTTCCAGGTCCAGCCCTCCGAGTTCGCCAAGCTGGCCCTGCTGCTCTGGGGCGCCGACCTGCTCGCCCGCAAGCAGAAGGGCAGACTGCTGGACCAGTGGAAGCACCTGCTGGTGCCGCTGGTCCCCGGGACCGTGCTGCTGATGCTGCTGATCATGCTCGGCGGCGACATGGGCACCACGATGATCCTGATCGCGATGCTCTTCGGCCTGCTCTGGATGGTCGGCGCTCCGCTGCGGCTGTTCGGCGCGACCCTCGGCATCGCCGCGGTCGCCTGCACCGCCCTGGTCATCACCGTCCCGCACCGGCTCGACCGGCTGGCCTGTGTCGGCGTCACCAGCGCGGGGCCCAACGTGGACTGCTACCAGGCGCTGCACGGACTCTACGCTTTCGCGGCCGGTGGCCCGTTCGGATCCGGACTGGGTGCCGGAGTGGAGAAATGGGGCCAACTGCCGGAGGCCCACACCGACTTCATCTTCGCCGCGACCGGCGAGGAACTCGGTCTGGTGGGGACGCTGTCAGTACTCGGTCTCTTCGCGGCACTAGGGTATGCGGGTATCCGTGTGGCCATCGGCACGAAGGATCCCTTCGTCAGGTACGCGGCGGGTGCCGCCACCACGTGGATCATGGCGCAGGCCATGATCAACCTGGGGTCGGCGCTGGGACTCCTGCCCATCGCGGGCGTCCCGCTCCCGCTGTTCTCCTACGGCGGCTCCGCCATGCTGTCGGCCATGTGCGCCATCGGGGTGCTGCTGTGCTTCGCACGCAACAGCCCGGGGGCGAAGGCGGCCCTGGCCGCCCGGAGCAAGAACTCCCGATCCAGGGGACTCCTGGCCCGGGTGCTGCCACGACGACGAACCACAGCGCGACCTGCTCCCCGGCCGGCGCGCAGGGAGCGGTGAATTTCGGTGCATGTCGTACTCGCCGGCGGCGGGACCGCCGGTCACATCGAGCCGGCCCTCGCCCTCGCGGACGCCCTCCGCAGGCACGACCCGAGCTGCGGGATCACCGCCCTGGGCACCGAGCGCGGCCTGGAGACCCGGCTGGTCCCCGAGCGCGGCTACGAGCTGGCGCTGATCCCGGCCGTCCCACTGCCACGTAAGCCAACCCCCGAGCTGATCACCGTCCCCGGCCGGCTGCGCGGCACCGTCCGTGCCGCCCAGGACATCATCGAGCGGGTCAAGGCCGATGCGGTGGTCGGATTCGGTGGCTATGTCGCCATGCCCGCCTACCTGGCCGCCAAACGCGCCGGTGTGCCGATCGTGGTGCACGAGGCCAATGCGCGCCCGGGGCTGGCCAACAAGATCGGCGCCCGCTACACGGACTTCGTCGCGGTCTCCACCCCCGACTCCAAGCTGCGCGACTCCCGGTACATCGGAATTCCGCTGCGCCGCACCATCGCCACCCTGGACCGCAACGCGGTGCGCCCCGAGGCCCGGCACTACTTCGGCCTCGACCAGCGCCTGCCCACCCTGCTGGTCTCCGGCGGCTCGCAGGGCGCCCGCCGCCTGAACGAGACCGTCCAGGCCATCGCCCCGCGCCTGCAGCAGTACGGTGTGCAGATCCTGCACGCGGTCGGCCCGAAGAACGAGCTGCCGGTGATCGACGACATCCCGGGGATGCCGCCGTACCGGGCCGTGCCGTACGTGGACCGGATGGACCTCGCGTACGCCGCCGCCGACCTGATGCTCTGCCGGGCCGGTGCCATGACCGTGGCCGAGCTGGCCGCCGTCGGGCTGCCCGCCGCCTTCGTGCCGCTGCCGATCGGCAACGGCGAGCAGCGGCTGAACGCCCAGCCGATGGTCAAGGCCGGTGGCGGTCTGCTGGTGGACGACGCCGAGCTGACCCCGGACTGGGTGCTGCAGAACGTCCTGCCGGTGCTCACCGACCCGCGCAGGCTCTGGGACATGAGCCGCGCCGCCGCCGAGTTCGGCCGCCGGGACGCGGACGAATTGCTGGTGGGGATGGTCTACGAGGCGATCGAGGCAGCCAGGAGCGGCCGTCGTCGTGGCTGATGCCTCGGTCCACGACCCGCTGGTGGAGGAACCGGAGTCCGTACCCAGGCTCCGGCTCTCCCGGCGCGGGATCGTGGTGCTGAGTGCCTTGGGCGCGCTGGTTCTCGGCGCGCTCTGCTGGCTGGTCTACTTCTCCTCCGCCCTGGACGTGCGCAGTGTCGCCGTCCAGGGCCTGGAGAGCGGAAAGCTGACGGACGGCCAGGTGCGCGAGGCGCTCGGCAGCCTCCAGCACGGGCCGCTGGCCCGGGTCGACCTGACCGAGGCCGAGCACCGGGTGGAGGGCATCCCCCTGGTGGCCAAGGCCGAGATCTGGCGCGGCTGGCCGCACACCCTCCAGGTCAAGCTGGTCGAACGCAAGCCGGTCGCCGCCCTGAAGAACCAGGACGGCACGTTCTCGCAGGTGGACGCCGGTGGCGTGAGCTTCGCCACCGAGCCGGCCGCCCCGGCGGGGGTTCCGGTGGTGGAGCTAGCGCTCAGTCAACAGGGAAATGACGCCCTGACGGTGATGGACAGGCCGACCCTGCTGCGGGCGGCGGTCACGGTGGCCGCAGGGCTGCCTCCCGAGGTGGCGAAGCGTGCGGGCGTACTCCAGGTTCACTCGTACGACGACATTCGACTGCAGCTCAGCGGGGGTGCGACGGTGCACTGGGGGAGTCCGGAACGCACTGCGCGCAAGGCCGTTGTCCTGACCGCGCTGCTCGGGCAGCGGGGCACGAATTATGACGTGAGTGCGCCGGACGCCCCGGCTGTGTCGCCTTGATCCGGTAAGTTCTCCTCCCGAGGGCGGTGTTGACGGAGCCATGGCTCCATGCCGACCCTTGGTGGTCACCCCGGTTTCACCGGGCGGTTGATGATCACATAGGCTCAAAAGAAAAACGGGAAGCTCGGCGTGTTCGTTGAACACGGGCCAGATGCGACCTACTGTCCTGTGTCACCAGGCTGTGTCCCACGGTGATATGACGCAGACACAGCTATAACCCTAAAGCTCAAGTTTAGGGTTCGGGTCGGTGGTCGGCATTTCGGACATTCAGTCCTGAAACCCTGCTCCCCACCCATCGACATCCGTCGGCCTTCACGACACGGGGAAGCCGACCCGGAAATTCGAGGCGAGAGGCCTTCGACGTGGCAGCACCGCAGAACTACCTCGCAGTCATCAAGGTCGTCGGTATCGGCGGCGGTGGTGTCAACGCCATCAACCGGATGATCGAGGTCGGTCTCAAGGGCGTCGAGTTCATCGCGATCAACACCGATGCGCAGGCCCTCCTGATGAGCGACGCCGACGTCAAGCTCGATGTGGGCCGTGAACTCACCCGGGGCCTCGGCGCCGGCGCCAACCCCGAGGTCGGCCGGAAGGCCGCCGAGGACCACCGCGAGGAGATCGAGGAGGTCCTCAAGGGGGCCGACATGGTCTTCGTCACCGCCGGCGAGGGCGGCGGCACCGGAACCGGCGGCGCGCCCGTCGTGGCCAATATCGCCCGCTCGCTCGGCGCACTGACCATCGGTGTGGTCACCCGCCCCTTCACCTTCGAGGGCCGCCGCCGCGCCAACCAGGCCGAGGACGGCATCGCGTCCCTGCGCGAGCAGGTCGACACCCTGATCGTCATCCCGAACGACCGGCTGCTCTCCATCTCCGACCGCCAGGTCAGCGTGCTGGACGCGTTCCGCTCCGCCGACCAGGTACTGCTCTCCGGTGTCCAGGGCATCACCGACCTGATCACCACCCCCGGCCTGATCAACCTCGACTTCGCCGACGTCAAGTCGGTCATGTCGGACGCGGGTTCGGCCCTGATGGGTATCGGCTCGGCCCGGGGCGAGGACCGCGCCAAGGCCGCCGCCGTGATGGCGATCTCCTCGCCGTTGCTGGAGGCGTCCATCGACGGCGCGAGGGGCGTCCTGCTCTCCATCTCCGGTGGCTCCGACCTCGGCCTGTTCGAGATCAACGAGGCGGCCCAGCTGGTCAGCGAGGCGGCCCACCCCGAGGCCAACATCATCTTCGGTGCGGTCATCGACGACGCGCTCGGTGACGAGGTGCGGGTCACCGTGATCGCCGCGGGCTTCGACGGCGGTCAGCCGCCGGCCATCGTCCGCGACCCCGTGGTGAAGGCCACCACGCCGAGCACCCCGCCGGCCGCGCCCGAGCGGCCCACCACCCGGCCCAGTTACGGGAACATCGGTTCGGTGACGGCCCGCGAGGAGTCCCGGGCGTCCGAGGCGCCGACCACCACGACCGCCCCGCCGGTGCCGCCGCAGGTCCAGCCGGTCCGGCAGCCGTTCGTCGAGAGTCCCGCGGAGGAGCTCGACGTGCCAGACTTTCTGAAGTGATCGAACAGCGCATAAGGAACGGTGCTCACTTCGCCTTCACCGACCGGTGGGGCGGGGTGAGCACCGCGCCGTACGGGGAGCTCAACCTCGGCGGTGCGGTCGGGGACGACCCGGCCGCCGTCCGGGAGAACCGCTGCCTCGCCGCCCACGGGCTGGGACTCGACCCGGCGGATGTGGTCTGGATGAACCAGGTGCACGGCGCCGAGGTCGCCGTGGTGGCGGAGCGCCAGCAGCCGGGCGAGGCCCCGGCGGTGGACGCGGTGGTCACCGACCGGCCGCTCGCCCTGGCGGTGCTGACCGCCGACTGCACGCCCGTCCTGCTGGCCGACCCCGTCGCCGGGATCGTCGGAGCCGCTCATGCGGGCCGCCCGGGACTGGCCGCCGGGGTCGTCCCCGCTCTGGTGGCGGCCGTACTCGCCCAGGGCGCCTCGCCGGAGCGGATCGTCGCCGCCATCGGGCCCGCGGTCTGCGGCCGCTGCTACGAAGTGCCGGCCGAACTGCGTGCCGAGGTCACGGCCCTGGTGCCCGCCGCCTACGCGCAGACGTCCTGGGGAACGCCCGCACTGGACGTCCCCGGCGGCGTCGCGGCGCAGCTCGCCGAGGCCGGGATCACCGAAGTGGTGCGATCATCCGTCTGCACCCTTGAGTCGGCCGATCACTTCTCCTATCGCCGCGAGCAGCGCACCGGTCGGCTCGCGAGCTACGTCTGGTTGGGCTCTGAACTCTCATGACGAATGACATCTACGGACCGTTCCCGGGCGGAGCGGACTTCCTCGCCCGGCTGACGGAGCAGCAGCGCGCCCGCTACGAGCAGCTCGGCACCAACCTGGAGGTCGTCGAGCGCCGGATCGTCGCCGCCTGCGAGGCGGCCGGGCGCCCGCGCGAGGACGTCACCCTGATCGTGGTCACCAAGACCTACCCGGCCGAGGACACCGCGCTTCTGGCCGGTCTCGGCGTCACCGACGTGGCGGAGAACCGCGACCAGGACGCCGCCCCGAAGGCCACCCTCTGTGTCCAACTGCCGCTGACCTGGCACTTCGTTGGCCAGCTGCAGACCAACAAGGTGCGTTCGGTGGTCCGTTACGCCGATGCGGTGCACTCGGTGGACCGGCCGCGCCTGGTGGAGTCGCTCTCCGCCGCCGTGCTCAAGTCCGAACGGGTGCCGCTGGACTGCCTGGTGCAGGTCGCCCTGGACAAGGAGAGCGGTGACGGTGAGCACCGGGCCGGGGTTGCCCCAGCGGATGTCATGGCGCTGGCCGACCGGATCGCCGACACGCCCGGGCTGCGCATGGCCGGTGTGATGACTGTCGCACCGCTGACCGGCCCGCTGGCGGGAAACCCGGACGACGCCTTCGCCAGGCTGGCGGAAATCGCAAGCGGTGTACGGGCGAGCCATCCTGCTGCCACGATGGTGTCGGCAGGGATGAGCGGTGACTTGGAGCAGGCCGTGGCTGCCGGGGCGACACATGTACGCGTCGGTACGGCGGTACTCGGAGTGCGGTCACCGCTCGGGTAACGTCACCGGGTAGTAGATCAGACTGCAGGACAAAACAGGACATAAAACCTAGCAGCTTTTCCACAGCGCTAGCGAACCGTGGATCGCATCTCCGCAGCCGCCTCCCTACCACTTGACGGGCCGTCCAGGTGACGGCGCGTCGGCGGCCGCCGGGAAACCAACAGGTCAGACTCGGGCCGCAGGTGACGATCCACCACAGAGCGGAGGAGACAGGAGCATGGCCGGCGCAATGCGCAAAATGGCGGTCTACCTCGGCCTCGTGGAGGACGAGACGTACGACGGCCAGGGTTACGACCCCGACGACGACTACGACGCGGACCCCGAGCCGATCAGGACGGGCCGGACGGAGGACCTGCAGCGCCCCGCCGCTGCCGTACCCGCCCCGGCGCCCGTCGCGCACATCGGGCCGCAGCCGGTCCCGGCTGCAGTGCCGATCCGGCAGGAGGTTCCGAGGATGGCGCCCGTGTCGTCCATCACACCCGAACGCCGCCACAACCTGGAGAAGAGCGCCCCGGTGATCATGCCCAAGGTCGTCAACGAACGAGAGCCGTACCGAATCACCACCCTGCACCCGCGAACCTACAACGAGGCCCGCACAATCGGCGAGCAGTTCCGCGGAGGTACCCCGGTGATCATGAATTTGACCGAGATGGACGACACCGATGCCAAGCGGCTCGTAGACTTCGCGGCTGGACTCGTCTTCGGTCTGCACGGCAGTATCGAGCGAGTGACGCAGAAGGTGTTCCTGCTGTCGCCTGCTAACGTCGATGTAACGGCGGAGGACAAGGCTCGGATCGCCGAGGGTGGGTTCTTCAACCAGAGCTGACCCGGCCACGACTTTATGTGTGGATCCAACGACAGTGAGTGACTGACGGTACGTCGGCCAGGGAGAGGGAAACGCGATGGGGATCGTGTCGGCAGTGCTCTACTACGCACTGACCGTCTTCCTGCTGATCCTGCTCTTCCGACTCGTCATGGACTGGGTCTTCCAGTTCGCCCGCTCGTGGCGTCCGGGGAAGGCCATGGTCGTGGTCCTCGAGGCCACGTACACTGTCACGGATCCGCCACTCAAGCTTCTTCGGCGATTCATCCCGCCGTTGCGTCTCGGGGGCGTGGCGCTCGACCTGTCCTTCTTCGTACTGATGATCATTGTGTTTGTCCTGAGATCGCTCGTGCTGACTCTGCCGTCTTGAGCGCTGCGACAGGATGCCGGTGTGCCGACGATCACGTTGAGGTGAAGAGATGCCATTGACCCCCGAGGACGTTCGGAACAAGCAGTTCACGACCGTCCGGCTGCGTGAAGGCTATGACGAGGACGAGGTCGATGCCTTCCTCGACGAGGTCGAAGCCGAGCTGACGCGCCTGCTCCGCGAGAACGAGGACCTGCGCGCCAAGCTGGCCGCCGCCACTCGGGCCGCCGCGCAGAACCAGGCGAACATGCGCAAGGAGCAGCAGCCGCAGGACGCCCGTCCGGGCGCACCCGTGCCCGCCGCCATATCCGGACCGCCGATTCCTGGCCAGCAGAACGGCGGCCCCCAGATGGGTGGCCAGCCGATGGGCGGCCAGCAGCAGATGGGTGGCCAGCAGCAGCAGATGGGCAACCAGCCGCTCGGCCTGCCGTCCGGTGCTCCGCAGCTTCCGGCCGGTCAGGGCGCCCCGATGGGCCAGCAGCAGATGGGGCAGACCATGGGCGGCCAGCAGCAGCTGGTGCAGCCGATGGGCGGTCAGATGCTCCAGCCGCTGGGTGGCCCGATGGGTCAGCAGCAGCTCGGTGGCCAGCAGCTCGGCGGCCAGCCGCAGCTGGGCGGTCAGCCCCAGCTGGGTGGCCCGCAGCAGCAGATGGGTCAGACCATGGGCGGCCAGCAGCAGCTGGCGCCGATGGGCGCCCCGATGGGCCAGCAGCAGCTCGGTGGCGGCCCGATGGGCGGCCCGATGGGTCAGCAGCAGGGCCCCGGTGGCGACAGTGCCGCTCGCGTGCTCGCGCTCGCTCAGCAGACCGCCGACCAGGCGATCTCCGAGGCGCGTTCCGAGGCCAACAAGATCGTCGGTGAGGCCCGCAGCCGCGCCGAGGGTCTGGAGCGGGACGCCCGCGCCAAGGCCGACGCGCTGGAGCGGGACGCGCAGGAGAAGCACCGCGTGGCGATGGGCTCGCTGGAGTCCGCCCGCGCGACGCTGGAGCGCAAGGTCGAGGACCTGCGTGCCTTCGAGCGCGAGTACCGCACCCGCCTGAAGTCCTACCTGGAGACCCAGCTGCGTCAGCTGGAGTCGCAGGCGGACGACTCGCTCGCCCCGCCGCGGATCCCCGCCACCGCCTCGCTGCCGCCGGCCGCGTCGTCGATGGCTCCGGCCGGTGCCTCCGCGATGAGCAGCGCCTCGCCGAGCTTCGGCAGCCAGCCCTCCTTCGGTGGTAACGGCCAGTCCTTCGGCGGTCAGAACTCCTTCGGTGGCGGCAGCGGCAGCCAGCCCTCCTTCGGTGGACAGGCGAACGGCCCGACCGGCTCCGCGCAGATGGCTCCTGCCGGGATGACCCAGCCGATGGCCGCGGTCCGCCCGCAGCCGCCGCAGCCGATGCAGCAGGCTCCGGCCCCGATGCGCGGCTTCCTCATCGACGAGGACGGCGACAACTAAGCAGTACCGCAGTAGCACCTTCGAGGGCGCCCCCGCCGTGACGTGAAGTCACAGTGGGGGCGCCCTCGTTCGCTGAGCCTCAGGGGCACGCGTGCCCCTCGGGGCCCCGCGACCCTGAGGTAGTGCATGGTTGGCGCGCAGTTTCCGCTGAGGCGGCGCACGGCTGGTCGCGCACGCTGTTGATTGAGCAGAGCCCCGCGCCCCTGGGGTGCGCCCTTGCTCCGGGGGAGCCGTGGTTTTCATGGGTGGATATTGTGAAGGACCGGGCAGCGCCTGGATGGCGTTGCCCGGTCCTTGAGCTGTCGGGAGTTATGCCTTGCGGAGCTGGAAGGCGAGGCCGAGGCTCTCGTCGGAGAAGCTCTCGGACTCCCAGTCGGCCGAGCCGGCGGCGAAGTCCACCGCGAGGACCTCCTCGGCGACGAGGGGGCCGTGCTCGGCGATGGCCTCGGCGGTCTCCTCGTTGGCGGCGCGCCAGCGCAGGACGATCCGGTCGGCGACGTCCAAGCCGGAGTTCTTCCGTGCCTCCTGGATCTGGCGGATGGCGTCACGGGCGATGCCGAGCCGCTTGAGCTCCGGGGTGATGGCCAGGTCGAGTGCGACGGTGGCGCCGGACTCGTTGGCGACGGCCCAACCCTCGCGCGGGGTCTCGGTGATGATGACCTCGTCGGGGGAGAGGGCGATCTCCTCGCCGTTCAGCTCGACGCTCGCGCTGCCGGTGGCGCGCAGCGAGGCGGCGAGCGCTGCGGCGTCCGCGGCCGCCACGACCTTGGCCACGTCCTGGACGCCCTTGCCGAAGCGCTTGCCCAGCGCCCGGAAGTTGGCCTTGGCGGTGGTGTCCACCAGGGACGCACCCACCTCCGCGAGCGACTCCAGGGTGGAGACGTTGAGCTCCTCGGCGATCTGCGCCCGCAGGTCCTCGGGGAGTTCCTCCCAGCCCTGGGCGGCGATCAGCGCCCGGGACAGCGGCTGACGGGTCTTCACACCGGACTCGGCGCGGGTGGCCCGGCCGAGTTCGACCAGGCGGCGGACGAGTGCCATGTGCCGGGAGAGGTCGGTGTCGATCAGCGACTCGTCCGCGACCGGCCACTCGGCCAGATGGACGGAGACCGGGGCCTCGCCGTCGACCGGGACGACCAGGTCCTGCCAGACCCGCTCGGTGATGAACGGGGTGAGCGGGGCCATCAGCTTGGTGACGGTCCCCAGCGCCTCGTGCAGGGTGGCGAGCGCGGCGGCGTCGCCCTGCCAGAAGCGGCGACGGCCGCGCCGGACGTACCAGTTGGAGAGGTCGTCCACGAAGCCGGAGAGCAGCTTGCCGGCCCGCTGGGTGTCGTACGACTCCAGTGCGGCGTCCACCTCGCGGACCAGGGTGTTCAGTTCGGAGAGCACCCAGCGGTCCAGCTGCGGGCGGTCCGCGGGGGCCGGGTCGGCGGCGGAGGGGGACCAACCGGTGGTGCGGGCGTACAGGGCCTGGAAGGCGACGGTGTTCCAGTAGGTGAGCAGCGTCTTGCGCACCACCTCCTGGATCGTCCCGTGTCCGACCCGGCGGGCCGACCAGGGCGAGCCGCCGGCCGCCATGAACCAGCGGACGGCGTCGGCGCCGTGCTGGTCCATCAGCGGGATCGGCTGCAGGATGTTGCCCAGGTGCTTGGACATCTTGCGGCCGTCCTCGGCGAGGATGTGGCCCAGGCAGACCACGTTCTCGTAGGAGGACTTGTCGAAGACCAGGGTGCCGATCGCCATCAGCGTGTAGAACCAGCCGCGGGTCTGGTCGATCGCCTCGGAGATGAACTGGGCCGGGTAGCGGCTCTCGAACAGCTCCTTGTTCTGGTAGGGGTAGCCGTACTGGGCGAAGGGCATCGAGCCCGAGTCGTACCAGGCGTCGATCACCTCGGGCACGCGGACGGCGGTGCCGGAGCACTGCGGGCAGGCGAAGGTGACGTCGTCGATGTACGGGCGGTGCGGGTCGAGGCCGGCCTGGTCGGTGCCGGTGAGCTCGGAGAGCTCGGTCAGCGAGCCGACGCAGCTGAGGTGGCCCTCCTCGCAGCGCCAGATCGGCAGCGGGGTGCCCCAGTAGCGGTTGCGGGAGAGCGCCCAGTCGATGTTGTTGTTCAGCCAGTCGCCGAAGCGGCCGTGCTTGACGTTCTCGGGGAACCAGTTGGTGTTCTCGTTCTCCCGGATCAGCGCGTCCTTGACGGCGGTGGTGCGGATGTACCAGGACGGCTGCGCGTAGTACAGCAGTGCGGTGTGGCAGCGCCAGCAGTGCGGGTAGCTGTGCTCGTACGGGAGGTGACGGAAGAGCAGGCCGCGCGAGGCGAGGTCGGCGACCAGGGTCTCGTCGGCCTTCTTGAAGAAGACGCCGCCGACCAGCGGGACGTCCGCAGCGAAGGTGCCGTCGGCCTCGACCGGGTTGACCACCGGCAGGCCGTACTTGCGGCAGGTCGCGAGGTCGTCCGCACCGAAGGCCGGGGCCTGGTGGACGATACCGGTGCCGTCCTCGGTGGTGACGTAGTCGGCGTTGAGGACGAAGTGCGCGCCCTCCAGCTCGACCAGCTCGAACGGGCGCTGGTAGGCCCAGCGCTCCATCTCGGCACCGGTGAAGGACTGCCCGGTGGTCTCCCAGCCCTCGCCGAGCGCCTTGCCGACCAGCGCCTCGGCGACGACCAGCTGCTCGTTGCCGTCGGTGGCCACCACATAGGTGACCTCGGGGTGCACGGCGGCGGCGGTGTTGGAGACCAGGGTCCACGGGGTGGTCGTCCAGACCAGCAGCGCCGCCTGGCCGGCCAGCGGGCCGCCGGTCAGCGGGAAACGCACATAGACCGAGGGGTCGACCACGGTCTCGTAGCCCTGGGCCAGCTCGTGGTCGGACAGACCGGTGCCGCAGCGCGGGCACCAGGGGGCGACGCGGTGGTCCTGGACCAGCAGGCCCTTGTCGAAGATCTGCTTGAGCGACCACCAGACCGACTCGATGTACGAGGGGTCCATGGTGCGGTACGCCTGGTCGAGGTCGACCCAGTAGCCCATCCGCTCGGTGAGCTTGGTGAACTCGTCGGTGTGCCGGGTGACGGACTCGCGGCACCTGGCGTTGAACTCGGCGATTCCGTACTTCTCGATGTCCTGCTTGCCGGAGAAGCCGAGCTCCTTCTCGACGGCCAGCTCGACCGGGAGGCCGTGGCAGTCCCAGCCGGCCTTGCGGGCGACGTGGTAGCCCTTCATGGTCCGGTAGCGGGGGAAGACGTCCTTGAAGACGCGGGCCTCGATGTGGTGGGCGCCGGGCATGCCGTTGGCGGTCGGCGGGCCCTCGTAGAAGACCCACTCGGGGCGGCCCTCGGACTGCTCCAGGCTGCGCTGGAAGACCTTGTTGTCGCGCCAGAAGCTCAGGATCTGGTGCTCGAGGGCGGGCAGGTCCACCTGTGCGGGGACGGGGTTGTAGGTACTCATCGCGGGCGTCTACCTCCGGCGGATGCTTGGACTGGATCCTCCGGAGGGACGAGACGGCGAGCCGTCCCGCGGTACCACCCTCCTTGACCGCTGTACTGCTGCTCGCGGCCCTCTTGTTTGGGTTCTGCTGCCGGTTCTACCGGGCCCTTAGGCCGTTCTTCCGGCGGCTCCGGGGTGATCTTCCCGCCGTGCACACCCCCGGGCTCGCACCGTTCCCGGGTCGCTCGTGGCTGCGTACGTCGGTACTCGTCCCATCAGCGCCTTGCAGGCCCAGTGTATCGGTCCTCACAAGTCGATTTCGCGGCCCACGCGCGGCGCGGTTAGCAGATGACGATCTGGGCACAACCTGGTCAGCACTCGGGTGGGGTGGCGGCGACGGCTGCTCGGGTGGGTTTCGCGATGAGGCATCGGTATGTCCCGTTGTGACCGGATTCGTTGGGGATTATCGTTCCGGCACTGGAGACCGCCGGGAACCGGCGGTTCGTTTCGTTCGTAGATGAGGTCGAAGCCATGGCTGACAAGTCGATCGGCGGTACCGCCACGAAGCGGGGACGCAAGGCCGTGGCAGGCGACTCAGGGGAGGGGACCGTGACCACTGCACGGCACAAGACCAGCACCACCACCGGCCGCGTTGCCGCCACCAGCCGGAACCACACTCCGGCGGGCTCCGGTGCCCGCGGCGGCGCCGAGTCGGTGGACCCGGCCGAGCTGCCCGTACGCCCGGGTGAGGACCCCTGGACGGCGGCCGAGGTCGCCGAACTGCACGCGGAGCTGCACGATGAGCTGGAGCGGCTGCGCGCCGAGATCGAGGCCGCCGAGGCCGCGATCACCGGCCTGATGCGCGACTCCAACGACGGCGCGGGGGACGACCAGGTCGACGCCGGGACCAAGAACATCAACCGGGAGAGCGAGCTCGCCCTGGCCAACAACGCCCGCGACAGCCTGGCCCAGGCCGAGCGCGCGCTGGCCAGGCTCGAGGGCGTCGGCTTCGGCGTCTGCGAGTCCTGCGGCCAGGCGGTCGGCAAGGCCCGGCTCCAGGCCTTCCCCCGGGCGACCCTGTGCGTCAGCTGCAAGTCGAAGCAGGAGCGCAGGTAGCAGCTGCGGGCGTGAGCCCCGGTCGGATCGAGATGTCGGCCGGGTCGATGTGGACCAAGGGGTCGGGCGTTGCCGTACGCTCGACCCCGTAACGTCGGCCCTCTTGTCACGGCAGCGGAGCGGATCATCAGTACGCCAGGTTCCCCCCAGACCCAGGACGATGCCGTCCCGGCCTCGCCCGTGGAGGCCGCCGTGGACGAGCCCGTCGGTGCCACCGCCGCAGGAGCGGTACCGGGTGCGCGCCGCCGCCGCCGGATCGGCGTGCTGCTGGTCGTCGCGCTGCTCGCCTACCTGATCGACCTGGGCGGCAAGATGCTCGTGGTCTCCGGGCTCGAAGGCCGCCAGCCGATCCAGGTGATCGGTGATGTCGTCACTCTCCAGGTGATCCGCAACGGGGGCGCCGCCTTCGGGATGGGCCAGGCGATGACGATCGTCTTCACGATGATCGCGACCGCCGTGATCGTGGTGATCTGGCGGATCGCCCGCAAGCTCTACAGCCTGCCCTGGGCGATCGCCCTCGGCCTGCTGCTGGGCGGTGCGCTCGGCAACCTCACCGACCGGCTGTTCCGCGCCCCCAGCGTCTTCCGCGGCCATGTGGTGGACTTCATCTCCGTCCAGCACTTCGCGGTCTTCAACCTGGCGGATTCGGCCATCGTCTGCGGCGGCATCCTGGTGGTCCTGCTCTCCTTCCGGGGCAGCAACCCGGACGGGAGCACCCACCAGGCGGTCAAGGGCGGCTAGGCGAACAACGACGGAGCCGCGGCATCGCGGCGAAGGGCCGCCGTGACCCGCAGGCGGGTACGGAGTGCGAGTACCCGGGCGTCGCGCCGCCGCCCGATCGCCCGAGGGTCCGAGCCGGGCCTCGCGGTCCGGCATACTCGTACGGGTGAGTACCGCAGCGCAGATCCGCAGCCTCCCCGTACCCGACGGCCTCGAGGGTGAGCGACTCGACGCTGCCCTCGCCCGGATGTTCGGCTTCTCCCGGACGAAGGCCGCCGAGCTGGCCGCCGACGGGAAGGTGACCATCGACGGGGCGACGGCAGGCAAGTCGGACCGGGTGGTGGCCGGCAGTTGGCTGGAGGTCGAGATCCCGGCCCCCGCCGCCCCCGTGCAGATCATCGCCGAGCCCGTCGAGGGCATGCGGATCGTGCACGACGACGACGACATCGTGCTGATCGACAAGCCGGTCGGGGTCGCCGCCCACCCCAGCCCCGGCTGGACCGGACCGACGGTGATCGGCGGCCTGGCCGCCGCCGGGTACCGGATCTCCACCTCCGGCGCGGCCGAGCGCCAGGGCATCGTGCACCGCCTGGACGTCGGCACCTCCGGCCTGATGGTGGTCGCCAAGTCCGAGCGTGCGTACACCGACCTCAAGCGGCAGTTCCACGACCGGATCACCGAGAAGAAGTACAACGCCCTGGTCCAGGGCCACCCCGATCCGCTGAGCGGCACCGTGGACGCGCCGATCGGCCGCCACCCCAGCTCGGACTGGAAGTGGGCCGTGACGAGGGAGGGCAAGCCCTCGGTCACCCACTACGACCTGATCGAGGCGTACCGGGCGGCCTCGCTGCTGGACATCAAGTTGGAGACCGGCCGCACCCACCAGATCCGGGTGCACATGTCCGCGCTGCGCCACCCCTGCGTCGGCGACCTCACCTACGGTGCCGACCCGACCCTGGCCAAGCGCCTCGGCCTGACCCGCCAGTGGCTGCACGCCGTCTCGCTCGGCTTCGAGCACCCGGCGGACGGCCAGTGGGTCGAGTTCAGCAGCGAGTACCCGGCCGACCTGCAGAAGGCCCTCGACATCATCGCCTCGGAGAGCTGAGATGCCGCGGATCACGGTGGCCGGGACCGGGGCCGAACTGGCCCTGGTGAACGGCATCCGGCGCGAGGTGTTCATCGACGAGCAGAACGTGCCCGAGGAGCTGGAGTACGACGAGTACGACGGCACCTCGGTGCACCTGCTGGCGCTCGCCGAGGACGGCTCCCCGCTCGGCACCGGCCGCCTGATCCACGGTGAGCAGGCGCTGAGGCTCACCGGCCGTACCGGCCGGGTACTGCTCGGCCGCCTCGCCGTGGTCAAGGCGGCCAGGGGCACCGGGCTGGGCGCCGAGCTGGTCAGGGCGATCGAGCAGGCCGGTCGCGGGCGCGGTGGCGTGGAGCTCGAACTGCACGCCCAGGTCCAGGCGTTGGGCTTCTACGAGCGGCTCGGCTATGTCGCCGAGGGCCCGGTCTACGACGACGCGGGGATACCGCACCGGACGATGACCCGCGCGCTCTAGCCCCTGTCCGTCGGAGCCCCGCGCCCCTGCGGGGCTTCGCCGGTGCGGATGCGCGGGAGCGCGTACGGGTGTTCGTCGCGCAGGTAGGCGAACAGCTGCTCGCGCACCTCGAAGCGGAGTACGGCGGCGTCGTCCGGGGTCCGGGCCGTCATGGCGGCCCGGACCACCAGTGTGCTCGGCGTGCAGTCGGTGACCTGGAGGGACCACTCCATGCCGTCCCAGAGCGGAGAGTCCACCAACTGCCGGTGCAGGGTGGCGCGCAGCTGTTCGACGGGCGCGCTGTGGTCGAGGTGCAGCGCCACCCAGGCGAGCAGGCCGGGGTCCTTGCGGGTCCAGTTCTCGAACGGCCTGCTGACGAAGTACGAGACGGGGACGATCAGACGGCGGTAGTCCCAGAGCCGTACCACCAGGTAGGAGAGGGTGATCTCCTCCACCGTGCCCTGCTGGCCGTCCACCACCACGGTGTCGCCGATCCGTACGGTGTCGCCGAAGGCGATCAGCAGACCGGCGAAGAAGTTGCCCAGGGTGCTCTGGGCGGCGATACCGGCGACGATGCCGAGGATGCCGGCCGAGGCCAGCAGGCTGGCGCCGATGGTGCGCATCGCTTCGAAGGTCAGCAGGAGCACGGCGGCCGTGACGACCGCGATCACCGCGCTGACCATCCGGCGCAGCATGCTGATCTGGGTCCGGACGCGCTGCACCCGGGCCGCGTCGTCGGTGACGCTCTCGTACCGGCCGAGGACCGCCTCCAGTGCCGCCGCCACGATTCTGATGGTCAACCAGCCGAGGCTGGCGATCAGGATCAGCAGGACGGCGTGGTGCAGTGCGTCGCCCGACAGGCCGAGGAGTTTCTCCAGCGGCCGTCCGGCCAGCAACAGACTTGCAGCGACCGCGAGTTGGAGGGGGATCCGGCAGCGCCGCAGCAGTGCCCAGACCGGTGACTGCGGGTGGCGTGCCGCGACGCGTTGCAACACCCGGTCGACGATCCAGCCGACGGCCAGGGTCACGGCGACAATCGCGAGCAGCGTGGCGAGCGGCCAGAGCACGGGACACCTCGACGAGGTCGGTACCGGGTGTTCCCCGGGGAGTTTTGCACCATACCGCGCAGATTTGTCGCCTCGGGTGATTGGCGTGACGGCCTGTCCCCTGACTGCATATCATCGGAAACGCGAGCGGTGGTTGGGCACAGGCAGAGGACGGGGGCGGGTCATGGGCGCCGAGCGGGAGATCGCCGACGAGGAGCTGATGGAGGTCGGCTACGACGCGGAGCAGGCGCACCGGCTGCACAAGGCGCTGCGCACCATCGCCGACAATCCCTCGGTGGGCGAGGGCCTGCAGCGGATGGCCAAGGACGTGCTCAGCGGCCGGGTCGGCATGACCGATGTGGTGAAGTCGGACGGCTACCTCGGTCTGATCGGCGACCGGCTCGCGGAGATGCGCAAGGCCGCCGAGGAGTTGACGCCCGAGGAGCGGGCGGAGTCCGAGAAGCGGGCGCAGAAACTGCGTGAGGAGCAGGAGGAGCGCGAGGCCGAGGAGGAGAGCCGGGAACGCGAGGCGCGAGAGGCCGCCGAGCGCGGGTGGCGCTAGGGCCTGTTGGTCCAGCCCTTCTCCGGGCGCCGAGGTGCCGGGCCGGCGTTCGGAGGCTCCGCTGGCAGGCACTCGCCGGAGTCGGTTGCACTGTCCGGAGGCGCGAGGCTCTTATAGGGTTCCTACCGAAGAAACGGATAGGATCGGTACCCATGAGCTTCGGTGGGGCATGGCGCCGCTGGCGCAGAGGTCTGACGACCCGCAAGGTGCTGGCCGGCTCGGTGGCGTTGGTGCTGCTGGCCGGGGCCGGTACGGCTGCGGTGGCGGCCGGGTCCGGCGAGGCCGCGGTGCATCAGGAGGATCGTTTCCTCGACATGCCCGAGACCCCGGACAGCAAGCAGACCGTCCGGCTGGACACCTCCTTCTTCACCACCGGCAGCAGCCCCCGCCCGGCGATCCTGCTGGCGCACGGCTTCGGCGGCAGCAAGGAAGGCGAACGCGACCGGGCCCGGCAGCTGGCCCGCTCCGGGTATGCGGTGCTGACCTGGTCGGCGCGCGGCTTCGGCGCCTCGGGCGGGCAGATCGGCCTGGACGCGCCCGACCGTGAGATCGAGGACGTCAAGCACCTGGTCGACTGGCTGGCTCAGCGTCCCGAAGTCCAGCTCGACGCCCCCGGTGATCCCCGGGTCGGCATCACCGGCGCCTCGTACGGCGGCGCTGCCGCGCTGCTCGCCGCCGCGTACGACCCCCGGATCGACGCCGTGGCCAGCCAGATCACCTGGTGGAACCTGGCCGATGCACTCTTCCCGCAGGGCATCAGACAGGGTCCGCAGGGCAGCGGGCCAAATCCGCAGGGCGGCCAGGACGGCGACGCGGTCGACGGTGTGTTCAAGAAGCTCTGGGCCGGGATCTTCTTCACCACGGGCTCGGCCGGGGACCTGACCGCACCCTCGACCCCGAAGCCCGGCAGTACCAACGGCCCGGTCGGCTGCGGGCGCTTCCTTGACTCGCTCTGCGCCATGTACAACCGGGTGGCGACCGCAGGGCACGCGGACGCGGAGGCGATCGCCACGCTGGAACACTCCAGCCCGTCCTCGGTGGCCGCCAGGATCAAGGTTCCCACCCTGGTGGTGCAGGGCCAGCAGGACTCGCTCTTCCCGCTGGACCAGGGCGATGCCATCGCCAGGGCCGTCGCCGCCAACGGCGCGCCGGTCGGCGTGGACTGGTTCGCCGGGGGCCACGACGGCGGGACCGAGGGCAGCGCCCGGGTGGACGCCCGGGTCACCGGCTGGTTCGACCACTACCTGAAGGGCGCGAAGAACGACACCGGCCCGGCCTTCCGGGTCACCCGCACCGGCGGGGTCGACTCCACCGGCTTCCAGGCCGTACTGCGCGGCGCGGACGCCGACCGCTACCCCGGGCTGTCGGGTACGGGCTCGCGCGCCGTGGAGCTGAGCGGCGCCGTCCAGTCCATCGCCAACCCGCCCGGTGGTGCGCCGCCGAACATCTCCACCCTGCCCGGGATCGGCGCGCTCTCCCAGTTCGCCTCGATCGGCGGCGGCCTCTCGCTGGACTTCCCCGGCCAGTTCGCCTCCTTCGACTCGGCGCGGCTCGGCCAGAGCCTGCACCTCACCGGCGCGCCCACGGTCTCCGTGCACGTCCAGGCGGACCGGCCCGACGCGGTGCTCTTCGCGAAGCTGTACGACGTCGGCCCGGACGGGACCAGGACGCTGCCCCAGCAACTGGTCGCCCCGCTCCGGGTGACCGGCGCCGACGCGCCCGGCGGACGCACCGTCGAGATCGCCCTGCCCGCCGTGGACCACACCTTCGAGTCCGGGCACCGGCTCCGCCTGGTCCTGGCCTCGACCGACCTGGCGTACGCCTCGCCCGTCGAGCCCGCCACCTACAAGGTCTCGGTGACCGGAGCGCTGGCCGTGCCCACCGTGGCCGAGCTGCACACCGAGGCGGCTCCGCTGCCCGCCCGCACCTGGCTGCTGCCGCTGGCCGCCGTCGTGGTGGCCGCGCTGCTGCTGTTCGGCCGCCGGCCGCGTCCGCGCCGGGCCCGGAAGGCGACACCCGACCCGGCGGCGGCGACGGTCCCGCTGCAGATCAGTGGTCTGAGCAAGCGCTACCACGGCGCCGCCGACCGGTACGCGGTCAGGGACCTGACCTTCCGGGTGGAGCAGGGCCAGGTGCTCGGCCTGCTCGGCCCGAACGGTGCGGGCAAGACCACCACCCTGCGGATGCTGATGGGCCTGATCCGCCCGGACGCCGGGGAGATCCGGATCTTCGGGCACGCGGTGCGCCCCGGCGCGCCGGTGCTCTCCCGGGTGGGCTCGTTCGTGGAGGGCGCGGGCTTCCTGCCGCACCTCACCGGCCGGGCCAACCTGCACCTCTACTGGCAGGCCACCGGCCGCCCGGCCGAGGACGCCCACTTCGCGGAGGCCCTGGCCATCGCCGACCTGGGCGAGGCGCTGGACCGAGCCGTCCGTACCTACTCCCAGGGCATGCGCCAGCGCCTGGCCATCGCCCAGGCCATGCTCGGCCTGCCGGACCTGCTGATCCTGGACGAGCCCACCAACGGGCTCGACCCGCCGCAGATCCGCGAGATGCGCGAGGTGATGATCCGGTACGCCGCCGCCGGACGCACCGTCATCGTCTCCAGCCACCTGCTCTCCGAGGTGGAGCAGAGCTGCACCCACCTGGTGGTGATGGACCGGGGACGTCTGGTCAGCGCGGGCGCAGTCGCCGAGATCGTCGGCGAGGGCGAGCTGCTGCTGGTCGGCACCCCGGCCGACTACCCGGCGGGTGAACTGGCGGTGGCCGCCGAGAAGACGGCCTCCCTGGCGGGTATCGGCACGGTCTCGGTGGCCGAACAGGGCCTGCTGGTCCAGCTGGACGGTATGACGGTCGGCCAGCTGGTCGCCGAGCTGGTCCGGCTCGATGTCCCCGTCGAGCGGGTGGGCCCGCACCGGCGGCTGGAGGACGCGTTCCTGTCCCTGATCGGAGGCTCGGCGTGAGTGCCGCTGTCGAAACCGCTACCGAAACGGCTGCCGACCACGCGGTGGGCTACCGGGCCCGCCGCACCCTGCCGCTGAGGGTGGAGATCGTCCGCCAGCTGCGGCGGCGGCGCACCATGGTGATGACGGGGGTGCTGGCGGCGATGCCGTTCATCATCCTGGCGGCCTTCCAGATCGGCGGCACGCCGAGCCGGACCGACCGCACCACCTTCATCGAACTGGCCACCGCCTCCGGTCCCAACTTCGCCGCCACCATGCTCTTCATGGGCACCGGTTTCATGCTCGTCATCCCGGTCGCGCTGTACTGCGGGGACACGGTGGCCTCGGAGGCCAGCTGGTCCTCGCTGCGCTACCTGCTGGCCGCGCCGGTGCCCAGGGCCAGACTGCTCGCCCGCAAGTTCCTGGTCGGACTGCTGTTCTCGGCGGGCACCATCGTGCTGCTGCCGCTGCTCGGCCTGGCGGTCGGCACCGCCGCCTACGGCTGGGGCGACCTCAAGCTGCCGACGGGCGTCAGCCTGCCCGCCTCGGTCGCACTGCCCCGGCTGGCGATCGCGGTCGCCTTCGTCCTCCTCAGCGAACTGGTCATCGCCGCACTGGCGTTCTGGCTCTCGACCGCCACCGACGCCCCGCTCGGCGCGGTCGGCGGCGCGGTGTTCATCACGATCATCACCGGTGTGCTCGACGCCGTCACCGCACTCGGTTCCCTGCGCGAGTGGCTCCCCGCCCACTGGCAGTACTCCTGGGCCGACGCCCTGCAGCCCCAACTCGAATGGGGCGGCATGCTCCAGGGCGTCTCCCTCTCGGTCAGCTACGCCGTCGTCCTGCTCGCCCTCGCCTTCCGCGGCTTCGCCCGCAAGGACGTGGTGTCCTGACGGATCGTCATGCCGTGGCGGTCGAAGACCTGGAACACCGTCCTGGCGACGGGGCGAGTGGCGCCCGGGGGAGCCGCTGGCGGGCGGTGGTGTGCGTTCGGTGGCGCGCCGGTCGGCGAGGGTCTGTCGGGGCAGGTGGGATGGGTGATGATGGACGGGCCTGTTGTGTCTGCCAGAAGGATCGAACCAGTGGCCCAGATCGTCCTCTTCCACTCCGCCTACGGACTGCGCCCGGCGGTGACGGCCGCTGCCGAGCGGCTGCGCGCGGCCGGGCATGTGGTGCACACCCCGGACCTGTACGAGGGGCGGCTGTTCGACAGCGTCGAGGCCGGGATGGCGTACAAGGAGGAGGTCGGCAGCGACGAGCTGCTGCGGCGGGCCGTCGGGGCGGTCGCGCCGCTGCTCACGCCGGGGGAGCGGCTGGTCTACGCGGGCTTCTCGCTGGGCGGGGCACTGGCGCAGAACCTCGCGCTGGCGGACGAGCACGCCAAGGGGCTGCTGCTGTTCCACGGGACTTCGGACATCCGGGACGAGGCGCAGACGGAGGCCCCCGTCCAGCTGCACGTCGCCGAGCCCGACCCCTTCGAGTCCGAGGACTGGCTGAACGCCTGGTACCTGCGGATGCTCAAGGCCGGGGCCGATGTGGAGGTGCACCGCTACCGGGGCGCCGGCCACCTGTTCACCGACCCCGAGCTGCCCGACTACGACGCCGAGGCTGCCGAGCGGACCTGGGCCGTCGCGCTGGCCTTCCTCGCCGAACTGGACGGCTGAGGCGCCCGGCTCGCCGTCGCGTCCCGGGGTCCGGGACGCGGCGGCAGGCCGGTCCGGACTGCCCGAGGCCGGGGCGCCCCCGTGTCCGGCCATATTGAACGTGTTCAAATTCAGCCGTTCGATCAGGCCGGCGCTGGTGCGGGGCGGTACCTCCGGGAGCTGGGAGGAAGGATTAGACTCGGTCGCGCGAACGCGGATGCCGTGGTCCGAGCCCTGGAGGTGGCTCGGGCCTTACGTGTTTCACCGCCCTGTGTTTCCAGCACCGAGACCCCGGAGGCCCCGCCTTGAGCGACCAGCCGTACGCGCATCTGCACGTCCACACCGAGTACTCGATGCTGGACGGCGCCGCCCGGCTGAAGCAGATGTTCAAGGAGGTCGACCGCCTGGGCATGACCCATGTCGCGATGACCGACCACGGGAACATGTTCGGAGCGGCCGAGTTCCACAAGCAGGCCAAGGACGCCGGTATCACTCCGGTGATCGGTATCGAGGCGTACGTCGCGCCGGAGGCCAGGCACAACACCAAGCGCATCCTCTGGGGCCAGCCGCACCAGAAGAGGGACGACGTCTCCGCCTCCGGCGCGTACACCCACAAGACCATCTGGGCCCGGAACAAGGAGGGCCTGCACAACCTGTTCAAGCTGAGCTCCCGCTCCTACGCCGAGGGCTGGCTGGTCAAGTGGCCCCGGATGGACAAGGAGATCATCGCCGAGCACGCCGGCGGCCTGATGGCCTCCACCGGCTGCCCCTCCGGTGAGCTCCAGACCCGGCTGAGGCTCGGCCAGTTCGACGAGGCGCTCAAGTCGGCCGCCGATTACCAGGACATCTTCGGCAGGGAGAACTACTTCCTGGAGCTGATGGACCACGGCCTGGACATCGAGAGGCGGGTCCGCGACGGTCTGATCGAGATCGGCAGGAAGCTCGGCATCCCGCCGGTGGTCACCAACGACTCGCACTACACCACCGAGGCCGACGCCACCTCCCACGACCTGCTGCTCTGCGTCCAGACCGGCAAGAACCTCTCCGACCCGGACCGGTTCAGGTTCGACGGCTCGGGCTACTACATCAAGTCCGCCGCCGAGATGTACGCCATCGACTCCTCGGACGTCTGGCAGGAGGGCTGCCGCAACAGCCAGCTGCTGGTCGCCCAGCGGGTCGACCCGACCGGCATGTTCGACTTCGTCAACCTGATGCCGCGCTTCCCCGTCCCCGAGGGCTTCACCAGCGAGGACGACTTCTTCCGCGCCGAGGTGTGGAAGGGCATGGACCGCCGCTTCCCGGACGGCTACGACGATGAGCACCGCAACCAGGCCGAGTACGAGATGAACACCATCTGCCAGATGGGGTTCCCGGCGTACTTCCTGGTCGTCGCCGACTTCATCATGTGGGCCAAGAACAACGGCATCGCGGTGGGCCCCGGCCGTGGTTCGGCCGCCGGGTCGCTGGTCGCGTACGCGATGGGCATCACCGACCTCGACCCGATCCCTCACGGGCTGATCTTCGAGCGCTTCCTCAACCCCGAGCGTGTCTCGATGCCCGATATCGACGTCGACTTCGACGAGCGCCGACGCGCCGACGTCATCCGCTATGTGTCCGACAAGTGGGGCGCCGACAAGGTCGCCATGATCGTCACATACGGCACCATCAAGGCCAAGGCCGCCATCAAGGACACCTCACGGGTCCTCGGTTACCCGTACGCGATGGGCGACCGGATCACCAAGGCGATGCCGCCGGACGTGATGGGCAAGGGCATCCCGCTCTCCGGGATCACCGACAGCTCGCACCCGCGCTACAGCGAGGCCGGTGAGATCCGCGGCCTCTACGAGACCGACCCGGACGTCAAGAAGGTCATCGACACCGCGCGCGGCATCGAGGGGCTGATCCGCCAGCCCGGCGTGCACGCGGCCGGTGTCATCATGTCCGCCGAGCCGCTGGTCGACCACATCCCGGTCTGGACCCGGCACACCGACGGTGTGACCATCACCCAGTTCGACTACCCGACCTGTGAGGGCCTCGGCCTTCTCAAGATGGACTTCCTGGGCCTGCGCAACCTCACCATCATGGACGACGCCGTCAAGGCGATCGAGAAGAACAAGGGCATCAGGATCGACCTGCTCGATCTGCCGCTCGACGACAAGCCCGCGTACGAACTCCTCGCCCGGGGCGACACGCTCGGCGTCTTCCAGCTCGACGGTGGGCCGATGCGCTCACTGCTGCGCCTGATGAAGCCCGACAACTTCGAGGACATCTCGGCCGTGCTGGCGCTCTACCGGCCGGGCCCGATGGGCGTCAACTCGCACACCAACTACGCCCTGCGCAAGAACGGCCAGCAGGACATCACCCCGATCCACCCGGAGCTGGAAGAGCCGCTCAAGGAGATCCTGGAACCCACCTACGGCCTGATCGTCTATCAGGAGCAGGTGCAGAAGGCCGCACAGATCCTGGCCGGCTACTCGCTCGGCCAGGCCGACCTGCTGCGCCGGGCGATGGGCAAGAAGAAGAAGGAGATCCTGGAGGCCGAGTTCGTCCCCTTCCACAAGGGGTGCAGGGAGCGCGGCTACTCGGACGCGGCCATCCAGGCCGTCTGGGACGTCCTGGTCCCCTTCTCCGGCTACGCGTTCAACAAAGCGCACACCGCCGGGTACGGACTGGTCTCGTACTGGACGGCCTACCTCAAGGCCAACTACCCGGCCGAGTACATGTCCGCGCTGCTCACCTCGGTCAAGGACGACAAGGACAAGTCGGCCGTCTACCTCAACGAGTGCCGCAAGATGGGCATCCAGGTGCTCCCGCCGGACGTCAACGAGTCGGACGCCGACTTCACCCCGCACGGCAGTGACACCGTACGGTTCGGCCTGACCGCCGTCCGCAACGTCGGCGGCCCGGTGGTGGAGTCGATGATCCGCACCCGCAGGGCCAAGGGGAAGTACGTCTCCTTCCCGGACTTCCTGGACAAGGTCGAGTCGGTGGTCTGCAACAAGCGGACGGTCGAATCCCTCATCAAGGCAGGCGCGTTCGACTCGCTCGGGCACACCCGCAAGGGCCTGACCGCACAGTTCGAGCCGATGATCGACAACGTGGTCGGGGTCAAACGCAAGGAGGCCGAGGGCCAGTTCGACCTGTTCGGCGGTGACGCGGTCTCCGACGAGCCGAGCTTCGGCCTCGACGTGGTCTTCTCCGAGGAGGAGTGGGACAAGGCCTTCCTGCTCACCCAGGAACGGGAGATGCTCGGCCTCTACGTCTCCTCGCACCCGCTGCACGGCATCGAACACGTCCTCGCCGACAAGGCCGACTGCGCCGTTGCCGACATCGCCGACCGCCCCGACGGCACCATCATCACCATCGGCGGCATCATCTCGGGCCTCCAGCGGAAGATGACCAAGCAGGGCAACGCCTGGGCCATCGCCACCGTGGAGGACCTGGCGGGCTCGATCGACTGCATGTTCTTCCCGGCCAGCTACCAGTTGGTCTCCTCCCAACTGGTCGAGGACTCCGTGGTGTTCGTCCGCGGCAAGCTCGACAAGCGGGAGGACGTGCCGCGGCTGATGGGCATGGAGCTCTCGGTGCCCGACCTCTCCAACGCGCACGCCGAGGCGCCGATCGTCATCTCGATCCCGAGCGTGAAGATCACCCCGCCGCTGGTCGCCCGGCTCGGCGAGGTGCTCACTCATCACCGGGGCAACACCGAGGTACGGCTGCGGCTGGAGGGCGCCAGGCAGACCACGGTGCTCCGGCTCGACCGGCACCGGGTGAAGTCCGACCCCGCGCTCTTCGGCGACCTCAAGCAGCTGCTCGGCCCGAGCTGTCTGGTGAGCTAGGCCCGTCTGACAATTCCCGCCGGATCAGCGTGGGAATTGTCAGACGGGCTAGCGCCGCTGACGCGGTTTCCTGTGCAGCCGAGGCGGTAGGGGCGCTCAGGCTTCCTTGACGACCAGGGTCTTGGCGGCCTTGTCGTGCAGGCACTGCTGGAGCGGCTTGTCCCACAGCTGCCAGAGCACGTTGACCACCCAGAAGAGCGCCCCGATGCAGTAGACGGCGAACGGGAGCGAGTGGACCGCCGCCCGGATCCAGAGCGAGGCGTCGACCGGGCGGCCGCCGTGCCCGAGATCCACCACCCGGGTCTTCATCGCCTTCTTACCGACCGTCTGGCCGCCCTGGGTGAGCAGCATGGCGATCTCGTAGCCGAAGTTGATCAGGCCGACCACGAAGTAGCCGAACAGGGTCGGCCCGATGACCATGAAGATCAGCAGGCTCGGTACCAGCAGCACGCCCGTGTCGATCAGCCGGGCCAGGAAGCGGTCACCGGCGGAGGCCAGCGTCCGCGTCCCCGGTGCGGGCGCGCCGCCGTACGGGCCGGGCGCGGCCAGCCAGTTCGGCCAGGCAGCCTGTGGGGCGCCGTAGGGCGGCGGGGGTGGCGGCGTGCCGTACGGCTGCTGGCCGTAACCCGGTGGCGGCGGTGGCGGCTGCTGCGGTGGGCCGTAGCCCGGCCGGCCCTGCGGGGGTTGCCCGTAGGGATTCTGGGGGTCTGTCGGATACCCGTGGCCCGACGGCTCGTTAGCGCTCATGTCCCCGACTCGTCTCGTGGTGAGTTCGTCCCAGTCGTTGTATCCGGTGCCGGCCCGACGCGGGGGAGTGTGGGCAAATCGTTACGTGTCCATGGTGCTGAGCCGATGTCGGTGTGACGCTGCGTCAATTGCGCGTGCTGTCAGGAGGATCGGCCGCCGAGCTCGGCCGGGACGGCGGTGTGCAGGGCGGCGATGAAGGCGGCGACGGCCGGGTGGGCTCCGGCCCCGGCCCGGAAGGCGGTCCGGGTGCGCCGGTACATCGGCAGCCGGGTGAGCGTCACCCCGGGATACCGGCCGGCCGTGGTGCCGAGATGGGGCACAAGGGCGACACCCTGACCGGCCGCCACCAGGGCCAGCACGGTGGTGAAGTCGTCGATCCGGTGCCTGACCTGCGGGGTGAACCCGGCCGCCTCGCAGGCCCGCAGCGCCATGCTGTGGCACAGCGTGCCGGGCGGCGCCATGATCCACGGCGAGTGCCGGTGCTCGGCGAGCCCGCCGGGGGCCGGCGCGGCCAGGTACATCGGCTCGGTGAACAGCGCCGCGGTGGCCGCAAGACCGGGCTCGGGCTCGGCCGGGACGAGGTCGTACTCATGGATCAGCGCGACATCCAGCTCACCCGCGCGCAGTGCCGCGGCGACGGCGGCCGGGTCCACCTCGGTCACCATCGGCACCAGACCGGGATGCCGCCCGGCCAGCTCGGCGAGGGCGGCCGGGATGATCGAGCGGGCGGCCGACGGATAGGTGCCGATCCGCAGCGGACCGGCGAGCCCCCGCCGGGCGTGTGCCAGCTCGGCGCCCGCCTGCTCCAGACGCTCCAGCACCGCCTCCGCGTGCCGGACCAGGTTCCGTCCGGCAGGTGTGAGCGCCACTCGCCGCCCGCTGCGCTCCAGCAGCGGCACCCCGGCCTCCCGCTCCAGCACCGAGAGCTGTTGGGACACCGCCGAAGGGCTGAACGACAGCGAGTCCGCGACGGCGGCGATGGTCCCCAGATGGGCGAGTTCGCGCAGCAGGCGCAGGCGGCGTACGTCGAGCATCACCCCACCTTACGAGAAGCCTCGGAAATGTGAACTGGACCTGCACGGTGCCCGGGCCGCAGGCTCATGGGCATGGAACTCAACGGGATCTACGTACCGCTGGTCACGCCGTTCGCCGCCGACGGCACCGTCGCCGCCGAGGCGCTGGAAGGGCTGGCCAACGAGGTACTGGACCAGGGCGCCGCCGGACTGGTCGCCCTCGGCACCACCGGCGAGCCCGCCACCCTGGACGAGGACGAGCGCCGGACGGTCACCGAGGTCTGCACCCGGGTCTGCCGCGAGCGCGGCGCCACCCTGATCGTCGGCGCGGGCAGCAGTGACACCCGGCGCAGCGCCCGGCAGCTGGCCGAGCTGGACGGCGCGGACGCGGCGCTGGTCGCCGTCCCGTCCTTCACCCGGCCGGGCGAGGCCGGTGTGCTCGCCCACTTCGAGCACCTGACCGCGCACAGCGCCGTACCGCTGATCGTCTACTACATCCCGTACCGCACCGGACAGCCGCTGAGCGCCGCCACCCTGCGCAGGCTGCTGGAGCTGCCCGGCGTGGCCGGGGTCAAGTACGCGGCCGGCGGGATCGACGACGGCACCGTCGAGCTGCTCGCGGGCGGCCCCGCCGGAGTGCTGGGCGGGGACGACGTGGTCTTCTCGCCGCTGCTCGCACTGGGCGCGCCCGGCGGCATCCTGGCCTCCGCGCACCTGGCCACCGGCCGGTTCGTCGAGCTGGTCGACGCCTGGCGCAAGGGCGACGCGGTATCGGCCCGCAGCCTGGGCCACCGACTGGCGCCGCTCTCCGGCTCGGCCTTCGCCGAACCCAACCCGAGCGTGATCAAGGGTGTGCTGCACGCCCAGGGCCGGATCCCCACCCCGGACGTCCGGCTCCCGCTGCTCCCGGCGGGGGAGCCGTCCGTCACCCGGACCCTGGGGCTGCTCGCGGCGCTGGACGGCTGACGCGCACGCCACGGGTCCTTTCCCGCGCCCCCGGGGGTGCCCATAGCGTGGGACGTGTACCCGCACCAGCCCGCCGACCAGGCATGATGGCCAGGTGCGGGGCCAGAACGAGCACAGTAGAAGCAACAGGAGGAGTCCGATGAGGATCGGCATCGTAGGAGCCACCGGCCAGGTCGGCAGCGTGATGCGCCGCGTACTTGCCGAGCGCAGCTTTCCGGTGGAGCAGCTGAGGCTCTTCGCCTCGGCCCGTTCGGCCGGGCAGACCCTGGAGTGGCAGGGCACCGCGATCACCGTCGAGGACGCCGCCACGGCCGACTACAGCGGCCTGGACATCGTCCTCTTCTCGGCCGGCGGCGCCACCTCCAAGGCCCTGGCGCCCAAGGTCGCCGCCGCCGGCGCGGTCGTGATCGACAACTCCTCGGCCTGGCGTCGCGACCCCGAGGTCCCGCTGGTGGTCGCCGAGGTCAACCCGCACGCGATCGCCGATCGGCCCAAGGGCATCATCGCCAACCCGAACTGCACCACCATGGCCGCCATGCCGGTGCTGCGCCCGCTGCACCAGGAGGCGGGTCTGGCCGCACTGGTGGTCTCCACCTACCAGGCGGTCTCCGGCAGTGGTCTGGCCGGTGTCGCCGAGCTGCACGAGCAGGCCGCCAAGGTGGTGGACGGCGCCGCCGCGCTGACCCACGACGGCTCCGCCATGGAGTACCCCGAGCCGCAGGTCTACAAGCGCCCGATCGCCTTCAACGTGCTGCCGCTGGCCGGCTCGATCGTGGACGACGGCTCCTTCGAGACCGACGAGGAGCAGAAGCTCCGCCACGAGAGCCGCAAGATCCTGGAGATCCCGCAGCTCAAGGTCTCCGGCACCTGCGTCCGCGTCCCGGTCTTCACCGGCCACTCGCTGCAGGTCAACGCCCGCTTCGAGCGTCCGATCACCCCGCAGCGCGCGGCCGAGCTGCTGGCGGCCGCACCCGGCGTGGAGCTCTCGGAGATCCCCACCCCGCTGCAGGCGGCCGGTCAGGACCCGACCTACGTCGGCCGGATCCGGGCGGACGAGACGGTCGAGCACGGTCTGTCGCTCTTCCTCGCCAGCGACAACCTGCGCAAGGGCGCGGCGCTCAACGCCGTCCAGGTGGCCGAGCTGGTCGCCGCCGAGCTCAGGGGCTGACGCCGGGCCCAGGACTGTCCGTCGCCGCCGCCGGGTTCGCGGCGACGGCGACGGACAGCGAGGTCGAGGTCGCGTCGCCCGTCCACTTGTCGCCCGGGGAGTACCACTGGTAGTCGCCCGAGGCGGTCGCCCGGACGTGCGCGGTGAGGGTCCCCGTCGGGTCCGAGACGGCGGTGGCGACCGTCGTCCACAGACTGCTGCCGGCCGGGCGGAACTGGAGGTAGGTCATACCGTTCCGGTAACCGTGGAACTTGTTGTCGCTCCAGAACGCCCGGGCCAGCCAGCCGCTGACCGCCAACTCCTGGCCCTCGGTGGCCTGTTCGGGAATCCCGTAACCCGTGACCCGGGCCGCGCGCTTGAGCGAGAAGCCGGCCGCCGTCTGACCGACGAAGTGGTCGCCGTCGTTGGCGTTCACCTTGAGGTCCACGAACCAGGTGCCCGCCTCGTCGTTGAACACGTCCTTCTTCATCGGGTCCACCGTCACCGTGCCCCGGCAGACCGAGACGGTGGCCGAGGTCGGCGTGCACTGCGTCGGACCGACCTTCAGTACCCCGTACGAAGGTCCCCAGACGCCGATCGGGCCCACCGAGCGGATGCCCGAGTCGTCCTCGGCCGTCACCTCCAGAGGGAAGGTGACCGGGTCGGTCGGGCCGAGCAGGATCGAGCGTCCGTCGTTGACGGAGACCGCGAGCACCCGCGTGTCGCCCTGCGAGGTGTCGGTGGTCACGGTAGGCACCAGCAGCACGGCACCGGCCGCCAGGCCGGTCGCCGCGCACAGGGCCACAGTTCTCTTCCGCATCAGTCCCTCAGTATTGCCAGTGGCCACGTCCGTTCCTACGACGCAAGATCCGATCGGACGGTTCGCCGCCCGATCGGCGGGTAAAGAAGTGCGCAACGGTAGTGCGGCCCGGGGTCCAGCGCCCCCGCAAGGTGTGCCGGCGCGCCTCTGACGAGCCGGTGCCGACCCGGAGAAGAGGTGCGGAATTTGGACCGCTGCGTCGTCCTCGTGGACGCCGGATACCTGCTGGGGGCCGCAGCCAGCCTACTGGCCGGGGAGCCCTCGCGTTCCCGGGTGGCGGTGGATCACACTGCGCTGATCGCCGCCCTGCGGGCCCGCGCCGAGGCCGAGACCGGGCTGCCGCTGCTACGAATCTACTGGTTCGACGCCGCCCCCGACCGCCGCCCGCTGCCCGAGCACCGCCGCCTCCGCGTGCTGCCCAGAGTCACCGTGAGGCTCGGCGCGCTGACCCGGGCCGAGGGCCGCTGGGTACAGAAGGGCGTGGACGCGGTGATGCACGCCGAGCTCTCCGAACTGGCCCGCAACCGCGCCTGCGCCGATGTGGTGCTGGTCACGGGGGACGGCGATCTGCTGCCCGGCATGATGTCCGCCAAGGAGCACGGCGTGGTCGTCCACCTCTGGGCCCTGCAAGCCGCCGACGGCGACTTCAACCAGTCCGAGGACCTGGTCGGCGAGGCGGACGAACGCCGGGTACTCGACCGCGAGTGGATCGAACAGTGGGTACGGCTGCGCGAGATCCCGACCGCCCACCCGCTGGGCGAACCGCGACCGGAGATCGCCCAGCTGCTCGCCGCCCCGCACGCGCCCGCCGCGGTCCACCCGGGCCGCCGCCGCCATCCCGAGCGCCCCGGGCAGCCCGCGGAACCTGCCGTGGCCCACTCCGACGCCGGCCTCAAGGTCGTACCGACCCCCAGGGACCTCGCGCACCGGGCTCCCGCACCCGTCGCGAGCACAGTCCCCGCCTCGATCGTGCTGCGCTGGTCCTCCGAGCGCGGCTGGGTGGACCGACCGGCCGCCGAGCCCCACGCCCCCGGCGACAGCCTGCCGATCCTCGCCCAGCTCACCACCGCCGAACAGCGCTGGGCCGATCGAGAGGAGGACATCACCTCGATCGGCGGCGACGCCCACGAAGTCGGACAGGTCTTCGCCCGGCGCTGGATGGACCGGCTGGGCTCCGCCGACCGGCTCACCCCGCTGTGGGCCGACTACCCCCGCATCCCGCACCGCCTCGACGGCGAGCTGCTCCGCTACGCCGCCCGCTTCGGCCTGCTCGCCCACAAGGACGACCAGATCGACGAACACGACCGCTATGCGATCCGGGCCGGGTTCTGGAAGGAGCTGGCCACCCGGGTGCCGGGCGGCGAGCTCCTGACCGCCGACGGCCGAACCGAGGGGTGAACCTCGGGCGGTCATGCGGGGCCCCGCGCCGCCGACGGGTGACGGGGCGAGTGACCGGGCGAGTGACGGGCGGCCCGCGCGGCACGGGGACGGCCTCCGCCCGGGGGCGGCTGCCGGGCATGTCAGCCCCCTTGTCCTGATCAGGTCCGCCAGCGCGTAGAGTCTTCGACCGTGAGCGACACCGACCGGCTGGCACCGCAGGCCATGCCGCAAGGCGACCTCGGCGGTCCCGGGCCTGACGCCGGGCAGTGCTGCACCGTACGAGACCTTGCCAAGACCTACCGCAGCTCCGGCCGAGGCACCGGCCGGGGCCGCAGCCGGACAGCTGCCGGGAGCGGCGCTGTCGACGGGGCCGTCGAGGGCGGTGCAACCGGCGAGATCCGGGCCAACGACGGCATCGACCTGGACATCAGGCGCGGCGAGGTCTTCGGTCTGCTCGGTCCGAACGGCGCCGGCAAGTCCACCCTGGTCCGGCAGCTCACCGGGCTGCTCCGCCCCGACCGGGGCAGTGTGCACATCCTCGGCCACGACATCGTCCGCCACCCCGAACGGGCCGCCCGGCTGCTCGCCTACCTCGGGCAGGAGTCCACCGCGCTGGACGAGCTGACCGTCGCCCTCGCCGCCGAGACCACCGGGCGCCTGCGCGGCCTCACGCGGGCCCAGGCCCGCAGCGAGTCCGCCGACGTGCTGGCCGAACTCGGCCTCGAACCACTCGCCGAGCGTCCGCTCGCCAAGCTCTCCGGCGGTCAGCGCCGCCTCGCCTGCTTCGCCGCCACGCTGGTGGGGGAGCGGCCGCTGCTCGTCCTGGACGAGCCCACCACCGGGATGGACCCCGTCGCCCGCCGCGCCGTCTGGGCGGCGGTGGACCGCCGTCGCGCCGAGCGCGGCACCACGGTGCTGCTGGTCACCCACAACGTCATCGAGGCGGAGACCGTCCTCGACCGGGTCGCCGTGGTGGACCGGGGTAAGGTCATCGCCTGCGACACCCCCGGCGGCCTGAAGGCCCTGGTCGACGGCAACGTCCGGCTCGACCTGGTGTGGCGGACGGAGGCCCCCGTCGAGGTCCCCGCCGTCGCGCGACTCGCCGAACAGGCCGAGCGCACCGGCCGCCGCTGGACCGTCCGCACCACCCCCGAGCAGGCCCGCGAGCTGGTCGCCGCCGTCACCACGGGCCCTGCCTTCGCGGCTCTCGACGACTTCACCCTGGCCACGCCCAGCCTGGAGGACGCCTACCTCAAGCTGGGCGGCAGTGGCGGGGGGCTGGCCAAGTGAGGTCGAGTGGCCCGGCCCGCCGGCGCACGGTGTGCGCGGGCGGGTTCGAGGGCAAGTCGCGCCGACCGGATGCGGCGGGCCCCGGTCGTGGCTCTCGCGGGGACGGGCCCGGGGGCGCCGTCCGGCGTGCCCGGGCCGACTCCGCCCGTGTCGACCGAGTGACGATCTTTTCTCTCTCCGAGGTGGACCGGTGACCCTGCTCGACCGTCCGGTTGCGGTGGCCCAGGCCGCCGTGCCGCTCGCGCCTGCCGCGCGGTTTCTGCCCTCGCTGGCCGCCGTCTACCGGGCCCAGCTGGCCCGTGCCCGGGTGGCGCGGATCCCGCTGCTCTTCGTGGCCACCTTCCAGTCGCTCGGCATCCTGGTGATGATGCGCGGAGTGGTGGACCCCGGTGCCAACTCGGCCGCGTACGCCGTGGTGGCCGGTTCCAGCGTGCTGGTGGTGGCCTTTGTGGCGCTCAACCTGCTCGCCCAGTACTTCGGCAGGCTCCGCGCGACCGGTGGGCTCGACTACTACGCGACCCTGCCCGTGCCGCCCGCCGCCGTGGTGCTCGGGACGGCCGCCGCGTACGCCTCGTTCACCGTGCCCGGCGCCCTGGTGACGGCTGCCGTGGGGGCGGTGATGTTCGCGCTGCCGCTGACGAACCTGTGGGTGCTGCTGGCCGTCGTACCGCTGGCCGGCGCCGCGCTCTCCGGGCTCGGCGCGGCCTGCGGCCTGCTCGCGCCCCGCCAGGAGATCGCCACACTGCTGGGGCAGCTCGGGATGTCCGCCGCGCTGCTGCTGGGCGTCCTGCCGGTGGACCACCTGCCGCAGGCCGTCCGCTGGCTGCGCGATCTGCTGCCCTCGACGTACGGGGTCGAGGCCTTCGCCCGGACGTTCGAGGCAGGGCCCGACTGGGCGGCGGTGGCCGGGGACCTGACGGTCTGCGCGGTGGTCGGCCTCGCCTCGCTGACCGTGGCCACCTGGGCCTACCGCCGGGCGACCACGCGCTGAGCGGGCCGCTGCGCGGGCACCGTCGGATCCTTCCGCAGACGCCGCCCCGCGCGCCCGGACGGTGCATGGCCGACCGTGTGCCGAAGGCCCGTCGGACCGGCCGGGCGCAGGGCTGACCCGTGCGGATGCGGCGAGTCGTGAAACGATGGGCCGGTGACCGTACCGAACACCCCTGCGGGTCCGGGCGCCGAGCCGATGCCCGCCGCCGATCCGTACGCAGTCGATCCGTACCTCCAAAAGCCCCCGCGCGAACGGCAGCCGCTGCTGCCCGAGCTGCGGATCGGCGCGCTGCTGACGGTGGCCGGTGTGCTGCTCGGCGTCGTGGTCGGCCTGCTCTGGCTCTGGCTGGCGCCTCGCGTGATGCTCGTCGCGACCAGCGACGCCATCCGGTACGTCGACCCCGAGGGCGAGCAGCGGGCCGGAGCGGACGGTGTCTTCGCCCTGCTCGGGCTGGGTGCCGGGCTGCTCTCCGCGCTGGTGGCCTTCCTGCTGACCAGGCAGCGTGGTGGCGGTATCGCGGTGGCGGCCGGTCTCGGGTTGGGCGGGCTGGCCGGTTCGCTGGTCGCCTGGCAGCTGGGGGTGCGGCTCGGGCCGAGCACGGATGTGATCGCGAACGCCAAGGCGGCGGGCAAGGGCGTGGAGTTCAGCTCCGCCATCGACCTCGGGGCGCGGGGGGCACTGCTGGTGTGGCCGATGGCGGCCCTGGTGCTCCTGCTGATCCTCTCGGCGGCCCTCGGCAAGCGCGAGGAGGACCCGCCGCCGTACTGGGCAGGCACGCCGTGGCCGGCCCCCGAGGGCGGAAGTGTCCCCCCGGTGCCCGAGCACCCGGCTCCGCAGGGGGATGAGGCAGCGGCCCCGGACGCCGAGGCACCGGCCGCCGACCGGGAGCAGGGCGACGGAGTGCCGGGCACGGACGGCCCTGACCAGAGCCTCCGTCCCGAGCACGGCCCCGTCCCGCCTGCCTGACGGGTTCGCAGCCGATCCGGCGTTCCCCGTTGCCCCGGGAAGTGCCTCAGCGGCCGATCGGCGCGGTGCGGGCCTTGGTGAGGGCCGCCAGATCGGCGGGCGCCAGTTCGACCTCCAGGCCGCGTCGGCCTGCCGAGACGTACACCGTCGGGTGGTCCAGCGCGCTTGCGTCCAGCACCGTGCGCAGCGGCCGCCGCTGCCCGAGGGGCGAGATCCCGCCCAGGACGTAGCCGCTGCTGCGCTCGGCGGCCGCCGGGTCGGCCATCGCTGCCCGCTTGCCGCCGACGGCCGCGGCCAGCGCCTTGAGGTCGAGCTGTCCGGAGACCGGGACGACGCCGACCGTCAGGGTGCCGTCCACGTCCGCGACCAGAGTCTTGAACACCCGTGCGCGGTCGACTCCGAGCGCCTCGGCGGCCTCGCCGCCGTAGGAGGCGGCGGCCGGGTCGTGCTCGTACGCGTGCACGGTGAAGGGCACCCCCGCGGCCTGGAGCGCGACCGTCGCGGGCGTGCCCTGGCCGTTCTTCGCGCCGCCGCCCTTCGCCTTCTTCGCCAAAGCTGTCCCTCTCGGTTCGGTCAGTTCGGGCTGAACGCCTGCCGGGTCAGATCCGTCGCGGGCAGCGAGGGCAGCCAGGCGAGCAACGCGCTCTCCCTGCGCAGCAGTTCGAGTTCGGTCGTGAGGCGCTGTGCGGTGTCGGGGCAGGCGAGCAGCTCCTGCTTGACCGGTGCGGGCAGTACCGAGGCCGCCGCGACCAGGTAGGAGAGCACCTGCGGGTCGTCGGGCAGTCCCTGTTCCCCGGCCAGGCTGGCCTCCCTGGCGCCCGCCAGCCGCTTGCGGTAGGTCAGGAACGCCCGTTCGACGCCTGCCGCGAGAGCTCCGGCACCGTCGCCCGCCCGCTCCTCGATCGGCTCGGTCTCGCCGACCAGGTACGGCCCCGTGGCGTCCACGTGGTGCAGCCGGAACCGGGTGGTCCCGGTGACCAGCAGTTCGTACTGGCCGTCGGGGAGCTCCTTGACGGAGGCGATCGAGGCGACGCAGCCGACCTCGTAGAGCGCCTCCTTCGGCTCGCCGGTCACCGTGCCGAGGCCGTCCAGCGGGCCGACCGGGCCGTCGTTCTCGCGGACCGGCGCGACTTCCCGCCCGTCCTTGATCGCCACCACCCCGAACCGGCGCGGCGGGTCCTCGGGCTGGGCCAGCAGGTCGCCGACCAGCCGCCGGTAGCGGTCCTCGAAGACGCGCAGCGGCATCACGAGTCCCGGGTAGAGGACCGTGTTGAGCGGGAAGAGCGGGAGCCGTTCAGTCACGGCGGACAGACTAGTTGTCCGACGGCCCGCCGCGCTCCGGCCTTTCGGTACGAGGCGTTCCCGGGCAGGTGATCAGCCGTGCACCCGCGCAGCCGGCCGACGGCCCGTCAGCCGCGCTGGAGCATCCTGGTCGCACCCGCGACCACGGTGGTGGCCAGGACCCAGCCCGAGACCACCAGCGCGGCGACGACCCACTGCCCGGCCCGGTCCGGGTTCCAGCCGTCCTGGCTCAGGTCGACCACCGGGAGCACCTTGCTGAGTGCGTACAGGGCGGGGTTCCAGGTGGGCCGTTCGTCGGCCTTCAGCGGTGCCGGGTGGTGGGCGCTGAAGTACGCGGTGCCGACCGCCCAGGCGGCGACCAGCCAGAGGGCCGCCCGTCCCGGCCGGTAGCCGTAGCCGACGGTGGCGTCCTGGAGGCGGCCCCAGATCCGTCCCGGCAGCGGGAGGGTGGAGCGGCGGCGGCGCTGCTTGGCGTACTGGACCTCGCGGGCGTCCTCGTCCCGGCCGTCCCGGCGCAGCGCGGTGGCCAGTTGTTCGTAGGGCTCGGGCTGGAACTCGCCCAGGGAGTCCTCCAGCCAGGCGATCCGCTGCTGGACGGTGAACGGCTCGGCGGGGCGCAGCGACTCGTAGGTGAAGCCGTCGAGGTCCACGTCGCCGTCGCGGGGCCAGGCGTCCGGGGCGTCGACCAGGTTGCCGACCCGGGCGCGGGAGAGCGAGAGACGGCCGTCGGGCGGGGTGCGGCAGGTGATCCGCAGCTCGGGGGTCTGGATGCGGCGGAGCGAGAGCTCCTGGTCGGCGGTGAGGTGGAACTCGGCGTTGGTGATCAGGCAGGCGTTGTCGAACCGCCCGTCCACCAGCCGGACCCCGCCGTAGGCGCGCAGCGGGGTGCTCGGGGTGCCGGGCGGGATCGGGGCACCGTAGCCGTCGCCGTAGATCGTCCTGGAGTCGGCCCAGCCGCCGTCCAGCGAGCCGCCGAGGTAGAGGGTGTTGCCGACGGAGATATGGGCGAGGTTGAGGCAGTAGCCGTCGGGGCGGGCGGCGTGCAGCTGGGCGCCGCGGAAGGAGAGCCGGCCGCCGATCCGACCGGTGCGCATGCTGATCTCGCCGTGGCAGGTGATCCGCTCGGCCTCCAGGTCCTGGTGGACGGCGAGCCCGTCGGCGGCCAGTGCCCGGCCGTGGCGGTCGGCGCCGATGGTGGCCTGGTTGAGCAGCAGATCGGTGCCGATCTTGGCATCGGTGAGCCGGATGCCCTGGGGGATGGTGCAGCGGGCGAGGTGCAGGTCGCCCTCGGTGGCGAGCCGGGAGGCCTCGAGCCTGGGTATCAGGCAGTCGATCAGCCGCAGGGTGCTCGCGCGGGCCTCGGAAATGAGGATTTTCTGCTCGAAGCGGCAGTGGTGCAGCTCGACGTAGTGCTCGATGGTGCCGCCCGCGAGCAGCAGTGCCCCGCTGATGTACGCGCCGGTGATCTTCAGGCTGGCGACGCGCCCGGGGGCGGGTTCGGGTGCGTCGAGCAAAAGGGTGGCGAGTACCTCGGCGCGCAGGGTGCGCTCGGGGCCCGGATCCTCGTCGCCGATGTCGTCCCCGAGGTGGTGCACCTCGCCGTGTCTGAAGGCCCTCCAGAGGTCCTGTTCGACCGGTGTCCAGTCGCTCGGTGCCCGCTCCGCCACGTATTCCCCCAGGTGTTTCGCCGTCTCGCTTTTCGTATCACGGACTGGAATGCGCGGCTGCTACTTCTGGCCACTCCTTACACTTGGCTCTGTGATCTCTCGAATCGACCTGCGCGGCTCCTCTTCGGACCTGCGTGACGTGCTGCCCCGTGCCGAGTTCGACGTGGAGGCCGCCCTGGAGAAGGTGCGGCCGATCTGCGAGGACGTACGCCATCGCGGTGTCACGGCGCTGATCGAGATCACCGAACGCTTCGACGGCGTCACGCTGGAGACCACCCGGGTCGCGCAGGCGCAGATCGACGCCGCCCTTGCGGGCCTGGATCCGAAGGTGCGGGCCGCACTGGAGGAGTCCATCCGCCGTGCCCGCCTGGTCCACCGCGAACAGCGGCGCACTGACCACACCACCCAGGTGGTGCCTGGCGGCACGGTCACCGAGCGGTGGGTGCCGGTCGACCGGGTCGGCCTGTACGTGCCCGGCGGCCTGGCGGTCTACCCGTCCTCGGTGGTGATGAACGTCGTCCCGGCCCAGGAGGCCGGTGTCGCGGGCATCGCCGTGACCTCGCCGCCGCAGAAGGAGTGCGGCGGGTCGGTGCACCCGACGATCCTGGCGGCCTGCGCGCTGCTCGGCGTCACCGAGGTGTACGCGGCCGGCGGCGCCCAGGCGATCGCGATGTTCGCGTACGGCACCGAGGAGTGCGCGCCCGTCAACCTGGTGACCGGCCCCGGCAACATCTACGTCGCCGCCGCCAAGCGCCTGCTCAAGGGCCGGATCGGTATCGACGCCGAGGCGGGCCCGACCGAGATCGCCGTTCTCGCGGACGACAGCGCCTCGCCGCGCGACGTCGCCGCCGACCTGATCAGCCAGGCCGAGCACGACCCGATGGCCGCCTCCGTGCTGGTCACCGACTCCCTGGTGCTGGCCGAGGCGGTCGAGGCCGAGCTGAAGACCCAGGTCGCCGACACCAAGCACCGCGAGCGGGTCACCACCGCGCTCGGCGGCAGGCAGTCCGGCATCGTGCTGGTGGACGACATCGAGCAGGGCCTGGCCGTGGTCAACGCCTACGGCGCCGAGCACCTGGAGATCCAGACCCGCGACGCCCGCGCGGTCGCCGCCCGGGTGCGCAACGCGGGCGCCGTCTTCATCGGCCCGTACGCGCCGGTCTCGCTCGGCGACTACGCGGCCGGCTCCAACCACGTGCTGCCGACCGGCGGTTGCGCCTGCCACTCCTCCGGTCTCTCGGTGCAGTCCTTCCTGCGCGGCATCCACGTCGTGGACTACTCGCGCGAGGCACTCGCCGACGTGGCCGCGCACGTGGTCAACCTTGCCAACGCCGAGGACCTGCCCGGCCACGGCGACGCCATCCGCGCCCGCTTCGACTGGACGGTGCCCGGCTCGTGAAGATCGACGACCTTCCCATCCGCGACGAGCTGCGCGGCCAGTCCCCGTACGGTGCACCGCAGTTGGACGTGCCCGTCCAGCTGAACACCAACGAGAACCCGTACCCGCTGCCCGAGCCGCTGGTCGCCCGGATCGCCGAGCGCGTCGCCGAGGCCGCCCGCAACCTCAACCGGTACCCCGACCGGGACGCCGTCGAGCTGCGCGAGGGCCTGGCCGCCTACCTGACCCGGACCACCGGATTCGCGCGCAGCCGCGAGCAGGTCTGGGCCGCCAACGGCTCCAACGAGATCCTCCAGCAGCTGCTCCAGACCTTCGGCGGCCCCGGCCGCAGCGCGCTCGGCTTCGAGCCCTCGTACTCGATGCACGCGCTCATCTCCCGTGGTACCGGCACCGCCTGGATCTCCGGCCCGCGCCGTGACGACTTCACCATCGACGTCGAGGAGGCCACCCGGGTCATCGCCGAGCACCGCCCCCACGTGGTGTTCATCTGCTCGCCGAACAACCCGACGGGCACCGCGGTCGCCGCCGAAACCGTCCTCGCCCTGTACGAGGCCGCGCAGGCCGCCAGGCCGAGCCTGGTGGTCGTGGACGAGGCGTACGTCGAGTTCTCGCACCGCGCCTCGCTGCTGCCGCTGCTCCAGGGCCGTCCCAACCTGGTGATCAGCCGCACCATGTCCAAGGCCTTCGGCGCGGCGGGTCTGCGCCTGGGCTACCTGGCCGCGGACGCGGCCGTGGTGGACGCGGTGCAGCTGGTCAGGCTGCCGTACCACCTGTCGGCCGTCACCCAGGCCACCGCGCTGGCCTGCCTGGAGCACACCGACACCCTGCTGGGGTATGTCGAGCAGCTCAAGGCCGAGCGGGACCGCCTGGTCGACGCCCTGCGCGAACTCGGCCTCGAAGTCACCGACTCCGACGCCAACTTCATCCAGTTCGGCCGCTTCGCCGACACCCACGCGGTCTGGCAGGCGATCCTCGACCAGGGCGTCCTGGTCCGTGACAACGGTGTCCCCGGGTGGCTGCGTGTCACCGCCGGCACCCCCGCCGAGAACGACGCCTTCCTGGACGCCGTCCGCATCGCCGTCCCGTCGCCCACCCTTGCAGGAGCGCGCCTCGCGCGCGCAGCCAGTCAGGAGCTGTAACCCCGAATGTCCCGTATCGGCCGCGTTGAGCGCACCACCAAGGAGACCTCGGTCCTGGTCGAGATCGATCTCGACGGCACCGGAAGGACCGACATCTCCACGGGCGTCGGGTTCTACGACCACATGCTCGACCAGCTGGGCCGCCACGGTCTCTTCGACCTCACCGTGAAGACCGACGGCGACCTGCACATCGACACCCACCACACCATCGAGGACACCGCCCTCGCGCTGGGCGCCGCCTTCAAGCAGGCGCTCGGCGACAAGGTCGGCATCTACCGCTTCGGCAACTGCACCGTGCCGCTGGACGAGTCGCTCGCCCAGGTCACCGTGGACCTCTCCGGCCGCCCGTACCTGGTGCACACCGAGCCCGAGGGCATGGCGCCGATGATCGGCACCTTCGACACGACGATGACCCGGCACATACTCGAGTCCTTCGTCGCCCAGGCCCAGATCGCGCTGCACGTCCACGTCCCGTACGGGCGCAACGCCCACCACATCGTGGAGTGCCAGTTCAAGGCACTCGCCCGCGCTCTGCGGTACGCCTGCGAGCACGACCCGCGTGCGGCAGGCATTCTTCCCTCGACCAAGGGTGCGCTGTGAGCAAGTCCGCCACGCTGCTGATCATCGCCGGGCTCTTCCTGTCCGGCGGAGTGATCTCCTTCTGGAAGCAGAAGCTGCCCAAGGGCGTCATCGCCGTACTCGCCATCGGAGCCGTGCTGTGCCTCGTCTCCGGCGTCATGCGCCTCTAGAGACCCGGAAGACTGACATGTCCAAGAATGTTGTGGTGCTGGACTACGGCTCCGGCAATCTCCGCTCCGCCCAGCGCGCGGTCGAGCGCACCGGCGCCAACGTCACCGTGACCTCCGACTTCCAGCAGGCCCTGGACGCGGACGGCCTGCTCGTCCCCGGTGTCGGCGCCTTCGAAGCGTGCATGCGCGGGCTGAAGGCGGTGCGCGGCGAGCAGATCATCGGGCGTCGCCTCGCCGGTGGCCGTCCGGTGCTCGGCATCTGTGTCGGGATGCAGATCCTCTTCGAGCGCGGGGTCGAGCACGGAGTGGAGACCGCCGGCTGCGACGAGTGGCCCGGCACCGTCGAGCCGCTGGACGCGCCGATCGTTCCGCACATGGGCTGGAACACCGTGGACGCCCCCGAGGGCAGCCGGCTCTTCGCAGGGCTGGATGCCGACACCCGGTTCTACTTCGTGCACTCCTACGGGGTGCGCCGCTGGGAGCTGGAGATCACCAACGAGCGGATCAACGCCCCGCTGGTCACCTGGGCCACCCATGGGCAGCCGTTCGTCGCCGCCGTCGAGAACGGTCCGCTGTGGGCCACCCAGTTCCACCCCGAGAAGTCCGGCGACGCCGGCGCCGCCCTGCTGACCAACTGGGTCGACACGCTCTGATGAGCCAGCACCCTCCGAAGCCGCGAAAGTTGCACACGATGAGCCGCCTCGAACTCCTCCCCGCCGTCGACGTCCGCGACGGCCAGGCCGTCAGGCTGGTCAAGGGCGCCTCCGGCACCGAGACCTCCTTCGGCGAGCCGCTCGCCGCCGCACTGGCCTGGCAGAGCGCCGGTGCCGAGTGGCTGCACCTGGTCGACCTCGACGCTGCCTTCGGCACCGGCAGCAACCGCGAGCTGCTGCGCGAGGTCACCGGCGCACTCGACATCAAGGTCGAGCTCTCCGGCGGCATCCGCGACGACGAGTCGCTCGCCGCCGCCCTCGCCACCGGCTGCACCCGGGTCAACCTCGGCACCGCCGCCCTGGAGTCCCCCGAGTGGGTCGCCAAGGTCATCGCCGAGCACGGTGACAAGATCGCCGTCGGCCTGGACGTGGTCGGCACCACCCTGCGCGGCCGCGGCTGGACCCGCGACGGCGGCGACCTGTTCGAGGTGCTCGCCCGCCTCGACTCCGAGGGCTGCGCCCGCTACGTGGTCACCGACGTCAACCGCGACGGCACCCTGACCGGCCCCAACCTGGAGCTGCTGCGGAACGTCTGCGCCGCCACCGACAAGCCCGTGGTCGCCTCCGGTGGGGTGTCCTCGCTCGACGACCTGCGCGCCATCGCCACCCTGGTGCCCGAAGGTGTCGAGGGCTCGATTGTGGGCAAGGCCCTCTACGAGCAGAAGTTCACCCTCGAAGAGGCCCTGGAGGCTGTGTCCCGATGACCGAAACCCCGGCCGCGCAACGTTCGTTGAGGGTCTCCGGCGCCTCCCCCTGGGAGGATGAGTTCGGGTTCGCCCGCGCCGTCGCGGCCGGGGATTTCGTCTTCGTGGCAGGCAGCACCGCCTGGGACGACGGGATGGTCCAGCACGAGGGCGATCCGTACCACCAGACCCTCGCCGCCTTCGGGGTGGCGTTCAAGGCCCTGGCCCGGTACGGCCTTTCGGCTCAGGACGTGATCCGTACCCGGATGTACATCACCCACGTCCGGGACTCCGACGAGGTCGGCCGGGCGCACAAGACGCTCTTCGACGCGATCCGCCCGGTGGCGACCATGGTCGTGGTGGAGGGCCTGATCGACTCCCGGATGATGGTCGAGGTCGAAGTCGAGGCCCACCGTCCCGGGCTCGCAACCTCCTTGGAAGGCAAGCAGTGACCCTCGCAGTACGTGTCATCCCCTGTCTGGACGTCGACGCAGGCCGGGTGGTCAAGGGCGTCAACTTCCAGAACCTGCGCGACGCCGGTGACCCGGTCGAGATGGCCAAGCTCTACGACGCCGAGGGCGCCGACGAGTTGACCTTCCTCGACATCACCGCCTCCTCCGGCGACCGGGAGACCACCTACGACGTGGTCCGCCGCACCGCCGAGCAGGTCTTCATCCCGCTCACCGTCGGCGGCGGTATCCGCACCGTCGAGGACGTCGACAAGCTGCTGCGGGCCGGGGCCGACAAGATCGGCGTCAACACCGCCGCCATCGCCCGCCCCGAGCTGATCCGCGAGATCGCCCAGCGCTTCGGCCGCCAGGTGCTCGTCCTCTCGGTGGACGCCCGCCGCTGTCCCGAGGGCACCGAGACCGCCTCCGGCTTCGAGGTCACCACCCACGGCGGCCGCCAGGGCACCGGCCTGGACGCGGTCGAATGGGCGTGCCGCGCGGCCGAGCTGGGCGCCGGGGAGATCCTGCTCAACTCGATGGACGCGGACGGCACCAAGGACGGCTACGACCTGGAGATCATCAGGGCCGTCCGCAAGGCCGTCTCGATCCCGGTGATCGCCTCCGGCGGTGCCGGCAAGCTGGCCGACTTCGCCCCCGCCGTCGAGGCCGGAGCCGACGCCGTGCTGGCCGCCAGCGTCTTCCACTTCGGCGACCTGCGGATCGGCGAGGTCAAGAACGCCCTCCGCGAGGCCGGCCACCCGGTCCGCTAGCCCCTGCAGGGGCAAGGGCCGACCCCGAAGAGTTCGCGCTTGCCCCTAAAGGGCCCGGGGGAGGGGGAGTGCTGCGTCCAGTGCTGCCAGTGCCTGCTCGGGGCCGTCCACCCGGAGCGTGGTCCTGGCGCCGCGACCGAACGCGAAGAGCACCAGCTCTCCCGGCTCGCCGGTGAGTTCGACCAGGTCGGTGCCCTTGGGGCCGAACTCCAGGCTGCCGGTGCCCGGCCGGCGCAGCGAGAGGCGCACCGGGGTCTTGCGGGCGGCCTCCATGCGGGTGAGCATCGGCAGGCGCTTCCACAGAGCGGCGGCCAACTCCGGCGGGACGTCCAGTGGTTGCCAGTCGCTGGCTCGACGGACGTCCTCGGCGTGGACGAAGTACTCGACGGTGTTGGCCGCCTCGTCCACCCCCGGCAGCGCGAACGGGGACAGCCTCGGCGGCCCGGAGCTGAAGAGCTGCACCAACTCCTCGTAAGGGCGCGCCGCGTAGCCCTGCTGCACCTTCGCCGTCCACCCGGCCAGGGCCGCCACCCGGATCCCCGGCGCCGCATCCGCGCGCCGCTCCCGCAGCACCAGGTGCGCGGCCAGATCGCGGGTCGTCCACCCCGCGCACAGAGTCGGGGCGTCGGGGCCGGCAGCCGTCAGCAGCTCGGCCAGCCGCTGACGCTCCGTACGGGCAGGGTTCGACATGGCCACAGCCTATGCCGTCGCGGGGTGTTCACCCGTCGGCCGGGACGGCCGAGCGGAAGTGCCCGGTCGTCTTGCGGCCGTCCTGCTGGTTGCTCACCGTCATGGTGCACGTCGCGTCCCGCATGCCCTGCTGGTAGTACTTCAGATACGGCCCGATCGGAAAGCCGTAGTACGGGCCGCCACCGCCCTGCCGCTGCTCCCAGTCGGCGAGCGGCGCCTGGCACAGCTCGCGCAGGCTGCGGCCGATCGTGAGGTCGCTGGTCAGCCCCTCCGGCAGCAGGACGTCGGCGATCGCCTCGCCGTCGTGCTCCTGGGCGCACGGGCGTTCCTCGGCCTTGGTGATCACCTTGCTCAGCTGCGGATGGTCGAAGCACGTCCCCGGCAGGAAGTACGGGTACGGCAGTACCTTCGTAGGGCTGGCCGACGGACTCCGGGGCGTCGGCGTCAGAGGGGGCGGCAGTGCGACCTTCTGCCGCTCCGGCCACAGAAACAGCCCGCCCAGCGCCGCCGCCACGACCACGGCCAGCAGCGCGAGCCACCACCGCCGCCGTCCGCGGACCTGTGCGTCCGGCAGTGACATGCTCCCCATTGGTCCCTGCTCCACCTCAACCCCCTTGGCTTGCAGACATTCTGGCCGCGTGGGCGGCCGGTTGGCAGGAGATTGACAACAACGGTCGGGACGGAAGACCTCCGACACCTCCGGGTATACGCTGGCGCAGGCACGGCCCGGATCACGAGGTGTTTGATGCGAGTCGGAATCATCGGGCACGAAGGGCTCTCGGACCTCTCGGAGATGCTCGTCCGCGGTGAGATGTGGCAGTTGGTGACGGAGTACGGGGCCTACGAACTGGTCGGGGTGACCTGCCTCGCCGAGGGCCCCGAGACCTGGTTCGCGCAGTCGGTGCTCGACCACGGCGGGAAGGTCGAGGTGATCGTCCCGGCCGGTGCCGGACGGGCCGGGGCCTTCAACGGGCCTGGCAGCAGCCGCACCGGACGGCGGTTGCTCAACGAGGCCAACGCCGTCCACCGGCTGGCCCCCGTCGAGGTCGGCGGCCTCGGGGACGACACCTGCCGGGCGCTGGTCGGGATGGTCGACGAACTGATCGCGGTCTGGGACGGCCGGCCCGGCAGCGAAGCCGCGCGGGTGGTCGAAGCGGCGCAGCGCGCGGGCCTGTTCGTCCAGGTGATCTGGCCGGACGGCTGCGAAAGCCCGGCGTAGGCCGGGCAACCCCTCCGGGACGGGTGCGAACCCTTCAGGGCAAGCGTGAGCTTTTCAGGGCCCCGCGCCCCTTATGGGTTCATGCCTGCCCGCAGGGGTCCGCGCCTGCCCCTGAGGGGTTCGCTGAGCTGAGACAATGGCCGTATGTCCACCTCACCCGCCGCCCCCGGCAGCACCGCTCTGGCCGCCGACATCGCAGCCCGCCTCAAGCGCACCCCCGACGGCCTGCTCCCCGCCATCGCCCAGCAGTACGACACCGGCGAGGTGCTGATGCTCGGCTGGATGGACGACGAGGCGCTGCACCGCACCCTCACCACGGGACGCTGCACGTACTGGAGCCGCAGCCGTCAGGAGTACTGGGTCAAGGGTGACACCTCCGGCCACTTCCAGCACGTCAAGTCCGTTGCGCTGGACTGCGATGCCGACACCCTGCTGGTGCAGGTCGACCAGGTCGGTGCGGCCTGCCACACCGGCACGCGCACCTGCTTCGACACCGACGTCCTGCCGCTCGCTCGCTAATCTTTCCCCGATCCTTCGTCGTCCGACCCTGCTCACGAACGGTGCCGAACCCCATGGACCTTGAGCTCTTCCGCAAGCTCGCCGTAGACACCCGGGTCATCCCGGTCACCCGCCGGCTCCTCGCGGACGGGCTCACGCCGATCGGGCTGTACCGCAGCCTGGCCGCCGAGCGCCCCGGTACCTTCCTGCTGGAATCGGCGGAGCAGGGCCGGAGTTGGTCCCGGTACTCCTTCGTCGGTGTGCGCAGTGCCGCCGCGCTCACCGCGGACCAGGACGGCAACGCCCGCTGGCACGGCACCCCGCCGGTCGGCATCCCCACCAGCGGTGACCCGCTGGAGGTGCTGCGGGCCGCGCTCGCCGCGCTGCACACGCCCCGCTCCGCCGACGACGGCCTGCCGCCGCTGACCGGCGGCCTGGTCGGCTACCTCGGCTACGACATCGTCCGCCGCCTGGAGAAGCTGCCCAACCGCACCCCGGACGACCTGAAGCTCCCCGAGCTCACCATGCTGCTCACCACCGACCTGGCGGTGCTCGACCACTGGGACGGCTCGGTGGTGCTGATCGCCAACGCGGTCAACCACAACGACCTGGCCAGCGGCGTGGACGAGGCCTACGCGGACGCCGTCGCGCGGCTCGACGCGATGGAGGCCGATCTGCTCAGGCCGGTCGCCTCCGGCCTTGCCACCTTCACCCCGACCGCCGTCGACGCCCACTCGCCGTTCGGCGGCGAGCCGTACGGCGAGGCAGTGGAGGAGATCAAGGAGCGGATCCGGGCCGGTGAGGCGTTCCAGGTGGTCGTCTCCCAGCGCTTCGAGGCGCCCTGCCCGGCCGCCGCGCTCGACGTCTACCGGGTGCTGCGCACCACAAACCCCAGCCCGTACATGTACCTCTTCCGCTTCCCCGGCCCCGACGGCACCGAGCAGGGCGGCTTCGACGTGGTCGGCTCCAGTCCCGAGGCGCTGGTCAAGGTGACCGACGGCGAGGCGCTGCTGCACCCGATCGCCGGGACGCGGCACCGCGGCGCCACCCCGCACGAGGACGCCGAGCTGGCCGCCGAGCTGCTCGCCGACCCGAAGGAGCGGGCCGAGCACCTGATGCTGGTCGACCTCGGCCGCAACGACCTCGGGCGGGTCTGCGAGCCGGGCAGCGTCGAGGTGGTCGACTTCATGGCGATCGAGCGCTACAGCCACGTCATGCACATCGTCTCCACCGTCACCGGCAAGGTGGCCGAGGGGAAGACCGCCTTCGACGTGCTCACCGCCTGCTTCCCGGCCGGGACGCTCTCGGGTGCCCCCAAGCCCCGGGCGATGCAGATCATCGAGGAGCTGGAGCCCACCCGCCGCGGCCTGTACGGCGGTTGCGTCGGCTACCTCGACTTCGCGGGCGACTCCGACACCGCGATCGCGATCCGCACCGCCGTCCTGCGCGACGGCACCGCCTACGTCCAGGCCGGCGCGGGCGTGGTCGCCGACTCCACCCCGGAGGGCGAGGACACCGAGTGCCGCAACAAGGCCGCCGCCGTCCTGCGCGCCATCGCCACGGCCAACACGCTGCGTACGCCGCGTTGAGCGGGCCGCAGGCCGGTGACCGGACACGGGCGAGTTCCCGGAGGACCCCGCCCGACCGGAGCCGGTGAGCGGTCAGGGATAGTGGACGGGTGAGTGCTACTACATCGCCCGAGCCTGCCGAGTCCGTCCCCGCCGAGCGCAAGGGCGGGCGGCGCAGCCTTGGGCTGATGCTGTCGCTGACCGCGCTGGGGGCCGTTCTGGTGCTGACCGCCGTGGGGCGGACCTGGGCCGAGGGCACGCTTCCGGCGAAGATGGAGATCTCGGTCACCGGCAGTGCGATCTCGGGTCTGCCCAGCGGACTGACGCTGGCGGCGATGGCCGCTGCCGTGGCGGTGTTCGCCGTCCGGGGGGGCGGGCGGATCGTGGTCGGGCTGCTGGCGACGCTGGCCGGGCTCGGAGTGGCGATCGGCTCCGCGCTCGGTGCCCGGGACACCTCCGCACTGGATGCGGAGGCGGCCCGCAAGCTGGCGCTGGTGAGCGCGCAGGCCGGGTCTCCTGGTCACACCGCCTGGCCCTGGGTGGCCCTGGTCGGTGGTGTGCTGCTGGCGCTGGCCGGGCTGCTGACCGTACGGTCCGGGCGGCACTGGCCCGCGATGGGGGCCCGCTACGAGGCCCCGGCCGGGAAGGCGAAGGCCGGGCGCAGGCCGCCGCAGGCCGCCGGGACACCGGCCGAGCTGTGGCAGGCGCTCGACCGTGGCGAGGATCCCACCGGCTGATTCCCGCCCCCGCTTGGGTCCGTCGATTCGGGCCCGGCACAATGGATGACGTCAACCCGCCGGGCCGCCTGGGCAATCCGGACGGGCCCCGGAGATTTCAAGGAGCACCATCAATGTCGGCAGCAGCGCACGGCCACACTCCCGCCGCCTGGACCGGCGTGACCATCGCCTTCCTCGGTTTCACGGTCAGCGGCGTCGCCATGATCCTCCCCAACGTCCTGCTGGTGTGGGTCGGCCTGGCGGTTGTTCTGCTCGGCGGCGTGGTCGGCAAGGCGATGTCGATGGCGGGCATGGGCCGGCGGCCCGGCGACCACCTGCACAAGGCGCACGCCGAGGAGCCGACTCCGGTCTCCGTCCCCGTGTCCTGAGTGTCCTGACACCGGGCAGCGGACAGCAGTACCGAACGGCGGGCGCACCACGCCCGCCGTTCGCGCTTGTGCGGGTTCTCCCTTCGCGCCTCGGGTGAACGGCGGCGCCCGCACGGCAGAATCGACGGGGTGAACGCGACTTCTGCGGAGCCCGAGCCGTCCGTACCGCAGCCGTCCCTGGTGCGGCGGGTGAGCCGACCACTGGCCGCTCTGGTGGCCGTCGGTCTCCCGACGCTGTACGTCGCGGCCGTGGATCCGAACTCACCGGGCCACTACCCGGCCTGTCCGGTGCTCCAGGCGACCGGCTGGTGGTGTCCGGGCTGTGGCGGTCTGCGCTGTGTGCACGCGCTGACCCGGGGGGATCTGACCACGGCGGGCCACGACAATCTGCTGGTGCTGCTCCTGGCGGGGCTCCTGGGGGTGCTCTGGCTGCGCTGGAGCTGGGCCGCGCTGACGGGGGGCCGGGCACCGCGGTTCGGCATCGGCCTGCGCGGGGCGGTTCTCCTGACCCTGGTTCTCGTACTTTTCATGGTCGTGCGTAATCTGCCGATCGGTGCCGGGTTGGCCCCGCCGCTGGTCTGAGACCGGCTCGGAGCGGCCCGGACCGACCCCGCTGAGCAGCGCGGACGGCGCGCAAGCCGGTCCGCTCCGCGAGACGCACGCCGGACTGATGCAGTTCGCGCCCCCTGCGCCCGATACCATCGAAGAGCCGATGGAGTCGGATGTGCACAGGATCCTCACCGCTGTGTGCGGATCGAACCCACGGCCTTGACTGGATCTGCCAGGCCGGAGGACCATCCGTCCACCGGCGCCGGCTGGCCGAATGCCTAGCGAAGAATGATGGGGGCGCCCGCGTGAGTGTGCTCGACGAGATCATCGACGGGGTCCGGCAGGACCTTGCCGAGCGACAGGCCCGGGTCTCCCTGGACGAGCTCAAGGAGCTGGCTGCCAAGGCGCCCGATGCCAAGGACGGCGTGGCCGCGCTGCGTGGCGACGGCGTGCGGGTGATCTGCGAGGTCAAGCGCTCCAGCCCCTCCAAGGGTGCGCTGGCGGCGATCGCCGACCCGGCCGCCCTGGCGCTTGACTATGCGGCGGGCGGTGCGGCCGCGATCAGCGTGCTGACCGAGCAGCGCCGCTTCGGGGGTTCCCTCGCCGACCTGGACGCCGTCCGGGCCGCGGTGGACACCCCGATCCTCCGTAAGGACTTCATCGTCACCGCCTACCAGCTCTGGGAGGCCCGCGCCCACGGCGCCGACCTCGCCCTGCTGATCGTGGCGGCCCTGGACCAGCCGGCTCTGGTCTCGCTCATCGAGCGGGCCGAGTCGATCGGGCTGACCCCGCTGGTCGAGGTGCACGACGAGGAGGAGATCGCCCGCGCGGTGGACGCCGGGGCGAGGATCATCGGTGTCAATGCGCGCAACCTCAAGACCCTCGAGGTGGACCGCAACACCTTCGGCAACGTGGTGGACTCGATCCCGGACCACATCGTCAAGGTGGCCGAGTCCGGCGTCCGCGGTCCGCACGACCTGATCGCCTACGCCAACCTGGGGGCGGACGCGGTCCTGGTCGGCGAGTCCCTGGTGACCGGCAAGGACCCGAAGACGGCCGTGGCCGACCTGGTCGCGGCCGGTGCCCACCCGGCACTGCGCAACAACGGGCGGGGCTGACCCGCCACCATGTCACTCTGCACCCGTCCGGGCCCTGTCCGGCTGACCTTGTCGGCTGTGACACCTGCGGCTGACGCCGCGGGGCGCGCGGCGTTGGGCGCCCGGCTGGGCGTGCGACCGGACGGGCCTCGTACCGGGTCGCACCCGGGCGATCCGGTCGTGCGTCCAGGCCGTATGCCCGGCGTCGCGCGCCCGGCAAGATCAGCCGGACAGGGCCCGGCTCCCGGTTGCCGCCCGCGCGGCTGCCGGGCGCCCGCGCGTCGGGTACTGGGGCGGCGGGTGCGGTATGTGATCGGCTGCGAGCCCGGGCAGGTGCAGGGCCGTCGATGGCGCGGCGGGCAGGGCTGACCACAGCCTCCCGCTCGTTCGTCATCGACAGCCACCACCACACAAGGACGTCAACCCATGTCCGAGAACGACTACCTGCCAGGCGCCCAAGTTCCCGACGCCCGCGGCTACTTCGGCGCGTACGGCGGCCGCTTCATCCCGGAGGCGCTGGTCGCCGCCGTCGAGCAGGTCGCCGAGGAGTACGAGAAGGCCAAGACCGACCCGGCCTTCGCCGCCGAGCTGGACGGCCTGCTCAAGGACTACACCGGCCGCCCCAGCCCGCTCACCGATGTCCGCCGCTTCTCCGCCGAGGCGGGCGGCGCGCGCGTCCTGCTCAAGCGCGAGGACCTCAACCACACCGGCTCGCACAAGATCAACAACGTGCTGGGCCAGGCGCTGCTCACCAAGCGGATGGGCAAGACCCGGATCATCGCCGAGACCGGCGCCGGCCAGCACGGGGTGGCCACCGCCACCGCCTGCGCGCTCTTCGGCTTCGACTGCACCATCTACATGGGCGAGGTCGACACCCAGCGCCAGGCGCTGAACGTCGCCCGGATGCGGATGCTCGGCGCCGAGGTCATCGCGGTGAAGTCCGGCAGCCGCACCCTCAAGGACGCCATCAACGAGGCGTTCCGCGACTGGGTCGCCAACGTGGACTCCACCCACTACCTGTTCGGCACGGTGGCGGGCCCGCACCCCTTCCCGATGATGGTCCGCGACTTCCACCGGGTGATCGGGGTCGAGGCCAGGCAGCAGGTGCTCGACCGGACGGGCCGGCTGCCGGACGCGGTCGTCGCCTGTGTCGGCGGCGGCTCCAACGCGATGGGCATCTTCCACGAGTTCATCCCGGACGCCGGTGTCCGCCTGATCGGCTGCGAGGCGGCCGGTGAGGGCGCCGAGACCCCCAGGCACGCCGCCACCCTGACCAAGGGCGACCCGGGTGTGCTGCACGGCTCGCGCACCTACGTCCTGCAGGACGAGGACGGCCAGACCATCGAGAGCCACTCCATCTCGGCCGGTCTCGACTACCCCGGTGTCGGCCCGGAGCACGCCTGGCTGAAGGACACCGGCCGCGCCGAGTACCGTCCGGTCACCGACGACCAGGCGATGCAGGCGCTGCGCCTGCTGTCGCGCACCGAGGGCATCATCCCGGCCATCGAGAGCGCCCACGCGCTGGCCGGCGCGCTGGAGCTGGGCCGCGAGCTCGGCCCGGAGGCCACCATCCTGGTCTCGCTCTCCGGGCGCGGCGACAAGGACATGCACACCGCCGCCGAGTACTTCGGTCTCTACGACAGCGAGGGCAAGTGACCATGGCTTCGAAGCTCAGTGAGGTCCTGGCCGCTGCCAAGGCCGAGAACCGTGCCGCGCTGATCGGCTACCTCCCGGCCGGGTTCCCGACCGTCGAGGGCGGCATCGAGGCCGTGAACGCCCTGGTCGAGGGCGGCTGCGACATCGTCGAGATCGGCCTGCCGCACTCCGACCCGGTGCTGGACGGCGCGACCATCCAGACCGCCGACGACATCGCGCTGCGCGGGGGCGTCCGGATCAAGGACGTGCTGCACACCGTCGCCGAGGTGGCCGCCGCCCACCCCGAGGCCGCGGTACTGGTGATGACGTACTGGAACCCGGTCGACCGCTACGGCGTGGCGCGTTTCGCCGCCGACCTGGCCGCCGCCGGGGGAGCGGGCTGCATCCTGCCGGACCTCCCGGTCGAGGAGTCCGAGGAGTGGCGCAAGGCCGCCGGGGAGCACGGCCTGGACACCGTCTTCGTGGTCGCCCCCAGCAGCAAGGACCACCGCCTGGCCGAGGTCACGGCCGCCGGTTCCGGCTTCGTCTACGCCGCCGCGGTGATGGGTGTGACCGGCACCCGGGCCCAGGTCGGCAACCTGGCCGAGGACCTGGTCGCCCGTACCCGGGCCACCACCGAGCTGCCGGTCTGCGTCGGCCTCGGCGTCTCCACCCCCGCGCAGGCGGCCGAGGTGGCCTCCTTCGCCGACGGCGTGATCGTCGGCTCCGCCTTCGTCCAGCGCATCCTGGACGCCGACGGCGACCAGGCCGCCGCGCTGGCTGCGGTCCGTACGCTCGCCGGTGAGCTCGCCGAGGGCGTCCGCCGCCGCTGACGGACTCCGCCTCGACGGCCCGTCACCTCTTCGGAGGTGGCGGGCCGTCGTGCATCCGTAAGCCGATGAACCCGTACGGGTGAAGAGTGGGCCTCTGTCGCACCGGTGGGGATTGACCGGCGTTGAGTGGAGGGATGACTCTGCGGTGCCGATCGCCCCATGTGGTTCGTTCACTGTTGAACATCTGTGACCGAATCCTTCTGTGAGGGAGCAACCCTGTGCCCTGCCTCCAGCGCGCCGTACTCCTACGGGCCGCCGCCGCCGCGCTGGCGCTCTGTGCGGCCCTCGGTGCGGAGGCCGCCGTCGGGCACGCCCTGGCGGCGCGGGGCGCGGAGCGTGCCGAGCGGGACGCGTACATCTGCAACGAGGCGGCCCGGCTGGCCACGGCGACGGACGCCTCCCGTTCGCAGGCCGACGGACGGCCGCCGCTGGCCGGGGTGGCGGTCAGGGCCGCGCGCTGCGGGCGCTGAGGCCCCTGTACGGCCGGAGGGGATGCGGGTCTTCGCGTGGTGTCTGGTCGTCCGCGCCCCTCGGGGCTTCCCGATCGGGTGAGCGAACAGATCGGACATCCATCTCTAGATGTCACTCATTCGGCGTAACGCGCGAATGTGGAGGAATCATCACCCATCCCCTACGGTTCATCAGGAAGCGTGAGTGGGAGCGGAATCGAGGGGGAGACCCGATGGCCAGTCAGCAGATGGCCGAGCCGCACGCCGGCCCGGCGCTGCGCCGCGCGGTGGAGGGGTCGACGGCCCAGTGGTTCGGCCTCGCGGTCCGAATCGCGCTCGTGGTGGTCTGGGGCTGGGCCGGGCTGGCGAAGATCTCCGACCCGGCCGAGGCGGCCCAGGCCGTCCGGGCCTACGAGATCCTGCCGGAGTCCCTGGTCAAGCCGATCGGCTACGGGCTGCCCTTCCTGGAGCTGGCCCTGGCCCTGCTGCTGCTGATCGGCCTGGGTGTGCGGATCGTCGCGGTCATCTCCGCCCTGCTGCTGTTCACCTTCGTCGCCGGGATCGGCTCCGCCTGGGCGCGTGGGATCTCGATCGACTGCGGCTGCTTCGGCGGCGGCGGGGCGGTCGACGCCTCCAAGACCGAGTACCTGCAGGAGATCCTGCGCGACTGCGGGTTCCTGCTGCTCGTTTCCTGGCTGGTGTTCCGGCCGCACACCAGGCTCTCGGCCGACGCCTGGCTGGCCGCCTAGCCACCCATCGACCGACAACCGACCCATTTTGGACACAGCACGTATGAGCGAGAAGAACCGAGAAGGCAAGCGCAGCGCCCGCGAGAAGATGCTGGAGGCGCGTGCGAGCGATGAGACACGCGCCAAGCGCAACAAGAAGCTGGGCGTGATCGGCGGGGTTGCGGCGGTCATCGCCGTCGCCGTGGTGGTCGGTGTCGTGGTGCAGAACCAGCGCTCCAAGCCGGAGACCCCGGTCGCCGCCCCGGTCGGGGCGGTCGCCGACAAGAACCTGGTGATCCCGTCGGGGCCGGCCAACGCGCCCTCGGTGCTCACCGTCTACGAGGACCCGCGCTGCCCGGCCTGCGGTGCCTTCGAGCGCCAGTTGTCGCCCACGGTCGACCAGTTGGAGGACCAGGGCAAGCTCTACGTCAACTACCACCTCGTCTCGTTCATCGACCGCTCGCTCAGCGGCAAGGGGTCCAAGTACGGCGCCAACGCGCTGGCCTGCGCCCAGGATGCGGGTCACTTCCGCGACTACCACGATGTGCTCTACCGCAACCAGCCGGAGGAGACCTCCGACTCCTTCGGCAACAACGCGACGCTGCTCAGCCTGGCCAAGCAGGTCAACGGCCTGGACTCGCCGACCTTCGAGAGCTGCGTCAACGACAACAGGTACGGCGGCTGGGTCTCCTCCGTCCAGCAGGACTTCGACAAGTCCGGCTACAAGTCCACCCCGACGGTGCTGCTCAACGGCAAGCCGATCTACCCGAAGAACGGTGAGGAGCAGATCTCCCCGGAGAACCTGGTCAAGTGGGTCGACGCGGCCAACCAGGGCAAGCCGCTGGGCACTACCGGCCCCGGCAAGGAGAGCCCGGCCCCGAGCAGCACCGCCGCCGAGAGCAACACCCCGCCCTCGCCGTAGGAGGGACGTCACCGCCGGGCCGGGGCGCCCGGAGGGAAGAAGGAGGGGGGACTGTTCGAAAGCTGTGACCCCGTCCGGTGCCGAGGTACCGGGCGGGACACGGTAGCGTCGAGGTTGCCATGGAAATCGCTTACATCCCGAGCCCGTCGCGGGGCGTCCTGTATCTCGGACCCGTACCGCTTCGCGCCTACGCCTTCTGCATCATCATCGGTGTCGTCGTGGCCGTGTGGCTCGGCAGCAAGCGCTGGGTCGCCCGCGGCGGCGCCAAGCACACCGTCGGTGACATCGCTGTCTGGGCCGTCCCCTTCGGTCTGGTCGGCGGCCGCCTGTACCACGTGATCACCGATCACCAGCTGTACTTCGGCAACGGCATGAACCCCTGGAACGCCTTCAAGATCTGGGAGGGCGGCCTGGGGATCTGGGGTGCCATCGCGCTCGGCGCGGTCGGTGCCTGGATCGGGGCACGCCGCAGGGGCGTGCCACTGCCCGCGTACGCCGACGCCATCGCGCCCGGTATCGCGCTCGCCCAGGCCTGTGGCCGCTGGGGCAACTGGTTCAACCAGGAGCTCTACGGCAAGCCGACCACCCTGCCGTGGGGCCTGAAGATCCACAAGGTGATGCCGGACGGCACGGTGGTGGACGGTGTCTTCCACCCGACCTTCCTCTACGAGTCGCTGTGGTGCATCGGTGTCGCGCTGCTGGTGATCTGGGCCGACCGCCGCTTCACCCTCGGCCACGGCCGGGCCTTCGCGGTGTACGTCGCCGCGTACACGGTGGGCCGGTTCTGGATCGAGTACCTGCGGATCGACGAGGCGCACCACTTCCTCGGCCTGCGGCTCAACGACTGGACGTCGATCGTCGTCTTCCTCGGCGCCGTCGCCTACCTGGTGATCGTCGGGAGGAAGCGCCCGGGCCGGGAGGCGCCGGACTCGATCGACCCTGCGGCCAGGATCGAGGAGCTGACCGAGTCCACGGGGGACAGCGTCCCCTCGCCCAGTCCGGCCCCCGCAGAAGAGAAGCCGGTGGTAGAAAAGAAGCCGGGCGACCCATCCTGACCTGCGGATCCACTGTTCCCCGGCCGCCTGCCACCGCCTCGGCGGCAGGCGGCCGGAGCGCTGTTCGGACAGCCTTACTTTCCTAGAATCTGTCTAAGTTTCGGACTAGTTTAGGGAGGGTGAGGCCCCCGGGTGCGCCCGGGGGAGAAGTGTTCGAACGGAGGCCGAAAGACCATGACCGCGACGATCGCCCAGCCCGAACTGGACGAGCAGCCCAAGCCGCGCATACCGGCCGACGGCCACCATCGCGATGTCAACGGCGGCTGGCTCCGCCCGGCCGTGTTCGGTGCGATGGACGGGCTGGTCTCCAACTTCGCCCTGATGACCGGTGTGGTCGGCGGAGCCGTCAGCAGCAGCACGGTGGTGCTCACCGGCCTCGCCGGCCTGGCCGCGGGTGCCTGCTCGATGGCCGCCGGTGAGTACACCTCGGTGGCCTCCCAGCGGGAGCTGGTCGAGGCCGAGATCGAGGCCGAACGCCTGGAGCTCAGCCGCAACCCGCACGGAGAGCTGGCCGAGCTGACGCAGCTGTACGTCTCGCGCGGCGTCGAGCCGGAGCTGGCCCGCGAGGTCGCCCGGCAGCTCTCGACGGACCCGGACCAGACGCTGGAGATCCACGCCCGCGAGGAGCTCGGCGTGGACCCGCACGACCTGCCCTCGCCGCTGGTCGCGGCCGGTTCCTCCTTCCTCTGCTTCGCGCTGGGTGCGCTGCTCCCGCTGCTGCCCTACCTGCTGGGCGCGACCTCGCTGGTGCCCGCGCTGGTGCTCTCGCTGTTGGGCCTGTTCCTCTGCGGTGCGGTGGTCGCCCGGGTGACGGCCCGCAGCTGGTGGTTCAGCGGCGTGCGCCAGCTGCTGCTGGGTGCTGTGGCGGCCGGGGTGACCTACCTGCTCGGTGCGCTGATCGGCGGCCACGTCGGCTGACCCGGGGCCCTTCGGGCACGAGTCTCTTCAGTCTCTTCGGGGCGCGGGGAACTGCGCGACCAGCCCTCCACGGAGGTGCACGGTCGCTCGCGCAGTTCCCCGCGCCTCTGGGCTTGTCGGCCCACCAGGCATCGGCCCACTCGGGTGGGTTCGCGTGTTTGTACAGGGCGTCGTATGGATATCCCCTCGGTTGCGTGACGTTCCACACATGGGTTGGATGCCACGGCCTGGCCTAACCTCGCCGACGAGCGCGCTGAACCGCAGATTCATGCCCGCCGGTCGTCCGCCGGAGATGGATTCGCAGGCGAGGCCGTTCTCGATATGTGGACAGGGGATTTCGCCACTGTTTCGGGTCGGGTGCCTCCGGGCACACTGGTGGCAGCGTGCGGACAGGCGTTCGTCTCTCCCCGCCTCGGCCACCAGTGGGAAACACCCTCTGAAGTGGGCCTTCTGTCCGCGATGTGGACGCGATATTCCACGTCCCGGGATTTTCGGCATCATGTAACCTGCACGAAATCGCATCAGGGCCAACGTCGTCCCTATTGCACAGAGCACTTGCCAATGACGACGACGGGAGAGCCGATGCTGTCTGCATCCATGCACTCCGCCAACGAGCCCGCGCAGCCGACCCGGCCGTACGCGCTCGTTCCGGATGCGCGCCCCACAGCCCAGGGTCTGTACGACCCGCGCAACGAGCACGACGCCTGCGGTGTCGGCTTCGTCGCCACGCTGACCGGCATCGCCGACCACACCATCGTCGAGCAGGCGCTGACCGTCCTGCGCAACCTGGAGCACCGGGGTGCCACCGGCGCCGAGCCGGACTCCGGTGACGGCGCGGGCATCCTGACCCAGATCCCGGACGCCTTCCTGCGCTCCAAGGTCTCCTTCGAGCTTCCCGCCGCCGGTTCCTACGCCGTCGGCATCGCCTTCCTCCCCGACGAGGACGAGGCGGACCTCGCCGCCGTCGCCAGAATCCAGGCCATTGCGGCGGAGGAGGGCCTCACCATCCTCGGCTGGCGCGGCGTCCCCGTCGCCCCCGACCTGCTCGGCGCCACCGCGCGAAGCGTGATGCCGCGGTTCCGCCAGCTGTTCGTCACCCATGGCGAGAAGGCCGGCATCGAGCTGGACCGGATCGCCTTCGTGGTCCGCAAGCGCGCCGAGCGTGAGGCCGGGGTGTACTTCCCCTCGCTCTCCGCCCGCACCATCGTCTACAAGGGCATGCTGACCACCGGCCAGCTGGAACCCTTCTTCCCCGACCTGTCGGACCGGCTCTACGCCTCCGCCATCGGCCTGGTGCACTCGCGCTTCTCCACCAACACCTTCCCGAGCTGGCCGCTCGCCCACCCCTACCGCTTCGTCGCGCACAACGGCGAGATCAACACGGTCAAGGGCAACCGCAACTGGATGACGGCCCGCGAGTCCCAGCTGGCCACCGAGCTCATCCCCGCCGGCCTCGACGGGCAGGGTCTGGAGCGGATCTTCCCGATCTGCACCCCGGACCACTCCGACTCGGCGTCCTTCGACGAGGTCCTGGAGCTGCTCCACCTCGGCGGCCGCTCGCTGCCCCACTCGGTGCTGATGATGATCCCGGAGGCGTGGGAGAACCACGCCACCATGGACCCGGCCCGGCGCGCCTTCTACCAGTACCACTCCAACCTGATGGAGCCCTGGGACGGACCGGCCTGCGTCACCTTCACCGACGGCACCCAGATCGGCGCCGTGCTGGACCGCAACGGCCTGCGGCCCGCCCGCTACTGGATCACCGAGGACGGCCTGGTCGTCCTCTCCTCCGAGGTCGGCGTCCTGGACATCGACCAGGAGAAGGTCGCCAGGAAGGGCCGTCTGCAGCCGGGCAAGATGTTCCTCATCGACACGGCCGAGGGCCGCATCGTCGAGGACGAGGAGATCAAGTCCCAGCTCGCCGCCGAGAACCCGTACGAGGAGTGGGTCGCCGCCGGGCAGATCCAGCTCGCCAAGCTTCCCGAGCGCGAGCACATCCACCACACCCACGCCTCGGTGACGCGCCGCCAGCAGACCTTCGGCTACACCGAGGAGGAGCTGCGGGTCATCCTCGCGCCGATGGCCAGGACCGGTGGCGAGGCGCTCGGTTCGATGGGCACCGACTCGCCGATCGCCGCGCTCTCCGAGAAGCCCCGCCTGCTCTTCGACTACTTCGTCCAGCTCTTCGCGCAGGTCACCAACCCGCCGCTGGACGCCATCCGCGAGGAACTGGTCACCTCGCTGCTGAGCAACCTCGGCCCCGAGGGCAACCTGCTCGACGCCTCGCCCGCGCACTGCCGCTCGGTCGGCATCACCTTCCCGGTGATCGACAACGACGAGCTGGCCAAGCTGATCCACATCAACGCCGACGGCGACCAGCCCGGCCTCAAGGCCGTCACGCTGTCGGGCCTCTACAAGGTCGCCGCCGGCGGCGAGAGCCTGGCCGCGCGCCTTCAGGAGATCGCCGCCGAGGCCGACGCCGCGATCGCCGACGGCGCCCGTATCGTCGTCCTCTCCGACCGGCACTCGGACGCCGAGCATGCGCCGATCCCCTCGCTGCTGCTCACCTCCGCGGTCCACCACCACCTGATCCGCACCAAGCAGCGCACCCAGGTGTCGCTGGTCGTCGAGGCCGGTGACGTGCGCGAGGTGCACCATGTCGCGCTGCTCGTCGGCTACGGCGCGGGCGCGGTCAACCCGTACCTGGCCATGGAGTCCGTCGAGGACCTCGTCGCCCAGGGCGCCTATTTGAATCAGCCGGGCATCGAGGGCCTGGAGCCCGAGAAGGCCATCAGGAACCTGATCAAGGCGCTCGGCAAGGGTGTCCTGAAGGTGATGTCCAAGATGGGCATCTCGACGGTCGCCTCCTACCGCGGCGCCCAGGTCTTCGAGGCGATCGGCCTCTCCCAGGAGCTGGTGGACGCCTACTTCGCCGGGACCACCACCAAGCTCGGCGGCATCGGCCTGGACGAGATCGCCAAGGAGGTGGCCGCCCGCCACGCCAAGGCGTACCCGGCCTCCGGTATCTCCGCCGCGCACCGCGCGCTGGACATCGGCGGCGAGTACCAGTGGCGCCGTGAGGGCGAACCGCACCTGTTCGACCCGGACACCGTCTTCCGCCTCCAGCACTCGACCCGCTCGCGCCGGTACGACATCTTCAAGCAGTACACGGACCGGGTGAACGAGCAGTCGACGCGACTGATGACCCTGCGCGGTCTGTTCAAGCTGGACGGGCTCGGCCGCGCCCCGATCTCCATCGACGAGGTCGAGCCGGTCTCCGAGATCGTCAAGCGCTTCTCCACCGGCGCCATGTCCTACGGCTCCATCTCGCGCGAGGCGCACGAGACGCTGGCGATCGCGATGAACCGCCTCGGCGGCAAGTCCAACACCGGTGAGGGCGGCGAGGACCCGGACCGCCTGTACGACCCGGAGCGCCGCTCGGCGATCAAGCAGGTCGCCTCCGGCCGCTTCGGTGTCACCAGCGAGTACCTGGTCAACGCGGACGACATCCAGATCAAGATGGCCCAGGGCGCCAAGCCCGGCGAGGGCGGCCAGCTGCCCGGCCACAAGGTCTACCCGTGGGTCGCCAGGACCCGGCACTCCACCCCGGGTGTCGGCCTGATCTCCCCGCCGCCGCACCACGACATCTACTCCATCGAGGACCTGGCGCAGCTGATCCACGACCTCAAGAACGCCAACCCGGCGGCCCGCATCCATGTGAAGCTGGTCTCCGAGGTCGGTGTCGGCACGGTCGCGGCCGGTGTGTCCAAGGCACACGCGGACGTCGTCCTGGTCTCCGGTCACGACGGCGGTACCGGGGCCTCGCCGCTGACCTCGCTCAAGCACGCGGGCGGCCCCTGGGAGCTCGGCCTCGCCGAGACCCAGCAGACCCTGCTGCTCAACGGTCTGCGCGACCGGATCGTGGTCCAGACCGACGGCCAGCTGAAGACCGGCCGTGACGTGGTGATCGCCGCGCTGCTCGGCGCCGAGGAGTTCGGTTTCGCCACCGCGCCGCTCGTCGTCTCGGGCTGCATCATGATGCGCGTCTGCCACCTGGACACCTGCCCGGTCGGTGTCGCCACCCAGAACCCGGTGCTGCGCGAGCGCTTCTCCGGCAAGCCCGAATTCGTGGTCAACTTCTTCGAGTTCATCGCCGAGGAGGTCCGCGAGATCCTCGCCGAGCTGGGCTTCCGTTCGATCGAGGAGGCCGTCGGCCACGCCGAGCACATCGACGCGGCCGCCGCGGTCGACCACTGGAAGGCCGCCGGTCTCGACCTGGCCCCGCTCTTCCACGTGCCCGAGCTCCCCGAGGGCGCGGCCCTGCACAACACCACCGTGCAGGACCACTCGCTGGACAAGGCCCTCGACAACCAGCTCATCGAGCTGGCCGAGGACGCCCTGGAGCGCGGCGACGCGGTCCGCATCCAGCTGCCGATCCGCAACGTCAACCGCACGGTGGGCACCATGCTCGGCCACGAGGTGACCAAGCGGTACCGGGGCGAGGGCCTGCCGGAGGGGACGATCGACGTCACCTTCACCGGCAGCGCGGGACAGTCCTTCGGTGCGTTCGTGCCGCGCGGTATCACGCTGCGTCTTGAGGGCGACGCCAACGACTACGTCGGCAAGGGCCTCTCCGGTGGTGTGGTGATCGTCCGCCCGGCGCGCGAGGCCGCCGCCATCGGGGCCGACGCACAGAGCCACGTGATCGCGGGCAACACCATCGGCTACGGCGCCACCAGCGGCCGGATCCACCTGCGGGGCAAGGCCGGTGAGCGTTTCGCCGTCCGCAACTCCGGTGCCACCCTGGTCGTCGAGGGCGTGGGCGACCACGGCCTGGAGTACATGACCGGTGGCCGGGTCGTCGTCCTGGGCGAGACGGGCCGTAACCTGGCAGCAGGCATGTCCGGTGGTATCGCCTACGTCCTGGACCTGCGTCCGGGATGCGTCAACGACGGCATGGTGGGCATCGAGGCCCCGAGCGCCGCCGACCGCGACTGGCTGCGCGAGACAGTGCAGCAGCACTACGAGGAGACCGGCTCCACAGTCGCCGCCGAGCTCCTGGCCGACTGGGGCAGCGGGGTCTCCCGCTTCTCCAAGATCATGCCGACCGGCTACAAGGCTGTGCTCGCCGCCAAGGACGCCGCTGAGCGCGATGGACTCTCCGAGTCCGAGACCACTCGCAAGATGATGGAGGCGGCACATGGCTGACCCCAAGGGCTTCCTGACCACAGACAAGCAGCTGGCCGAGCGCCGGCCCGTGGATGTGCGGCTGCGGGACTGGAACGAGGTCTACGTCGAGCGCAGCCTGCTGCCGATCATCAGCAAGCAGGCCGGCCGCTGCATGGACTGCGGCATCCCGTTCTGCCACAACGGCTGCCCGCTCGGGAACCTCGTCCCCGAGTGGAACGACCTCGCCTACCGGGACGACTGGAAGGGCGCGATCGAGCGGCTGCACGCCACCAACAACTTCCCGGAGTTCACCGGCCGGCTGTGCCCGGCTCCGTGCGAGTCGGCGTGCGTGCTGGGGATCAACCAGGACGCGGTGACCATCAAGAACGTCGAGGTCACCATCATCGACAAGGCCTGGGACCGCGGCGGGGTCACCCCGCAGATCCCCGAGCGGCTCTCCGGCAAGACGGTGGCCGTGGTGGGCTCGGGCCCGGCGGGGCTGGCCGCCGCCCAGCAGCTCACCCGGGCCGGGCACACCGTGGTGGTGTACGAGCGCGCCGACCGCGTCGGCGGCCTGCTGCGCTACGGCATCCCCGAGTTCAAGATGGAGAAGCGCCACATCAACCGCCGTATCGAGCAGATGCGCGCGGAGGGCACCAGGTTCCGTACCGGTGTGCACGTGGGCGAGGACATCACCGGCCAGCAGCTGCGCGAGCGCTTCGACGCGGTGGTCGTTGCCGCCGGTGCTACGACAGCTCGCGATCTGCCCGTCCCCGGACGGGAGTTGAAGGGCATCCACCAGGCGATGGAGTACCTGCCGCTGGCCAACAAGGTGCAGGAGGGCGACTTCGTCGAGTCGCCGATCAGCGCCAAGGGCAAGCACGTCATCGTCATCGGCGGCGGCGACACCGGCGCGGACTGCCTCGGCACCGCGCTGCGGCAGGGCGCAGCCTCGGTCACCCAGCTGGAGATCATGCCCCGGCCGAGCGAGGACCGCCCCGCGCACCAGCCCTGGCCGACCATGCCGATGACCTACAAGGTCACCTCCGCGCACGAGGAGGGCGGTGAGCGCGTCTATGCGGTCAACACCACCCACTTCACCGGTGACGAGGACGGCAACGTCCAGGAGCTGCACCTGGTCGAGGTCGAGTTCAGGGACGGCCGCTTCGAGCCCGTTCCCGGCACCGAGCGGTCCCTCCCGGCGCAGCTGGTGACCCTGGCCATGGGCTTCACCGGTACCGATGTGAAGAACGGCCTGGTGGAGCAGCTCGGCGTGGACCTGGACGCTCGCGGTAACATCGCCAGGGACGGGAAGTTCGGTACCAGCGCGGACGGCGTGTACGTCTGTGGTGACGCCGGCCGCGGTCAGTCGCTGATCGTCTGGGCCATCGCCGAGGGTCGCTCCGCGGCCGCTGCGGTGGACAAGTACCTGGGCGGCAAGACCGCGCTGCCCGCCCCGATCCGTCCGACCGATCGCCCCCTGGTGGTCTGAGGACGGGTCGTACCCTCACCTGAACGTCGGGCTCCCCGCCCGGCTGCACCACCCGCTGCCCGCCAGAGCCGCCGGGCACATGCGGTCCAGACGGCGCCTGCCCACTCCCCGACCAGTTGGGGGCAGGCGCCGTTGTGCTGCCCCCAGCCGGTCGGGGAGCGGGCAGGGCGGGGTGCGCTCCTGTTCAGCTGTTATGAGTTTTTCCTCAGAAAAGTTGACCCGCCAGTAGGATGACTGTTCGTCAGGTCGCGGCACGGGCTGTCGCGTGCCCCGGTGGAAGGTGTCGGATGTCCTACTTCTCTGAACTGTCGCGGCAGTACATCGACGGCCGGTGGCAGACCGGCAGCGGTTCATGGGACATCGTCGACCTCAATCCCTACAACGGGGAGAAGCTGGCCTCCTTCACCGTGGCGACGGGCAAGGAGGTCGACCAGGCGTACCGGGCGGCCGAGCGCGCGCAGCGCTCCTGGGGGCAGCTGAACCCGTACACCAGGCGGCTGGTCTTCGAGCGGGCCCTGCGGATCATCGAGGACCGCGAGCAGGAGATCACCGAGGCGATCGTCGCCGAGCTCGGCGGCACCCGGCTCAAGGCCGCGTTCGAGCTCTCGCTCTCCAAGGACATGCTCCGCGAGTGCATGCAGCTGTCGCTGCGGGCCGAGGGCCGGATCCTGCCCTCACCGGTGGACGGCAAGGAGAACCGGCTCTACCGGCTTCCGGTGGGCGTGGTCGGGGTGATCAGCCCGTTCAACTTCCCGCTGTTCCTCTCGCTCAAGGCGGTTGCCCCCGCGCTCGCGCTCGGCAACGGCGTGGTGCTCAAGCCGCACCAGGAGGCTCCGGTCACCGGCGGCACCCTGATCGCCAGGATCTTCGAGGAGGCCGGGCTGCCCGGCGGCCTGCTGAACGTCCTGCTCACCGATGTCGCGGAGATCGGCGATGCCTTCCTGGAGCACCCGGTGCCCAAGGTGATCGCGTTCACCGGCTCGGACACCGTGGGCCGGCACGTCGCGCAGGTGGCCGCGGGCCACTTCAAGCGGACGGTGCTGGAGTTGGGCGGCAACAGCGCCCTGATCGTGCTGGACGACGCCGATCTGGACTACGCCGTCGACGCCGCCGTGTTCAGCCGCTTCGCCCACCAGGGGCAGGTCTGCATGGCGGCGAACCGGGTGCTGGTCGACCGCAGTGTGGCGGACGAGTTCACCGAGCGGTTCGTGCGCAAGATCCGCACCCTGAAGGTCGGCGACCCGCAGGATCCGCAGACCCAGCTCGGCCCGCTGATCAACAGTGCCCAGGCGGAGGCCATCAACGCCCAGGTGGACCAGGCCGTCGCCCAGGGGGCGACCGTCCTGCTGCGCGGCTCCACCGCGGGCACCCTGATGGAGCCGGTGGTGCTCACGGACGTGGCGGACCAGTCGGAGATCCTGCGCCGGGAGCTGTTCGGCCCGGTCGTCCTGGTGGTGCCCTTCGACGGCGAGGAGGAGGCGGTACGGATCGCCAACGACACGCCGTTCGGGCTCAGCGGGGCGGTCCACACCGCGGACGTCGAGCGCGGGGTGAAGCTGGCCAAGCGGATCGAGACGGGCATGATCCACATCAATGACGGGACCATCCACGACGAGGCGATCGTCCCGTTCGGCGGCGAGAAGAGCTCGGGTGTCGGGCGGCTCAACGGCGAGGCCACGGTGGAGGCTTTCACCACCGTGAAGTGGATCTCCATCCAGCACGGGCGCAGCCGCTTCCCGTTCTAGACCCGCCCGGCCGATGCCCGGGGCCGGACCGCCGTCGGCCTTCACGACCCAACGAGGTCGTGAAGGCCGACGGCATCTTCCGGCGGCCGTCAGACCTGGACGCCCGCGCCCTGCTGGGCCGGGACGGCGCCGACCGGGAACGCGGCCGAGAGCTGGTCGAACTCGCCCCGCCAGTAGCGGTGGAGATTCAGCCGGGTCGGGTTCTGGTGGCCGGGGAAGAGCAGGTACATCACGCTCCACACCGTGCCGCGCTTGACGTTGCTCACCGGGAACGCGCTGCGCGGGTACACGGCGACGACCTCGCCCGGACGGTTGGTCCAGCGGCTGGCGGTGTTCACCACGACCGAGGTGTTGGTGAGCGTCAGGAAGTAGAACTTCCGGGTCAGCGCCACGGCGAGCCCGACCAGCGGGATCTCGTCGAAGATCGCATTCAGCCACGGGCTCGGGCCGGTCTCGACGTGCACACATGCGATGAAGGTTTCGCCGGGTGGCGCTACCTGGCTGAGCTTCTCGATGACCTGAGCCTTCTGCTTGGCCCGGCGAATTGCCATCAGTTCCCTGTCCTTCGTCGAATACCGGCCGGCGCAGCGGAAGCTGCGGCGGCGTCGGGTTGAGGCGGCTGAGATTAGCAGCTTGTTGACGCCCCATCGAACGGCTTCGCGGACTGGAATCTCCGGATCCTGAATTGCCCCCGTCGGGCCCGGAAAAGCGCATTTCGACTGCTCTCGGCGGTATTGGGTCGTTTTATCCCCCGAGAGGGGAAGCCCGAGGGCGGGCAATTTCTGACCCGTGGTCAGAAATGGAGAGCCTCGCGTTGTTCAGGCCGTCTTCGTCAGCGGTGCGCCCCGGTACGGGTGATCGCGCAGCCGGCGTGACCTGGAGACCAGGACGCCGAGACCGAGAGCGATGAGGTGGCCGGCGTCGGCCAGTTCCTGGTCCAGTGCCCAGGCGGTGGCCAGCAGCAGCGCAAGAGCGGGCAGGCCGTAACGCCTGAGCGGGGCCGGGCCGAGTGCGAACAGAGCGCCGACGGTGGCGACCAGGCCGTAGCTGATCCCGACGTCACGAGCACGGGACAGCGCACCCGGAATGTGGGTGGTGATCATCACCCACATGGCGCCCTCGGTGAGGAGGGTGGCGCCCAGGTGCCCGACGACGAAGACCGCACCGGCGCGGGCGGCCCCCCAGCGCCACTCGGCCAGCCCGACCGCGACGGCGACCGCCGCGATGCCGGCCCAGGCGGGCACTCCGTCGACCACAAGACCGCTGGTGAAGAGCGTCCACCACTTGCCGACCTGCATGTGGTGCACATTGCTGCTGTTGTGCCGGACGAAACGTGCCCGCTCGGCCCTGCTCTGGTTCGAGAGCCACCAGGCCACCGCCGTCAGCAGCACCACGTACGCCGTCGTCAGCGGGAGGCGTGACAGCACGCGGACGGCTGGGTGGTGGGTGGGCTCCTGCCGGGCGGTGCCCGGGGCACTCGTCCGTGTCCCGCCGCGATCTCTCATCGTGCCTGTCGCTCTCGACGTCCGCTGAAGCCCGCACGGGGCCGCTGCCAGTTGCCGGCAGCCACCGCCGAAGCCTATCGACGTGCGGCACGGCCGAAGCGTGCCCGTGGTGCCCAGGAGCACCGAACGCCGCGGGACTTCAGAGCCTGCGGGGCTTCAGAGCTTGTAGCCGATCTGACGCAGCAGCCGGTGCCGGTCTGCGGCGTCGGCCTCGGTCTCGACACCGACCGGCGGTACGCCGTCGATCACCCCGACAACCCCGCGGCCCCGCTCGGTGGCGGCCAGCAGGACATCGACGGGGTTGGCGGTCGCACAGAAGATGCCGCAGACCTCGGGCACGGCCTTGACGGAGTTGAGGACGTTGACCGGGTATCCCTCGCGCAGCAGGATCACGAAGGAGTGTCCGGCGCCGATCGCCTGCGCATTGGTGACCGCCAGCCGTACCAGTGCGTCGTCGTTGCCGGACCTGCGCACCAGGCAGGCGCCGGAGGCCTCGCAGAAGGCGAGGCCGAAGCGCAGGTGCGGGCTGACCCCGACCAGTGCCTCGTGCAGGTCCTCCACGGTCTTGATGAAATGCGACTGGCCGATGATCACATTGACGTCATCCGGTTTCTCGATGCTCACCACATCGAACGACAATCCGGCAGCGGCCACCAGGACACCTCCCGCTCTGAATTGGGTGATTCGCCTCATTTCGATCATTGCGACCCAACGGGCGTTCCGTCCAGGCGGCGCGCACACGGCATGACGCGGAGTCGGAACCGAGGCCGGTGGAACGGCAGCCGCGGCTCAGGCCGTCAGCTCGGGCGGGGAATGCGGAACGCCTCCAGCTCGGCGTCGTACCAGCGGGTGGTGCGGCCCAGCGGGGCCATGCCGAGGCGGAGGCAGACGGCCTGGGAAGCGCGGTTGTCCGGGTGGGTCACCGCGTAGATCTCGGGCAGGCCGTCGGCAAAGCCCTTGGCGACCGCCGCGCGTGCCGCCTCGGTGGCGTAGCCATGGCCGCAGGAGTCAGGGTGGAAGTGCCAGCCGACCTCGATCTCGCCGTCGCCGTCCGGGATCGGCACCAGCAGGACGGAGCCTGCCACCACGCCGGTGTCCCGCCGCTCGACCGCCCAGACGCCGAAGCGGGGGTCCGCCGAACGCGCCCGGAAGCGCTCGATCAGTGCGTCCGCCTCCGACAGCTGCTCCAGGGTGCGGCTGCGGCCCAGCCACCGCGTCACCTCGGTCCTGGAGTACAGGTCGAAGGCGCGCTCGCGGTCTTCGAGCCGCCACCTGCGTATGGTCAGCCGTTCGGTGGTGAGGTCGGTGGACATCGGCTGGGCCTCCCGTGGTGCTGCAACTGCTTGACGGTCCCTCAGGCTAGCGAGCCCGCAACCCTTCGGCACCGACCGTGCCGCGGGTCTGGTGCGGAACGCGAATCGGCGGCACTGCTGCGGGAAGCAGTGCCGCCGACCGGAGCTCCTTGAGCGCTTACTGGAACAGCGGCACCCCGGCGCGCACCAGACGCCAGTTCACGGCGGCGAAGTCCGCCGGGTCGATGACGCCCTTGGCCTTCACCCAGGCGATCATGGAGTTGCGGATCTCGTCCGAGTTCGTCCAGACCTGCTTGGCCGAGGCCACGTGCGGGAAGTTGCCGCCGCCGTTCGCCCGGTAGTTGTTGACCGCGAGGACGAACTGCGCCGCCGCGTCGATCGCCTTGCCCTCGTACGAGAGGTTGACGATCCGCGAGCCGACCGGCTTGCTGATGTCGATGTCGTACGAAACCCCGTACACCGAATCGAAGTTGTAGTCCGGGGTGTTCTGCTGGTTGGTGAGGGTGTCCAGGTTGACCTGGTCGCCCGGGGCCAGCTGGGCGAAGTACTTCATCGAGTACTCCAGGTAGTCCTTGATCTGGGCACCCGTCAGTATGCGGGCCTCCAGGGTGTTCTCGTAGATGTACAGCCCCGCCGCGTCCCGCAGTTTGACGGTGCCCGCCGGGATCAGCGCGGTGCGGTTGAACGGCGCGGCCTGGGCGAGCACCGGCAGCTTGGCGTACGCGGTACCGGCCAGCGCCGCCTTGACCGTGTCCGCCTGCACCCGGCCGATCAGGTCGATGATCGGTACGTCCTTGAACCGGGCCTCGGCGATCGACAGCTGGGCCTTGCAGGTGCCGATCGTCTGGTTGACGTACGCCACCACCTTCTTGTGCTGGGCGTTGATCAGCTTGACGATCTTCGGGTCCTCCGCGACCGCGTTGGAGTTCAGCACCCGCGAGCTGACCGAAGTGACGTGCCACTGACCCTTGGTGAACTCCACCTCGAAGTCGAAGCAGGACAGCCGCTGCGCCCAGCAGAGCGGCTCCGAGAGCACGACCGTCTTCCCGGTCTTCTTGTTGACGATCAGCCGCTGCGCCACCTCCTTGTGGGTGTGGCCCACCAGCACCGCGTCGATGCCCGGCACGGTCTCGGCCATCTCACCGGAGGCGTCCTCGGGCCAGGGCAGCTGGTCGCCGTAGGTGGTGGGCTCGTCGATGCCCGAGTGCGCGGCGACCACGACCACGTCGGCGCCCGCCGCCTTCATCCGCGGCACGTACTTCGCGGCCATCTCCACGATCCCGGGGAAGACCATCTGCCCGGCGACATTGGCCTTGTCCCAGATCGCGATCCCGGGGTTGGTCAGACCCAGGATGCCCACCCGCAGCGGACGGCCGTGCCCCAGGTGCAGCTCCTTGATGACGTACGGCGGGAAGGCGGGCTTCTCGTTCTTGGCGTGCAGCGCGTTGGCGCCCAGCAGCGGGAAGTGGAGCTGCTCCTCGAACGCCTTGACGGTCGGGATGCCGTAGTTGAACTCGTGGTTGCCGAGCGCGGCGGCGTCGTAGCCGATGGCGTTCATCGCCTCGGCCATCGGGTGCTTGGGCCGGGCCTTGCCGGTGATCGGCTCCACCCGGGCGTAGTAGTACGTGAGTTGGGTTCCCTGGATGATGTCGCCCGCGTCGATCAGCAGGGTGCGGTGGCGGCCCTTCTGCTCCCGGATCTGCTTGACCAGGGTGGAGATCTTGGCCAGGCCGACGTCGTTGTGCGCCGCGTCGTCGTACTCGGCATCGGTGAAGTAGTCCCAGTTGAGCACCCGGCCGTGCATGTCGCTGGTGCCCATCACGGTGAAGGTCTGCTTCAGCGGCGGCCTCCTGAGGTCCGCCTGGTCCGGGGTCTCGCTCGCCGCGGCAGGAGCGGCAGTGGCGAGGGAGACGCCGCCGACGAGGGCCGCGCCGGCGGCGGTCGCGGCCGAGCGGGCGACGAAGTCACGACGATTCAGGGGCATGGACGACTCCAACGTGGGGCAGACGGACCGTCAGGGTTGCGACGCGCGTAGAGAAACGCGCGTAGAAGTCTGCCGGGTAAACACCCCGGCGAACAGCCCCCCCGACATGTCCAACAAGTGAGAAGTTGCACACTCCCACGTGACGCGGGGCCTACCCAGTGAGCCGCTCCACCTCCTCGACCCGCGCTCCCTATTGCCGGTCGGTCTTGAGCAACCGGTCCACCTCCGCCGTCAGCACCCCTGCACATCCGCCCTGATCGACGCCGGCTCCGCCTCGGGCGCGGACGGCGGCACCGCATGCACCCGCACCGACTTCACCGTCGAGGCGAACGAGATCAGCGTCACCTCCTCCCGGTCCCTGAACCGCCGCACCGCCCGGGTGTCGTCCGTACCCGTCAGCCGCGACAGCGCCCCCTTTAGCGCATCCAGCCGGGAACCCGCCGTCGACCCCGAGGTGTCCGGCACGTACACCGTCCGGGACGGCCGACGCAGCTGGTTCCGGTACGCCTGCGCCAGCCAGTCCGAGGACCCGACGTCAGCCGCTGCCCCGCGAAGAAGCGCTGCAACGACGGCGAAGCCTGGGCCACATCCGCATCGGTCGGCGCGGCAGAAGCCCCCGAGAAGGCCGAGGCCACCGCCACCAGTGTGGAGAACCCCGAGTTCGACCGCGAGGCATCCGCCATCCCGTACGACAGCTTCCCGGACGAAGACCGCCGTACTCGGGCGGCCGTCCAGCGCGGCGGTGAAGGCGCCCGGGTCGGCCTGCGGGCGGAAACCGAAGCGGGCCTCCAGGGAGCGCAGCTTCTCGTCGTCCCGGAGCAGTTGGGCCAGCCTGTCCCCGTCCGGGGTCAAACCGATCGCCGTGTGGTCACTCGAAACGGTGGTATCCGGATAGAGCACCACCAGGTCCCCCGTCGAACGTCCCCGTGCCACCGGGGCGTGCGCCACGACCACCAGCGGCGAGTAGAAGGGCCGCACCGGCTCGGTGGAGATGTTGTGCTGCTTCCGGATCTCCTCGGCCGGTGGCAGGCTGGCCGGGAAGGCAAGGCCGTAGCCGTCCAGATTCGTACTGGTCATCGACCACGAACCGGTGGTGTCCGGCACGACCTTGAAGCCGCGCTTGTCCAACTCGGCCGTCACAGCCGGGTCGTTGAAGAACTCGGCCTTCTCCGAACCGATCAGGGCCCGCACCGTGACGGTCCGGTCGGGGTGGTAGCAGATCGCGAAGGCCACCCCCACCAGCAGCACGGCCGCCAGCACGCCCCCGGCACGTCTCATCGCCAACCCTTCCCCCAGGCCCGGCCGTTCCGGATCCCCCGGCCCCCCGAGGTTCCCGCCGCCGCCGGATCGCTGCCCGACCGCTCGGTGAACCGGAGGTGAACAGACCTTCGCGGAACGGCATCGGCAGCTAGGGCCAGATGCGTCAACTCGGGTATGACAGAGTGGATGTCACATCGCGTCAGCTCTCTTCGAGAGTTAACCGAATCGTTCACCAACGTCCATGGGGCAGTCCGCCGGAACGTCGTTGTTACGCGCCGGTAATGCCTACGCTCTTAAGTCATGCGCCGAGCAAAAATCGTCTGTACCCTCGGGCCCGCTGCCGACTCCTACGACCAGATCAAGACCCTGGTCGAAGCCGGCATGGATGTCGCCCGGTTCAACCTCAGCCACGGCACCCAGCTGGAGCACGAAGAACGCTACCGGCGGGTCCGCAAAGCCTCCGACGAGTCGGGACGCAGCATCGGCGTCCTCGTCGACCTCCAAGGCCCGAAGATCCGACTCGACACCTTCGCCGACGGACCCGTACTCCTTGAACGCGGCGACGAGTTCACCATCTCGGTCGAGGACGGGGTGATCGGCGACCGCGAGATCTGCGGCACCACCTACAAGGGCCTCGCCGCCGACGTCTCACGCGGCGAACGCATCCTGGTGGACGACGGCCGGGTCTGCCTCGAAGTCACCCACGTCGACGGCCCGCGCGTCCACTGCATCGTCATCGAAGGCGGCCTCGTCTCCGACCACAAGGGCCTCAACCTGCCTCAGGTCGCCGTCTCCGTGCCCGCACTCAGCGACAAGGACGTCGCCGACCTGCGCTGGGCCCTGCGGACCGGCGCCGACATCATCGCCCTCTCCTTCGTCCGCAGCGGCCGCGACATCGAGGACGTCCACCGCATCATGGCCGAGGAGGGCCGCTACCTCCCCGTCATCGCCAAGATCGAGAAGCCGCAGGCCGTCGAGAACCTCGAAGCCATCGTCGACGCCTTCGACGGCATCATGGTCGCCCGCGGCGACCTCGGCGTCGAAATGCCGCTGGAACAGGTACCGATCGTCCAGAAGCGCGCCATCAAGCTCGCCAAGCGCAACGCCAAGCCGGTCATCGTCGCCACCCAGATGCTCGACTCGATGATCCACGCCTCCCGGCCCACCCGCGCCGAAGCCTCCGACGTCGCCAACGCCGTGGTGGACGGCACCGACGCGGTCATGCTCTCCGGTGAGACCTCCGTCGGCAAGTACCCCGTCGAGACCGTCAAGACCATGGCCCGCATCATCGAAGCCGTCGAGGACGACATCCTCACCGCCGGGCTCCCACCACTGACCGAACGCAGCAAGCCCCGCACCCAGGGCGGAGCCGTCGCCCGCGCCGCCGCCGAGATCGGCGACTTCCTCGGCGCCAAGTACCTCATCGCCTTCACCCAGAGCGGCGACACCGCCCGTCGGCTCACCCGCTACCGCTCGCCCATCCCCGTCCTCGCCTTCACCTACGAACCGGCCGTCCGCAGCCAACTCGCCCTCACCTGGGGCGTGGAGACCTTCCTCGGCCCCTTCGTCCAGACCACCGACGAAATGGTCGCCCAGGTCGACGCCCAGCTGCTCAGCCTCGGCCGCTGCCAGCGCGGCGACATCGTCGTCATCACCGCAGGGTCACCCCCCGGCCTGGCCGGCTCCACCAACCTCGTCCGCGTCCACCACGTCGGCGAACTCGACAACTGACCCGGGCGCTTGAAACGGCGCAGCCGCTCCTGGGAGAGCCGGCTGCGCCGTCGTCAGTGCTTGGGCCCGATGTGCGCGTCCATCAGCGCGACGGAGGCACGGCGGGCGATGGAGACGTTGACGGCCCCGCTGGGCCGGTTGACCGCCTTCCACTCCACGCCGACGGCTTCCAGGGCGCCGGTGAGGATGCGGACGATATCGGTGGACGTGTCGGTGAAGAAGTACCTCGGGTACTCGTAGCGCTTCAGCACGCCGCCCACGGCCCTGGTGGCCCAGTTGGTGATCCGACAGCCGTCGGAGTGGATCAGCCCGCGGAGCAACTCCCAGGGATGTGCATCCACGATGCGCTGCCGCCACGACGTGAGGACGATGGCGGTCATGCGCGAGCTCGGTGTGATGCGAGAGGTCCACTCGCGGATCGCGAAGCGGGAGACGCCCGTCGAGCGGCTCACTTCGCTGAAGGTCGGGCCGGATCGGTGCAGTGCTACGGCGTGTTCGCGCGTCGCCTGGTCGTACATGCTGGCGAGGTCCGACGGGTGACCGTCTCAGTGTGCGAGAAAACGAAGATATGCACTCGAAGTGATGAAGATCTCCGCTGGTCGAACAGTGCCTTCGAATTGAAGGTGTTGTGCCCCGAGTGGGATTCGAACCCACACTGTATGGTGTTTGAGACCATTGCCTGCTGCCGATTGGGCTATCGGGGCCTACATTTCGAAGGCGGTTGCCCGCCCTGCGTAAGACCAACATACCGTGTCTAGGTAGGCTCGTGCATGCAGTACCCCGCCCGAACGAGGAGCCACGTGAGCACCGCCGACGAGCAGCCCCAGGCGCTTGAGACCGACTCGCCCCAGATCACCCGAATTGTGATCGCCGAGGACGAGACGTTGATCCGTCTCGACCTCAAGGAGATGTTGGAGGAGGAGGGCTACACCGTCGTAGGCGAGGCCGGGGACGGGGAGACGGCGGTTCGGCTGGTCGAGGAGCTGAGGCCGGATCTGGCGATCCTCGATGTGAAGATGCCGATCCTGGACGGGCTGTCGGCGGCCGAGCGGATCCACGAGGCGCACCTGGCGCCGGTGCTGATGCTGACCGCGTTCTCGCAGCGCGAGCTGGTCGACCGGGCCCGGGACGCCGGGGCGATGGCGTACATCGTGAAGCCGTTCAGCAAGAGTGATCTCGTCCCGGCGATCGAGATGGCGGTCTCCCGGTACACGGAGCTGCGGGCGCTCGAGGGCGAGATCGCGGACCTGACCCAGCGGTTGGAGACCCGCAAGCTGGTGGACCGGGCGAAGAGCGTGCTGCAGACGAAGTTCGGGCTGAACGAGCCGGCTGCGTTCCGCTGGATCCAGAAGACGTCGATGGACCGCCGGATGACGATGGCGGCGGTGGCCGAGGCCGTCATCGAGGAGGGCATCGCCCAGGACAGGAAGAAGGCCGAGGAGGCCCAGTCCGAGGGCTGAGACAGGTGTGACGAAGGCCCGGCCGCTCCGCAGCGGCCGGGCCTTCGGCGTTCACTCCTCGCCGAGGTAGGCCTTGCGGACGGACTCGTTGTGGAGGAGGTCGGCGCCCGTTCCGGTGAGGACGATCCGGCCGGTCTCCATGACGTAGCTGCGGTCGGAGAGGGAGAGCGCGGCCTGTGCGTTCTGCTCGACCAGCAGGATGGTGGTGCCGGTGGACTTGAGTTCGACGATGGTGGCCATGATCTTCTGCATCATCAGCGGGGAGAGCCCCATCGAGGGCTCGTCCAGCATCAGCAGTTTGGGCCGGGACATCAGGGCCCGTCCCATGGCGAGCATCTGCTGTTCGCCGCCGGAGAGGGTGCCTGCGGCCTGTCGGCGTCGTTCGCCGAGGACGGGGAAGAGGGTGCAGGCACGTTCGACGTCCTCGGCGATGCCTGCCGGGTCGCGGCGGAGGAAGGCGCCGAGGAGGAGGTTCTCCTCGATGGTCATCCGGGGGAAGATGTGGCGTCCCTCGGGGGAGTGGGCGAGGCCGAGAGAAACGATTCTGTGGGCGGGGACGCTGCCAAGGTCCTGCCCGTCGAAGGTGATTCCTCCGCCGGTCGGTCTGAGTAGGCCGGAGATGGTGCGCAGGGTGGTGGTCTTGCCGGCGCCGTTGGTGCCGATCAGGGTGGTGACCTCGCCCCGGTCGACGGTGAAGCTGATGCCCTTGACGGCCTCGATCTTCCCGTAGGCGACGCGGAGGTCCTGGACTTCGAGCAGGGCTGTCACTTCTCTGCCTCCGAGGCGGTGCTGCCGGTGCCGTCGAACGGGGCGCCGAGGTAGGCGGTGATGACGCGTTCGTCGCTCTGGACGGTCTCCCGGTCGCCCTCGACGATCTTCTGGCCCTGGACGAGGACGGCGGTGCGGTCGCAGAGGTTGAAGATGAACCGCATGTCGTGCTCGATGACCAGGACGGAGATGCCCCTGTCCCGGATGGCGAAGACCAACTCCTCTGCGGCGCGGGTCTCCTGGGGGTTCATTCCGGCGGTGGGTTCGTCCAGCAGCAGCAGTCCCGGGTCGCTGGCCAGGGCCCGGGCGATCTCCAGCTTGCGCTGCTCGCCGTAGGGGAGGTTGCGGGAGAGGTGGTCGGCCTTGGCCGCGAGGCCGGTGAACTCCAGGAGTTCCATGGCCTTTTCGCGGCTCTCGGCCTCGGCGCGGCGGTAGCCGGGGCCGCGCAGGACGGCGGAGAGGAGGCCCTCCCTGGTGCGGGTGTGCCGCCCGACCAGGACGTTCTCCAGCACGGTCATATTGGCGAACAGGCGGATGTTCTGGAAGGTGCGGGCGATCCCGGCCCGGGTGACCAGGTGGGGCTTGGGCGGCAGGATGGTGCCCCGGTAGCTGACGGTGCCTTCGGTCGGGACGTAGAGGCCGGTGAGGCAGTTGAAGAAGGTGGTCTTGCCGGCGCCGTTGGGGCCGATGAGGCCGATGATCTCGCCCTGGCCGACGGTGAGGTCGACCTGGTTGACGGCGGTGAGGCCGCCGAAGCGCATGGTGACGCCCCGGACGTCCAGCAGGGTGGTGGTGGTCATCCGGCTGTTCACGCCCCTGCCTTGGTGAGGGCGGTCTCCGGGGAGGCGGCCTGGTCGGGGATGTCCGCCTCGTGGAATTCGAGCTGCCGGCGCCGGTTGGGGATCAGGCCCTCCGGGCGGACCCGCATCAGGACGATCAGCGCGAGGCCGAAGGCGAGCAGCTGGTAGTCGGAGAGGAACTCCAGTTTCTTCGGGATGAGGAACAGGAGGGTGGCGCCGACCAGTGGGCCGCTGATGGTGCCCATGCCGCCGAGGATGACGGCGGCGAGCAGGAAGGCGGAGTTGGGCGGCAGGGCTTCGGCGAAGGTGTACTGGTCGGGGGTGACGGTGTAGCTGACGTGGGCCTGGACGGTGCCTGCGAGGCCTGCCATGCAGGCACCGAGGGCGAAGGCGAGGAGTTTGAGGCGGAAGCCGTTGATGCCCATGGCCTCGGCGGCGGTCTCGTCCTCGCGGATGGCGATCCAGGCGCGGCCGATCCGGGAGTTGCCGACCCGGGCGAAGACCAGCACGACGAAGGCGGTGACCAGCAGCATCAGCAGGTAGTAGTTGGAGAAGCGGCCGAGTTCGAGGCCGCCGATGCTGTGCTTCCGGCCGAAGTCGAAGGCGGGGATGTGCAGGCCGCGGATGGTGAAGCCGGGGCTCACCAGGTCGGGGATGCGGGGGATGCCGTTGGCGCCGTTGGTGACCTTGGGCCCGGTGGTGCCGTTGAGGTTGTTCATGGTGATGCGGAAGATCTCGCCGAAGCCCAGGGTGACGATGGCGAGGTAGTCGCCGCGCAGCCGCAGGGTGGGGGCGCCGATCAGTACACCGAACACGATGGACACCGCTGCGCCCGTCAACATCGCCGCCCAGAAGGGGAAGTGGACGTGGATCGGGGAGGCGGGCGAGCCGGAGACCAGGGCGGCGGCGTAGGCGCCCACACCGAGAAAGGCGACGTAGCCGAGGTCGAGCAGTCCGGCGAGGCCGACCACGATGTTCAGGCCGAGGGCGACGGTGGCGAAGATCAGGATGTTGGTGGCGACCGAGGTGTACTGGTCGCTGCTCTGGGTGAAGGGGAAGGCGGCGGCTGCGGCGAAGGCGGCGCCGGTGGTGACCGTTCGGTGCTTGACGGCCAGCGCGCGCAGCCGGGTGACGAGGCCGGACTTGGTGAGTGCGGCCACGGTGAATCCGGCCAGCAGCAGATAGGCGGTGAACAGTTCGCCGTAGTCGGTGTCGAGGCCGAAGGTGATCGCGTACAGCCCGGTGGCGAAGGCCACGACGATGAGCAGGACCTCGATCGGGGAGGGGAGTTCGCGCACAGGCGGGAGCGGGCGCTCGACCTTGGCCAGGCGCAGGCCCAGGTAGCGGGTGATGCCCTGTCCGGCGCCGCGCGGATGACGGTCCAGCGGCAGGCCGAGGGCGCCGAGGAGGGTGATGAGCGAGGTGGCGCCGGCGGCCCAGCCGCCGGGCTCCAGGTTGGCCAGGCCCCCGAGTTCGGCGGAGATGGCGATCAGGGTGAACCAGGTGGTGGCGGCGGCGCCGAGGGCGGCGTACAGGATGCCGTTGTTGCCGCCGCTGGGGCTGGTCCAGCGCAGTCCCGGCAGGTGGTAGGAGGCGAGGGTGAGGAGGAGGGTGATCAGGGCGCCGGCGAGGGTGAGCCACTGGAGGCCGCCGGGGTAGCCGTAGACGGTGAGGTCGCCGGGGAAGCCGGAGGTCCAGGTCCAGGCGAGGAAGGCGGAGGCGGCGGTGCCGGTGGCTCCGGCGGCGGTGAGGATGCGGGCCGGGCCGCTAGGGATGGGCACGACCGGGGTGGTCTCGGTGCTTCTCACGGTGGTCACGCCCTGTCCGCGACGCGCTCGCCGAGCAGGCCCTGGGGCCGGGCGAGCAGTACGACGATGAGGAGTACGAAGGCCCAGACGTCCTTCCAGGCGCCGCCGCCGAAGAGGTGCATCCCGGGCAGGTGCTGGATGTAGGCGGTGGCGAGCCCTTCGGCGAGGCCGAGGACGAGGCCGCCGACCATGGCGCCGTAGATGTTGCCGATGCCGCCGAGGACGGCGGCGGTGAAGGCCTTCAGTCCGAGGATGAAGCCCATCCGGAAGTCGACCTGGCCGGTGCGCAGTCCGTAGGCGACGGCGGCGACGGCGGCGAAGGCGGCGCCGATGGCGAAGGCGAGCACGATGATCCGGTCGGTGTCGATGCCCATCAGCTTTGCGGTGTCCGGGTCCTGGCTGGTGGCCTGCATGGCGCGCCCGGAGCGGGTGCGGTTGACGAACCAGCCGAGGATGATCATGCAGACGGGGGCGGCGACGATCAGGAAGAGGTCGCTGCGCTGGATGGTCATGCCGAGGACCTGGAAGGCGTCGCCGGGGATCTTGGGGAAGACCTTGGCCTTCTTGGCGTCGGGGTAGAAGGAGAAGACGAGTTGCTGGAGCACGATCGACAGGCCGATCGCGGTGATCAGCGGGGCGAGCCGGGGTGCGCCCCGCAGCGGCCGGTAGGCGAAGCGTTCGGCGCCGACGGCGACCAGGGTGGAGACGGTGATTCCGGCGGCCAGCATGAGCGGGACGGCGAGCCAGAGGGTGGTACCGCCGGGCAGGGCGAGGTAGGCGGTGAGGGCCCCGAAGCCGCCCACCATGAAGATCTCGCCGTGGGCGAAGTTGATGAGCTGGACGATGCCGTAGACCATCGTGTAGCCGATCGCGACGAGCCCGTAGAGGGCTCCCAGGATCAGGCCGTTGGCCAGCTGCTGCGGTAGTTCGTTCACCGCTCGGCCTCCGTTGTACGGGGTACGCGGGGTACGGGTGGATGTGGGTGCGCGGGGGCGCGTCACAGGCCTGCTGCTGCAGGGGCCGCGCGCCCGGCGGGACCTCTGCAACGGGCCCTGGCCCCCGCGCTGGTGGTTCGGGGCCTGAGCCCGGGGGTCAGCCGGTGAAGGTGCCGGACTTCTCCACCGCCCACTTGCCGTCCTGGACCTTGTAGACGGTGAGCTGCTTGTTGGTGGTGTCGCCGAACTCGTCGAAGGAGACGGTGCCGGAGACGCCCGCGAAACCGACCTTCTGGACGGCGTCGACGACCTTGGCGCGGGCGTCGCCGGGGAGCTTGCCGTTGTTGGCGGCGGCGACGGCCTTGATGCCCTGGATGATGGCCCAGGCGCTGTCGTAGGAGTAGCCGCCGTAGGTCTCGTAGGGGTCCTTGTAGCCGGCGGCGGCGTAGTCGGCGATGAACTTGGCGGCGGAGGGCAGCTTCTCGACCGAGAGGCCGACGGCGGTGGCCAGGTCGCCCTGGCTCTTGGGGTTGAGCTTGATGAAGTCGGCGCTCTGCATGCCGTCGCCGCCCATCACCGGGATGTTGGCACCGGCGTCCTTGACCTGGAGCGAGAGGGGGCCTGCGGCGGGGTACTCACCGCCGTAGTAGATGGCCTCGGCGCCGGAGTTCTTGACCTTGGTGGCAATCGCGCTGAAGTCGCGGTCGTCGGGGTTGATGTGCTCCTCTCCGATGACGGTGCCGCCGAGTTTGGTGAACTCGCCCTTGAAGGTGGAGGCGAGGCCGGCCCCGTAGGTCTTCTGGTCGTCGATCAGGAAGACCTTGGTCTTCTTGGCGTCGTTGTACAGGTACTGGGCGGCGAAGGGGCCTTGGACGGCGTCGGTGGTGGCGGTGCGGAAATAGGTCTTGAACGGACGGACCTTGGTGCCGCTCGCCCACTTCTCACCCTGGGTCAGGGCGACGCCGGTGTTGGCGGGGGATATCTCGACCAGGTTGGCGTCGTTGAAGATCTGTTGCATCGACTGCGCCACACTGGAGTTGAGCGGTCCGACGACGCCGAGGACGTTCTTGTCGGCGACCAGCTGGGTGGCGTTCTGCTGGCCGGGGGCGGGCTTGGCGGTGTCGTCCAGGGCCTTGATCTCGAACTTGACGCCGGGGACTTCGTTGGTGGCGTTGGCCGTCCTGACGGCCAGGTCCACGGAGTTCTTGATGCCGATGCCGATGGCGGAGAGGTCGCCGGTGAGCGGGGCGTCGACGCCGATGACGACGGTGGTGCCCGCTCCGGAGCCGTCCGAGCCGCCCTTCTTGCTGTCACGTGAGCCACAGGCCGAGACGGTGAGCGCTCCCACGACTGCGATGCTCAGGACAATCATTGAACGATTACGCACGAAAGTTCCCTTTCTGCGGGGGGCGCCCGGCCGGACATGGCGGGGCGCCGGGTCGCGCGCTGGGGCCGGGCTCAATCCGTCGGCGCGGTGACTGGCCGTGACTCTAGAGCGCGTTCGACGACTCGGGCAGGGGGGCGGACAGGCTGTGATTCTCTTGTTATCGGAGCCTGTCGAAGCGGTCTCGCATTCCGATCAATTCCGCTCGATCGGGGATTGCGAGTCGTGGGCCGCGGCGCGGCGGCGCCGGGTCGAGTGACCTGAAACCCGGTCGGCCACAAGGCAGTTCGGAACTGGGACGTCCACGTCCTGGGCGGCCTGAGCAGGCACCGACGTCCGAAAACCGGAGTCGGAGCAGGCCGAATGGAGGTTTCCGGATCGACCTCTGGCGTATCGGCCCGCCGGAATCCGGCCGGGCGCCTGGATTGCGCACTGATTACGCAGTGTTGCATCAGGGGAGCTGTCGTCCGCGTCGCGCGGAGGGGAGTTGGCTGCCTGATCGGGCCGGCGGAGGCCGCGCCCTGCCGCCGACGGGCAAGCAGTCGCACCTGGTTGATGTGTCGTCGCCTCAACCAGATCGTTCAACGATCGACCGTTGCCGTGCCCAGTGCCGGACATGCCGAAGCCCCCTCGTCTGGCGAAGGACTGCCCACCGGGTACGGGCCTCAAACAAAGAGACGGTCAAGGACCTGCGGGGCTCCAGCGCCACACGAGGCAGGCGAGCAAGGGGAGTTGGGCTTCCTCGACCCGGGAGCCTTTGAGGGGCAAGGGTGAACCTTGCAGGGGCGCGGGGCTCTGCTCGATCAACTGCGTGCGCGAAACGGAGGATTCCAGGCCGCACCGATCCTCTGGTGAGTAACTTGCACTGCCCCACCGGGAGTTCACGAGGTGCAAGTGGCCCACCGGGCCCGGCTGGCCCAAGTCGCCTCCCGACTCTCGCACGCGGTTGACCAAGCGGAGCCCCGCGCCCCTGACGGCCTGCCTCGGAGGGGCGTGCGCGCTACAGGTCGCGCAGCATGCAGGTGAGCCGGCAGCTGGTGATCCGCTTCCCGGTGTCGTCGGTGATCGCGATCTCGTACGTCGCCGCAGTGCGGCCCTTGAAGACGGCCGTCGCCACGCCCGTCACCAGGCCCGAGGTGGCCGAGCGGTGGTGGGTGGCGTTCAGGTCCACGCCCACCGCGTACCGGCCGGGTCCGGCGTGCAGCATCGCCCCGATCGAGCCGAGCGTCTCCGCCAGCGCCGCCGAGGCGCCGCCGTGCAGCAGACCGTACGGCTGCTGGTTGCCCTCGACCGGCATGGTGCCGACCACCCGGTCCCCGGACGCCTCCACGACCCGGATGCCGAGCCGGTCGCCGAGGTGGCCGCCGGTGAAGGTGGACGCGTCGACGCCCAGTTTTGCGAAGTGGTCGAGAACGTCCTGCGGGACTTTGAGAACCGGGGCCGCGTCGGTCATGGTGCTCCTACCGTTCGAGGGTCACATCGTCGTGCTGCTCGTACTTGGTGTCGTGCGTCGTGCTGCTTGTGATCGTACGACCGGTCCGCCCGCCGACGGAGGCCGCCGTGCGCGTACTCGCGGGCGTTGTCGGCGGCGGGCCATAGGATCGGTGGGCGAGTAGTGGAATCGGCAGGAACGGACGTTGACGTGGCTACGCAGAGTGCAGGGAAGAGTGCGTCGGGTGGCGCCGGTTCGGGTCAGCGGCCCCGGCTGATGCTGCTCGACGGGCATTCGATGGCCTACCGGGCGTGGTTCGCCCTGCCCGTGGAGAACTTCAGTACCTCCACCGGCCAGTCCACCAACGCGGTGTACGGCTTCGCCTCGATGCTCGCCAACACGGTGCGGGACGAGCAGCCCACCCACCTCGCCGTCGCCTTCGACCTCTCCAGGAAGACCTTCCGCTCAGAGGAGTTCCCCGACTACAAGGCCAACCGCGCCAAGACGCCCGACGAGTTCAAGAGCCAGATCGGCCTGATCCACGAGCTGCTCGACGCGATGAAGATCTCCCGGATGTCCGTCGAGAACTTCGAGGCGGACGACATCATCGCCACCCTCGCCACCGCCGCCGCGGCCGAGGGCTTCGAGGTGCTGATCGTCACCGGCGACCGCGACTCGCTCCAACTGGTCAACGAGCACGTCACCGTGCTCTACCCGACCAAGGGCGTCTCCGAGCTCACCCGCTACACCCCCGAGAAGGTCGCCGAGAAGTACGGCGTAACTCCCAGCCAGTACCCGGACCTTGCCGCGCTGCGCGGCGACCCGTCCGACAACCTGCCCGGTATCCCCGGCGTCGGCGAGAAGACGGCCGCGAAGTGGGTCAACCAGTTCGGCTCCTTCGAGGAGTTGGTCGCCCGCGCCGACGAGGTCAAGGGCAAGATCGGCGAGAAGCTGCGCGAGCACCTCGACTCCGTCAGGCGCAACCGGGTGCTCACCGAGCTGGTCCGTGACGTCGAGCTGCCACTCGGCGTGGCCGACCTGGCCCGTGAGCCGTTCGACAAGGGCGCCGTCGGCGAGATCCTGGAGGCGCTGGAGTTCCGCAACCCCAACTTCCGCGAGCGCGTCTACGGCGTCGACCCGGGCGGCGCCGAGGAGGCCGCCGAGCCGGCAGCAGCCCCCGGTGTCGCCGTCGAGGGCGAGGTGCTCACCGAGGCCGGTGCACTGGCCGGCTGGCTCGAGGCGCACAGCAAGGGCCTGATCGCCGTCGCCGCCGTCTACGAATGGGCGCTCGGCACCGGCCGCGTCCAGGAGATCGCCCTGGCCTGTGGCGAGGACGCGGCCTGGTTCGACCCGGCCCAGCTGGCCGAGGCCGACGAACGCGCCTTCGCCGCCTGGCTGGCGGACGCCGAGCACCCCAAGGCGCTGCACATCGCCAAGCAGGTCATGCGCGCCTTCGCCGAGCAGGGCTGGCAGATCGCGGGTGTCACCGCAGATACCGCCCTCGCCGCCTACCTCGACAAGCCGGGCCGCCGCACCTTCACCCTCGACGTCCTCGCCGAGGAGTACCTCGCCCGTTCGCTCGCCCCCGCCGCCGTCGCCGAGAGCGGCCAACTCTCCTTCGACGCGCCCGAGCACGACCCGACCGCCGGCGCCCAGGCCCTGATGACCCAGGCCCGCGCCGTCCTCGACCTCGCCGCCTACTTCGAGACCCGGCTCACCCAGGTCGGCGCCGACAAGCTGATGCACGAGATGGAACTGCCCATCGCCGAGCTGCTCGCCCGGATGGAGCGCACCGGCATCGCCGCCGACCGCGCCTGGCTCACCACCATCGAGTCGCAGTTCGCCGCCGAGATCCAGCGCTGCGTCGACGAGGCGCACGCCGCCGCCGGGCACCCCTTCAACCTCGGCTCGCCCAAGCAGCTCCAGGAGATCCTCTTCGGCGAGCTCGGCCTGCCCAAGACCAAGAAGATCAAGACCGGCTACACCACCGACGCCGACGCGCTGACCTGGCTCGCCACCCAGACCACCAACGAGCTGCCGGTCATCCTGCTCCGCCACCGCGACCAGGCCAAGCTGCGCACCACCGTCGAGGGCCTGCTCAAGACGGTCTCCCCGCAGGGCCGGATCCACACCACCTTCAACCAGATGGTCGCCGCCACCGGACGCCTCTCCTCGCAGGACCCGAACCTGCAGAACATTCCCGTCCGCACCGAGGAGGGCCGCCAGATCCGCCGCGCCTTCGTGGTCGGCGAGGGCTACGAGGCACTGCTCACCGCCGACTACTCGCAGATCGAGCTGCGCATCATGGCCCACCTCTCCGAGGACGAGGCCCTGATCGAAGCCTTCGCCACTGGCGAGGACCTGCACACCACCGTCGCCTCCCAGGTCTTCGAGGTAGCCCCGGGCGCGGTCGACGCCGAGATGCGCCGCAAGATCAAGGCGATGTCCTACGGCCTGGCGTACGGGCTCTCCGCGTACGGCCTCTCGCAGCAGCTCGGCGTCAAGCCCGCCGAGGCCCAGGGCCTGATGGACACCTACTTCGAGCGGTTCGGCGGCGTCCGCGACTACCTGCGCCGCGTCGTCGAGGAGGCCCGCGCCACCGGCTACACCGAGACCCTGCTCGGCCGCCGCCGCTATCTGCCCGACCTCACCAGCGACAACCGCCAGCGCCGCGAGATGGCGGAGCGGATGGCGCTCAACGCCCCGATCCAGGGCTCGGCCGCCGACATCGTCAAGATCGCGATGCTCCGGGTCGACGAGGCACTGCGCACGGCGAAGCTCAAGTCCCGGATGCTGCTCCAGGTGCACGACGAAATCGTCCTGGAGCTGGCCCCGGGCGAGCGCACTCCGGTCGAGAAGATCGTCCGCGAGCAGATGGCGGGCGCCTACCCGCTGCGCGCCCCGCTCGACGTCTCGGTCGGCCTCGGCGCCAACTGGGAGACAGCCGCACACTGAACCACCCCGGGGCGGCGGACAGTTGACCACAGCAGTCCGCCGCCCTCCTTGGGGTGCGGCGAGCCGAGCGGCTTCTCGTCGCGCAAGGGGTTGGTTTTCAGGGGCGCGGAAAACCCGCGCCGTTCCCCGCGCCCCTGGAAAACCATCGCTCGCGCCCCACGGCTCGGACGGTCGCTGTCGGTGGGTTACTTGCGGGTGTTGGTGCGGCGGGTCGGCTCGGCCGTGGTGGGGTCCTCGGGCCAGGGGTGGCGCGGGTAGCGGCCGCGCAGCTCGGCCCGTACGGCGCGGTAGCCCTCGCGCCAGAACGAGGCCAGATCGCCGGTGACGGCGGCCGGCCGCCCGGCGGGCGAGAGCAGGTGGACCGTCAGCGGCACCCGGCCACCCGCCAGCGCGGGCGCGGCCTGCCAGCCGAACAGCTCCTGCAACTTCACCGCCAGCACCGGGCGTTCGTCCGCGTAGTCGACCCTGATCCGCGAGCCGCTCGGCACGGTGATCCGCTCCGGCGCCAGCTCGTCCAGGCGCCCGGCCTCACCGCCGGCCCAGGGCAGCAGCCGCTGCAACGCGGCAGCCGTGTCGATCCGTTCCAGGTCGCCACGCCGCCGGGCCCGGGACAGCTCGGGCTCCAGCCAGTCGGCGCGGAGCAGCGCCTCGTCACTGACGTCCGGCCAGGGCGAGCCGAGCACCCGGTGCAGGAACGCGAGCCGCTGCCGCAGCGCCACCGCCCCCTCCGGCCAGCTCAGCACCGTGCCGACGCCCTCCCTGGCCAGCCCGTCGAGCAGGGCCTCCCGCAGCAGCGCGCGGTCCGGCTTCGCCAGCGGTACGGCGGCGAGCTCGATCGCCCCCAGCTCCTCGACCCGGCGCGCCGCGACATCCCCGCGCCGCGCGCCCGGTGGTACCGTCCAGCGCACCTCCGCGCGCTCCGTCAGCAATGAGGCCCCGGCCAGCCGGGCGGTCTCCTCGTCCAGCGCCACCGCCCGCTGGATCCGCGCCGACGGCGAGCCCGCCGGTCGGTCCGCGACGGCCACTGCCAGCCACGCGGCCCCACCGAGCGCCGAGCCGGGACCGGTCTCCGCAGCCGTCCCGGAGGCCATCAGGTACGGGCCGTCGGCACCTCGCGCCCGAGCGATCCGCTCCGGATGGGCGAGGGCGACCACCAGACCGGCGGCGACGGCATCGGACGGTCCGGCCGCACTGCGCGGTGCGTTCGAGCGGTCCACGCCACCGGTGGGCCGGGGGTCTGTTCCCGGGGTGGCGTTGTGGAGGCGGCGGACTTCCTGCTGCCAGCGGGTGGCGTAGGGGTCGCGGGCGCCGCGGACCGTGCGCCAGACGGCGAGCAGGTCGTCGCCGAGGGCACGAGGGGGTTCCTCGGAGAGCAGGGCCACCAGCTCGGCCGCGCGGCGCGCGCCGACCAGGCCGGTGCCGTCCAGCAGCGCCCGGCCGAGACGGGGGTGCAGTCCCGTCCGGGCGATCTTCTGGCCGCGTTCGGTGGCCCGTCCGGTCTCGTCCACCGCACCGAGCGCGGTCAGCGTGTGCCGGGCAGCGGCCATCGCCCCGCCCGGCGGGGGATCGGGCAGCGCGAGGCCGTGTGCGTCCGGATCGCCCCAGCACGCGGCCTGGAGTGCGAACCCGGCCAGATCGGCGAGGGCGATCTCGGGGGTCGGGAAGCTCGGCGCCCGCGCGTCCTCGACCTCCGCCCAGCAGCGGTAGACCGCACCGGGCGCCTCACGCCCCGCTCGTCCGGCGCGCTGTCGGCCTGCCGCCAGCGATGCCCGCACGGTCACCAGCCCGGCCAGGCCGCGCGCGTGGTCGGTACGCGGCTCGCGGGCCAGCCCGGAGTCCACCACGATCCGTACCCCGGGCACGGTCAGCGAGGACTCGGCGACCGAGGTGGCCAGGATGACCCGGCGGCGTTCACCGACCGTCAGTGCCGCATCCTGGACGGACTGCGGCGCCTGCCCGTGCAGTTGCAGCACCTCGGCCTCGACCGTGAGCATCCCCGCCACCCTGGCGATCTCGCCGACCCCGGGCAGGAAGCAGAGCAGGTCGCCCGTCCGCTCGCCGAGGGCCCGGCGCACGGTCGCGGCGACGTGCTCCAGCAGTGCGGGGTCGGTGCGCGTCCCGATCGGGGGGCGTACGGCGCGCGCCGGGGGCGCCCAGACGACCTCGACGGGGTACGAGACACCGTGTGCTTCGACCACCGGGGCCGGCCCGTCCTCGCCGCCGAGCAGTCGGGCCCATGCGGCGGTGTCGGAGGTCGCCGAGGCGCACAGCAGCCGGAGCTCGGGGCGCAGTGTGGCGCGAACATCCAGGAGGAAGGCGAGCGCGGTGTCGGCGTCGAGGTGCCGCTCGTGGCACTCGTCCAGCACGACGGCGTCCACGCCGCCCAACTCGGGGTCGCGCTGGAGCCGTTGCAGCAGCACACCCGTGGTGACCACCTCGACCACGGTGTCGGGCCCGACGCGCCGCTCGCCCCGGACGGTGTACCCGATACGGCGGCCCACGGGCTCGCCGAGCAGCCAGGCCATTCGTCGTGCTGCCGCCCGGACGGCCAGCCGGCGAGGCTCGGCCACCAGCACCCGCCGCGCCGGCCCGGGCAGTCCCTCGACCAGTCCCGCCAGTGCGAGCGGCACCAGCGTGGTCTTGCCGGTGCCGGGCGGCGCGGCCAGGACGGCGACCCCGTGTGCCTCCAGGGCCTCGTGCAACGGCGGCACGGCAGCACGGACGGGGAGCTCAAGCCAGGCGGGGTTCACCCCGGCATCCTCCCTGATCGGACAACTGCGGCGCGAAGCTGGGGGCGCGGGGGGGGGGTGGCTCTTCAGGGGCGCGGGGAACGGCGCGGGCTTCCCATGGGGCACGAGGAGTGGTTTTCAGGGGCGCGGGGAACGGCGCGGGCTTCCCATGGGGCACGAGGAGTGGTTTTCAGGGGCGCGGGGAACAGCGCGGCTTCATGGTGCAGGTGGTGCACCACTAAGGGCGCGGGGAACTGCGCGAAATCGGAAGGTGACCGCGTTCAGCCGGGCCCGGTGGGCCACTTGCACCTCGCGACCTTCCGGTGAGGCGGTGCACCTTACCCACCGGAGGTCAGTGCGGCACCGTTGCCTTCCGTTTCGCGCAGTTCCCCGCGCCCCTGAAAACCAACCCTTCGCGCCCCACGGGAAGCCGCGCTGGTCAGTCCCGTTCGGTGACGAAGATCGCCGTTCCGGGGAAGAGGCGGCCGCGGAGGGGGCTCCAGCCGCCCCACTCCTGCTCGTGTCCTTCCGGCCACTCGGGCTCGACCAGGTCCAGCAGTCTGAAGCCTGCGGCGGTCAGTTCGCGGATCCGGTCGCCGAGGGTGCGGTGGTGCTCGACGTAGGTGGCCCGGCCCTGCTCGTCCTGCTCGACGTAGGGCGTGCGGTCGAAGTACGAGGCGGTGGCGGTCAGGCCCTCTTCGCCGGGTTCGTCGGGGAAGGCCCAGCGGATCGGGTGGGTCACCGAGAACACCCAGCGCGCGCCGGGCCGCAGCACCCGGTGCACCTCCCGCATCAGCGCCGCGGTGTCCGCGCTGAACGGCACCGCCCCGTACGCCGAGCAGGCCAGGTCGAAGGCGCCGTCGGCGAAGGGGAGGACGGCCGCGTCGGCCTGCACCACGGCGACCGGATCGGCCCCGCGCTCCAGGTCGATCCTCCGGGAGTGCTGGAGCTGCCGGTAGGAGATGTCGAGGGCGACCGGCTGCGCGCCCTGGGCGGCGAGCCAGCGGGAGCACTGGGCCGCGCCCGCGCCGAGCTCCAGCACCTTGAGGCCGCCGAGCGAGCCGGGGGAGCCGAGCAGGTGGGCGTCCGCCTCGTCCAGTCCCTCCGGGCACCAGGTGAAGCGGGCGTCGCCGAGGAAGGCGCCGTGCTCGTCCTGGTACTCGTCCGCGTTGCGGTCCCACCAGTGGCGGCTGGCCCGGCTGCTCTCGGCCGGTGCGGCCTCGCGGCGGAGGGCCTCGCTGTCGTCGTCCTCGGACGCGGAGTCCGGGAGGGCGAGGAGGGCCTGGAGGTCGGTCGGGTCGGGAAGGTCGGGGGTGGTGGCCAAAGTGTGAAACCCGTCGCGTAGGGTGGTGGCTGCGGAAGCGCTACTGCCGTGAGTCGGCCCGGTCGAACGGGTCGGATCGGGCGGTGGCATCCGGGGACCGGACGGGCCCTCCTGCGGCTGCCGTCCCGCGCTGGTGATCACTACAAGGTACTACGGTGATCATGGGCGCAGGGTGCGCAGACGGAGGATATGGCCCGATCCGTCCCGGCCTCTACCGTCTCGCCGTCTTCGGCGTTGACCGTGCCCGGCTGTCCCCGTATGCTACAAGTTGCGCTGCGGGCCTGCGCGCCTCGGACGGAGCAGGTCGCGCTCGCATCTGTCGAAGACCCCACGGTCGCAAGACGGACATCACCTGAAGAGTTTTCGGGCGGTGGGCCGTGCTCTTGGCTGTCCGGCTTTCGGTGGGAGCGATACGGGCCCTCCGCGTGGCATTACCTACGACTTCATGTCCGTACCGGAGCCCTTTTCCTAATGACGAGCCCCACCGACACCTCTGTCAGCACCACCCCGCAGGTTGCGGTCAACGACATCGGCGACGCGGAAGCTTTCCTCGCGGCGATCGACGAGACCATCAAGTACTTCAACGATGGCGACATCGTCGAGGGCGTGATCGTGAAGGTCGACCGTGACGAGGTTCTCCTCGACATCGGTTACAAGACCGAGGGTGTCATCCCCTCCCGCGAGCTCTCGATCAAGCACGACGTTGACCCGCACGAGGTCGTCTCCGTCGGTGACAACATTGAGGCCCTTGTTCTCCAGAAGGAGGACAAGGAGGGTCGTCTCATCCTGTCCAAGAAGCGCGCTCAGTACGAGCGTGCCTGGGGCACGATCGAGAAGATCAAGGAAGAGGACGGCATCGTCACCGGTACCGTCATCGAGGTCGTCAAGGGTGGTCTCATCCTCGACATCGGCCTCCGTGGCTTCCTCCCGGCCTCGCTGGTCGAGATGCGCCGCGTCCGCGACCTCCAGCCCTACGTGGGCAAGGAGCTCGAGGCCAAGATCATCGAGCTGGACAAGAACCGCAACAACGTGGTCCTGTCCCGCCGTGCCTGGCTGGAGCAGACCCAGAGCGAGGTCCGTCAGACCTTCCTCACCACCCTGCAGAAGGGCCAGGTGCGCTCCGGCGTCGTCTCCTCGATCGTCAACTTCGGTGCCTTCGTGGACCTGGGTGGCGTCGACGGCCTGGTTCACGTCTCCGAGCTGTCCTGGAAGCACATCGACCACCCGTCCGAGGTTGTCGAGGTCGGCCAGGAGGTCACCGTCGAGGTTCTCGACGTTGACATGGACCGCGAGCGCGTCTCCCTGTCGCTGAAGGCGACCCAGGAGGACCCGTGGCAGCAGTTCGCCCGTACCCACCAGATCGGCCAGGTCGTTCCGGGTAAGGTCACCAAGCTGGTTCCGTTCGGTGCGTTCGTCCGCGTGGACGAGGGCATCGAGGGTCTGGTCCACATCTCCGAGCTGGCCGAGCGCCACGTCGAGATCCCGGAGCAGGTCGTCCAGGTCGGCGACGAGATCTTCGTCAAGGTCATCGACATCGACCTCGAGCGTCGTCGCATCAGCCTCTCGCTGAAGCAGGCCAACGAGTCCTTCGGTGCCGACCCGGCCTCGGTCGAGTTCGACCCGACCCTGTACGGCATGGCTGCCTCGTACGACGACCAGGGCAACTACATCTACCCGGAGGGCTTCGACCCCGAGGCGAACGACTGGCTGCCCGGCTACGAGAAGCAGCGTGAGGAGTGGGAGCGCCAGTACGCCGAGGCGCAGTCCCGCTTCGAGCAGCACCAGGCCCAGGTCATCAAGAGCCGCGAGGCGGACGCCGAGGCTGCTGCGGAGGCCGGCGAGGCCGTCGCCGCCGCTGCCGGTGGCTCGTACTCCTCCTCCAGCGACGAGGGCTCCGGCGCGCTTGCCTCGGACGAGGCGCTCGCCGCTCTGCGCGAGAAGCTGGCCGGCGGCCAGAGCTGAGCTCACGCTCGGCGCTGACCGGCGCTGGTAACTGACAGACCCCCCATCCGGGCTCCGGATGGGGGGTCTGTCGTTTGCGAGGCCGTGTCCGAGGCGAAACGCCGAGGCGAAACATGGTGCGCGGCGAGGCCCTGCCTGGGAAGGCGCAGCCGTGTGAGATGAAGCTCATCATCCGCCTATAGGACGTTTTGGCCCTTCCGTCTAGCTTTGAGGGAACTGCCTGAAAGGCCCCTCGTATATGCGCCACTCGCCCGCAGTAGCCGATGAACGTCCCGCAGACGGGGCCGCTACCGGTCCCGCCGCGCCCGCCGCAGCCAGGGTCGACGGGCGGCTTGCGGCGCTCGGCCGGTTCTGCCATCGGCACCGGCGCTGGGTGCTCGGCTTCTGGGTGCTGGTCCTGGCTCTCGGGGTGCTGATCGGCGGACGGGTCTTCGAGGGAACGGTGGCCGGCACCTCGGCGGGCGGCTCGGAGTCGGACCGGGGCACGACCGTCGTCTCCGCCGCCGATTCCGCCAGGGGCACCGTCACGGCCGTGGTGGACGGCGCTCCCGTGACCGACCCCGCCGTACGCGGCGCGGTCACCGCCGCCACCGAGCGCATCGCCCGACTGCCCGGGGTGGCCTCGGCGGCGGACACCTACGGCTCCGGTGCCGCGCTCACCGCCACCGACGGCCGCGCGAGCCTGATCACCGTACGGATGGCGGACGGTTCCACCGACGCACAGCTCAAGGCCGTCACCCAGCAGCTGGGCGCTGTGCGCGCGGACGGCGTGCACACCACGGTCGGCGGCGATCTGGTGCTCCAGCGGGAGGTCAAGGACCAGACCGCCAGTGACACCCGTTTCGGCGAGATGGTCACCCTGCCGCTGACCCTGATCGTCATGGTCCTGGTCTTCGGCGGACTGGCGGCGGCCGGGCTGCCGGTGATCGGTGCTGTCGCCTCGGTAGGCGGGGCGCTGCTGGCCATGTTCGGGTTCAGCCAGGTCATGGACATCGACACCAGCGTGCTGCCGATCGCCACCGTGCTGGGTCTGGGCCTGTCGATCGACTACGCGCTGCTGATGGTCAACCGTTTCCGTGAGGAGCGCGGCAAGGGCGCGGTGATCGCGCACGCCGTCGAGCGCACCGCTGCCAGCGCAGGCCGTACGGTCGCCTTCTCCGGGCTGACGGTCGCCGTCGCGCTGTCCGGACTCTTCGTCTTCACCAGCCCGGTCTTCCGCGCCGTCGCGGCTGCGGGAGTCAGCGTGGTGGTGATCTCCGTGGCCGCCGCGCTGACGCTCGTCCCCGCGCTGCTCGGTTTCGTCGGCCACCGGGTCAAAGCACCCACCGCACCCGTTCCGGACGAGGGCTTCTTCAGCCGTACGGTGCGCCGGGTGCACCGGCGGGCGGTGCCCGTGGTGCTGATCTGTACCGTACTGCTGCTGGCCGCCGGGGCGCCCTTCCTGAGCTCGCAGTGGCGCAACTCGGGAGCGGCGGTGCTGCCGAGCTCCTCCGCCGGGCGGCAGGTCGAGGAGACCATCCGGCAGCGCTTCCCGCAGCTGGCGCCAGCCCCGGTCACGGTGGTGGTCGAGGCGGACCGGGGCACCGCGCAGGCGTACGCGGAGGACACCGTGGCCAAACTGCCCGGGGTCAGCGGGGTCCGGGCGGTCGAACCGGTCACCGACCGGGTGAGCACCGTCGAGGTCCTGGTGCACGGCGACCCGCAGGGTGCCGGGGCGAAGAGCGTGGTCGAGGAACTGCGGGCCCACCGGGAGGGGCTGACCACCTACGTCACCGGGGACGCCGCCTCGGTGGTCGACTTCCAGCACGAGATCGCCACCCGGGGGCCCTGGGCACTCGGTCTGGTGGCGGCCGGGACTCTGCTGCTGCTCTTCCTGATGACCGGCTCGGTGGTGATGCCGGTCAAGGCGCTGCTGATGAACGTGCTCTCACTCGGCGCCTCGCTCGGTGCGCTGACGCTGGTCTTCCAGCACGGGTATCTCAGCGGGCTGCTCGGATTCAGCCCGACGGGTGGTCTGGAGACCTTCATACCGGTCCTGGTCTTCGCCTTCGCCTTCGGCCTTTCGATGGACTACGAGGTCTTCCTGCTCGCCCGGATCAAGGAACTCCGGGACCAGGGCCACAGCTGCTCCCGCTCGGTGGAGCTCGGACTCCAGCGCAGCGGCCGGATCATCACCTCGGCGGCCCTGTTGATGGTGATCGTCTTCGCCGGGTTCGCGGCCGGGCAGATGCTCATGGTGAAGGAGATGGGCATTGCGCTGGCGGTGGCCGTGGCGGTCGATGCCACGCTGGTCAGATGCCTGCTGGTACCGGCCGCGATGACGCTGTTCGGCGAGTTCAACTGGTGGGCCCCGGCCCCGCTGCGGCGGCTGCACCGGCGGATCGGGCTCAAGGAGCACATGGTGCTGCCGTCGGTTCCGGCCGCCGACCCGGTGGACGAGGCGGTGCAGGGTGCCGTGGTGGCGGGCGCTGCCGTGCAGGGCGCTGCGGTGCCGGGCCAACGGGTGGATCAGGAGCCGGAGCCCGCCGGGGTCAGCGGCTGACGCAGGAGTTGCCGAAGCCCGGGGCGAGTCCGCCGACGGCGTCCAGCGCGTTGCAGGCGGAGGCGCTGCCCGCCGAGGCGAACATCAGACCGCACAGCGCGGCGGCGGCGAGCAGGACGTTCCGGGCGGTCAGGGCCTTGCGGGCAGTGCTCACGACTGGCTTCCCCTCGGGACGGTACGGATCGCCCTGCTCAACGCGGCCGGCACCCGGAAGGCATGGCGACTCGCCCGCGCGGTGGTAGCGCGGCCCCTCGCCGGGGGCGCGGGGACCGGTGCCGCGGGCTTGCGTGGTTGGCCGGCGTGCGCGGGGCCGCCCGGCGGTCAGGCCAGTCTGTGGAGCAGTGCGACGCTCTCCTGGAGCAGGCGCTGCTCGTCCGGGGTCAGCCGCTCGACGAGCGCGGCCGCGATCCGGCCCTCGCGGCGGGCCCGCTGGGCGTAGAGGGCGGTTGTGCCCGCCTCGGTGGCGGCGAGCAGCACCTTGCGTCCGTCGGTGGCGTGCCGCCGCTGTTCGATCAGACCGGTCTCGGTGAGCAGTGCGACGGTACGGGCCATGGACTGGTGGCGTACGCGTTGCAGTTCCGCCAACTCGCTGGTGGTGCGAGGCCCTTCGCGGACCAGCAGGCCGAGGACGGCGGCCTGGTTCTGCGGCAGCTCGTCGTCCGCCCGGAGCCGGCGGACCAGGGTGCCGATGGCCAGGCGCAGCTCGGCGGCAAGTTCCAGGGGGTCGACCGGGGGCAGGTCTGCGGGGTTCGCGGGGTCCAGGGGCTCCATGGGATCAGCCTACCCGGTGTCTGTACAGCAGAACTGTACAGCTCTGCTGTACACTTTCGGCTATGCGACTCACCAAGTTCGGACATGCCTGCGTACGTATCGAGCACGAGGGTGCCACCGTCGTCATCGACCCCGGGGTGTTCACCGAGCCGGAGGCCGTCGAGGGCGCGGACGCCGTGCTGATCACCCACGAGCACTTCGACCACTTCGTGGAGGACCGGCTGCGCGCCGCCGCCGAGGCCAATCCCGGCCTGCGGATCTGGGCCAACCGCTCGGTGGCCGGCCAGCTGGCGGGGCTCGGCACCCGGGTCACGGCGGTGGGGGAGGGCGATGCGTTCGAGATCGCCGGGCTCGGGGTGAGCGTGCACGGCGAGTGGCACGCCGTGATCCACCCCGAGATCCCGCTGGTGCACAACATCGGTTTCCTGCTGGACGGCCGGGTCTTCCACCCCGGCGACGCCCTCACCGTGCCGCCGCGGCAGGTGGAGACGCTGCTGATGCCGATCGCGGGTCCCTGGGCCAAGGTCTCCGAGCTGATCGACTACATCCGCGAGGTCGGGCCCCGTCAGGCGCTGGCCGTACACGAGGCGGTGCTCAGCGAGGCAGGCCAGATGGTGCACGGGCGCCTGCTGGGCGAGGGCGGGCCGGGTACGGGCGCGGAGTTCCGCCGGCTCGCGGCCGGCGAGCAGCTCGATCTCGCCTGAGGCACTGTCCAGGGCCCCGCGCCCCTGGACAGTGCCTGGAAGGCCGGGTCAGCGCCGGGTGCCGCAGCCCGGACGGAAGGCTGCGGCGTCCGGCAGCGGGCTGTTGCAGGAGGTGCACCGCACCTGGGCGGCCAGCCGGTGGCCGCAGCCGGGGCAGAACGGGGTGCCGTGGGTCTCGGCCTGGCACTGCGGGCAGACCAGTTGGCGTGGTGTGGTGACGTCGTAGGACCGGCCGGCCTGCCGGCCCTGCGCGTAATCCTGCTCGGAGGCCATGCCGTTGAGGCCGCGCCGTTGGGCGGCCACCGCCTCGGCGGCGGTGTCGGGGGCGCAGTTGTGGCACAGGCCCTGCTCCGGGCTCCAGCAGCGCGCGCAGACGTAACTGGTGCATCGCGCACAGCGGTTGAAGCGCCGCTGGGCATTGCCGATCGCCCGCTGGAAGGCGCTGTCGCGCGCGCTGCCCCAGTTCGCCCCGGCCAGTCCGTCGGCGGCGACGATCCTCCCGACCGCCGGGGCAAGTGCGGGACTCACCCAAGTCATGCTGCACCTCGGCGACTCCAGCTTGGCTGTCGCTGAGGTCTGGGCCGGTCCTACTACCCCTGTCCCTGCGGTTGCGCGGGGTCCGTGGGAGTGCTCGTGTCGGTGGGACTCGTGGTGTCGGTGGGGCCGGGCGTGTTGGTCGGGCCGGAGGTGTTGCCGGGGTCGGGGCCCGGCTGGGGCAGCTGGACCTGGGTGAAGCTGCCGGCCGGGACACCGGCGAGGGCGTCGTTCATGGCGTCGCGCCAGATCGGGCCCGCCACCGTGCCACCGAAGGCGTTCTCGATGACGTCGCCGCCCATCTGCTGACCCTCCAGCGGCTTGGGGCTGACGGTGTCGCCGACCACGGTCGCACCGGCCATCTCGGGGGTGTAGCCGACGAACCAGACCTGCTTGCCGTCGTTGGTGGTGCCGGTCTTGCCCGCGTTCTCCCGGTCCGTCAGACCGGCCTGGGTGCCGGTACCGTCCTGGACCACGCCCTTGAGCATGGCGGTGACGTAGTCGGCGGTGGTGGCCGACATGGCCTGGCTGCAGGTGGACTGCGGCACGGCGAGGCTCCTGCCGTCCGGCCCGGTGACCGAGGTGATCGCGCTCGGCGAGCAGTACATGCCGTGCGCGGCGAACGCAGCGTACGCCTCGGACATCTCGAGCGGCGTCAGGTCGTTGGTGCCGAGCGTCATCGACGGGACCACGCCGAGCTTCTCACCGCCGGCCTGCTGGGTGATACCGAGCTTGTTGGCCATCTGGGCGACGTTGCACAGGCCGGTCTCGGCCTCCAGGCTGGCGAAGTAGGTGTTGACCGACTTGGCCATCGCCTGCGGCATCGTGAAGGTCCCGGCCAGGCTGGTGGCGTCGTTGTGCACCTCGCCGCCCTCCGGGTACCGTCCGCCCGAGCAGTCCGTCATCGCGGGCCACGGCATGCTGTAGCCGGTGGTGTAGGACCGGCTCGGCGGGATGCTGTCCTCCAGCGCGGCCGCTGCGACGATCGGCTTGAAGGTCGAGCCGGTCGGGAAACCGAGACCACCGCCCATGTTCTTGGGAACGTTCAGGTTGATCTGGGTCTGGTTGGTGTCCAGACCGTAAGGGCGGCTCTGGCCCATGGCGAGGATCCTGCCGGTGCCGGGCTGGACGACGGTCATCACGGCGGCCGGCTTGTCGGAGGCGTACGTGTGCTGGCTGACCGCGTTCTGCACCGCCTTCTGGGCCGTCGGGTCGAGCGTGGTGCGGATCTGCAGGCCGCCGCGGTTCCACAGGGCCTGGCGGTCGGTGGGAGTCTTCCCGAACGCCGGGTCGGAGAGCATCTCGCGGTGCACGTAGTCGCAGAAGAAGCCCTCGCCCAACTGCGCGGTGATGCAACCCTGGTGGGGCCGGGTGATGGTCAGGTCGAGCTGGCTGGCGATGGCGTCCTGGGCCTGCTTCTCGGTGATGTGGCCCAGCTCGGCCATCTTGCGCAGCACGGTGTCGCGGCGCTGCTTGGCCTGGGTCGGGTGGGCGATCGGATCGTCACCGGAGGGCGACTGGACCAGACCGGCCAGCAGCGCGGCCTGTGGCAGGGTCAAGTCCTTGGCGTGCGCGCTGAAGTAGCGCTCGGAGGCGGCCTCGATGCCGTACGCCCGCTCACCGAAGAAGGTGATGTTCAGGTAGTTGGTGAGGATCTGGTCCTTGCTGAGCGTCTCCTCGACCCTGATCGCGTACTTGAGTTCCTTGATCTTGCGGTCGAGGGTCGCCCGTTGGGCCTCCAGCACCTTCGCCTGGTCGTCCCCCGCCTCGTCGACGAAGACGTTCTTCACGTACTGCTGAGTGAGGGTGGAGCCGCCCTGCGCGGTGCCCCCGGCGTTGGCGTTGGTGCTCAACGCGCGCAGGACGCCCTTGAGGTCGATCGCGCCGTGCTGGTAGAAGCGGTTGTCCTCGATGTCGACCAGCGCGGTCTTCACCATCGGCGTTATCTGGTCGCTCGGTACGACGGTGCGGTCCCGGTCGTAGACGGTCGCGATCGTTCCGCCGGCGGCGTCGTAGATCGTGGACGCCTGGGAGAGCGGCGGGGTCTTGAAGTCGTCCGGCAGACTGTCGAAGTTCTGTACGGCAGACTGTGCGCCCAGGCCGGCGGCGCCGACCGCAGGGAGGACCAGCCCTGCGGCCAGGACACCGCCGACCACGCAAGCGCCGATGAAGGTGGCGCTGAGGCGTATGTTCTTGCGGAGCCCATTCGACTGTCTACGTGCCATGGGCCGACCATACGTCCGGCCCGGTAAAGGCAGTACCCGATTTTCGGCACACCTTCGTCACAGGTTCGTGACAGGGAGTCAGATGAGTGAAAGCTGAGTGTCAGCTGACCGGAACGGGCGCTGTGGCCTGGGTGAACGGGCGGCCGTCCAGGGTCCAGTGCGGGTCGGGGACGATCTCCAGTGCGGCGTAGACGTGTGCGGCGACATCGGTGTGGTGCAGGGGTGCGACCGGTGCGCCGGGGGTGATGCCGGGGCCGCTGGCGGCGATCCAGGCGGTGCGTTCCAGCTCGCTCCGGCCACCGTGGCCGCCCTGGTCGACATGCCCGTGGTCGGTCACCACGATGACCGTCCACTCCTCGTCCGGCTGATCCGCGACTGCCGCCAGCAGTCGGCCGAGGCGGGCGTCCGCGGTCTCGATCGAGCGGCGGTACTCCTCGCCGCAGCCCAGGAAGTGCGCGGTCTCGTCCACCGCGCCGAGGTAGACGAAGGATGCCTGCGGCCGGTCCTCGCCGCCCAGGACGTGCACCGCCTCGGCGGTCACCCGCTCGTCGCACACCTCCCACGCCGCAGGTGTGTCCTCCAGCGGCGCGATGTAGGACAGGCGGCTCGGCGCCGCGAACAGCGGGCCGCCGCTGCGGGCCAGGAACAGCGGCTCCCAGCCGCCGACGGCGAAGGTCCGTCGGCGGTGCACGGCGGCGAGCCTGGTGGTGAAGTCCGGGAAGACGTCCAGCCGGTTGCCGCCGAGGTGGTTGCCGAGCACGCCGTGCTTGCCCACGCCGACCCCGGTGGCGATGGTCGCCCAGCACGGACCCGACATGGTCGGGGTGGCCTCGTCCACCTGGACGGGGGCGAGGAAGCCCGCGGCGGCGACCGAGTCCAGGTGCGGGGTGTGCAGCTCGGGCAGCAGGTCGAGGCGGACGCCGTCGATGCCGACGACCAGGACACGGCGGGAGCCGGCGGGCCAGAGGCTGGACAAGGGTGCTCCAAGGGGGTTCGAGGGAGGGGCGTGGGCCTGCCGGGCACCCTAGCCGGGTCGAACGGCGTTCGGTGGCGGCCCGATTGCGCCTTTCCCGGGAATTCCGGGGCGCCGCTTCGCACTGTTCGCCGGTCGGGCGCGCGATGTTCACCCGCCGTTGGGGTCTGCGGGCCCTCTTGCCCGGTCCGGGCAGCCTCGGGGAATGACGGACCAGGGGCGTCAGGACGGCCCGCGCGGGTCGGCGGTAGCCTGGCGGCATGCTGAGGATCGGACTGACGGGCGGGATCGGCGCGGGCAAGAGCGAGGTCTCACGGCAACTCGCCGAACTGGGCGCGGTGATCGTGGACTCCGACCTGATCGCCCGTGAGGTGGTGGCACCCGGCACCGAGGGACTGCGCGCCGTGGCGGCCGAGTTCGGCCCGGAGATCCTCCGGCCGGACGGCTCGCTCGACCGCGCCGCCCTGGGGGCGGTGGTCTTCGCCGACCCCGCCCGGCTGGCGGCGCTCAACGCCATCGTCCACCCGCTGGTCCGGGCCCGCTCCGCCGAGCTGGAGTCCGCAGCCGGGCCCGGGGACATCGTCGTGCACGATGTGCCGCTGCTCGCCGAGAACGGCCTGGCGCCGCTGTACGAGCTGGTGATCGTGGTGGACGTCGACGACGAGGTCCGGCTGGAGCGGCTGGTCCGGCTGCGCGGCATGTCCGAGGCGGAGGCCAAGGCCCGGATGGCTGCCCAGGCCACCCGTGAGGCCCGGCTCGCCGTCGCCGACCTGGTGATCGACAACAGCGGGCCGCTGTCCGAGCTGGCCCCCCGGGTGCGGGAGGTCTGGGCGCAGCTGAAGGAGCGCCAGCCCGGCTGAGTCGCCGTCGGGCCGGGTCCCCGAGCTGGAATCCGCCGCACGTACCGAGGCCCTGGTGCCCCGGTCCGGCTGACCCGCGCTCCCTACTGCCGGTCGGTCCCGGGCTGGATGAGGTCCCAGCGGTTGCCGTACAGGTCCTCGAAGACGGCGACCGAGCCGTACGCCTCGTGGCGGGGCTCCTCCAGGAACGTGACCCCGGCGGCGGTCATCCGGCGGTGGTCGGCCTCGAAGTCCTCGGTGTTCAGGAAGAGGCCGACCCGGCCGCCGGTCTGGTCGCCGATCCGGGCCCGCTGCTCGGGCTTGCCGGGGCGGGCGAGCAGCAGGCCGGTCTCGCGCGAGCCGCGCGGGGCGACGACCACCCAGCGCCCGCCGTCCCCGCGCGGGGTGTCCTCGCGCAGCTCGAAGCCGACGGCGTCGACGTAGAAGGCGATCGCCTCGTCGTAGTCGCGTACCAGCAGGGTGGTGAGTCCGATGTGTGCCATGCCGACATGCTGCCAGAGCGGCGCCTGGGGCACTGTCCGGCCGATCCCGGGGTGCGGGGAGTTCGGCCCGGCGGGGGCCTACGGCTTGCGCGCGACCCCGACCCAGATCCCGGTGGTGGCATCCGTCTCCCGGGGCTCCTGGTCAGGGTGCCACAGTGGGGCGGTGACCAGGCCGGGCTCCATGAGCTCCAGGCCGTCGAAGAAGCGCAGGACCTGCTCCCTGCTGCGCGTGGTCAGTTGGGCGCTCGCGTTGCGGTAGATGGCCGCGCCCTTGCCCTGGTCGGCGGCCGGGGTGAAGTCCGAAGTGCCGTGCGAGAGTGCGAGGTAGCTGCCGGAGGGCAGGGCGTCGAGCAGCTGCCGGACGATGCCGTACGGGTTGTCGGCATCGTCGATGAAGTGCAGGATCGCGAAGAGCAGCAGGGCCACCGGCTGCCCGAGGTCGAGCACCTTGTGCAGCTCGGGGTTGTCCAGGATGGCGTCGGGCTCGCGCAGGTCGGCGTGGACGACGGTGGCGCGGCCGTGGCCGGCGCCCGCGAGCAGGGCGCGGCCGTGCACCAGCGCGATCGGGTCGTTGTCCAGGTAGGCGACCCGGGCGTCGGGGTGCACCTGCTGGGCGATCTCATGGGTGTTGCCCACCGTCGGGATGCCGGTGCCGATGTCCAGGAACTGCTTCACCCCCTGCTGGGCGAGGTGCCGGACGGCTCGCTGCAGGAAAGCCCGGTTGGCGAGCGCGCTGATCCGGACCATCGGGCTGAGTGCCATGACCCGCTCGGCGGCCTCCCGGTCGGCGGGGAAGTTGTCCTTCCCGCCGAGGTAGTAGTCGTACATCCGGGCCGGATGGGGTATCTCGGGACGCAGGTCGGCGGGCGGGCGCAGCTCGTCCCCGTCGGGCGACATCCAGTCCAGCGAGATGCTCTGATGATCGGTCATGGCGTCGTTCCCCCGTGCCTCTTGGTGCCTTCGCGCGTAGCCTTCGCACGCAGCATAGATGCCTCATCCGGTGGACGGGTGCGGTTCGGGGCCGCTGGACGGGTCGCGGGTGAGCAGATAGCGGGCGCCGGGTCCGGCGGCGGCGGCGCGGTCCTCGGCGTTGTAGAGGGCGCAGCGCGAGAGCGAGAGGCAGCCGCAGCCGATGCAGCCGGTCAACTTGACCTTCAGTCGCTCCAGTTCGTCGATCTGCCGGTCGATCCTGGACTGCCAGGACTGGGCGACTCCGCTCCACTCGGCGGTGCTGGGTGCGCGGTCCTCGGGCAGTCGGTCGAGCGCGGTGCGGGCCTCCTCCAGTGAGAGCCCGACCCGCTGGGCGGCCCGGACGAAGGCGACCCGGCGCAGCGTGGCGCGGGCGTAGCGGCGCTGGTTGCCGGAGGTCCGCTCGGCATGGATCAGCCCGAGCTTCTCGTAGTAGCGCAGTGCGGAGGTGGCCAGACCGCTCCGTTCGGCGAGTTGGCCGATGGTCAGGAGATCGTTCCTGGAGAGTCCCATGGGGCGGAAGGCTATCGCGCTTGACTTGAAGTCGACTTCAACTTGCACGCTCTTCCCATGACCACCGCAGATACCGTTTCACGGCGCTCCGGCGCCCACCGTGCCGGACCGCAGGACACCGAGGGGCGGTCCGCCGAGCCGCTCCCGTACGGCTTCGGCGATCTCCCGGCCCTGATGGCCAGGATGACCGGCGACGAGAAGCACGGGCCCGCCGCGACCTCTACCCTGGACGCCCTCTGGGTGCTCTACGACCGGGTGCTCCGCCTCGCCCCGGAGACCGTCGGGCGCCAGGACCGGGACCGTTTCCTGCTCTCCAAGGGTCACGGCCCGATGGCCTACTACGCGGTGCTGGCCGCGAAGGGCTTCCTGGACCCGGACATCCTCGCCAGCTTCGGCTCCTACGACTCCCCGCTCGGTCACCACCCGGACCGGCTGCTCGTCCCGGGCGCGGAGATCTCCTCCGGCTCGCTCGGCCACGGCCTGCCGCTGGCGGTCGGCAGCGCGCTGGGCCTGCGCGCCCAGGGGCTGACCGATCCGGCGGTCTGGGTGCTGATCGGGGACGCCGAGTTCGACGAGGGCAGCAACCACGAGGCCGTCGCCTTCGCGGGCTCGTACGGTCTCGACCGCCTGCACGTCGTCGCCATCGACAACTCCTCGGCCACCCACGGTTGGCGCGGCGGGATCGCCTCCCGTTTCGAGGCCGAGGGCTGGTCCGCCGTCACCGTCGACGGGCGTGACCACCGGGCGCTGTACGAGGCGTACACCGCACCGCACCCGGGCCGCCCGCACGCGGTGGTCGCCCGTGTCGAGCCCAAGCACTCCTGAACCCCTTCCGTTAGAGAGATCCCACCGATGGAAACCATGCGCGAGCGCTTCGTCGACGTCACCACCGACCTGCTCGACCACGATCCCCGCCTCGCCCTGCTGCTGGCCGACATCAGCGCTGACCCCTTCGCCCCGGCCGCCCGCCGCCACCCGGACCGGGTGGTGAACGTGGGTATCCGCGAGCAGCTGCTGATCGGTGCCGCCGGCGGCATGGCGCTGGCCGGGATGCGCCCGATCGCCCACACCTTCGCCAGCTTCCTGGTCGAGCGCCCCTTCGAGCAGGTCAAACTGGACCTCGGCCACCAGGGCGTCGGCGCGGTCCTGGTGAGCGCGGCGGGCTCGTACGACTGGCCGGCCGGTGGACGTACCCATATGGCACCCGGCGATGTCGCACTGCTCGACACCCTGCCCGGGTGGACGGTCCATGTCCCGGGACACCCGGACGAGGCCGAGACCCTGCTGCGGCACGCGGCGGCGGACGGCGACAACCCGGTCTACGTCCGGCTCTCCAACCACCGCAACGCCACGGCTCGGCCCGTCGAGCCGGGGAGGTTCCTGCCGGTCCGCCGGGGCAGGAACGGTGTGGTGCTGGCCGTCGGGCCGATGCTGGACGCGGTGCTCGCCGCCACCGAGGGCCTGGACGTCACCGTGCTCTACGCCGCCACCGTCCGTCCCTTCGACGCGGCCGGACTGCGGGCCGCCCTCGGTGAGCGGGCCGACGTGGTCCTGGTCGAGCCCTACCTGGCGGGTACGTCGGCAGGACAGGTGAACGAGGCGCTGGCCGACCGGCCGCACCGCGTCCTCGGCCTGGGCGTCCCCCGGGAAGAGCACCGCCACTACGGCTCCGTCGACGAGCACCTGACCGCCTACGGCCTGGACGCCGCAGCGCTGCGTGAGCGCATCGCCGCCTTCCTCCGGTGACGGGTGCTGTCAGCCGACCCGTACCACCGCCACCGAGTCGGGCGCCAGGAAGAGCGAGTTCTCCGCGCTCCCGGGCCAGCAGTCGCCGAACAGCGCGAGCGTCCCCGCGTACGGGAGGTCCAGCGGCACCGAACGCGGGCTGACCCCACCGAGGTTGACCACCACCCGGTACGGCCCCCGGCTCACCACCAGCCAGCCCTCCTCCTCGTCGTACGCGACCCGGACGGCCGAAAGGTCAGGGTCGGTCAGCTCGGGGTGCGTTCGCCGCAGCCGGATCAACCGCCGGTACCAGTCCAGCAGTTCGAGGTGCGGGGTACGGCCGGGCTCGGTCCAGTCCAGGGTGGAGCCGAGCACCGTGGCAGGCGCCTGCGGATCGGGTACGACTCTTTCTGGCCCCCTCGCCTCCGGGGCCTCCGAGCCGGCGTCGTTCTCCGCCGCCCAGCCGAAATCGGTGAACTCCCGTTGCCTGCCCTGCCGGACGGCCTCGGCGAGTGCCGGATCGGTGTGGCTGGTGAAGTACTGCCAGGGTGTGGACGCGCCCCACTCCTCGCCCATGAAGAGCATCGGCGTGAACGGTGAGGTCAGCACCAGCGCCGCCCCGCAGGCGAGCCGCCCGGGGGAGAGGGCGGCGGAGATCCGGTCCCCGGTGGCCCGGTTGCCGACCTGGTCGTGGGTCTGCAGATATCCGAGGAGCCGGTGCCCGTAGGCCTTCGGGAAGGGGCGGCCGTGGCTGCGGCCACGGAAGGACGACCAGCTGCCGTCGTGGAAGTAGCCGCCGGTCAGGGTCTTGGCGAGAGCGGCGGCCGGGCGCCGGGCGAAGTCGGCGTAGTAGCCCTGGCTCTCGCCGGTGAGCAGGGCGTGCAGCGCGTGGTGGAAGTCGTCGCTCCACTGCGCGGCCAGGCCGAAGCCGCCGGACTGGCGCGGGTCGGTGATGCGCGGGTCGTTCAGGTCGGACTCGGCGACCAGGAACAGCGGCCGCCCGGTGGCCTCGGCCAAGTCCCCCACCGCACCGGACAGTTCCTCCAGGAAGTGCAGCGCCCGTCCGTCGATCAGCGCGTGCACCGCGTCCAGCCGCAGGCCGTCGATCCGGTAGTCCCGCAGCCAGGCGAGTGCGCTGCCGATCAGGTAGTCCCGTACCTCGTCCGAACCCGGGGCGTCCAGATTGACCGCCGCCCCCCACGGGGTGTGGTGCCGCTCGGTGAAGTACGGGCCGAAGGCGGGCAGGTAGTTGCCCGACGGGCCGAGGTGGTTGTGCACCACGTCCAGGATGACGCCCAGCCCCTTGCGGTGGGCGGTGTCCACGAAGCGCTTCAACCCGTCAGGGCCGCCGTAGGGTTCGTGCACCGCCCACGGCGACACCCCGTCGTACCCCCAGCCGTGCCGGCCGGGGAACGGGCAGACGGGCATCAACTCCACGAAGTCCACCCCGAGTTCGACCAGGTGGTCGAGCCGTTCGGCGGCCGCCTCGAACGTCCCCGAGGGGGTGAAGGTGCCCACATTCAGCTCGTACACCACGCAGCCGGGCAGTGCCCGCCCGTACCAGGGGACGTCCGACCAGCGGAAGGCGGCATGGTCCACCGGACGGCTCGGTCCGTCGGGCCCGTACGGCTGGCGCGGCGAACGGGGGTCGGGCAGCACGGGACCGCCGTCCAGCCGGAAGCCGTAGTCGCCGAACGGCGCCTCGGCCTGCCACCAGCCGAGCCGCTCGGCGACGCGCTCCATCGGGTACGGGACATCGTCGATCTCGACCTCCACCAGGGTGGCCTCGGGTGCCCAGACTCGGTACGTGCTCATCCGATACCGCTCCTTTCAGAGCTCGGACACGGCTGCTCAGAATCGGGTGAGCAGCGCGACCGGATGGTGCTCGAACAGCTCGGCCACCGGCACCGCACCGCCCGTGATGCGGTGCTGCGTCAGCTCGTCCGTCCACCGCCCTTCGGGCAGCTCCAGCACGGTGTCGCGCCAGCCCCCGTGCCGCTGGAGCCCGTACGGCAGCCGGGTCACGGCGGTGACCACCTCGGGCCCGCGCTCGAAGGCCAGCAGATGGACGGCGGCCTGGCCCTCGGCGGCGAGCGGGCGGTACGGGCCGAGCGGACGGCTGCGCCGCAGGTGCAGTGCCGTGGTGGTCAGATGCAGCTTCTCCCGGGCGAGATCGCGAGGCCGGTCGGTCGGTGAGTCGGTCAGGCGCACCGCCAGCGCGGAGAGGTCCACCGGCGCCCGGTTGTCCGGGTCGACCAGGGTGTACAGCGGCTCCTCGCTGCCCTGGTACACATCGGGCACACCCGGCATGGTCAGGTGCAGCAGTGCCGCCGCCAGGGTGTTGCTGCGCGCGTACGGCGAGATCAGCTCGACGAAACCGGCGATCCTCGGGCACAGGCCCGGGTTGGCGAGGGCGCCGCGAGCATAGTCGCTCAGCGCCTGCTCGAACCGTGCGTCGGGGGCTGTCCAGGAGGTGCGCACCTTGGCCTCGCGGGCCGACTTCAGCAGCACCGCCACCAGGCGGTCGGCGGACAGCGGCCAGGCGGCGACCAGGGTCTGCCAGAGCAGCCAGGCGGTACTGCGGTCCGGACAGGGGCCGCCCGCCTCCGTCCAGGCGACACACTCGTCCACCCAGTGCTCGGGCAGCTCGGCCAGCACCGCCAGCCGCGCGCGGGCGTCGGCGCTGCGCTTGGTGTCATGGGTGGACAGCACCGTCATGGAGTACGGCCAGTCCTGCTCCAACTGCCTGCACCAGCGGTGGAATTCGACGGGTGTGACGCCGGGGAGACCGGGCTCGCCGCCGACCTCGTTCAGGCTGAGCAGTGCGTTCCAGCGGTAGAAGGCGGTGTCCTCCACTCCCTTGGCGGCCACGGCGGAGGCGGTCTGGGCGAGGCGGGTGCAGAACTCGTCCTTCGCCGCGCTGCGCCCCAGCCGCCCCAGTGCGAGGTCGCGGATCAGCGCGGCGGTCGGAGCGGCCCCGGGCAGCGCGGCCGGACCCGCAAGCCCCGACCAGTTGTCGGGCAGTGCCGCCTCGACCTCCGCAACGGCCTGCGCGGGGGCGCTCTCGCCCGGCCGCACGTAGGGCCGGTAGACCGGATAGGCCGTCAGCAGCCGGCGCAGCGCCTCCCGGATCGTCCGCGGCGCGTGGTCGGCCAGGGGCGGTTCGGCGGCGCAGATCCGCTGGACGAGTCGGACCAGCCGGTCCAGTTCGGTGGCCAGTTCCCCGTCGGGAGCGGTGAGTTCGAAGCGCCCCTGCGCGGCGACGGCTGCTTCCGGCGGGCTGTCGACGTCCCGGCGGTAGGCGGCGATCAGGCGCATGGCGCCCGCGTGGTCGGTGAGGACGCCGTCGATCCGGCGCAGCGCGTCGTAGCCGGTGGTGCCCGCGCACGGCCAGTCGGCGGGCAGCTGCTCCCGGCCGGTGAGGATCTTCTCCACCACGGTGTAGGCGCCGCCGGTGGCCTCCGAGAGCCGGGTGAGGTAGCCGCGCGGGTCGGCCAGTCCGTCGGGGTGGTCGATCCGGAAGCCGTCCAGGACGCCTTCGGCGTGCAGCCGCAGCAGGGTGCGGTGGGTGGCCTCGAAGACCTCGGGTACCTCGACCCGGACGGCGATCAGCTCGTTGACGGTGAAGAACCGCCGGTAGTTCAGCTCGCTGCTGGCCAGCCGCCACCAGGCCAGCCGGTACCACTGGCGCTCCAGCAGTTGCGGCAGCGGCAGGTGCGCGGTACCGGGCCGCAGCGGCAGTACGTGCTCGTGGTAGCGCAGTACGTCCTCGTCGATCACGAACCGGTCCAGTACGGCGCCCAGCCTCTCGCCCAGCAGCGGCAGCAGCAGGCGGCCGCGCTCGGGGGCGTCGGCGGGCCCCGACTGCGCCGTCCAGTCGATGTCGAACCAGTGCGCGTAGGGGGATTCGGGGCCGTCCCGCAGTACCTGCCAGAGCGGCTGGTTGAGCTGCTCGGGAACCGGCAGGGCCATGTGGTTGGGCACCACGTCGGCGATCAGGCGCAGCCGGTGCCGGTGCGCCTCGGCGGCCAGCGAGCGCAGTGCGCGCTCGCCGCCGAGCTGCTCGCTGACGCGGCCGTGATCGACGGTGTCGTACCCGTGGGTGGAGCCGGGGACGGCTTCGAGCAGCGGCGAGAGGTGCAGATGGGAGACGCCGAGCGCGGCGAGGTAGGCCACCGCGCGTTCGGCGTCGTGCAGGGTGAATCCCGGCTGGAGCTGGAGCCGGTAACTGGCCGTCGGACGGGGTGCGGCGGCGGATGTCATGGGGTGATGCCTACCCGGGCTCCGGGGCCGCTAAGGCCGCCTTGGTACGAATGGGCCAGCGGGCCCCGAACGGCGTTCACGCGGGCCGTTGCAGGACCAGCAGGGCCCGGTCGGTGAGCCAGACGCTGTCGCCCGCCTTGACCCGGGGGCCCGACCCCGGCGCGGGCAGGACGGGCAGCGTGGTGTCCACCACGACCTGCCAGGCTTCGCCGTGGTCGGCGGGCACGGTGAACTCCAGTGGTTCGAAGTGGGCGTTGAACATCAGCAGGAAGGAGTCGTCGACGATCTTGCCGCCGCGCCGGTCCGGCTCGGAGATGGCGTAGCCGTTCAGGAAGACCGTCAGTGACTTGACGTGGCTGGTGGACCAGTCCCGTCCGGTCATCTCCTCCCCGGCGGGGGTGAACCAGGCGATGTCGGTGAGGTCGTCGTGCGTGCCCGAGACCGGCCGGCCGTGGAAGAAACGGCGGCGCCGGAAGACCGGGTGGTCGCGCCGCAGCCAGATCATGCCCTGGGTGAACTCCAGCAGCCGCGCCCCGGGCCCGTCGCCGTCCTCGGGCCAGTGCACCCAGGTGAGTTCGTTGTCCTGGCAGTACGCGTTGTTGTTGCCGCCCTGGGTGCGGCCGAGTTCGTCGCCGTGGGCCAGCAGCGGGACGCCCTGGGAGAGCATCAGGGTGGCGATGAAGTTGCGCTTCTGGCGTTCTCTCAGATCGAGGACGGCCCGGTTGTCCGTCTCGCCCTCCGTTCCGCAGTTCCAGGAGCGGTTGAAGGATTCGCCGTCCCGGTTCTCCTCGTGGTTGGCCTCGTTGTGCTTCTCGTTGTAGGAGACGAGGTCGCGCAGGGTGAAACCGTCGTGGCAGGTGACGAAGTTGATGGAGGCGATGGGGCGGCGGCCGTCGTCCTGGTAGAGGTCGGAGGATCCGGTCAGCCGGGAGGCGAACTCGGCCAGTGTGGCCGTCTCGCCGCGCCACAGGTCGCGGACGGTGTCACGGTACATGCCGTTCCACTCCGTCCACAGCGGTGGGAAGTTGCCGACCTGGTAGCCGCCCTCGCCGAGGTCCCAGGGCTCGGCGATCAGCTTGGCCTGGGAGACGACCGGGTCCTGCTGGACGAGGTCGAAGAAGGAGGACAGCCGGTCCACCTCGTGGAACTGCCGTGCCAGGGTGGCTGCCAGGTCGAAGCGGAAGCCGTCCACATGCATCTCGGTGACCCAGTAGCGCAGCGAGTCCATGATCATCTGAAGGACGTGCGGGCTGCGCATCAGCAGGCTGTTGCCGGTGCCCGTGGTGTCCTCGTAGAAGCGGCGGTCCTTGGCGAGGCGGTAGTAGGAGGCGTTGTCCAGGCCACGGAAGGAGAGGGTGGGGCCCAGGTGACTGCCCTCGGCGGTGTGGTTGTAGACGACGTCCAGGATCACCTCGATCCCGGCCGCGTGCAGGGCCTTGACCATCGACTTGAACTCCTGGACCTGCTGGCCCCGGTCGCCGCCGGAGGAGTAGGAGGAGTGCGGGGCGAAGTAGCCGATGGTGTTGTAGCCCCAGTAGTTGGACAGCCCCAGGTCCCGGAGCCGGTGGTCGCGGACGAACTGGTGCACCGGCATCAGCTCGATCGCCGTCACCCCCAGTTTGGCCAGGTGCTCGATCACCGCCGGGTGGGCCAGCCCCGCGTAGGTGCCCCGGATCTCCTCGGGGATGCCCGGGTGGAGCCTGGTCAGCCCCTTCACATGGGCCTCGTAGAGCACCGTGCGGTGGTAGTCGGTGCGCGGCGGCCGGTCGGTGCCCCAGTCGAAGTACGGGTTGATCACCACCGAGTGCATGGTGTGCGGGGCGGAGTCCAGGTCGTTGCGGCGCTCGGGGGCGCCGAAGTGGTAGCCGTAGACCGACTCGTCCCAGTCGATATGGCCGCTCATCGCTTTGGCGTACGGGTCCAGCAGCAGTTTGGCGCTGTTGTGCCGCTGGCCGAGCCCCGGGTTGTGCGGGCCGTGGACCCGGAAGCCGTAGCGCTGGCCGGGCTCGACGCCCGGGAGGTAGGCGTGCCGGACGAAGGCGTCCGTCTCGCGCAGCTCGACGGCGGTCTCCGAGCCGTCCTCGCCGAGCAGGCAGAGTTCGATCCGGTCGGCGCTCTCGGAGAACACCGCGAAGTTGGTGCCGGCCCCGTCGTACGTGGCGCCGAGCGGGTACGGCTGCCCTGGCCAGACCTGCATATGCCTCAACTCACCTTGTGATGACGAGAACTGGTGCCCGATCGGGCCTTGCCCGGCAGGACGCCCCGCCATGTACGACCCGAGCGCACCGTGATGTACGGCACACGGGGCATCCTCTCCAATGGCCGCCCCCCAACCGTGCTCATTCGTCCGTTGTTCGCCCGAACGGGTGTCCATCGGTCGATTTCGAGCCGCCCGCGGCATGTCACCGCCGCTTCCCGGAAGGATCGTTGTCCGGTCAACGGGCTGCGTCCCGTGCGGCCCGGGCAGTACCCTTGATCGTCCGGTGCGCTCCGGGCCCCATGCGGAGACAGGCCCTGCCAGGACCGCCAGGGTTGAGACTGTGTCAGCAGATGGTCCGTCGTTCCAGGTGGGTCCGGACCGAGAGGTGAGGTAGCGCATGGTGGTCCCCGCAGACGGCCGGGGCGGTCCCGAGGGCCCCGGGCGGAGCGAGGCGCCGACGGTGGTCATGCACTCGTCCCCGCCCGGCCGGATCGCCATCCCCACCCAGTCGGGCCCGCCCGACGGCCAGCCCCTGGCCTGGTCCGGCGACCAGTGGGAGCTGGCCCACCAGCGCGTCCGCCTCGCCGGCCGCGCGTACGTCTGGCTCAACCTGGTCGAGCAGCGGCTGCGCGCCCTGGTCGGCGAGGTGCTGCGCCCCGTGTACGCGCCCGCCCACGGCGAGGACTGGGTCACCGCCGCCGCCGGACCGGCCGGCGAGGAGTGGGTCTACCGGGCCGGTGCCGTCCGTGAGGTCAGCCGCCGCAAGGGCTACCTGCTGGACCCGGCCGACGACGACCCGCTGGTCTTCCTGACGCTCCCCCAGCTGCGCGAGCTGATGGTGCAGCACTGGCCGTGCTTCGAGCCGTACGTGCTCGACCGCCGCGAGGTCGAGATGGCGCTGGACGAGCTGGAGGTCGCCCGGCACGTCGTCTCGCGCAACCGCAGTCTCTCGCAGACCGTGCTGGCCCAGACCGAGCGGGCCGCCGCCCGGCTGCTGGCACTGCTGGACGGCGGCACGGGCGGGGTGCCTGCCGATGTGGTCGAGCAGCTGATCGCCGGGCGCTACGCCGACGTGGTCGCGGTGCACGCCGACCGCGTCAGGCTCCAGCGCGACCTGCCGGTCGAGGACCTGCTGGAGGGCGCCCGGCGGCTGGACGCCGTCGGCATCGGGCTCGGGATGCTCTGCCAGAACTACACCGGCAAGCGGCTGATCCGGCTCGCGGCCGAGGGCTGCCGGGTGCGGCTGCTCTTCCTCAACCCGGCCAGCAGTGCGGTGCGCCGACGCGAGCGTGAACTCGGGCTCGGGCGAGGCGAGTTGGCCCGCTCGATCGAGATGAACATCATGCATGTGCGCCGGGTCCGGGCCCGGCTGCGCGACCAGGGCGGCTTCGAGATCCGAGTGTTCGACGAGACTCCCCGGTTCACCGCGTACCTGGTGGAGGGCCCCCGGTCGGTGGCCTCGGCCGGTGGGCGGCGGCGCTCGGAGGGTCTCGGGGTGGTCCAGCCCTATCTGCGGCGCTCCCGGGGCATCGAGTCGCCGGCACTGGTGCTGCGCGGCGGCGCCGGGCAGGCCCCGGGCGGGCAGGAGGCCGGGCTGCTGGAGATCTACCGCGAGGAGTTCGAAGGGGTGTGGGCCGACTCACGCCCCGTCTCCTGAGGCTCCGTCCATCCCGGGGCGGGAGCACGCCCCGTCTCAGGTTTTGCCATTCCGATCTGTCGGCTTGACTCCCCCATTACTAAGGCACGCCTAAGCTAAGTGGCCGCGCCCTGGACAGTTCCTGTCCGGGGCGTCGCTTCTGAAAAACAGGCACGGCCGGGCTGGCCCCGGGGAGGAGAGCCCTCGACATGTGGGACGACGCGTTTCCCAGCTTTCTGATAGGCCTGCGTGAGGGCCTGGAAGCCGGGCTGATCGTTTCCATCCTGGTCGCCACCCTGGTGCGCTCCGACCAGAAGGCCCGGCTGCCCCAGGTCTGGACCGGTGTGGCGGCCGCCGTGGCGCTCGCGCTCAGCTTCGGCTCGGTGCTCACCTTCACCGCCGCCAAGCTCTCCGGCTCCACCCAGGAGGCCTTCGGCGGCACGCTCAGCCTGATCGCCGTCGGCTTCGTCACCGCGATGGTCTTCTGGATGCGCAAGTCCGCGCGCAACCTCTCCTCCGAGATCCGCGAGAAGGTCACCGCCGCACTCGCCATGGGCGCCGGGACACTGGTCCTCACCAGCTTCCTGGCCGTCGGCCGGGAGGGCCTGGAGACCTCGCTCTTCCTGTGGAGCACCATCCAGACCGCCCAGGAGTCGACCGGTCCGCTGGCCGGCGCGGCCGTCGGCCTGCTGCTCGCCACCGGCCTGTGCTGGGCGCTGTACCGCCGGGTGCTGAAGATCAACCTCACCAAGTTCTTCACCTGGACCGGCGCCGTACTGATAGTCATCGCGGCCGGCGTCCTCAGCTACGGCCTGCGCGACCTTCAGGAGTCGGGCGTGCTGCCCGGCGGCACCTCGTACGCCTTCGACCTCAGCAAGCACCTCGACGCCAGCTCCTGGTACGCCACCCTGGTGCAGGGCGTGTTCAACCTGACCGTCACCATGACCGTGCTCCAGGTGCTGGCCTACGTCGCCTATCTGGCGATCGTGATGACGCTCTTCGTCCAGGGCGTCCGGGCGACCGCCGAGCCCAAGCCGGCCGAGCCCAAGGCTGCCGAGCCCGAGCCCGCTGCCGGGCCGGTCACCGGACAGACCCCGGCCGCCGCTGCCGAAGAGGCTCCCGCCAGGACCGGCCGGCCGCGCTGGCTGCTCCCGGCCGCACTGGTCGCCGTCCCCGCCGTGGTCGCCGGCGCGGTGATCGCCGTCAGCGGCGGCAAGCCCGCCGACAGCGCGACCGTCGCCGTCTCCGAGGAGGACTGCGGCAAGGGCTTCACCACCCCGCAGCCCGGCCAGCAGGTCTTCCAGATGCACAACACCGGCACCAAGACCTCCGAGGTCTACCTGGTCGACCCGGCCAACGGCGCCGTCTACGGCGAGATCGAGGGCCTGGCCCCCGGTACCACCCGCGCGCTGACCGCCACCATCGGCTCCGGCGACTACGCCTGGCGCTGCGTCCCGACCGGCGGACAGGCCGTCACCTCGGCCGCCGTGCACGTCACCGGGGGCTCCGACGTCAAGGCCGTCGTCCCGGTCTCCGAGGACGACCTCGCCGGTCCGCTGACGCAGTACAAGGCGTACGTCACCAAGGGCCTGGCCACCCTGCTGACGCAGACCCAGCAGCTCCAGTCGGACATCCACGCGGGCAACCTGGACGCCGCCCGCGCCGACTGGCTCACCGCGCACACCCAGTACGCCTCGCTGGGCGCCGCCTACGGCACCTTCGCGGACTTCGACAAGAAGATCGACGGCCGCCCCGACGGACTGGCCGACAAGGCGCAGGACAAGGACTTCTCCGGCTTCCTCCGCCTGGAGTACGGCCTCTGGCACAACCAGGGCGCCGCCGACCTGACCCCCCTCGTCGACCAGCTGGTCACCGATGTGGACGGTCTCGGCAAGGCCTTCCCCACCCAGGACTTCGACCCGACCGACCTTCCCCTGCGCACCCACGAGATCCTGGAGAACGCCCTCCAGTTCGAGCTCACCGGCGACACCGACCAGGGCAGTGGCACCAGCCTGGCGACCGCCCAGGCCAATGTGGCGGGCACCCAGGAACTGCTGACCGTCCTTCAGCCGCTCCTCCAGTCGCGCGCACCCGAGCAGCTGGCCAAGGTCAACGCCGGCATGATCCGAATCAACGGGCTGCTCACCGCCGCACACCGCCCGGACGGCAGCTGGACCCCGGTGGAACAGCTCGACTCCACCGCCCGGCGTCAGCTCAACGGTGCCGCAGGGCAGCTGCTCGAAGATCTCGCCAACGTCCCCACCCTGCTCGAAATCCGGAAGGCCGCCTGATGCCCGACCAGACCTCCGCCACCGGCTCCTGCCCCTTCGGCTTCGGGGGCGGCTCGGACCGCCGCAGCTTCGTCAAGGCCGCGCTCGGCGCGGGCGCCGGGGCAGCCGCGGTCGCCGGGGGTGCGCTCGCCCTCGGCGCCGCCCCGGCCACCGCCGACAGCCAGAACCGGGGCAAGACCGGGACCGTCTCCTTCCACGGGTCCCACCAGGCCGGCATCACCACCCCCGCCCCCGGTTACGCGATCTTCGTCTCCTGCGACGTCGTCGCCCAGGACCGCAAGGCGCTGGAGGACCTGTTCCACACCCTGACCGACCGGATCCGCCTCCTCACCGCAGGCGGCACCCCGTCGAACCTCGGCGTCGGCGCGCCGCCCTCGGACAGCGGGATCCTCGGCCCGGTGCTGCCGACCGACAACCTGACCGTCACCGTCGGCGTCGGCGCCTCGCTCTTCGACGGCCGCTTCGGTCTGGCCAAGGCCAAGCCCGTCAAGCTGAACCCGATGAAGACCTTCCCCAACGACAACCTTCAGGCCGCCGAGCTGCACGGGGACCTCTCGCTGCAGATCTGCGCGGACAGCCAGGACACCGTGCTGCACGCACTGCGCGACATCGCCCGGCACACCCGGGGTGCGATGCAGATCAAGTGGCGGATCGACGGGTTCCAGAGCCCCGGCCGACCCGACGGTGCCCAGCGCAACCTGCTCGGTTTCAAGGACGGCATCGCCAACCCGGACACCACCTCCTCCCGGGCGATGGACAAGCTGGTCTGGGTCACCGACGGCATGGGCGAACCCGCCTGGGCGGTCGGCGGCAGCTACCAGGTCATCAGGATCATCCGGATGCTGGTCGAGTTCTGGGACCGGGTCTCGCTCGCCGAGCAGGAGAAGATGTTCGGCCGCCGCAAGGACACCGGCGCTCCGCTGGACGGTGCCAAGGAGACCGACACGCCGGACTACGCCAAGGACCCCAAGGGCACGGTCATCCCGATGACCGCCCACATCCGGCTCGCCAACCCGCGCACCGACCAGAGCGAGGAATCGCGGATCCTGCGCCGCGGCTTCAACTACGACCGGGGCATCGACAGCGTCGGCAACCTCGACATGGGCCTGGCCTTCTGCTGCTACCAGCAGGACGTGGTCCGCCAGTTCGAGGCCACCCAGACCCGTCTGATCGACGAGCCGCTGGTCGACTACATCTCGCCCACCGGCGGCGGCTACTTCTTCGCGCTGCCCGGAGTGCAGGACAGCTCGGACTGGCTCGGACGCGGACTCTTCACTTCTGTCTGACCAGGCCAGGCACGAAGAATCGTTTCTGTGGAACGACTCCCTCAGGGGCACCGCTGATCGCGTGTGCGACACCTGACCCGGCCCCGGTACGACAGTACCGGGGCTGCGTCGTGTCCTGGCTGTCACAGGCACCCGCGATGATGGGGTGCACATCACGGCGAACGGACGGAAGGACACCCCAGATGAGCTGGTGGAAGGAGCCACTGGTCGGCTTCGACCTGGAGACCACGGGCACCGATCCGGCACACTCACGGATCGTCACCGCCGCCCTGGTGGACACCCTCGGCGGCCGGGCCGAGCGGTCCTTCGGCTGGCTGGTCGACCCCGGCGTGCCGATCCCGGCCGAGGCCGCCGCGATCCACGGCATCACCGACGAGCAGGTCCGCGCCCACGGCCGCCCGGCGGCGGAGGCGATCGAGGAGATAGCCACCGCGCTCTGCGAGCGCCTGGCGCTCGGGCGTCCGGTGGTCGCCTTCAACGCGCCCTTCGACCTCTCGCTGCTCGACGCCGAGCTGCGCCGCCACGGCCGTCCGGGCCTGGCCGAGCGGCTGGGCGGCAGCGTCGGCCCGGTGGTGGACGCCCTGGTGATCGACCGTTCGGTGGACCGCTACCGCCGGGGCTCGCGCACCCTCCAGCACGTCTGCGAGGTGTACGGGGTCGAGCTGGCCGACGCCCACGAGGCGGGCAGCGACGCCCTGGCCGCGATCCGCGTCGCGGTCGCCCTCGGCGAGCGCTACCCCGCCCAGGTCGGCGACCTGACGCCTGAGCAGCTGCACGAACGCCAGATCGACTGGCACCGCGACTGGGCCGAGGGCCTCCAGGACTGGCTCCGCAGGGGCAAGGACGCGGAGGCGGTGATCGACCCGCGCTGGCCGCTGCGCTAGGCGCCCCGTCGGCCGCCAGCCATGCAACTCCCCAGCGGGCGCGGGGAACTGCGCGCTCAACCCTTCCGGAGCCGCAGGCTCACTCGGCCATCAGCCATGCAACTTCCCAGAGGCGGCGCGGGGAACTGCGCGAACAACCCCCTACGAGCGTGCGGGGTTTCTCGCGCAGTTCCCCGTGCCCCTGGACAGCGCATGGTCGCTGTGGGTGCAGTTCCTCGGGCCCCTGGGAGTTGCATGGCCGATGTGGGCGCGGTTCCTCGGGCCCCTGGGAGTTGCATGGTGCGAGGTGGGTGCCGTTTCTCGGCCCCGGGATGTTGTCAGCAGGCGGGGAAGTCGAAGGTGTAGCCCTGGGCGGTCAGCCAGGGGAGCAGTTGGCGCAGGGCTGCGACGGTCTGGCTGCGGTCGCCGCCGCCGTCGTGCATCAGGACCACGCCGCCGGGCTTGAGGTTGTGCTCCACGTTGGCGACGATCGCGGCGGCTCCGGGGCGGGCCCAGTCGCGGGGGTCGACGGACCAGCCCAGCGGGCGCATACCGTTCTGGGCGGCGATCAGCTCGTTCTCGGAGCTGAAGTCCCCGCCGGGTGCGCGGAACCAGGAGACCTTGGTGCCCGTGCCGCCCGCCTTGGTGATCATGTCCTTCGCGGCGGTGATCTCGAACACCTGCCGGTCGTGCGGCAGGGTGCGCATCGGCTGCGGGTGGTCGACGGTGTGGTCGCAGAGCCGGTGCCCCTCGGCCAGGATGCGCTTGACGGTGGCGGGCCTGGCGGTGGCCTGCGGGCCGATCTGGCAGAACGTGGCGTGCGCGTCGTACTTGGCGAGCAGGTCGAGTATCTGGTCGGTCGCGGGCCCGGGGCCGTCGTCGAAGGTGAGCGCGACCGTGCGGCCGCCGGAGGCGGTGCCGCGGACGATCGAGGTCGGGGTGCCCGACGCCGGCGGCGGCGCGGGCGTCGAGCTCGCGGCCGGTGCGGAACTCGGGCTCGGGCTCGGCGTCGAGCTCGGGGTCGGACCCGGGTCGGTGCTCGACGTGTTGCTCGCGGTGGGGCTCGGCGTCGAGGAGGTCGCGCCGGTCGAGGGTGTGCCCGGGGCGGCGGCGGGTGTGGCAGCCGCTGTACCGGACGAGGGCGCCGCAGAGGTGTGGGGCGCGGCCGAAGTGGCGGCCGGGGCTGTGGCGTGGGTCTCGGTGGGCCCGCAGCCGGCGACCAGCGCGGGCGCGAGCAGCGCCGCCAAGCCGTAACCGAGGGTGTGCGTGAGACGTGACCGGGGGTTGGGTATCCGCATGGGCAACGGCTCCTGACGTCGTACTGGCGGCCCGGAAGTTTGCGGGCGGCAGTCGGTACGACGCCCGAAGCGGGGGTGCGGTTCCGTAGGTGCGTACGAGGACGACCCTTGAGTCAGAAGGGAAACCAGCGCACTGCGTACTGCCCGCCCCAAAGCGAGTGTACGCGGCGGCGGAACTCGGCGAGGGCTGCCGGATTGCCGGGAACCTGCTGGGCGACCCAGGCGGCGCTGGCGGTTTCCCGGGCACCGCGGAGCACGGGGAAGCCGGACCAGTCGCGGACGTCCCAGCCGTAGGCGGTGGTGAAGGCGAGGTACTCCTCGGCGGGCACGCCGTAGCGGTCGTGGCTGAGGGCGAGCACCACCAGATCGTGTTCGCGCAGGTCAATGGAGACGTTCTCCAGATCGAGCAGGACGGGGCCCTCGGCCGTGAGGTGGACGTTGCGCGGCAGGGCGTCGCCGTGGATCACGCCGGGCGGCAGCTGCGGGTCGAGCTGCTCGATCGCGGCGGCGAACTCGGCCTTGCGGTCGCGCAGGAAGGCGACGTCGGCCGGGTCGATGTGACCTTCGGCACTCGCCAGCCAGCGCTCGACCGGGGCGAGCAGATCGCGGCGGCCGAGTGCGAAGGGCGGTGCGGGCAGCCGGTGCAGGGCGTGCAGCAGTGGTGCCAGATCGGCGGGCCTGGCCGGACGGACCGCGGGGGCGAGCCGGTGCCAGAAGGTGACGGGGTGTCCGTTCGCGAGGGTGGGCTCGGGCAGGTACGGCCGGACCACCTGCACGCCCTGCCCGGCGAGCCATTCGGCGACGGCCAGTTCGCGGTGGCTGCGCTCGGCGAGTTCGGGGCCGCGCCCGACCTTGGCCACCACGGCCGGGTCCTGGAGGTCGAAGACGGCGTTCTCGCCGAGGGCCAGCAGTCGGGCGTCCAGCGGTGCGGGCAGCCGGGCCGCCGCGCAGGCGGCGGTGAGCAGGGCCCGGGCGCGTGCTTCGTCGAAGGTGGTCACGGAGTGAATCATGACCCAGACGCCTTCGGGGCAATGTCGTCGCCCGCTCAGGACCGCACTGCAGGGCCCCGGGAAAGCCGCAGGTGGCGAGCCGCGAGTTGGTGGGTCCGAGGGCGCTGAGGGGATATCCCTACTCCTTAAGGAGTGGTTCTCCTTCTTCAGGGAGGGGGCGGGTCCACCCTGAGGGGGAGGCATCTCCACCCGGAGCACGAGGTGCCGGAGGGGGTCCTCGGGCGAGGATGGAGCGGGGCCGGTTCGAGGCCCCCAGGGGGCACGATCCAGCGGAACCCACTTGCCGGGCGGCAAGTAAGGTCTCGTAGGATGTTCACAGATACTTACCTGCCGACCGGCTAGAGCCATGCTCTGCCCCGGTCCTACCGTCGCCCGGTGTCCCGTCCCCCAAGGGCTGCGGTGAACCATGCCCAGGAGGCACTACGAGCATGTTCCACCGAATTGGACAATTCGTCGTCAGGCGGGCGTGGTGGGTGATCGCCGCCTGGGTGGTCGGCATGATCGCGATCGCCATGACCGCGCCGACCGTCACCGCGCAGAACGACGAGAGCGCCTTCCTGCCCAAGCACTACGAGTCCATCCAGGCCTCCCAGTTGCAGGAGAAGGCCTTCCCGGCCAACTTCACCCCCGGCGCCATGCTGCTCTTCGAGCGCTCCGACGGCGGCAAGCTGGACGCGGCCGACCAGACCACTATGAACAAGGTGGTCCAGGGCCTCGCCGACAAGCACATCAAGGATGTCGAGAAGGTCATCCCGGTCGGCCCGCAGAGCATCTCCAAGGACGGCAAGTACGCGCTGTCCATGGTCGCGATCGACAAGACCGTGATGCAGAAGCCCGAGGCCGCCGATGCCGCCAAGGCGCTGCGCGAGGAGGGCGCCAAGCTCACCGACGGTTCGGCACTGAAGTACCGGGTCGGTGGCCCGGCGGCGGCGAACCTCGACGCGAAGGACTCCTCGGGTCTTGCCAACCTCCTGATCGGGATGGGCAGCTTCGTCCTGATCCTGCTGATCCTCGCGATCATCTTCCGCAGCATCCTGATCGCGCTGGCGCCGCTGCTGCTGATCATGGTGGTGGTCTCGCCGACGGCCAACGGCCTCATCAACTACGCCACCAAGCTCTTCGGGCTGAAGGCCGACAACACCATGTCGGCGATCCTGATCGTGGTGCTGCTCGGTGTCGGCACCGACTACTTCCTCTTCCTGATGTTCCGCTACCGCGAGCGGCTGCGGGCCGGTGAGGACCGGAAGACGGCCGTGGCCAACGCGGTCGGCCGGGTCGGCGAGGCGATCACCTCCGCCGCCGGTGCCGTGACCGCCGCCTTCGCGGTGCTGGTGCTCTCCAGCCTCGGCATGTTCAAGGCACTCGGCCCGGCGCTGGCCATCGCGGTCGTCACCACCGCGATAGCCTCCGTCACCCTGGTGCCCGCCGTGCTCTCGGTGATTCCCGCCAAGGGGCTGTTCTGGCCCGGCAAGAAGTGGATGCAGGAGCCCGCGGGCGCCCGCTTCAAGGCCCTCGGCAAGATGGTCCAGCGCCGCCCGGCCATGGTGGCCGCCGTCTCCGGTGGCATCCTGCTCGCCCTCACCCTGGCCGCCCTCGGCTACAAGGGCACCTTCGACCTGGCCGGCAGCTCGATGCCGAAGGACAAGGAGTCCATGGTCGTCCAGACCAAGCTGATGGACGCCTTCTCGGCGGGCGCGGCGGACCCGAGCCACATCTACCTCACCAGCACCACCGACGGTGCCAAGCTCGACGCGGGCGCACTGACGACCTACGCGGGCAAGCTCGCCGAGGTCCCGGGTGTCGCCCAGGTCCAGCCGAAGCCGCAGCTGAGCAAGGACGGCACCACGGCGGACTTCACCGTCCTCCTCAAGGACGACCCCGCCAGCAACGCGGCCATCGACACCATGGGCAAGCTCCGGACCACCGCCCACGCTGACGCCCCGGCCGACACCAAGGCGTACGTCGGCGGCATCACCTCCGTGTACAAGGACATCAACACGGCGATGGCGCACGACTACAAGCTGGTCTTCCCGATCGCCGGGCTGCTGATCATGCTGATCCTCGGCCTGCTGCTGCGCAGCATCGTCGCCCCCTGGTACCTGATGGCCTCGGTGGGTCTCGGCTTCGGCGCCACGCTCGGTGCCACCAGCCTGGTCTTCCAGCACTTCGAGAGCCAGCCGGGCCTGATGTTCATGCTGCCGATCTTCATCTACCTCTTCGTGGTGGCGATCGGTACCGACTACAACATCCTGATGGTCGCCCGACTTCGCGAGGAGGCCGCCGAGGGGCGCTCGCCGCGTGAGGCGGCGGCCGAGGCGATCCGCCACGGCGGGCCGACCGTCGGTGCGGCCGGCTTCATCCTGGCGGCGTCCTTCGCCACCTTCATGCTGGCGGGCAACGTCCTGTTCAGTGAGATCGGCTTCTCGATCGCCTTCGGCATCGCCGTGGCGGCCTTCGTGATGGCGCTCTTCTTCACCCCGGCGCTCACCGCGCTGCTCGGCCGCGCCGCATGGTGGCCGGGCCACGGTGCGATGTCCGGGCACGGCGCCCCGGCCCCGCAGGCCGCGGTCCCGTACGAGGACGACCGGGAGCCCGCAGGCCGTCGTTGACGGTGAGCGGTAGCCCGTAGTGCAGGGGAGGGGGCAGGCGGTGATCGCACCGCTTGCCCCCTTATCCGTGCAGGTAAACCCGGTGGGGCCGCACTGTGGCGAGGGAAACTTTTCCGATCATTTGACTGCCCTCCCGTGCTACAGTCGAGGCAGTTGCAGTTTTGGTTCCCATGAACGTATGTGTGCGCCTGCTGGTTACCAACCCAACAGGCGCATTTGTTTTGTCCGGTGTTTTGTCTCCGGATGGGGATCGCGGCTACATGGGGCCTACGAGGTGTAGGTCCCGATGCCCCAGAAAGATGGAGACGGTTATGGCTACCGGCACCGTGAAGTGGTTCAACAGCGAAAAGGGCTTCGGCTTCATCGAGCAGGAGGGTGGCGGCCCGGACGTCTTCGCCCACTACTCGAACATCGCCGCCCAGGGCTTCCGTGAGCTGCTCGAGGGTCAGCACGTCGAGTTCGACGTCACGCAGGGCCAGAAGGGCCCGCAGGCCGAGAACATCCGCGTCATCAACGGCTGACTTTCGGCTCACGCCGACAGCTTGTCGCGAAGCGAGGGCCCGCGCCACACGGCGCGGGCCCTCGCCCATGCCGCCGAACGGCCGGGGCGGCGACTACTCCACCCTGACGGCCGACCTTCCCCCAGCCTCCGGCTGGGGGTGCCCCTTTGGACCGTCGCCACGGCACCCGTGATCCTCTGCGATCATCACGCGGGTACCCGCGGCCGTCGGCCGACCAGGATGGAGAATCCATGACCACCCCTGCCCGCCCGCCGCGCAACCGTTCCACGGACCGCCCGCGCGCCACCGACCGCTCCCGCACGGCGGACCGCACCCGCAGCGGTGACCGCACCCCGGCCGACCGCTCCGGCGGCAAGGACCGCGCCCGCAGCTCGTCGGGACCGCGCCGCGCCCCGCGCGCCCGTACGGCCGCCGCGCCGCAGGCAGCCGAGGACTTCACCGTGGTCGAGGGCACCCCGGCCCGCCCGGCCGCCGAGAGCTTCGCCGAGCTGGAGATGCCCAAGGCGCTGCTCTCCGCGCTCGCCCGGGAAGGCGTCACCGAGCCCTTCCCGATCCAGGCCGCCACCCTCCCCGACTCCATCGCCGGGCGCGACGTGCTCGGCCGGGGCCGTACCGGCTCCGGCAAGACCCTCGCCTTCGGCCTGCCGCTGCTGGCCCGTACGGCCGGACAGCGCGCCTCGGCCCGCCGCCCGCTGGCGCTCGTCCTGGTGCCCACCCGCGAGCTGGCCCAGCAGGTCACCGACGCGCTCACCCCGTACGCGAGCGCCGTCAACCTGCGGATCACCACCGTCGTCGGCGGTATGTCGATCAACCGGCAGTCCAACGCGGTGCGCCGCGGCACCGAGGTCCTGGTCGCCACCCCCGGCCGGCTCGACGACCTGATCAACCGTCAGGACGTCCAGCTCGACGAGGTCCGGATCACCGTCCTCGACGAGGCCGACCAGATGGCCGACATGGGCTTCCTGCCGCAGGTCACCAAGCTGCTCGAACAGGTCGCCGAGGGCGGGCAGCGGATGATGTTCTCCGCCACCCTGGACCGCAACATCGACCGCCTGGTGCGCCGCTTCCTGACCGACCCGGTCACCCATTCGGTGGACCCCTCGGCCGGTGCGGTCACCACCATGGACCACCACCTGATCCAGCTGGACCCGGCCGACAAGGCCGAGGCCACCGCGCGGATCGCCGCCCGTGAGGGCCGCGTGATCATGTTCGTGCACACCAAGCACGGCGCCGATCGCCTGGCCAAGCAGCTGCGCGCCCACGGCGTCCAGGCTGCCGCCCTGCACGGCGGTAAGTCCCAGCCGCAGCGCAACCGCACCCTGGACCAGTTCCGCGACGGTCAGGTCACCGCGCTGATCGCCACCAACGTCGCCGCCCGAGGTATCCACATCGACGGCCTCGACCTGGTCGTCAACGTCGATCCGCCGATCGATCACAAGGACTACCTGCACCGCGGCGGCCGCACCGCGCGCGCCGGCGAGTCCGGCACCGTGGTCACCCTGGTGCTGCCCGAGCAGCGTCGTGAGGTCAACCGGCTGATGTCCACGGCGGGTATCCAGCCGACCGTCACCAAGGTCCGCCCCGCCGACTCCGAGCTGAGCCGGATCACCGGTGCCCGTACGCCCAGCGGCGTCGCCGTTCTCCCGATCGCGGTCCCCGGGCAGTCCGCCCCCGCCGCCCCGGCGGACGGCACCGCGGCCCCCGCCCGCCGTCGGGCGCCCAAGCGCTCGGGCCTGCCCGCCGATGTGGACGCCAACGGCAATGCCAAGCGTCCCCGCCCCAAGCAGCGTTTCGGCGCCCCCGGTTCGGGCTCCGGCGAGGGCGGCGGCGCCGGCCGCCGGACGGCTGCCGGCTTCATCGGCAAGTCCTCCGGCCGCGCCAAGCCGGGCTCCGGCGCCAAGAGCGGCTCCAACTACGGCACCGGCCGCCAGCGCCGCAAGAGCGACTGACGGCACGCCACACGCCATGATCCCCCCGCGCGCCGGCCGTGCGGGGGGATCGGGCTTTCCAGGGGCTGAGACCGGTCGGTCCGAGGCCCGAAGTGGGTGAACGCTCCTCGGTGGCGCCCCGCACAAGACGTGGTCCGGAACTTCGGTGGAGGGGAACGGATGGAACTCGGCACTCGGCTGGCCAGACAGGAGGCCCGCCTCGACGAACTGGTGCGGGCGCTCGGACTGGAGTGGACGGACCCGGACGACCCCCGGGTCGCGGCGCTCGGTGAGCGGCAGCCGCACTACCCGCAGTACCACCGCATCGGCCACAAGCGGCAGTTGGCCGTACGGGAGCTGACCGGAAAGCGGGCACCGGTCGAGCAGCACTACCGGCTGGTGGTACGGGCACTGGTGGCCGATGACGATCCGAGCTCGCCGCGGTGGCTCGCCGCCGTGCTGGTCGCGGCGGTGGGACGGCGGCGCGTGCAGGAGAGCCTGCTGCGGGCGGTCGAGGAGGGCGACCCGTACCAGCAGGTCTGCGCGGTGGGTGCCTGGCGGTGGGTGCAGTCCCCGCTCGACGATGCGAGCGGGGAGCGCTTCGCGGCTGCCCGCCGTGATGCTCTGACGAAATGCCAGGATCCGTGGGCTCGGGAGCAGTTGACGGCTGCTGACACCAGGTAGGCGCTCGGAGCCTCCGACCGCTCAGGCGCTCAGGGCGACTGCCGCGGTGAGGGTACGGGCTCGGTCGTAGCGCTGGAGGAGGAGACGGGCGATCTCAGGGGCGGCACCGAGAACGGGGGCGAGGAGATCGGCCCCGGTGGCGGCGTCGGCGATCCGGTCGGGGAGCAGGCCGGGCGCCAACATGTAGGGGGCGACGGCCACTTGGCGGGCGCCACGGGCACGCAGCGCCGCGATCGCGTCGGGCACGCGGGGCCCGGCCGCCGAGGCGTAGGCGACCTCGACGGCGGCCCAGCCACGGGTTCGCTGCCAGTCGGCGGCGAGCGCCCGGGTGGCGGCGTCGGCGGCGGGGTCGGAGGAGCCGGCCGCCGCCAGCACCACCCCGGTTCGGGCGCGGACGGCGGCGGAGTGCACGTCGGGACCGGCCTCGGCGAGGCGGCGGTCGAGAGCGTCCAGCAGCAGCGGCGAGGGTCCGAGGACGTCCGCGAGCGGCAGCTCCCCGCCGGCCTCGCGCAGGGCGGCGGGGATGTCGCTCTTGGCGTGGAAGGCCCGGTTGAGCAGCAGCGGGACGGCCACTGCAGGGGCGCCGTCGAGACGGCCGACGACCTGGGGGATCCGCGGGGCGCAGTGGTCCAGGTAGGCGGTGGCCACGTCCGACCCGGGGCGCATCGCGCGGAGCCGGTGGACCAGGGCGTCCACGGTGGCGGCGTGGCGGGGGTCGCGGCTTCCGTGGGCGATCAGCAGCAGGGCGGGCTGCTCGGGCAGAGCGCGGCAGTCCGCGCCCGTGCCTCGGCCTGGGGCGAGGCGGGAGGCGGGCGGGGCGGACGGCCTGCTCATGAACATGTGCGGCCCTTCGGTGAGGTCGGTGGAGCGGTGGAGCGGTGGTGCGGTGGTGCGGTGGTGCGGTGGCGGCCGGGGTCAGCGGTTGGTGACCAGCAGGCCGCGGCTGCGCAGCACGCGGCGCTCCAGCGGGGAGAAGATCAGCAGGTCGATCGCGATGCCGACGAAGAGGATCAGGATGATGCCGAGCAGGACGCCGGACATGTCGTTGAACTCCCGCTGGTTCTCCAGGTAGCGGCCGAGGCCGAGGCCCAGGTCGGGGGAGGAGGCGATGAGTTCGGCGGCCATCAGGGAGCGCCAGGAGAAGGCCCAGCCCTGCTTGAGGCCGGCCAGGTAGCCGGGGAGGGCGGCCGGCAGCAGGACGTGGCGGGCGCCGGCGAGTCCGGTGGCGCCCATGGTGCGGCCTGCGCGCAGGAAGAGCGGCGGGATCTGGTCGATGCCGCCGATCAGGCCGTTGGCGATGGACGGGACGGCGCCGAGCAGGATGACGGCGTACATCGCCGAGCTGTTGATGCCGAGCCAGATGACGGCGGCGGGCACCCAGGCGACCGAGGGCAGCGACTGGAGGCCGGAGAGGATCGGCCCGATCGCGGCCCGGACGGACTTGATCCGGGCGACCAGCAGTCCGATCGGCGTGCCGATCACCACGGCGGCGACGAAGCCGGAGACGCCGCGCCAGACGCTGGTCCAGATGATGGAGAACAGCGTGCCCTGGGTCCACAGGTCGGTCAGGCTCTGCCAGACCATGCCGGGGCTGGGCAGCTTGTAGGTGTCGGCGAGCTTGAGCTCGAAGGCCAGCTGCCAGGCGCCGAGCACCAGCAGGACGGCGATCGTCGGGGGGAGGACCTTCTCCCGCAGGGTCTGGGTGAACGGGGTGTGCTGGACGACGACGCTGTCCAGCGCGTCGAGACCCGCACCGACGTCCTCGGTGGTGACCGGAGCGCCCTTGGACAGGTCGGCCCCGGCCTGCACGTGCTGGTCGGAGGCTTCCTCGACGGGTGTGGCCTCGACGGGTGCGTCCTGGACCGACCCGGGGGCGGTGTCAGTGCTTGCCATGGCGGCGGATCTCCCCACGCAGTTCTTCGGTGATCTCGATGGACAGGTCGGCGACGCCGGAGGATTCGATGCGGCGCGGCTGGGGCAGGTCGATGCGCCACTCGCGGGCGATCCGGCCGGGGCGGGAGGAGAGCAGGACGACGCGCTGGGCGAGTCGGACGGCCTCGCGGACGTTGTGGGTGACGAATAGGACGGCCAGTTGCCGTTCGGCCCAGATCCGGGTGATCTCGTCGTGCAGGACGTCGCGGGTGATGGCGTCGAGGGCGGCGAACGGCTCGTCCATCAGCAGGACCTGGCTGCCCTGGGCGAGGGCGCGGGCCATCGCGACGCGTTGGCGCATGCCGCCGGAGAGCTCGTGCACGCGCTTGTCGTAGGAGCCGCCGAGACGGACCAGTTCGAGCAGGCGCTCGGCCTCGGGGCGGCGTTCGGCGCGTGGGACGCCGGCCAGGCGGAGGGCGAGTTCGATGTTGCGGCCCGCCGTCAGCCAGGGGAAGAGCGCGTGTTCCTGGAACATCAGCGCGGGGCGTGGGCCGGGCACCTCGATGGTTCCCGCGGTGGGCTTGTCGAGTCCGGCGACGAGGTTGAGCAGGGTGGACTTGCCGCAGCCCGAGGCGCCGAGCAGGGTGACGAACTCGCCGGGCGCGACATCGAGCGAGATGTCGTCCAGCACCGGGGTGACGGCGCCGGGTCGGCCGAAGGACTTGTGCACGTTCGAGAGCCGGACGGCGGGTCGGTCGCCGGGGACCTCGACGCCGGTGGCGGCCTGTGAGGTGGTCAGTGCCGGGGACATCCGGGCACCTCCTGCGTGAGTGGTCTGGCGGGGTGGCGGGGAGCTGGAGCCGGGGTCCGGCCCCGCTCCGTCCTGTGACTGGGCATCGACGGGAACGGAGCGGGGGCGCGGACCACGGAGCTGAAGGACCTTGCGGGGAGGGTTACTTGGCGCTGAGCCCGGCGTCCGCCACGGCGGGCAGGCCCTTCTCCTCGAGTACCTTGTCGAGCAGGGTCAGGTCGTAGATCCCGGCCAGGCTGGGCTTCTTGAGCAGTCCGGCGGTGACGGCGTGGTCGGCTTCGGCCTGGAGGGTTCCGGCCAGCGGGTCGTCGAGGAAGTCGATGTCCTTCCACGCAGGGTCGAGGATCGCCGGGTCGAGTGCGCTGCCGGTGTCGGCCTTGAGCTGTGCGTTGGCGTCGGCCTTGGCCCGCTCGGGGTCGGTCTTGATGAAGGCGTTGGTGTTCACCGAGCCGCGCAGGACGGCCTCGACCACGTCGGGGTGCTGGTTGAGGAACTTCTGCGAGACGATGATGTTGGTGATCACGAACTTGCCGTCGGGCCACAGGGACTTCTCGTCGAGGAGTTCCCTGGCGCCGAGGGTGACCAGCTTGGAGGCGGTCGGCTCGGGCACCCAGGCGGCGTCGATGGAGCCGGACTTGTAGGCGTCGGGGGTGACCTTGTTGTCGGTGCGGACCACGGAGACGTCGCCGGCGCCGGTCTGCGGGTCGATCTTGTAGCCCTTGCCCGCGAGGTAGTTGAGGAGTGCGACGTCCTGGGTGTTGCCGAGCTGCGGGGTGGCGATCTTCTTGCCCCTGAGGTCGTCCGGGCTCTTGATCCTGTCGGGGTTGACCACCAGCTTGACGCCGCCGGAGGCGGAGCCGCCGATGATCTTCAGGGAGTGTCCGTCGGACTTGGTGTAGCCGTTGATCGCGGGGGAGGGGCCGATCCAGCCGATGTCGATCGAACCGGCGTTGAGTGCCTCGATCTCGGCCGGACCCGCGTTGAAGGTCTGGGTCTTGATCCGGGTGGCGCCCAGTTCCTTCTGGAAGATGCCGTCCTTGAGACCGACCAGTGCGGTGCCGTGGGTCAGGTTCGGGAAGTAGCCGATCTTCACGGTGTCGGCGGAGAGCTTCGCACCCGAGGCGGCGGCAGCGGCCGGGGCGGCGTCCGTCTTGTCGGCGCTCTTGGAACCGTAGCCGCAGGCGGAGAGCAGGCCGACGGCGGTCAGGCCCGCCGCGGCGGCTGCGGCGGACCGTCTGATCCGGCCGGAGCCGAGGCGTTTGCGGGTATGCGGGATCGCCGAGTTCGGTGCCATGGGAGTCGTCCTGTTCATGGAGGGAAGGTCGGAACGTGGTGCTGACGGCATCTCGGATGCCGGGCAAGCCGGGCGGTCGGGGAGGAACGGCCCGGTGACAGGGGTTCAGCGCCCCTGTCCGCCTGCACATCGGTTCAGACCACCCTGGCCGCTGCCACGGGTGCCGCTGCCGATGCGGCCGCCTTCCTTGTCCATGCCCGAGAACGCCTCGCTGGGCATCAGACCCAGTCCTCCTCGTCGGGTGCGTCGTTGCCTGCGGTCCCGAAGGCCTCGCCCGCCATGCCGGCGGTGAGGGTGGTGCCGTCGGCCGGGTCTATCAGGAGGAACGAGCCGGTGCGGCGGTTGTCGGCG
>NZ_JARZAJ010000017.1 GCF_029892105.1 Kitasatospora sp. GP82 | reverse complement strand
GTCCGTCCAGCTCGCCGAGGCACTCGCCGAGTTCTGGCACGCCCGGGTCCGCTACGAACTCGGCTTCGGCGACGAGGACCCCCAGGACGTCCGCGACATGTTCGCCCTGAAGTACCGGGGCGCCCGCTTCTCCCTCGGCTACGGCGCCTGCCCCGAACTGGAGGACCGCGCCAAGATCGCCGAACTCCTGAAGCCCGAACGGATCGGAGTGGTGCTCTCAGAGGAGTTCCAGCTCCACCCGGAACAGTCCACCGACGCGATCGTCATCCACCACCCCGAGGCCAAGTACTTCAACGCGCGGTAACGCGGAGGCTGCGCTCCGTTCGCCCTATTTCGGCGAACGGGGCGTATCCTGGATCATCCTGAACGGGCCGGTCCGCTCACCAGCGGGTCGGCCTGTGCCATCCCCAGGTTCCCTGGACGGAAGGACCTCTTCCCATGACCACCATCTCCACGGCTGCCCAAGGACTCGACCACACCGACGGTCGCGGTCTGCAGGCGGTGCTGCTGGACATGGACGGGACTCTGGTGGACACCGAGGACTTCTGGTGGCAGGCCGAGTTCTCGCTCTTCGCCGAGCTGGGCCACGAGCTCACCGAGGCGGACCGGGCCCAGGTGGTCGGCGGGCCGATGAGCCGCGTGATCGACTACCTGCTCGCCCGGACCGGTGTGGACCTCGCCCCGGCCGATCTCACCGTACTGATCAACCAGCGCTTCGTGGACCTGCTGGCGGGCGGTGTCCCGTTGATGCCGGGTGCGGAGCGGCTCCTCAACACCCTGAACGCGCACGGTATTCCGGCCGCCCTGGTCTCCGCCTCGCACCGCCACATCATCGACATCGTGCTGCAGAGTCTGGGTGCCCAGCACTTCGCGTTCTCGGTCGCCGGGGACGAAGTGGCCAGGACCAAGCCGCACCCGGACCCCTACCTCGCCGCCGTCGCCCGCCTCGGCGCCGAACCCGGCCGCTGTGTGGTGGTCGAGGACGCGCCGCTCGGCGTCCAGGCCGGCCAGGCCGCGGGTTGCCCGGTCATCGCGGTGCCCTCCGTCGCCCCGATCGAGCCGGGCCCCGGGCGCACGGTGCTGGCCTCGCTGGAGCAGCTCGATCTGGAGCTGCTGCGCTCGGTGGTCGCAGCCCGGGTCTGACGCCCCGATCCTGCTGATGGTGTGTCAGTTCCATGCAGGTCGTTTACTGCGAATTCATACCTGACCGCAATGTGATATTGGTCTCTCACGGACCTGGCTTCTCCGGTCGTACGACGGCGCACTGTGTTCGCAGTAGGGGAGAAAACGGACATTGACTGACAAGTCGCCGATCGGCCCGACTGATTGACCGTCAGATCGGCTGCTGTGGGTATCAACAGGTGATATTCGGACGTGTTCGATATGGCACGCTACATCCGACCAGTGTCCCCAACCACAGCTGCCCGAGAACTCCCCACCGCACCACCGCCACCGCTGGGTGATCCCACCGGGTCCGCGGTCGTGCGGCCGTACGGACCCGCAGGCGTTCGCCACACCCAGGCGCGTCGCGCGGCAGCCATCGGCACCCACAGCCGGCCCGCAGGAGAAGGAACGTATCCGCATGACCTCAGCCAATCGACTGGCCGTGCTCGGCTGTGCCGTGCTGGTCGCCACCACGGCGGCCGGCTGCGCCTCGGCCACCAAGGCCGTCACGGGCGGTGACTCGAACGGCCCGATCACGATGGGCACGGTCAACGTCACCAAGGTGCTCGACCCGGCCGGTACGTACGAGACGGGCTCCTGGCTGGTGCTCAACAACACCTTCCAGTCGCTGCTGAAGTTCCCCTCCGGTGCCAGCTCCCCGAAGCCCGACGCGGCGCAGTCCTGCTCGTTCACCGGTGCGGACGCGATCACGTACCAGTGCACCATGCGCAGCGGGCTGAAGTTCTCCAACGGGCACCCGTTGACCAATGAGGACGTCGTCTTCTCGATCCAGCGCCTGCTGAAGATCAACGACCCGAGCGGTGCGGCCTCGCTGCTCTCCACCATCAAGTCGGTCGAGGCCAAGGGCGACTCCGAGGTGGTCTTCCACCTGAACGCCCCGGACGCGGTGCTCCCGGCCAAGCTGGCCTCCGCCGCCGGGTCGATCGTGGACCACCAGGTCTTCCCTGCCGACAAGCTGCTGCCCAACGACAAGCTCGTCGGTTCGGGCCCGTACAAGATCGACTCGATCGAGGACCTCGCGGGCAGCGATTCGCACGCGATCGGCAAGGTCACCCTCTCCGCCAACAGCCAGTACGGCGGCGACGCCAAGCTCCAGAACAACAAGTTCGTGGTGCGCTACTTCGACAAGCCCGAGGACCTCAAGGCGGCCCTGGACAAGCACGACATCGACCTCGCCGACAACAACAGCCTCGACCCGGCCAGCGCCGCCAAGCTGAAGGACGATCAGCTGGCGGGCAAGAGCGACTTCAAGGTGGCCGAGGGCGACAGCGGTGAGACCCGCTTCCTGGTCTTCAACACCAAGGACGCCACGGGCGGCAACCAGGCCGTCCGGCAGGCGGTGGCGCAGCTGCTCGACCGCAAGGCGCTCGCCCGCGATGTGTACGCCCAGACCGTGCAGCCGCTCTACTCGATCATCCCGGCCGGGATCACCGGCCACAACACCGCCTTCTTCGACAAGTACGGTGACCCGGACGTCGCCAAGGCGAAGAAGAAGCTCTCCGACGCCAAGGTCCAGCTCCCGGTCCCGATCAAGCTGAACATCGCGTCGTCCCGCAGCCGTGCGGGTACCGGTGAGGTCGACGCGATCAAGAAGCAGCTGGAGGACGGCGGCCTGTTCCAGGTGACCCTCCAGCACGAGAGCGACTTCACGAAGTACCAGGAGGGCTGGAAGTCCGGCGCCTACCAGGCCTACCTCGTGAGCTGGACCTCCGACTACCCGGACCCGGACGACTTCGTCAGCCCGCTGCTGCTGGACGGCGGTGTCTTCCACAACAGCTGGGACGACCCGAAGATCTCGCAGAAGCTGGTGCCCGAGGGCCTCAAGCAGACCGACCGCACGGCGGGCGGCGACTACGCGCAGATCCAGAACATGGTCGCGGACGCGGCTCCGGTGGTCCCGCTGTTCCAGAGCAAGGCGTTCTACGTCTCGCGCAACAACATCACCGGGGTGGAGAACACCGTGGACACCTCGGGCGTCTTCCGCTTCTGGGAGATCGGCCGCATCAAGAAGTGAGCTGATACGACGAAGGGCGGCTCTTCCCGGTGGGGAAGGGCCGCCCTTCGTCGTGCGGGGCGGGGATTCAGAGCGCGCCGGGTCTGACCAGGCCGCTCTCGTAGGCGTACACCGCGGCCTGCACCCGGTCGCGCAGCTGAAGCTTGGTCAGCACATGGCCGACGTGCGTCTTCACCGTGGTCTCGCTGACGAACAGTTCGCCGGCGATCTCGGCGTTCGACAGGCCGCGGGCGACCAGCTTGAGCACCTCCACCTCGCGCTCGGTCAGCGCGGTCAGCGCCTGCGGCGGCGCCTCGTCGCCCGAGGGCAGCTTGGTGGCGTACATGTCCAGCAGGCGGCGGGTGATGCTCGGCGCCAGCATCGCCGCGCCGTCCGCGACCACCCGGATCGCCTGCACCAGCTCCTCGGCCGGGACGTCCTTGAGCAGGAACCCGCTGGCCCCGGCGCGCAGCGCCTCGACCACGTACTCGTCCAGGTCGAAGGTGGTCAGCACCAGGACCTTGACCGGGCCGTCCCGGCCGGGGCCGGCGATCCGGCGGGTGGCCTCCACCCCGTCCATCCGGGGCATCCGGATGTCCATCAGCACCACGTCGGGCTGGAGCGCCCGTACCTGCTCCAGCGCCTGCTGACCGTCCCCGGCCTCGCCGACCACCACCAGGTCGGACTCGGCTTCCAGGATCATCCGGAAACCGGTGCGCAGCAGTGGCTGGTCGTCGACCAGCAGCACTCGGATCGTCACCTACGACTCCTTGTTGCTTTCGTCGCTCACGTCGCTCATCTCGCCGGCGAGCCTGCCTGATCCCCTGGCGCCGGGGAGGTCGCCGTCGGGGCCCGCCTGGATCGGCAGCGGGTAGGGCGGGGGAGTGCCACCGAACTCCGGGCAGCTTGCCTGATGATCGCACCAGTCGCACAGTCGGTTTCGGGTGGCCGGGAAGCGGCCGGTGGCCACCGCGCTGGAGATCGCCTCCCAGAGTGCCTCCAACTTCCGCTCCACCGCCAGCAGATCGGCCTCGTCCGGGTCGTACGTGACCACGTCGCCCTTGCCGCCGAGGTAGACCAGCTGGAGCCGCTTGGGGATCACGCCCTTCCAGCGCCACACCACCAGGGCGTAGAACTTCATCTGGAACATGGCCTTGCCCTCGAAGTCCCGCGAGGGCGCCCGCCCGGTCTTGTAGTCCACCAGCCGGACCTCGCCGGTCGGCGCTACATCGACCCGGTCGATGTAGCCGCGCAGCAGCAGGCCGGAATCCAGCACCGTCTCCACGTACAGCTCGCGCTCCACGGGGTGCAGCCGGGTCGGGTCCTCCAGCCGGAACCACTGGCCGAGCAGCTTCTCCGCATCGCCCAGCCACCGGGCCAGCGCGCTGCTGTCCGCGTCTCCCGGGCTCTGCCCGTCGTTCCCGGGGCTCTGTTCACTGTTCCCGGGGCTCTGCCCGTCGTTCCGGGGGATCTGTTCATCGTTCCCGGGGAAGAGCTCCGCGAGCTCCGGGCGCTCGGACAGCAGCCGCTGCCACTGCGGGCGCAGCAGGCTCAGCGCGCGTTCGGGGGTGCGCTCGGCGGGCGCGTGGTCGAAGAGCCGCTCCAACACCGCGTGCACCACCGTGCCGCGGGTCGCCGCAGCGCTCGGTGGCTCGGGCAGCCGGTCGATCACCCGCAGCCGGTAGAGCAGCGGGCAGGTCATGAAGTCCCCCGCCCGTGACGGGGACAGCCCCGTCGGCGCCATGGCCTGCCGGGGCACGACGGGCGCGGTGATCGGGACGCTGTCGCTCTGGTGCATAACCCCGACCCTATTGCCCCCCGCTCACATCTCGCTGCCAAGCCGCCGACACTGCGGCCCCAGGGGGGCCTGCGGTCGGCTGGGCCGCACCCCGGGAATCAGCCTCGTCGCAGGCGCCGCCGCGGATCGGCCCGGTGTGAGCGGGTATGACGTCGGTATGAGGGGCGCACGGGGATTTCCGTTGGAGATCACGTAGCGTGGGCGCACAGTGGGGGGACGTACGGACCTATCGAAGGGGCCACGGTGAGTGACATCAGGGGGCAGCAGACCTCCGCACAACCGCCGACCGACGGGGCCGGGAAACCCGGCGGACCGGAGCGGTCCGGCGGGATCCTGATGGGGCGCCCGTTCGGCGTGCCGATCTACGTCACGCCGTCCTGGTTCGTCATCGCCGCCCTGATCACCTGGATCTTCGGCGGCCAACTCACCAACGTCCTGCCCGAACTGGGTGCCGCCCGCTACCTGGTCTCGCTCTCCTTCGCCATCGCCTTCTACGGTTCGGTCCTCGTCCACGAGCTCGCCCACACCCTGGTCGCGCTGCACTACAAGCTCGGCGTGCGGCGGATCCAGCTCCAGTTCTTCGGTGGTGTCTCGGAGATCGAGAAGGAGGCCGAGTCACCGGCCCGCGAGTTCTGGCTGGCCTTCGTCGGGCCGCTGCTCTCGCTGCTGCTGGGCGGTCTGTTCTATCTCGCGCTGCTCGCGGTCGAACCGGCGACCGTCCCGGGTGTACTGCTGGCCGGGCTGATGGTCAGCAACCTGGTGGTGGCCGCGTTCAACCTGCTGCCCGGACTGCCGCTGGACGGCGGCCGGATGCTGCGAGCCCTGGTCTGGGGCGTCACCGGCCGCCCGATGGCCGGGACGGTGGCCGCAGCCTGGGCAGGACGCGTGCTCGCGCTGGCCGTGCTCTTCGGTCTGCCCATGGTCGCGGCCTCGCGCGGCGTGGACCGCACGACGACCGACAGCCTGATCGACGGGGCGCTCTCCGCGGTCCTCGCCGTGATCATCTGGAGCGGTGCGAGCGGCGCCGTCCGCAACGCCAGGCTGAAGGAGGCGCTGCCCTCCCTGCGGATCGGCGAACTGGCCCGCCGCGCGGTCGAGGTCACCGCCGACACGCCGCTGGGCGAGGCACTGCGCCGGGCCCGCGAGGCCGAGGCGGGGGCGGTCGTGGTCGTGGACGGCCGGGGCGAGCCCACGGCACTGGTCAAGGAGTCCGCCGTGCGGTCGGTGCCGGAGCACCGCCGCCCGTGGGTCGCCGTCGGTCCGCTCGCCCGGGCCCTGGAACCGGGTCTGCGGCTGAGCGTCGACCTGAGCGGCGAGGAGCTGCTGGCAGCGCTGCGCCGTACCCCCGCCAGCGAGTACCTGGTCGTCCGGCCGGACGGCAGCGCGTACGGGGTGCTGTCGCTCGCCGACATCGAGCGCCGCCTCAGCGCCGCGGTCGCGGGCCGTCCGGTCGCCTCCTGAGCCCGGACCCGGACCGGTTCCCCGAGCCCCGAGGATCCCGCCGAGCCGGTGCGGGGCCGCTGCGCCGGCCGGCCGGGGAGCACGTGGTCGGTGGAACGTTCCCGTTCCCTTAGGATTGTCCGCATGTCCGAACCGACCGGTGCCACCCGCCGACGCGGGCCCTTCCAGGTCGGGGACCAGGTCCAGCTGACCGACCCCAAGGGCCGCCACTACACGTTCACGCTCCAGGCCGGGAACCAGTTCCACACCCACAAGGGTGCGTTCCCCCACGACGAGCTGATCGGCGCCCCCGAGGGCACTGTCGTGCGCACCACGGGCAACGTCCCGTATCTCGCGCTGCGCCCCCTGCTCCCCGACTACGTCCTGTCCATGCCGCGCGGCGCCGCCGTGATCTACCCCAAGGACGCGGGGCAGATCCTGGCGATGGCCGACATCTTCGCGGGTGCCCGCGTCGTCGAGGCCGGCGTCGGCTCCGGCGCGCTCAGCACCTACCTGCTGCGCGCCGTCGGTGACACCGGCCTGCTCGCCTCCTACGAGCGCCGCCAGGACTTCGCGGACATCGCCAAGGGCAATGTCGAGCGCTACTTCGGCGGCCCGCACCCGGCCTGGAAGCTCACCGTGGGCGACCTCCAGGACAACCTGGTGGAGACCGAGGTCGACCGGATCATCCTCGACATGCTCGCTCCCTGGGAGTGCCTGGACGTCGCCTCCAAGGCGCTCGTCCCCGGCGGCCTGATCTGCTGCTACGTGGCCACCACCACCCAGCTGTCGCGCACCGTCGAGGCGCTGCGCGAGCACGGCACCTTCACCGAGCCGCAGTCCTGGGAGACCATGGTCCGCACCTGGCACGTCGAGGGCCTGGCCGTCCGCCCGGACCACCGCATGATCGGCCACACCGGCTTCCTGCTGACCTCCCGTCGGCTCGCGGACGGCGTCGAGCCGCCGCTGCGCCGCCGCCGCCCCGCCAAGGGCGCGTACGGCGAGGACTACGACAACGGCTCTACCGAGCCCAGCCTGCAGGAACGTGCCGCCGCCCGTAAGGCCGCCGTCACGGCGACCGAAGAGCCCGACCTCGGCTGACCAGCAGCGCAATCCAGGGGCGCGGGGTTCTGCTTTCGAGCAGACCCCGCGCCCCTGAACTTTGCACGGTCGACGGCGATGCGTCAGCTCTTCCACGAGGGTTGTCCGCCGTGCGCCCTGAACGCTCCCGCGTGCACCGAAGTGCGCCGGTTTATGGGACGATGCTGCCTCAGACCACCGCCGTGGAGGGGACTGCCCGGTGCAGGAAGCAGTCGAGACGGTTCGCCAGACCCCGATGAAGGACCAGGCCATCAATCCCGTGCACGCCCGTCCCAGGATCCGGCACTGGGCCGTGGTGGCCGCCGCCTGCGGCGCCGTCGTGGTGGGCGCGCTGGCCGCCACCCCGGCGCAGGGGCGGCCCACGCCGGGCCCGGAGCCCGTGGAGGCGCTGCCCGCGGCCGCGGCGCCGGACCCGGCTAAAGCCCAACTTCCCCTGGACTGCGGCCCGTTCCCGGTCACGATAGCGCTGAGCTTCGGCGCCAGGCTGGACGGCGTTCCGAGCACGGTCGCCGCCGCCCACTGCGCGGCCCCGAACGGCACCCCGAGCGACGCCGTCTTCCTGCTCACGACCGGTCCCGACGGCCGCCCGGCCGTCCGGGCCAGCCTGGTCACCGAGGCCGACCGACTCACTTTCACCGAGCTCAAGCTGCGCAGCGACGGCACCATAATCGGCCGCGCCAAGGGCTACTCCAGCGCGAACGTCCCGCGCTTCGCCCCCGATCTCGTGCTCAGCCTCAGCTGGACCCGGCACGGCACCGAGTGGACCCGCACCGAGACGAAGGCCCCCGCAGGCCAGGTCTGAGCACGGTCCGCAGGGACAAGTCCCGGAGGGCTGTGCGCCGGTGTGACGGTGCCGCCCGCGTTTCCGACGCCTGCCGTCTTCGCGGACACGGTCGACCGAGCAGAGCCCGCGTCCCCGGGTCGGTGCGTGATCGGCCGCGTGTGCGGTGCGCCCTATGATGGCCCCCGGCCTGGATCGGGGGAGAGGCATGGCACGGGTGACAGCCGCTTTGGCGGGGATTGCCGGACGGCGGTTCGCGTCGGTGGCGCAGCTGAGCAGGAACCGGCGCACGGCCTGGCTGATGTCCTGCGCCGTGTCATGGCTGGTCTGCGTCCCGTTCTTCGGGCCGCTCGCGGCCCTGGTGGGACTGCTGGTCCCCGGACTGGCCTTCAGTCCGCAGGTGGCCAACCTCGAATTCGTCCTGCGCCACCATGCCGCCAAGGACATCCGGTTCACCTGGGCCTGGCGACAGCTGATCGCCCTGGAGCAGCTCGTACTGACGGCCCTGCTGACAGGGGTGACGGCGGCCAGCCTCCTGCTGGTCCAGCCGTTGGAGCCGCTCTACCGGTGGACGCTCTCCGCGACAGCCGTCCTGCTGTATCTGGGCACCGTGGCCTTCACCGGTGTCGGCCTGGAGCGGTCCGGCGGCCGGGCCGGTGAGGCCGAATCATCCCGGACCCGGGTCCTGGAACGGTTCCTGGCCCTGGGCGCCGCCACCACAGCGGCCGGCCTCGGAGCGTTCGCCTGGGCCGTGCGCCGCATCGTGCTGCCCGTGGCGTACGGCGAGTTGGAGTTCGCGAAGCGCTGGCAGCCGCTCGCCGACGGGTACGCCTGGCTGGACGGTCAGATCCACACCAGCCTCGCCGGCCCGTCCTTCGAGCAGTCGTACTGGCCGCTGCTCCCGGCCGGCGCCGGACTGGTCGCGGGCCTGGCCACACTGGCCGCCCGGGAGGCGGCCGTACGTGCGGCGACGGCGCGCATTCCGTTCGCCAACGAGGAGCTCGGCTCGGGCGGGAAGGTCTTCCTCAGCTACTCGCGCCGGGACACCGACTTCGCCCGGTCCGTCACCGACCGTCTGGAGGGCCACGTCCGGGAGATCTGGGTCGACTGGCAGGCGATCAAGCCGTCCGAGAAGTGGCGCAGGTCGATCGCCGACGGCATCCGCGAATCCGACGCCATGGTCGTCCTGGTCAGCCGCAGTTCGCTTGCCTCGCCGTACTGCTGGGACGAGGTCCGCCAGGCGATCGAGGAGCGCAAGCGGATCCTCCCCGTGGTGATCGAAGCGGAACTGGCCACCGGCACCACGGCTGCCCTGCGCGAGGCCGGCTGGGACGAGTTGACCGAGTTCCAGCGGCTCGACATGTCGCGCCCCGAGCGCTTCGAGGAGGACGTACGCCGCGTCGTCGCCTTCACCGCGCAGGAACACCGCTGGGTCTCGGGACACACCAGGCTCGGCCTCCAGGCGCACGAGTGGTGGGAGAGCGGGCGCAGCGACGGCTTCCTGCTCCGCGAGGACGAGCTGCGTGCCGCCCGGTGGCTGCGCGACTACGTCCCGAACGACCCGTCATTCCGGGCCGAACTCACCGAGCAGCAGCACAGGTTCATCGAGGCCAGCGGGCAGGCACTGCGGCGGCGCAGGCTCCGCTTCAGGACAGCGGTCGTCTCGGTCCTGCTCGTCCTCGCGGGACTCTCCTCCCTCGTGGTGGCGGTCCAGTCGCAGGCGGAGACCCAGCGCCGCCAGACCCTCTCACGTGCGCTCGTGGTCGCGTCGGCGAACCAGTCCGGCGGCCGGATCGACACCTCATCGCTGCTGGCCGCAGCCGCGTACGGGACGTACGACACGGCCGAGGCCCGCAATGCGATGGCCGATCGGCTGACGCGCTTCAACCACGCGGTGAAGGTCCTGCCGGGCCTGGGCGAGGGCGGTGCCGCGGTGCAGGGCTTCGCCTTCAGTGCGGACGGTTCCACGCTCGCGGTCGAGCTGACGAACGGCACGACGCAGGTGTGGGATACCGGAGACTGGCATCTGCGCGGCACACTGCGCGGCGTACTGCCGAACGAGCGCGGGCGCGGGATGAGCGCGGACGGCCGGCTGGTGGCGCTGCTGAGCGGCACCCGGATCACCGTCACCGACACCACGACGATGCGCGAGACGGCCTCCTTCGATCTCATGGAAGGGACCGCCCTGGTGGCCACCTGGACCGGCGGTCTGAGCGCCGACGGCCGCACCCTGGTCGGGGACGGCAACTGGCTGGCCCAGATCTGGAGCGTGCCCGAGCGCCGTGAGGTATCGCAACGCTACTGCCTGGCAATGTCGTTGAGTCCCTCAGGCCGGTGGGCGTGGTGCCAGCAGGACGGCGAGACCTGGCTGCGCGACCTCCAGGCGCCCGACGCGGGCAACGACACCCATATCGCGGACAACCCGACCATCGAAGGGTGGACGGCCGCCGACGAACCGGTTGCCGACCACGACGGCAGCGCCGAGGTCGTACCTGCCGGGGGGCACGGCCAACCCTGGAGACCAGAGCAGGGCTGGCTAGCGCGGACGATGCAGGCGGTGTCCGAGGACGGTCGCCGCGTGCTGCTCAGGAAGGGCACTGAGCTTCAATTCGCCGTATGGGACCTCCAGGGGCGCACGAAGGTCGGCGACGTCAGCGCTGACCAGCTGACGAAGGACGGCAAGGCGGTGAGCGGGCCCGCCACGGATGAGCAGCTGGCCACGCTGATGGGCACCGCGTCGACAGATGGCATGGTGCTGACTTCAGGTGGTGACAACGACAGCGGTGCGGTACAGCCCGTCGAAAGCGCGGCTCCGGGTCGGCCGATTGCTCTCACCGCCGATGGCCGAAGGGCCGCCGGTCGCACCGAGTCCGGCACTCTCGCCGTCTGGGACCGTGGACCGGGCGGTCGCTTCGTCTCCCAGATCCCGGTCGACGGCCTGAAAGCCCCGCACCTGTTCTCGGCGGTGAGCCCCGACGGCGGCACCGTCGCGATGGTGGACGGCACCGCCCTGCGGTTGTTCGACATCCGTACCGGCCGAGTGGTCCGGGAACCGATTCGGCTCAGCGGTACCGGGCAGCTGATCGCGTACAGCCGGGACGGTTCGCAGCTGGCAGTGAGCGAGCTGATCACAGCTGCCGACGCAACCAAGTCGGACCGGCGGATGAGAGCGCTCGTCGAGGTCTTCGCCCTGCCCAGCGGGGCGCGCGAGGCGGTACTGGACAGTCCCAGCCACTCCGACTCCCGGGAGTCGGTCAACGGTCTGGCCTTCGCCCCCGACGGGCGGCGCCTGTACGTCGGGGTGCAGCAGGCGATGGCCGTCTACGTCTGGGACTTGACCTCAGGACAGGTCGTCCACCGGTGGGCCACATCGGGCTATCTCGACGCCATGGCCCTTAGCCCGGACGGGCGCTGGCTGGCCACCGTGGACCGTCAGTACGTCCTCACCCAGTGGGACACCACGACTGGCAAAGCCGTCTGGTCGACGTCACCGGCTGCAGCCTACGCCGTCACGTTCAGCCAGGACGGCCGGGCCCTCGTCGCACCCTCGACCGACCTGCGGTCCCTGGTGATCCGGGATGCAAGTACCCATCAGCAGGTGGGGACACAGCTCGACATCGGCTACCAGATCCGCTCGGTCCAGGTCACCAGCCTCACCGGCGTCGCGGTCGTCACCCTGGACGCCAGCGTGGACGGTGGCGCCGTCCAGCTCTGGGACCTTCAGCACCACACGAGAATCGGCCCGGTTGTCGCCCGCGTGGGGAGCAACGGGTCGGTCGAGCAGCTGACCGCCGACGGCACCCGTGCCGTGGCCGTCGCCGACGGAACGGTGTTCTCCGCTCTGGTCGATCCGTCAGCCTGGAAGAACAGCCTCTGCGCCCTGGTCGGCCGCCCGCTGCTGCGCCGCGAGTGGACCACGACCGCCCCCAAGGAGCGCTATCTGCCCACCTGTTGAGGTCACTCTTCGGCCACCTTGACCATCCAGGCGTCGTTCTGCACCGAGATGATGTCCTCGCAGCGCGAGACGAAGGCGTCGATCGCCTCGGTGGTGCGGACGGAGCCGGTGGACCACTGGGCGTGCAGCCGCTCCAGTTCGACCGACGTGCGGCTGAACTCCAGCTGCTGGTAGTCGTATTTGGCCGCCGCGCCGTGGGCGGTCACCGCGAGGGTCACGCTTGCTCCCACCGCCACCCAGCCGCCGGCCCAGTCGAGCGCGAACGCACCGGCGGCTGCCGCCAGTACGGCACCCAGGACACCGAGCGCGATCTCCGCGCGCCGTACGGCTGCCGTCCTGCGGGCCATCAGTTCGGCGCGTGGCCGGTAGTAGCCGTCGATCTGGGCCCGCAGCCGCCGCTCGACATAGGTGTCCGCGTCCGACACCGGAGGCAGTTCCCGGTCCCTGGCCGACAGTGCGACGGTGTGGCGCAGCAGGTCGGCGGAGTCCGCCCGCAGCCGGCCGATCCGCTCGGCAAGGGCGGCCTCGGAGGGCTTGGGCCGGTACGCGCCGACCTCGGCGAGGTAGGTGTACGTCTCGCACTTGAAAGCCTCGGAGACCGCGCGCAGCCGGGTCCAGTCGCGTACTCGCTGCGAGCCGGCGTGCTGTGCGGCGAACGGGGTCGCGCCGGCGGCCGCGGCCGCCGCGAACGCCAGTACCTTGCCCAACAGCGGGTCGGCGCCCATGGTCTGGGACGAGGCGGTGGCCGTTGCCGCTGCCACGACGCCCAGGGCCAGCACCAGGATGCGGGCCCGGCCGATCGAGCGTTTCAGCCGGTCCGCTGCCTGCGACCAGACGCTCTGCTGTCCCCATACCGCTTCTATCGACATGTCCCGTTGCTCCCACCCGTGCTGTCGCGACAGCAACTGAGGGTAGGGGGTCTGACGGGGAGTCGGATCCCGGAGGGGGTTATTCCGCGTCGGGGCCGTAGACCTCGACCTTGTCGGCGGCCCGGCGGACGTGGATGCAGTCGCCGGGGCAGTCCTTGACGGAGTCCACCACGTCCTGAAGCAGGGTCAGCGGCACCGGCACGGTCTCGCCGGGCTGTTGACGCAGTTCGTCGTCCTCGCCCTTCACATAGGCCAGGCCGTCGATGTCCAGCTCGAAGACCTCCGGTGCGTACTGCGCACAGATGCCGTCGCCGGTGCACAGATCCTGATCGATCCAGACCTCTAGCGCTTCTCCGGTGCCCGACATGTCCCCTGCCGTTTCTGTCCCAGGTAGCCCTTGATGGGGCATTCCTGCCATTCGTACACCGATCCGAGCTCCGCTGCGGGTCACGATCGGATATTGACTCGACCGACGATACATCTGGTCCGCTTTGGGTGGTGCGCGGTGGGTATCTCCCTAGCAGAGGGGAAGCATGCAAGGGCGAAGATCGGACACGCCCGTTCCATCTTTCTGATCTAGGGGTTTACGGACCCCTGGGTGCAGGTAGGGTCTGGAAGCGTCCAGCTCCCCCCGGAGGAGGTGAGGACCGTGGCAGCCCACGATGACGATTTCAACCGCAGCGCCGGCAGGCCCGCTCGTGGTTCCGACGAGGCCGCTCAGGTCTCGTACCTCGAGCAGGAGATTGCCGTCCTGCGCCGCAAGCTTGCCGACTCGCCGCGCACCTCAAGAATCCTTGAGGAGCGCATCGTCGAGCTCCAGACCAATCTGGCCGGAGTAACCGCCCAGAACGAACGGCTCGCATCCACCCTGCGCGAGGCCCGCGACCAGATCGTGGCGCTCAAGGAGGAAGTGGACCGGCTCGCCCAGCCCCCCGCCGGATTCGGCACCTTCCTCAGCGCCAACGAGGACGGCACTGCCGACATCTTCACCGGCGGTCGCAAGCTCCGTGTCAACGTCAGCCCGAGCGTCGAGCTGGACGAACTGCGCCGCGGCCAGGAGGTGATGCTCAACGAGGCCCTCAACATCGTGGACGCGATGGCCTTCGAGAGCCTCGGTGACATCGTCACCCTCAAGGAAGTCCTCGAGGACGGCGAGCGCGCCCTGGTCATCGGGCACACCGACGAGGAGCGGGTGGTCCGGCTCGCCGAGCCGCTGCGCGACCTCACCCTGCGCGCCGGGGACTCCCTCCTGCTGGAGCCCCGCTCCGGCTACGTGTACGAGGTCGTCCCCAAGTCGGAGGTCGAGGAGCTCGTCCTCGAGGAGGTGCCGGACATCGACTACCGGCAGATCGGCGGTCTGAGCAACCAGATCGAGCTGATCCGCGACGCGGTCGAGCTCCCGTACCTGCACGCCGACCTGTTCAAGGAGTACGAGCTGCGCCCGCCCAAGGGCGTGCTGCTCTACGGTCCGCCCGGCTGCGGCAAGACGCTCATCGCCAAGGCGGTGGCCAACTCCCTGGCCAAGAAGGTGGCGGAGGCCACCGGGCGGCCGCAGGGCAAGAGCTACTTCCTCAACATCAAGGGCCCCGAGCTGCTCAACAAGTACGTCGGCGAGACCGAGCGGCAGATCCGCCTGGTCTTCCAGCGGGCTCGGGAGAAGGCGAGCGAGGGCACGCCCGTCATCGTCTTCTTCGACGAGATGGAGTCGCTCTTCCGCACCCGCGGCTCGGGTGTCAGCTCGGACGTGGAGAACACCATCGTCCCGCAGCTGCTGGCCGAGATCGACGGTGTCGAGGGCCTGGAGAACGTCATCGTGATCGGCGCCTCCAACCGCGAGGACATGATCGACCCGGCGATCCTGCGTCCTGGACGACTGGACGTCAAGATCAAGATCGAGCGCCCGGACGCCGAGGCGGCCAAGGACATCTTCTCCAAGTACCTGAAGGACTCGCTGCCGTTCCACCCGGACGACGTCAAGGAGCACGACGGCTCCGTCGAGGCCACCGTGGTGGCGATGATCCAGTCGGTCGTGGAGCGGATGTACTCGGAGACCGAGGAGAACCGTTTCCTGGAGGTCACCTATGCCAACGGTGACAAGGAGGTCCTGTACTTCAAGGACTTCAACTCCGGCGCCATGATCCAGAACATCGTGGACCGGGCGAAGAAGATGGCCATCAAGGACTTCCTCGACCACGGCCAACGAGGCCTGCGCGTCTCCCACCTGCTCGCCGCCTGCGTCGACGAGTTCAAGGAGAACGAGGACCTGCCCAACACCACCAACCCGGACGACTGGGCCCGGATCTCCGGAAAGAAGGGCGAGCGGATCGTCTTCATCCGCACCCTGGTCACCGGAAAGCAGGGCGCCGAGTCAGGACGCTCCATCGACACTGTCGCCAATACGGGGCAGTACCTGTAAACAGTCACCGACCACCGTCCGGCTGCGGCACCGGCCCGACAGGGCCCGGATCGTCCGCAGCCGGACGGTGTGTCTCGGGACTAGGCTCGACCCATCGTCGGCGGGGCGTCCGCCGGCGATGGTGATGTAGGCGGTACGTCAGTGCCAGGCCCGGCCGGGGCAGGGCACCGGGCAAGGAGGGCCGCATGACCGTACGGCGCGTGATGGGGATCGAGACCGAGTACGGGATCTCGGTGCCGGGGCACCCCAACGCCAACGCCATGCTCACCTCGTCCCAGATCGTCAACGCGTACGCGGCGGCGATGCACCGGGCGCGGCGGGCCCGGTGGGACTTCGAGGAGGAGAATCCGCTGCGCGACGCCCGGGGTTTCGACCTCGCGCGGGACGTCGCGGACGCCAGCCAGCTCACCGACGAGGACATCGGCCTCGCCAACGTCATCCTCACCAACGGCGCGCGGTTCTACGTGGACCACGCGCACCCCGAGTACAGCTCACCCGAGGTGACCAACCCGCGCGACGCGGTGCTCTGGGACAAGGCCGGGGAGCGGATCATGGCCGAGGCCGCGCTACGCGCCCTGGAACTGCCCAATGGGCAGAAGATCCATCTGTACAAGAACAACACCGACAACAAGGGCGCCTCCTACGGCACCCACGAGAACTACCTGATGAAGCGGGCGACCCCGTTCGCCGACATCGTCCGCCACCTCACCCCGTTCTTCGTCTCCCGCCAGGTGGTCACCGGCTCGGGCCGGGTGGGCCTGGGCCAGGACGGCTCCTCGGACGGCTTCCAGCTCAGCCAGCGGGCGGACTACTTCGAGGTCGAGGTCGGTCTGGAGACCACCCTCAAGCGCCCGATCATCAACACCCGCGACGAACCGCACGCCGATGCGGAGAAGTACCGCCGGCTGCACGTGATCATCGGGGACGCCAACCTCTCCGAGATCTCCACCTACCTCAAGCTGGGCACCACCTCGCTGGTGCTGGCGATGATCGAGGACGCCTTCATCGCCGTCGACCTCGCCGTCGACCAGCCCGTCCGCACTCTGCACCGGGTCTCCCACGACCCCTCGCTGGAGCAGCTGATCACGCTGCGCAGCGGCCGCAAGCTCACCGCCGTCCAGCTCCAGATGGAGTACTGCGAGCTGGCGCAGAAGTACGTCGAGGACCGCTACGGCCACGACGCCGACGAGCAGACCAAGGACGTCCTGGCCCGCTGGGAGGACGTCCTCGGCCGCCTGGAGCGCGATCCGATGAGCCTGTCCAGGCAGCTCGACTGGATCGCCAAGAAGGAGCTGCTGGAGGGCTACCGCCAGCGCGACGGCCTGGACTGGGACAGCCCCAGGCTGCACCTGGTGGACCTCCAGTACAGCGACGTACGCCCCGACAAGGGCCTCTACAACCGCCTGGTGGCCCGTGGCCGCTTCGAGCGGCTGCTGACCGACGAGGAGATCACCGCAGCCGTCTCCAAGCCGCCGGAGGACACCCGCGCCTATTTCCGCGGCCGCTGTCTGGAGCAGTACGCCGAACACGTCGCCGCGGCCTCCTGGGACTCGGTCATCTTCGACCTGCCGGGACGCGACTCGCTCCAGCGCGTCCCCACCCTGGAGCCGCTGCGCGGCACCAGGAACCACGTCAAGGAGCTGCTCGACCGCTGTCACACCGCCGAGGACCTGGTCCGGGTACTGTCCGGCGGCTGAGACGCCCGGTGACTTACCGATCACCACGGGTGAACAGTCCCCGGAACGGGAATCATCCGGGGGAGCGCGGAGCGTTGAAGGAGAACTGGGAGCGGAATCAGCGCCCGGTCGATAGGGTCTGATCAGCAACACCACAGACCAGCCGTGCGAGACGAATCGAGCGGGGTGAGGGAAATGGCGAGCAAGGACACCGGTGGCGGCCAGCAGCGGGCGAACCGCTCCTCCGAGGAGGTCGAGGAGCAGGCTGCCGAAGCGCAGCAGTCCGAGGACCTCAAGGAACGCCAGGAAAAGCTGAGCGATGACGTCGACGCGGTTCTGGACGAAATCGACGATGTCCTGGAGTCGAATGCCGAGGATTTCGTGCGGCAGTTTGTCCAGAAGGGTGGACAGTGACAGCTGGGTCCGATGCCGAATGTCGGATCTGACACGGTTTGCATTCGCGCGCAATGGGTCGGAGTGACTCGTTGCGCGCGAATGCGCTGATATTCGGGCGGCCCGCGATGTGGATCGACGCCACGGAACGGGTAAGGTCCGGGGCATCCAAAGCTGATCTACCTGGAAGGAATCGAGTGGAAGCCAACACTGGTGGCACCGGGCGTCTACCGGCTGCCTTCCTGACTCCCGGGTCCTCGTCGTTCGTCGACTTCCTGGCGCAGCACCAGCCGGAGCTGCTCCCCGGGCACCGCAGCCTGCCCGAGGGCATCGTCCAGGCGCCGCACGGCACCACCATCGTCTCCGCGGTCTTCGACGGCGGTGTGGTGATCGCCGGCGACCGTCGGGCCACGATGGGCAATGTGATCGCCCAGCGCGACATCGAGAAGGTCTTCCCGGCCGACGACTACAGCGCGGTCGGCATCGCCGGCACCGCGGGGCTCGCAGTGGAGATGGTCCGCCTCTTCCAACTGGAGCTGGAGCACTACGAGAAGATCGAGGGTGCGGTCCTGTCCCTGGAGGGCAAGGCCAACCGTCTCACCACGATGATCCGGGGCAACCTCGGAATGGCCATGCAGGGCCTGGCCGTCGTCCCGATGTTCGCCGGCTACGACCTGGACCTCGGCGAGGGCCGGATCTTCACCTACGACGTCACCGGCGGCCGCTCCGAGGAGCGCGGCTTCGCCGCCATCGGCTCGGGCTCGCTCTTCGCCCGCGGCTCGATGAAGAAGCTCTACCGTGACCGCCTGACGGCCGATCAGGCCGCCACCCTGGTGGTCCAGGCGCTGTACGACGCGGCCGACGACGACTCGGCCACCGGTGGCCCCGACCTGGCCCGCAAGATCTTCCCGATCGTGTCGCTGATCACCGAGGACGGCTTCCGCAGGCTCTCCGACAGCGAGGTCTCCGAGATCGCGGTCTCCATCACCGAGCACCGCCGCGAGCACCCCGACGGCCCGCAGGCCCCGCTTCTCTAAGTCCGCCGAACTCCTCACCAGAAGGGACGACCACCGGTGTCCACGCCGTTCTACGTCTCCCCCCAGCAGGCCATGGCGGACCGCGCGGAGTACGCCCGCAAGGGCATCGCGCGCGGCCGCAGTGTGGTCGTTCTCACCTACACCGACGGCGTCCTCTTCGTCGCCGAGAACACCTCCCGGGCCCTGCACAAGGTCTCCGAGATCTACGACAAGATCGCCTTCGCCGCGGTCGGCCGCTACAACGAGTTCGAGAACCTGCGCATCGGCGGCGTCCGCTACGCCGACCTGCGCGGCTACTCCTACGACCGGGCCGATGTGACCGCCCGCGGCCTGGCCAATGTGTACGCCCAGACACTCGGCACCATCTTCTCCTCGGTCGGCGAGAAGCCGTACGAGGTCGAACTGATCGTGGCCGAGGTCGGCCGCACCGCCGACGAGGACCAGATCTACCGGCTCACCCCGGACGGCTCCGTGGTCGACGAGAAGAACACCGTGGTGGTCGGCGGCAACGCCGATTCGATCGGCAACTACCTCGGCCAGCGCCACCGCACCGGGATGACCCTCACCGAGGCCCTCAAGGTGGCCGTGGACGCCCTCGCCCGCGACCCCAACGGCGGCACTCCGCGCATCCTCACCCCGGAGCAGCTGGAGGTCGCCGTGCTGGACCGCCAGCGCTTCCAGAAGCGCAAGTTCAAGCGCATCCTCGGCGGCCAGCTCAGCCGGCTGCTGAGCGGCGACGAGAGCGCCGCGGCGGACGAGGACACATCCGCCGACACGGCGGAGTAACCGGGCGCCGGGAGTCCCGTACGGTGGCGACGCCGTACGGGATTTCCGTCTGCCTGCGGCAAATTGACGGCTCCTCATGATTGGATTGCCATCGCCCGCAAGGGTTTCGGATGGCCCCGAGAAGAGAAAAGATGCCTCATGGACCGCCGAATTTTCGGGCTGGAGAACGAGTACGGTGTCACGTGTACGTTCCGGGGACAACGACGGCTGTCTCCGGACGAAGTGGCCAGGTACCTCTTCCGCCGCGTAGTTTCCTGGGGCCGCAGCAGCAATGTCTTCCTGCGCAACGGCGCCCGCCTCTACCTCGACGTGGGCTCGCACCCCGAGTACGCCACGCCCGAGTGTGATGACGTCGTCGAGCTCGTCACCCACGACAAGGCGGGCGAGCGCATCCTGGAGGGTCTCCTGGTGGACGCCGAGCGGCGGCTGCACGAGGAGGGCATCGCCGGGGACGTCTACCTCTTCAAGAACAACACCGACTCGGCCGGCAACTCCTACGGCTGCCACGAGAATTACCTCGTCGCCCGGCACGGCGAGTTCTCCCGGCTGGCCGACGTCCTGATCCCCTTCCTGGTGACCCGCCAGCTGATCTGCGGGGCGGGCAAGGTGCTGCAGACGCCGCGCGGTGCGGTGTACTGCGTCAGTCAGCGGGCCGAGCACATCTGGGAGGGCGTCAGCTCGGCGACCACCCGCTCCCGTCCGATCATCAACACCCGTGACGAGCCGCACGCCGACGCCGAGCGCTACCGGCGCCTGCACGTCATCGTCGGCGACTCCAACATGTCGGAGACCACCACACTGCTCAAGGTCGGCGCGACCGACCTGGTGCTGCGGCTGATCGAGGCCGGCGTGGTGATGCGCGACCTCACGCTGGAGAACCCGATCCGGGCGATCCGCGAGGTCAGCCACGATCTCACCGGCACCCACCAGGTCCGGCTCGCCAACGGGCGGGAGGCCAGCGCGCTGGACATCCAGGAGGAGTACTTCACCAAGGCGCTGGAATTCGCCGACCGCAAGGGCATCAACACCGGCACCGTGGCCCGGGTGCTCGACCTGTGGGGCCGCACCCTGGAGGCGGTGCGTACCGAGGACCTGGCCAGGGTCTCCACCGAGATCGACTGGATCATGAAGTACAAGCTCATCGAGCGCTACCGCGAGAAGCACCAGATGAGCATGTCCCACCCCAGGGTGGCCCAGATCGACCTCGCGTACCACGACATCCACCGTCGGCGCGGACTGTTCTACCTGCTGCAGAACAAGGGGCAGGCGCTGCGGGTCACCAACGACCTGAAGACCTTCGAGGCCAAGTCGGTGCCCCCGCAGACCACTCGGGCCCGGCTGCGCGGGGACTTCATCCGGCGGGCGCAGGAGCAGCGCCGTGACTTCACGGTGGACTGGGTGCACCTGAAGCTGAACGACCAGGCGCAGCGCACGGTCCTGTGCAAGGATCCGTTCCGGTCGGTGGACGAGCGGGTGGAGAAGCTCATCGCCGGCATGTGAGTCGTCGGCGTGCGAGTCGCCGTGGGGTGACTCGGTCTCAGGGATGGTGGCGGGACGTGCGGTCCGGCCACCATCCCTTTGCGTGTGCGCTGTGTCTGCGCGGCGACGGACGGATCGGGCCATAGGGTGACCGGTATGCGTAGAATCGCCGGTTTGCTGGTTGTCCTTCCCCTTGCGCTGCTCGCCGCCTGCAGCAGCGGGACGTCCTCCTCGGCTGGTGCCTCGCCGAGCGCGTCGGCCTCGGTCACCGCCGTGCCCAGCCCGGTTGCCTCGGCCTCGCCGATGCCGACGGTGGCGGGGGACTTCGGGAGCAAGGCCACCGTCACCGTCCCGCCGGGCCAGCCGAGCGGGCAGTTCGTGGTGAACACCCTGAGCGAGGGTGAGGGCGCCACCGTCGCCAAGGGCGACTGGGTGACGGTCAACTACACCGCCAAGGACTGGACGACCGGCAAGGACGTCGGCAGCTCCTACGACGCCAACCAGAAGCCTCAGCTCTACCAGGCCGCCAACGGCCAGCTCGTCCCGGCCTTCGACCAGGGCGTGGTGGGCCGCAAGGTCGGCAGCCGGGTGCTGGTGGTGGCTCCGCCCGCGGCCGCGTTCGGGGCGCAGGGCAACAGCAGCCTCGGGGTGAGCGCCGGGGACACGGTGGTCTTCGTGCTGGACGTCATGCAGGCCGTGCCGCAGGACTCCACCATCAGCGGGACGATCGCCGAGCCGCCGCCCACCATGCCGCAGGTCAAGGACAACGGGAAGGCCGCGCCGACGATCACCATTCCGGCCGGGGAGGTGCCGCCGAACGACCTGCAGAAGGCCGTGCTGGTGAAGGGCGACGGCAAGCAGGTGCAGTCCGGGCAGACCCTGGTGGTGCAGTACACCGGTGTGCTGTGGAGCAACGGGCAGCAGTTCGACTCCTCCTGGAGCCACGGCGGCGCCCAGGCGCTCCAGGTGGGCACCGGGAGCCTGATCAAGGGCTGGGACGAAGGTCTGGTCGGTCAGACGGTGGGCAGCCGGGTGGAGCTGGTGGTGCCGCCGGCGCTCGGGTACGAGGACAAGGCGCAGGCGGCGGTGCCGCCGAACTCGACGCTCGTCTTCGTGATCGACATCCTTGAGGCGGTCTGACCCGTAACCTCGTAGACGGTGGCTTCGGGAGCCTTGGGGCAGCAGAAACACCCGCCCTCATGGTGAGCTGACATACTGCTGCCCTTCCGCATGTGGTATGAGTCGTCAGGCCCTGGAGAGGGCGTCGGACGGCCGGATGGATGGGGAGTCATGTCTGAGAACACGTCGAGCCCGGGCAAGGCCGGCACCGCGAACGGCGGCGCTGCCGGTGACCCGGCCGCCTCGCGGCCCGGCGGTCCGCTGCCGGGCGACGGTGAGTCGATCGTCGTGCCACCGTCGATCCTGAAGCAGCAGGCGGGCTGGGGCCAGGCCCCGGCGCAGCCGGCCGCCGAGAGTGAGAAGGGGGACGACGAGGAGCCGCAGGTCTTCGCCTCCACCGTGCGCAAGAAGGAGGTCTCCGAGGCGGGGTACGACGAGAACCCTCCCGGCGCGGGGAAGCTCGGCATGATCCTCGGCACGGTGCTCGCGGTCCTGCTGGTCGGCAGCGGTATCACGCTGTACGTGGCCAACCGGCCGGATTCGTCGGACAAGGCCGCCAAGCCCGACTCCGCGCCCACCTCGCCCGCGCCGACGGCGGACCCGGTACCGCCGATCAAGGACAGCGCCAAGGTGCTGCCGACCGTCACCGGGGACTTCGGCAAGAAGGCCGCCATCGAGCTGCCCAAGGAGGCCCCCGACGGCTCCTTCGTGGTCAAGCAGCTCTCCGAGGGCAGCGGCCCCAAGGTGGAGAAGGGCAACTGGGTCTCGGTCGACTTCACCGCCAAGGACTGGGCGACCGGCAAGGACATCGACGGCTCGTACGAGCGCGGCAAGCCGCAGCTCTTCCAGGCCGGTGCGGGTCAGCTGATCCCGGCCCTGGACAGCGCCGTGACCGGGCACAAGGCCGGCAGCCGGGTGCTGGTGGTGGCTCCGCCGGCCGCCGCCTTCGGCGCCCAGGGCAACAGCTCTATGGGCGTCGGCGGCACCGACAACCTGGTCTTCGTGCTCGACATCCGGCAGGCCACCGCCCCGGACGCCACGCTGAGCGGCGACATGGCCGATCCGCCGGCCGGGATGCCCAAGGTGAAGGACAACGGCAAGAAGGCCGCCGACATCACGCCGGAGCCGGGCGCTGCCGACCCGACCGAGCTCAAGTCGGCGGTGCTGATCCAGGGCAAGGGCCGCAAGATCGAGGCCGGCGAGAAGGTCCTGGTCCAGTACACCGGTGCGCTCTACAAGGACGGCAAGAAGTTCGACTCCTCGCTCGACCGGGGCCAGGCGTTCAGCTTCGTGACCGGTGGCGGCAGCGTCATCGAGGGCTGGGACAAGGGCGTGGTCGGCCAGAACGTCGGCAGCCGGATCGAGCTGGTGATCCCGGCCTCGATGGGCTACAAGGACAAGGCCACGGGCTCGATCCCGGCCAATTCGACCCTGGTCTTCGTGATCGACATCCTGGATGCGGGTGTCGGCGCGGCCGACAGTTAGACGACAATGGTCCGGTGACCGGCCAGGGGCGACCCGCCGCCGGTCCTGACCTCAGTGGGCGGTGGGTGCCCGTACGGTGGTCCGTACAGGCATCTGCCGCTCAGTCATGTGCACCATCGAACGAGAAGAGTCTGTTATGGAGATCGAGAAGCCGGAGATCGAGTTCCCGGGTGGCGAGCCGCCGGTCGACCTGCAGATCCGGGACATCCGGGTCGGCGACGGCGCCGAGGCCAAGGCCGGCGCCATGGTCACGGTCCACTACGTCGGCGTGACCTTCGAAACCGGCGAGGAGTTCGACGCCTCGTGGAACCGCGGCAATGCGTTCCAGTTCCCGCTCGGCGCGGGCCGCGTCATCAAGGGCTGGGACCAGGGCGTCCAGGGCATGAAGGTCGGCGGCCGCCGCGAGCTGGTCATCCCGGCCCACCTGGCCTACGGCAACCAGTCGCCGAGCCCGCTGATCCCCCCGGGCTCGACCCTGATCTTCGTCGTGGACCTGCTCGCCGTCTGAGCAGCCCTCCGTACGCGGGCCAGCAGCCAGGGCCGCATTCCGCTTCGCGGGGTGCGGCCCTGTGCCGTTTCCGGGCCGGGTTTCGGCTCCGGCTTTTGCAGCGCGTGTCAGGACCGGTACGGTCAGGTCCGCCAGGTCCCGAATGTCCCCAGTACGAATGTCCCCAGGAAGGGTCAGCGATGGCGATCGCCAAGGCAGAGCGGCTGATGAACCTCGCCCTGTGCCTGATGAACACCAGACGTCCGCTCTCCAAGAAGGAGCTGCGCGAGTCCATCGAGGCCTACCGCGAAGCCTGGCAGCAGGGCAGCGAGGACGCCTTCAACCGGATGTTCGAACGGGACAAGGACGACCTGCGCGAACTCGGTCTGGTCATCGACGTCGACGAGAACGCTCTGGACGGCGAGATCGGCTATCTCGCCCGCCGCGACCGCAACCGGCTGCCCGAGATCGCCCTGGACGCCGAGGAGGCCGCCGCGCTCTCGGTCGCCGCCAGGGTCTGGCAGCAGGCCAAGATGTCCGGCGCCGCCAGCGGCGCGCTGCAGAAGCTGCGCGCGGCCGGGGTGCCCTTCGGCGAGGACGCCGAGCCCAGCGCACTGCAGCCCCTCATCCCGGCCCGCGAGGCCGCCTTCGAGCCGCTGCTGGTCGCCGCCCGCGACCGGCGGCCCGTCAGCTTCGAGTACCGCAAGGCCGGAGCGGCCGCCACCGAGCAGCGCTCGGTCGAGCCCTGGGCGCTGGAGTGCTGGCGCGGCCACTGGTACCTGGCGGGCTGGGACCGCGATCGCCGGGACGCCCGGGTGTTCCGGCTCAGCCGAATCACCGGCAAGGTCCGTTCCCGGGCCGGCTCCTTCACCGGCGCCGTGCCCGAGCACGTGGACGTCCGCGCCGTCGTCGCCTCCTTCGCGGGGGAGGGCGCCACCGCCACCGCCACCGTACGGCTGCGCAAGGGCGCGGGCTTCCCGCTGCGCACCAAGGCGCTGAGCACCCGTCAGCTGGACGGCGGCTGGGACGAGCTGGAGATCCCGTACGGCAACGGCCTCGGTGCCGACCTCGCCGAGTTCGGGCCCGACCTGGTCGTCCTGGCGCCCGAGGAGCTGCGGGCGGATGTCATCGACCGGCTGCTCGCCGTAGCCGGCCTCAACGGCCTCGACGAGGCGGGAGCGCACGCATGAGCAACGCCATCGACCAGACCCGACGGATGCTCTCCCTGGTCACCTACCTGCGCGAGCGGCCCGGTGCCGAGGTGGCCGAGGTGGCCCGCGCCTTCGGGATCACCGAACGGCAACTGATCAACGACCTCAATGTGCTGCCGATGTGCGGCACCAGCTTCCGCGGCGGCGACCTGCTCGACATCGACACGGACGGCGAGCGGATCTGGTGGCACAACGCCGACGACGTCGCCCAGCCGCTGCGCCTGGCCGCCGACGAGGCCACCGCACTCCTGGTCGCCGCCCGGGCCGTGGCCGGACTGCCGGGTCTGCGGGAGCGGGACCGGCAGGCGCTCACCCGGGCCGTCGCAAAGATCGAGGACGCCGCGGGAGAGAGCGCCGAGTCCAGTGCCAGGGTCGGGGTGACCTTCGAGGCCGAGGGCCAGGTCTTCGCCGACATCGACCGCGCGATCGGCGAGGGCCGGCTGATCTGGCTGCGCTACTGGTCGCACGGGCGCGGCGGGATGACCGAGCGCGAGGTCGACCCGATCCGCCTGGTCACCGAGGGCCACACCTACCTGGAGGGCTGGTGCCGGACCTCCGAGGACCGGCGGGTCTTCCGGCTCGACCGGATCGCCGAGATCAAGATCCTCGACGAGCCCGCCGACCCGCCCAGGCTGGAGCCGCGCGATCTGTCCGCCGGCCTGGTCAACCCCGCCGCCGACGACCCCCAGGTGGTCGTGGAGGTGGGCCCCGGCGGGCGCTGGGTCGCCGAGTACTACACCCATGACGCCGCCGAGGAACTGCCCGACGGCGGCCTGCGGATCACCCTGCGCAGTGCCGATCCGGCCGGGCTGCGCCCGCTGGCCCTGCGACTCGGCCGGGACGGCCGGATCGTCTCGCCACCGGAACTGGCCGAGCAGGCCAGGGGCGCCGCACTGGCCGCGCTGGAGCACTACCGGGAGGGGCGGGCCTGAGCGGTGGGCGACGCCAGCACCAGGTTCAAGGTCTACTGCTCGCACTGCCGGGAGAAGGTGGAGCTTCCGGCGGTGGAGTTCCGGCTGGCGCTCGGCGCCACCAAGGAGCGCACGTTCTACAGCTTCACCTGTCCCGAGTGCGGGGCGGCGGTGCGCAAGCACGCCGGGGAGAAGATCATCGCAGCGCTGACCGGCGCCGGAGTGAGCACCATGCGGCTCCTCCCGCTGGAAGGCTAGGGCCTGTCCGGCACTTCCCGCCGGCGCGGGGCGGAGGCGGCCGGCGCCGACGGGTCGTGCAGGCAGGACGTACGGGAGCGGGTAGAGTCGAACGCCATGTCATGGACCATCGTCGCCGCCGTTCTGCTGGCCACCGCCGGCCTGCTCGTCCTCGGGGTGCTCGCCTGCCGGCTCTGGCTGAACGTACGGGCACTCGCCCGTGAGGTGGACGCCGCCTCGCGGGCGCTGGCCTCGGCGGCGGGCGAGCTCACCGGCCCCGTCGGGGCGGCACCGGCCGGTGGGCAGCAGGTCTAGACCGGTCGGCACGTCACGTCGCAGGTCCCGTGCCGGTTGCTCCGGGAACCGAGCCGATGCCGAATAGGTGATGCAGGGTTGTCCGGGCGTCACATGCAGGAGCTACCATCGCCCAGAGTGGGGGAGTGCTGCCCCTGTGAGAAAGGTGGTCGCACGTGAGGATCTCGCCGGTCGCGTTCCTGCTGCTCATCGTCGTCGCCATCGCACTCTTCGGTGGTAAGCGGCTGCCCGACCTGGCCCGTTCGCTCGGCAAGTCGATGCGGATCCTCAAGAGCGAGGCCAAGGCGATGCGCCGGGAAGGCTCGGACGCACCGCCGCCGCAGCCCCCGGCGCAGGACGCCCGGCCTGCGGTGGAGGCACCCCGGACGATCAAGGCCGCGCCGGGTGACTCCGGGGCGTCCCGGCCCAGCACCGGCCAGGGCCCCGGCCGACAGGGCTGAGCGGCCGACCGGGTCGAGCAGGCGGCACACTTAGTAACCGGAGGCCCGTCGCCCGGCGGGCTTCGTCGCACGAGTTGAGGACCGGGGTTGAGCAAGTCTTCGAAACCGCCCAAGGACCCCGAGGGCCGGATGGCCCTCGCCGACCATCTCCGTGAACTGCGGAACCGGGTGGTCAAGTCGGCCCTGGCCATCGTGCTGTTCACGATCATCGCGGCGATCTACCACAAGCAGCTCGAATCGTTCCTGATGGAGCCGCTGCCGAGGTGCAACACCGCGGAGGAGGCGGCCCACTACCACGGCAAGTGCGCCCAGGTCTCCACCATCGGTCTGACCACGCCGATCGCCCTGATCATCAAGGTCGCGCTCACCGCCGGTGTGGTCGCCACCGTCCCGGTCTGGCTGTACCAGCTGTGGGCCTTCGTGGCACCCGGTCTGCACCGGCACGAACGCCGGTACGCGATCGGCTTCATTGCCGGTGGCGCTCCGCTCTTCCTGGCGGGTGTGACCGTCGCGTACCTGCTGCTGCCGACCACCGTGCAGGTGCTGATCTCGTTCAGTCCCAGCGGCACCACACCGATTCTGCCGCCGGAGAACTACTTCGACATCGCGACCAGGATGGTGCTGGTCTTCGGCCTCGCCTTCGAGTTCCCGCTGCTACTGGTGATGCTCAACTTCGGTGGCGTGGTCTCCGGCAAGCGGCTGCTCGGCTGGTGGCGCGGCATGGTGATGGCCATCACCGTCTTCGCCGCCTTCGCCACCCCCAGCGCGGAACCGGTCAGCATGCTGGCGCTGGCCGCGCCGATCTGGGCGCTGTACTTCATCGCGGTGGGCATCGCCCTGCTCAACGACCGCCGCCGGGCCCGCCGCAACCCCGACGCCGGTCTGGACGACGACGAAGCCTCGGCCGTGGACCTCTCGGTGGACGAGGTCGCCGCCGCCGAGGCGGTCGAAGCCTCGGCCGCACCTGCCGCGCCCACACCCGTCCCCGCTGCCCGCCACGGACAGATGGACGACATCACCTGATCCCGCCGCCGTGCCGCTGACGGCCCCGGACCGCCCATCGGTGGTCCGGGGCCGTCAGCTTTGCCGCCTCTTGGCAACGCTGTACACCATGTGACATATTACTGGCGTGCTCACCAGACCCCCCTACGACGTCGTAGTGGTCGGTGCCGGAGTCGTCGGCGCCGCCTGCGCGTACTACGCCACGCTGGCCGGACTCTCCGTCGCCGTGGTCGACCGCGGCCCGGTCGCGGGCGGCACGACGGGTGCCGGAGAGGGCAACCTGCTGGTCTCCGACAAGGAGCCGGGGCCCGAACTCGACCTCGCCCTGCTCTCCACCCGGCTCTGGGGCGAACTCGCCGCCGAGCCCGGAGCCGCCTTCGGCGGAGAGGCCGGCCGCGGCACGGGTGGCGGTTTCGGCGAGCGGATCGAGTACGAGGCGAAGGGCGGCCTGGTGGTCGCCTCCGGCGAGCCGGGCATGGCCGCGCTGCGGGCCTTCGCCGAAGGTCAGCGCGCCGCCGGGGTCGAGGCCGTCGAGATCGCGGGCGAGCGCCTGTACGAGCTGGAGCCGCATCTGGCTCCCGGGCCGGCGGGAGGCGTCCACTACCCGCAGGACGCCCAGGTCCAGCCCGCCCTGGCCGCCGCCCACCTGCTGCGCGCGGCCCGGTCGGCCGGGGCCGAGCTGCGTCTGGGCGAGACGGTCACCGCCGTCCGCACCAGGCCCGACGGCTCGGTCCTCGGCGTCACCACCGACCGGGGGCAGATCGACGTCCCCGCCGTGGTCAACGCCGCCGGTACCTGGGGCGGCGAGCTCGCCCGGCTGGCGGGGGTGGCCCTGCCCGTGCTGCCCAGGCGCGGCTTCGTCCTGGTCACCGAGCCGCTGCCGAGGATCGTCCGGCACAAGGTGTACGCCGCCGACTACGTCGCCGACGTCGCCAGCGGATCGGCGGCCCTGCAGACCTCCGCCGTGGTTGAGGGAACGCCTGCCGGGCCGGTGCTGATCGGCGCCAGCCGGGAGCGGGTCGGCTTCGACCGGACGCTCTCCGTCGAGGTGCTGCGCCGGCTGGCAGTGCAGGCCGCCGCGCTCTTCCCGGTCCTGGCCGAGGTCGCCGTCCAGCGTGCGTACCGGGGCTTCCGTCCGTACCTGCCGGACCATCTGCCCGCGATCGGGGCCGACGCTCGGCTGCCCGGCCTCTACCACGCCTGCGGTCACGAGGGGGCGGGTATCGGGCTGGCGCCGGCCACCGGCCTGCTGATCAGCCGTCAGCTGACCGGCAAGCAGCCGGAGCTGGACCTGTCACCCTTCCGGGCCGACCGCTTCGCCCGGTCGTGAGCCCAAGTATGAGCCCGGCCGTCTGCCCGGGTGCAGGCCGGGCCGGGGGCGTGACGTGACCGTATCGAGGATTGGAGGCAGCATGCACCGGACCCCAGCCGAGTTGGTCGGGGCGCGACCCGAGGCCGCGTACACCATCGAGTTCGACGGCAGGGAGGTCCCCGCCCTGCCCGGCCAGAGCATCGCCGCCGCGCTGTGGGCCCAGGACATCCTGGCCTGGCGCACCACCCGGGTCGGGGGACGTCCGCGCGGGGCGTTCTGTGGGATCGGCGTCTGTTTCGACTGCCTGGCCACCGTCAACGGCCGTGCCAACCAGCGCACTTGTCTGCTGCCCGCGCAGCCGGGCGACACCGTCACCACCCAGGAGGGCCACGGCCGTGCCGACCTCGCCGTCTGATCACCCGAACCGCCCCGAGGCCGGTGAGCGTGCCGTGTCCGAGGTGTACGACCTTGCCGTGGTCGGGGCCGGGCCGGCCGGGTTGGCGGCTGCCGTCACCGCGGCCGGGCTCGGGTTGCGCTGCGCGCTGCTGGACGCCGGTCCCAGGCCGGGTGGCCAGTACTACCGTCATCCGGCGCCCGGTCTGGGCGCGGTCCACCCCGAGCGGCTGCACCATGGCTGGGCCGCCTTCGCCGCGCTCTCCAGCCGCCTCAAGGTGCATACCGCCGCCGGGCGGATCACCTACCTGACCGGGCATCAGGTCTGGACGGCCGAGCGCGGCGAGATCTGGCGGCTGCACGCGACGCTCGGCCCCGAAGTCGGTGCGCACGCTGTTGTCCGGGCCCGGACGGTGCTGCTTGCCACCGGAGCGTACGAGCGCCAACTCCCCTTCCCCGGCTGGACCTTGCCCGGGGTGGTCACGGCGGGCGGCGCGCAGGCGATGCTGAAGTCGGGCCTGGTGCTGCCCGGGCGTCGGGTCGTGGTCGCGGGCAGCGGTCCGCTGCTGCTCGCCGCCGCTTCGTCGCTGGTGAGCGCCGGAGCGACCGTCCCCGCGGTCGTCGAGGCGACCAGTTACCTGCACTACGCCAAGGGCCTGCCGACCCTCGCCGCCAACCCGGCCAAGCTGGCCGAGGGCGCCGGGCACGGCGCGACCCTGCTGCGGCACGGCGTACGGCTGCGGCGCAGCAGTGCGGTGGTCGAGGCGCACGGCACCGAGCGGGTGACGGCGGTGACGGTGGCCCGGCTGGACCGGGACTGGCGGCCTGTCCCGGGCAGTGAACGGCGGATCGCCTGCGACGCCCTGGCGGTCGGCCACGGCCTGCTGCCGCAGATCGAACTCGCCACCGAACTCGGCGCGAGGACCCGCGAGACCCCCGACGGCTCGGTCGCACTGGCGGTGGACTCCGGAATGCGCACCAGCCTGGCGGGACTGTGGGCTGCCGGGGAGACCTGCGGCGTCGGCGGTGCCGATCTGGCGCTCGCGGAAGGTGAGTTGGCGGCCCGGGTGATCGCCGGCCGGCCGGTGCCGCCCGCGCTGCGGGCGCGCCGGGAGCGGCGGCGGGCCTTCGCCGAGCTGATGGCGGCCGCGCACCGGCCGGGCCCCGCCTGGACCGAGTGGCTGCGCCCGGACACGGACGTGTGCCGCTGCGAGGAGGTCCCGGCGGCCCGGATCCGGGAGGCGGTGGAGGAGCTGGGTGCGGGGGACGCCCGTACCGTCAAGCTGCTCACCCGCGCGGGGATGGGCTGGTGCCAGGGCCGGATGTGCGGGCCCGCCGTCGCCTGCCTGTCGGGGGACGACCGGCCCCGGGCGGACAGCCGCCCGCTGGCCTGTCCCGTCCCGCTCGCCCAGCTGGCCGGCCCGGAGCCGTCCTGACCAGCCGTCAGACCTGACCGATTGCAGCGGGAAGGCCCTTGTGGCCGACCTGTCGACCCATATAAAATGTCACACCTCACTACTAGGGAGCTACCCCCGTGTCCCTTGCCAAGCACGAGTCCGCCCGTCCCTGGCGCGGCATCATGGTCGCCACCGCCCTGCCCCTGCGCGAGGACCTCTCGGTGGACTACGACGCCTACGCCGAGCATGTCCGCTGGCTGATCGACTCCGGCTGCGACGGTGTCGTCCCCAACGGCTCGCTCGGCGAGTACCAGACCCTCACCGACGAGGAGCGCACCCGGGTGGTCGCCACCGCCGTCGAGGCGGCCGGGGACGGGGCGCGGGTGATGCCCGGTGTCGCGGCGTACGGCAGCGCCGAGTCGCGCCGCTGGGCCGAGCAGGCCGCCGAGGCCGGTGCGGGCTCGGTCCTGCTGCTGCCGCCGAACGCCTACCGTGCCGAGGCCGCTGCCGTACGCGCCCACTACGCGGAGGTGGCACGGGCCGGGCTGCCCGTCGTCGCCTACAACAACCCGTACGACACCAAGGTGGACCTCGTTCCCGGTCTGCTCGCCCAACTGCACGGCGACGGCTCGATCGTGGCGGTCAAGGAGTTCAGCGGCGACGTCCGGCGCGCCTACGAGATCGCCGAACTGGCCCCGGGCCTCGACCTGTTGATCGGTGCCGACGACGTGCTGCTGGAGCTGGCCGTGGCCGGCGCCGTCGGCTGGATCGCCGGGTACCCGAACGCACTGCCGCAGGCCGGTGCCAAGCTGTTCCACGCCGCCGTCGCCGGTGACCTGGAGACCGCGCTGCCGCTCTACCGGGCGCTGCACCCGCTGCTGCGCTGGGACTCCAAGACCGAGTTCGTCCAGGCCATCAAGCTGTCGATGGACATCGCCGGCCGTCCCGGTGGCCCGACCCGCCCGCCGCGCCTGCCGCTCGCCCCGGAGATCGCCTCGGCCGTCCGGGCTGCGACCGAGAAGGCCATCGCCGAGGGCCTGAACTGACGCGACACCAGTAGGACCTGCCGACCCGCCCGACCACCCGCCCGACTCCTGGAGAGCGATCCATGCGCAGCCGTCACGTCTTCCACGCCGTCGACTCGCACACCGAAGGCATGCCGACCCGGGTGATCACCGGCGGGTTCGGCACCCTCCCCGGCACCACCATGGCCGAGCGCCGCGTCCACTTCCAGCAGCACCTGGACCACTTCCGCACCCTGCTGATGTACGAGCCGCGCGGCCATGCCGCGATGAGCGGCGCGATCCTCCAGCCGCCCACCCGGCCGGACGCGGACTACGGTGTCCTCTACATCGAGGTCTCCGGGCTGCTGCCGATGTGCGGCCACGGCACCATCGGCGTGGCCACCGTGCTGGTCGAGACCGGGATGGTCCCGGTGGTCGAGCCGGTCACCACCGTCCGCCTCGACACCCCGGCCGGTCTTGTGGTGGCCGAGGTCCAGGTGCGGGACGGCGCGGCGAAGGCGGTCACCATCCGCAATGTGCCCTCGTTCTCGGTCGCCCTCGACCGGAAGGTGGACGTGCCGGGCCACGGCACGGTGACGTACGACCTCGCATACGGCGGCAACTTCTACGCCATCCTGCCGCTTGCCGATCTCGGGCTGCCCTTCGACCGGGAGCACGGGCAGCGGATCCTGGACGCCGGGCTCGCCGTGATGGCGGCGATCAACCGGAGCGAGGAGCCGGTGCACCCCGAGGACCCGGCGATCCACGGCTGCCACCACGTCCAGCTGCTCGCGCCGGGATCGACCGCCGAGAGCTCGCGGCACGCGATGGCCATCCACCCCGGCTGGTTCGACCGCTCGCCCTGCGGCACCGGTACCTCGGCGCGGATGGCCCAGCTGCACGCGCGCGGCGAACTGCCGCTCGGCCGCGACTTCGTCAACGAGTCCTTCATCGGCACCAGTTTCACCGGCCGCCTGATCGAGGAGACCGAGGTCGCGGGCCACCCGGCCGTCGTCCCCACCGTCACGGGACGCGCCTGGGTCACCGGCACCGCACAGTACTTCCTGGACCCGGACGACCCCTTCCCGGCGGGCTTCCTGCTCTGAACCTCTCTGGCGAGCCATCTCTGGCGAGCCATACACCTCCTGGGGGCGCGGCCGACTGCGCGGCTTCTGGGGGCGCGGGGAACTGCCTGGCTCTTCGGGGGCGGCCAATTGCGCAGTTTTTGGGGCGCGGGGCTCTGCTTGATCAACGGCGCGCGCGAGAAACCGTGCACCTTCGCAGAGGGCTGGCCGCGCACGCAGTTGATCGAACAGAGTCCCGCGCCCTGGGTAGTGCATGGCTGATCGGGTGGTCGGCCGGCCAAGGCGGTGCTTGGCCGGCCGCGCACGCAGTTGATCGAGTAGGGCCCCGCGTTCCCGGGGTTCACCTTGTCCGTTTCCGACTCACGTCCCGTCGCCCCGGAGGGCTCCGCTGTGACCGTCACCTCCTACAACCCTGCCGATCCCAGTGACCTGGTGGTCTCCGTCGAGGCCCCGGGAGCCGCCGGTACGGCGGCCGCCGTCGAACGGGCCCGTGCCGTCCAGGCGGGCTGGCTGGCGGCCGGGGCGGCGGCCCGCTCGGCCGCCCTCTCCCGCGCCGCCGAGGCAGTCGAGGCGCACGCCGGGGAGTTGGCCGCGCTGATCGTCCGCGAGGTCGGCAAGCCGTTGGCCGAAGCCAGGGGCGAGGTGGCCAGGACCGCCGCGATCTGGCGCTACTACGCCCAGGCTCCGTACGCGCCCTCGGGTGCCGCGCACGAGACGGCGGCCGGTGAGGGCCTGCTGCTCACCCGGCGTCGCCCGTACGGGGTCGCCGGGCTGATCACGCCATGGAACTTCCCGCTGGCCATCCCGACCTGGAAGGCCGCGCCCGCCCTGGCCGTCGGCAACACCGTGGTGCTCAAGCCCGCCCCCGAGGGCACGGCCTGCGCACTGCGCCTCGCCGAGCTGGCCGGCCTGCCCGAGGGTGTGCTGACCGTCGTCCCCGGTGGCGCGCAGGAGGGCGGTGCCCTGGTCGCGGCGGCCGACGTGGTCTCGTTCACCGGGTCGACCGCGGTCGGCCAGGCCGTGATCGCCGCCACCGCGGCGCGCGGTATCCCCGTCCAGGCGGAGATGGGCGGCCTGAACGCGGCCATCGTCCTGCCCGACGCGGACCCGGCGCAGGCCGCTGCCCACCTGGCCGCCGCGATCGCCGGGTACGCGGGCCAGAAGTGCACCGCCACCAGCCGGGTGATCGCCGTCGGTGCCGCCTACGAACCACTGGCCGAGGCCCTCGCCAAGGCCCTCGCCGCCACGCCGGCCGCCGATCCGGCAGATCCGGCGACGGCCTGCGGCCCGGTGATCAACGAGGCCGCGCTGACCAGGCTGACCGATGCGATCGAGTCCGCCCGGGCGGGCGGGGCGGAGGTACTGGCGGGCGGCGGGCGGCCGCAGCGGCCCGGCTGGTTCGTCGAACCGACCCTGCTCGCCGAGGTGCCCGCCGAACACCCCTTGCTGGCCGAGGAGTTCTTCGGGCCCGTGGCCGTCCTGCTGCCCGCCGCCGACCTGGACGAGGCCGTCGCGATCGCCAACAGCACCCGCCACAGCCTCGCCGTCTCCGTACACACCCGCGACCTGGACACCGCGCTCGCCGCCGCCGACCGCCTCGACGCCGGCATGATCCGGGTCAACGCACCGTCCAGCGGAGTGGACTTCCACCTGCCGTTCGGCGGCGCCAAGTCCGCGAGCTACGGCGCCCGCGAGCAGGGGCAGGCGGTGCTGGACTTCTTCACCGCGAGCCGCACCGTCAGCCTGCTGCCCGCCGGGGCACCGCGGTGAGCGCGGCGCTGCCGGGTGGCGACGTGCAACCCGGGCGGCCGTCGGCCGTCGAGACCGTCGACTACCACACCGCCGGTGAGCCCTTCCGGATCGTCACCGCCGGGCTGCCGCCCATCCCGGGTGACAGTGTCGCCGAGCGGCGGGCCGTCGCGCTCGGCGCGGGCGGCAGTGCGACCTCGCCGCGCCCGAGTGCGCTGGACGGGATCCGGCAACTGCTCACCCGTGAACCACGCGGCCACGCCGGAATGTACGGCGGCTTCGTGGTCCCGCCGGACGACGACGAGGCCCACCTCGGCGTGCTCTTCTGGCACAAGGACGGCTACTCGACGGCCTGCGGCCACGGCACCATCGCCCTCGGCGCCTGGGCCGTCGACTCCGGCCTGGTCGCCGCTCCGGCCGACGGGACCGTCCGGGTCCGGATCGACGTCCCCTCGGGCCGGGTCGGCGCCGCCGTCCACCGCAGTGGCGGCCGGACCACCGCCGTGACCTTCCGCAACGTCCCCACCCGGATCGGCGCCCGCGGGCTGCCGGTCGCCACCTCGCACGGGCGGGTCGCGGTCGATCTGGCGCACTCGGGGGCCTGCTACGCCTCCGTCCGCGCCGCCGATCTCGGGCTCGACGTCACCACCGCCCGGCTGCCCGAACTCACCGCGGTCGCACGGGAGATCCGCATCGCCCTCGCCGAGGAGCCCGCCACGCGCAATGCCGCCGATCCCCGGCTCTCCGGCGTCTACGGGGTGATCCTGTACGAGGAGCTGCCCGACACCCCGTCAGGTCCCAGTCAGCGCAATGTCACCGTCTTCGCCGACGGCCAGATCGACCGTTCGCCCTGCGGTTCCGGCAGCTCCGCCCGGCTTGCCCTGCTCGCCGCCGACGGCCGTCTGGCGCCGGGCGAGGAGCTGCGCCACGAGTCCGTCATCGGTACGGTCTTCACCGGACGTCTTGCCGGAGCACACCCGGACGGTGTCCTCACCGAGATCACCGGGACCGCCCACCGCACCGGCGTGCACCGCTTCCTGCTGGATCCGGACGACACCCTCGGGACGGGCTTCCTGCTGTGACCCACGCATCCCTTCCGATCGACCTGACGCCCGCTCAGGCCGTCGCCGCCCTGGAACGTGCCCTGCTCGACGGCCTCGACCCCGAGAGCTGCCCGCCCCGCTCCAACATCGCCGTCCCCGCAGGGGAGTTGCTGCTGATGCCCGCCGCCGACCACCGGTACGCGGGCGTGAAGATCGCGGGTGTCGCCCCCGCGAACCCCGGGCGCGGCCTGCCCCGGATCACCGGCAGCCACCTGCTGCTGGACGGCCCGACCCTGCAACCGCTCGCCCTGTTCGACGGCGCCGCGCTCACCGCCCTGCGCACGCCGGCCGTCACCGCTCTCGCGCTGCGCGAGCTGGCCGTGCCCGAGGCGGAGCACCTGGTGCTGTTCGGGGCGGGGCCGCAGGCGTACGGGCATCTGGACGCGCTGCGCGCCGTCCGCCCGCTGACCAGGCTCACCGTGGTCGCCCGCCGCTCCGCGCCCGCCGAGGCGTTCGCCGCCCACGCCCGTGCGCTCGGTCTCGCGGCGACCGTCGGCACCCCGGACGCGGTGGCCGGCGCGGACCTGGTGGTGTGCTGCACCACCGCCCGTACGCCGCTCTTCGACGGACGCCTGGTGTCCGAGCACGCTGCGGTGGCGGCCGTCGGCTCGCACGAGCCCACGGCCCGCGAGGTGGACACCGTCCTGGTCGCCCGTTCGGCCAGGTACGTCGAGGCGCGCGCCGTTGCGCTGCGCGAGGCCGGGGACCTGCTGATCCCGGCCCGTGAGGGAGCCATCACCACGGCCGATCCGCTTGCTAATCTGTCAGAACTGGTGACTGGCAGGGCAGTTGTGCCGACGGGGCGGCCCCGGTTCTTCAAGAGTGTGGGGATGGCCTGGCAGGACCTGGCGGTGGCGGCGGTGCAGTACGAGGCGCACCGGGCGCGAGGAAAAGTTTCACAATCAACGTAACGTGACATTGTACAATGGTGTCCTGCAAACCACCGGAGGAACACCATGGCCGACCTCAAGCCCCGCACGCTCATCTCCGTCCAGGAGCGGCTGCGCGACCAGGTCGCCCACGCCCTGCGGGCCGCGCTGATCTCCGGCGAGCTGCGCCCCGGCGTCGTCTACTCCGCCCCGGCACTGGCCGCCGACTTCGGCGTCTCCGCGACTCCGGTCCGCGAGGCGATGCTGGACCTCGCCCGCGAGGGGCTGGTCGAGGCCGTCCGCAACAAGGGTTTCCGGGTCACCGAGCTGACCGAGCGGGACCTCGACGACTACACCGAGATCCGCGCCCTGATCGAGGTCCCCACCGTCGGCCGGGTCACCCGCACCGCCGACCCCGAGCGGCTGGAGGCGCTGCGACCGCAGGCCGAGGCCATCGTCGCCGCCGCCCGGCAGCACAACCTGATCGGCTACCTGGAGGCCGACCGCCAGTTCCACCTCGACCTGCTCGGCCTCGCGGGCAACGCCCGCCTGGTCGACGTCGTCGGAGACCTGCGCAAGCGCTCCCGCCTCTACGGCCTGACCCGCCTCGACCAGCGCGGCGAGCTGGTCTCCTCCGCCGAGGAGCACCTGGAACTCCTCGACCTGATGATCTCCGGCGACGCCCAGGCCGCCGAGCAGTGCATGGCCGACCACCTCGGCCACGTCCGCTCCCTCTGGGCGGCCGGCGCCGAAGCCCCCGAGGACCGCCCGGCACTGCGCCTCGGCACCCGCTGACTCGTCCGGGTGAATCCTCGGTCGGCCGTTCGAACTGCCCGAGTCCATCGGCGCCAGGGTGACGCTGTCCGTGGACAGCGTCCTCGGCCCCGAGTAGCAGCCGCCCGGTCAGCGCAGCCGGCCGTCCTGCATCTCCAGCACCCGGTCGGCGCGGCCCAGCAGGTCGCGGTCGTGGGTGACCATGACGGTCGCGGTGCGGTGGGTGCGGGTGACCTCGGCGAGGAGGTCGACGATCTGGGCGCCGCGCTCGTGGTCGAGGGCGGAGGTCGGCTCGTCCACCAGCAGTACCGAGGGGCTGCCGAAGAGCGCGCGGGCGATGTTGACCCGCTGGCGCTCCCCGCCCGAGAGCTGGTGCGGCCGGCGCCGCTGCTTGGCACCGTCGAGACCGACCGAGGCCAGCAGCCGCTCGGCGCGCTCCCGCGCCGCCTTCGGCCGACCGCCCCGTACCGACTCCAGCACCAGCAGCTGCTCGACCGCCGTCAGTGAGGCCAGCAGGTTGGACTGCTGGAAGACGATCCCCAGCCGCTCGCGCCGCAGCGCCGTGCGCGCGCCCTCGCCGAGCGCACCGGCATCCTGACCGTCCAGCAGCACCTGGCCGCTGTCGGGGCGCAGCAGCGTCGCCGCCACCGCCAGCAGGCTGGACTTGCCCGAGCCCGAGGGCCCGGCGACGGCCGTGAACTCGCCCGGGGCGACCTCCAGTGTCACGCGGTCGAGCGCCGTCAGCCGGCTCTCTCCGTCGGGGTAGGTCAGGGTCACCTCGCGCAGGGCGAGTCCGGTACGGGTACGGACGGCGGGGAGGGTCATCGTCTTGCTCCAAGTCGGCTCGGCAGTACGGTCATTGGCCCCGGTCACCGGTTGGACCCGAGCGCGGCCAGCGGGTCGACGGCGGTGATCCGGCGGACGGCGAGCACCGCACCGACCAGGCCGAGCAGCACCATCACCGTCACCGGTACGGCCACGCCCGGCACGCTCACGTCGAACGGCACCGACGAGGCGGCGAACACCCCGCCCACCGCACCGGCCGCCCCGCCGAGCAGCGCCCCGCCCAGCAGGACCGCCGCCGCCTGCGCCAGCGCGTCCCGCACCAGATAGGCACTGCCGGCGCCGACCGCCTTCAGCACGGCGATGTCCGGCTTGCGCTGCACCGTCCAGACCGTGAAGAAGGCCCCGACCACCAGCGCGCTCACCACGAACAGGAAGCCCTGGATCATCTGCAGACTGCCCTGCTCGGCGTCGAAGCCGTTGATACCGGTCAGCGAGTCGGGGAGCGACACCGTCCTCGTCCCCTGCGCGGCGTCCAGCGCGCCGAGACCGGTGCCGGGGTCGGTGCTCAGCGCGAGCGCGGTCGGCTGGCTCTGGCCGCTCAGCTGCTCCCAGGTGGGCAGTGTGGTCCAGACCGTGGGCGCATGGGAGTACGAGCGCTCCGCGCCGATCCCCGAGACGGTCAGTCTCTGCGGGCCGACCTGCACCTGGTCGCCGACCGTCAGGTGGTACTTCACCGCCGTGTCACCGCCCACCGCCAGCTGGCCGTCCGCCGGGGCGGTGCCCGAAGTCAGCGGCGGCAGCAGCCCGGACGGCGCACCGAGCACGCTCACCGAGGCGGCGGCCTCGCTCGCCGTCAGCCTGGTCATCGACAGCCCCAGCGGCTGCGCGGACCGGACACCCGGCGCGCTCGCGAAGGCCGCCGCCTGGGTCGGCGAGACGGTGCTGTTGCTGAACGAGACCGTCGGCGACGCACCGGCCGGAGCCCCGAACACGATGCGGTCGACCGGAAGCCCGGCGATGGTCGAGGACGCGGCCGAGGCGAGGCCGCCCGTCAGACCGTAGAGAAAGACGACCAGGGTGGTTATCAGGGTGACCACCGCGCCCATCAAGGCGAAGCGGCCCTTGGCGAAACGGATGTCACGCAGTGCGACGAACACGGGGACCTTCCCGGTCTGGAGGTGAGTACTCCTCCACCTTGTCGGCGCGGGCCGCGTGTTCCATCAGGTATTGGGACGGGAGTCAACCCCTGCGGGGGATGGACCCGAGAATCCATCGAACGGTTGATGCCGCGGCCGGTGGACCCGCCGGAGCCACCCCGTACCCTCGGGAGGCGTGACCCAAGACGCACCATCACCGGCACCGAAGGGGCCCGCCCCCGCACCGGAGGGGCCCGGCCATGCCGCCAACACCCCGGCGCTGCGGCTGACGAACCTCGCCCTGCACGGGCTGTTCTTCGCCCTGCTGGGGGTCCTGGTCGCCCGGGGCACGGTGGCGGGCGGCCTCGGCGCCGACGGCCTGGCCACCGCCGCTCTGCTCGCCGCCGTGTACACGAGCGGCGGGGTCGCCGAGCGGGTGCGGCGGACCAGGTGGTGGGCGGGGGCCTGGCTGGCCGCCGTCCTGGTGCTCTGGACGGTGCTCACGCTGGCGCACCCGGAGTTCTGCTACCTGGCCTTCCCGCTGTACTTCGTCTGCCTGCACCTGATGCCCGTGCGCTGGGCGCTGCCCGCCGTCGCCGCGCTCACCGCCGTCGTGATCGCCGCCCAGGCGAGTACGGCCGGCGGCCTGACCACTGCCAAGGTGCTCGGCCCGCTGGCGGGGGTGGCCGTCGCGCTGCTCACCGCCTACGGCTACGCCGCCCTCTACCGGGAGAGCCGGGAGCGACAGCGGCTGATCGACGACCTGGTCCGGGCCAGGGACGCACTCGCCGCCAGCCAGCGTGAGGCCGGGCGGCTCGCCGAGCGCCAGCGCCTGGCCCGGGAGATCCACGACACCCTGGCGCAGGGCCTGTCCAGCATCGTGCTGCTCGCCAGGTCGGCGGAGTCGGCCCTGCCCGGCGACCCGGCCGTCGCCTCGGAGCGCATCCGCGAGGTCGGGCAGACCGCCTCCGCCAACCTCGCCGAGGCCCGCCGCTTCGTCCAGGCCCTCACCCCGCCCGCACTGGACGACGCGACCCTCACCGAGGCGCTGCGCCGCCTGGCCGGAGGCGCTGGCGCCGAGCTGCGCCTGGACGGTGACCCCTACCCCCTGCCGGTCGAGGCCGAGGTCGCGCTGCTGCGGCTCACCCAGGAGGCCCTGGCCAACGCCGTCCGGCACGCCGATGCCGGGCGGATCGCCGTGACCCTCAGCTATCTCGACGACGAGGTGACCCTGGACGTCTTCGACGACGGGATCGGCTTCGACCCCCACGCCCTGCCCGACGCCGCGCGCCCCACCTTCGGCCTGCACGGTATGCACGAGCGGATCGCCGACCTCGGCGGCAGCCTGACGGTGGAGTCGGCGCCGGGGGAGGGGACGGCGGTGGCGGTCTCGCTGCCGTTGCGGGCGATCGGGACGGCGGAGACCGTCCTCGGAACGGCGCGGGGCGTACTGACGGAGGCCGCCCGGTGATCCGCGTCCTGCTGGTGGACGACCACCCGGTGGTCAGGCGCGGGCTGCGCGCCATGGTGGACGACCTGCCGGACGTCGTCGCCGTCGGCGAGGCGGCCGAGGGGGCGGAGGCGCTGCGGCTGCTGGAGTCGCCCGACTCGGCGCTCGGCCGTCCCGACGTGGTGCTGATGGACCTTCAGATGGGTGCCGGTATGCACGGCGTCGAGGCCACCCGCCGGATCACTGCCCTGCCCGATCCGCCGGCCGTCCTGATCCTCACCACCTACAGCACCGACGCCGACATCCTCGCCGCCGTGGAGGCCGGGGCCACCGGCTATCTGCTCAAGGACGCCCCGCCGGAGGAGCTCGCCGCCGCGGTGCACGCCGCCGCGCGCGGCGAGGCCGTCCTCGCCCCTCCGGTCGCCGCCCGCCTGCTGGGCCGCGTCCGCGCGGGCCGCCCGACCCTCTCCCCGCGCGAGGCGGAGATCCTCCGACTCCTCGCAGAGGGCCTGGCCAACCGCCAGATCTCCAAGCGCCTCTTCATCAGCGAGGCCACGGTCAAGACCCATCTGGTCCATATCTACGACAAGTTGGGCGTCGACAGCCGGACGGCAGCCATCGCCGCAGGGCTGACCAGCGGTCTGATCCGCCCCGCGTGAGCCCTCGGCGCGTGATGGGCCGCGCCGGCCGGCATGCCCCTGGGGTCTTCGGCCGGCCGGGCCCAGTGGCCGACGGGGTTGGGCGAGCTCTTCAGCGGCTCGTTCACGGTCCGGCGGAGAAATCCCGCCCGGCCGAACCGGCCGGACGGGATTTCGTGCGGCTCAAGCGGCCGCGGCTACGAGGAGGTTCGTGCCTAGCGGTAGGACACGGTCCAGAGCTGGTTCGCCGCTCCGGCCTTCTCGGGCCACTGAATCATCTGCGTACCGTTGCCCCCGCTGAAGCCGGGATCGTCGAGGAGCATCCAGCTGTTCTTGTTCCTGATCGAGACCTGGGAATCCGAGTTGATCCCCGAGACGACCCACTTCTGGTTGTCGCCGCCGTGGCAGTCCCACTGCCGGGCCGCCGCGCCCCGGTTCCTGCTCCAGTCGGCGATCTCCAGGCACTTCTGGGTGCTCACGTTGACGAGAGTCGAGTAGCCGTCATTCGTGGGTATGACGGTCCACTTCTGGTTGCTGCCGCCATTGCAGTCCCACTGCTGCGCCGGTGCACCGTTCTCGTAGTGCCCGCCGGGAACCTCCAGGCACTTGCCGCTCGCCCCGTTGTGGAGCACGACGGTGTACGACCCGCCGGCAGCGCTCGCCGGAACGCTCATCAGGCCGAACAGCAGCCCGGCGGCGCCGGCCCCGACAGCCGCGGCACGCAGCGCGGACATACGTGAAGAAGCCACAATTCCCCCGTTGTAACTGGGCGGCGGGAACCTCCCGCCGCAGCAAAGATGATCATAAGACACGCGGCATGAGGCTCTGTCAGTACCGCCGGGCGGATGGCCTGATGGAGTGTCATATGAGTCCTGTCACGCCAAGTGCGGGCTCACGGGCGGGGCAGGGTGAACAGTCCGGGCTCGGTCCGGGTGCGGTGCCACGGCCCGATTGCGGGCGCGGCGCATAGGGTGGGGAGCGAGGGGGAGAGGGAGATGGTGGCTGTGGTGGGCGGACTGTTGCGGCTCGTCGAGGTGCCGGTGGTGGCTGCTCCGATGGCGGGTGGGGCTTCCACGCCCGAGTTGGTGGCGGCGGTCGGTGGCGCCGGTGGGCTGGGGTTTCTCGCGGCGGGGTATCTGACGGCGGGTGCGATGGCCGAGCAGGTGCGCCGGACCAGGGAGCTGACGGACCGTCCGTTCGGAATGAACCTCTTCGTCCCCGCCGAGCCCTCCGATCCGGCGGCCGTGGCCGCGTACCGCGAGCGGCTGCGACCGGAGGCCGAGCGCCTCGGCGTCGAACTGCCCGAGCGGATCGCGCCCGACCGGGACGACTGGGAGGCCAAGATCGAGGCCCTGCTGGCCGATCCGGTCCCGCTCGTCTCGTACACCTTCGGTCTGCCGTCGGCCGTCGAGGTCGCCGCGCTGCGGGCGGTGGGCAGTGTCCAGGTGGGGACGGTGACATCGGCCGACGAGGCCCGCGCGGCGGCGGCCCTCGGCCTTGACGCGCTGACCGTCCAGGGCCCCGAGGCGGGCGGCCACCGGGCCACCCACCGGGCCGATGCCCGGCCGGGGCGGACGCCGCTGCCGGCCCTGCTCGCCGAGGTGCGGCGTGCGGGCGACCTGCCGCTGATCGCGGCCGGTGGGCTTGGCGACGGCGCGGCGATCGCCGCCGCGCTGGCGGCGGGCGCGGCGGCGGTGCAGCTGGGGACGGCGTATCTGCGCAGCGACGAGTCCGGTGCGGCGGCGGCCTACCGGGCGGCGCTGGTGGACGAGCGGTACGCCGAGACCACGGTGACCAGGGCGTTCACCGGCCGTCCTGCGCGGGGCCTGCGCAATGCCTTCATCGACCGCCACGAGCCGTACGCGCCCGCCGCCTACCCGGAGGTGCACCACCTGACCCGTCCGCTGCGGGCTGCGGCCGCGGCCCGGGGTGACCTCGACGGCATGAACCTGTGGGCCGGTACGGCGCACCTGCGCGCCCGCAGTGGTCCGGCGGCGCAGATCACCCGTGAGCTGTGGGCAGAGGCGGCCCGGCTCCTGGGCACGCGACCGGCCAGGCACCACTCCTGGGGCGCGAGGCTCTGAAAACCATCCCTCGCGTCCCTCCGGAAACCCGCGCAGTTCCCCGCGCCCCTCCGGGGGCTTGGCGTCAGGCCAGCAGGTTTCCCATCCACTCCTCGATGGCGGGGGCGGTGCGGGGGAGGGCGCCGGACATCAGGCGGGCGCCGTCGGCGGTGATGACCAGGTCGTCCTCGATGCGTACGCCGAGGCCGCGCAGTTCGAGCGGGAGGGTCTCGTCGTCGGGCTGGAGGTAGAGGCCGGGTTCGACGGTGAGGACCATGCCCTCCTCCAGGACGCCGTCCAGGTAGGTCTCGGCGCGGGCCTTGGCGCAGTCGTGGACGTCGAGGCCGAGCATATGGCCGCTGCTGCAGAGGGTGTAGCGGCGGTAGAGGCCGGAGTCCTCGTGCAGGGCCTCCTCGGCGGGGACGCGCAGCACGCCCCAGTCGGCCAGGCCCTCGGCGATCACCCGCATGCCGGCCCGGTGGAAGTCCCGGAAGCTGGCGCCGGGCCTGAGGGTGGCGATGGCGGCGTCCTGGGCGGCCAGTACCAGCTCGTAGACGGCCCGTTGGACGGGGGAGAAGGTGCCGCCGAGCGGCAGGGTGCGGGTGACGTCGGCGGTGTAGAGGGTGTCGGTCTCCACGCCCGCGTCGAGCAGCAGCAGTTTGGTGGGGTCGAGCGGGCCGTCGTTGCGGATCCAGTGCAGGACGCAGGCGTGCGCGCCGGAGGCGACGATGGTGTCGTACCCGGTGCCGTTGCCCTCCGCGCGGGCGCGCAGGTTGAACGTCCCCTCCAGCCAGCGCTCGCCGCGCCCGTGGCGCAGGGCGGTGGGGATGGCGCGGACGACGTCCTCGAAGCCGGTGGTGGTGTGGTCGACGGAGAGTTGCAGCTGTTCGACCTCCCACCGGTCCTTGATCAGGCGCAGCTCGGCCAGGACGGCGGCGAGTCGGGAGTCCTCGTGGACGGTACGGCCGTCGGACCGGCCGGTGGCGGCGTCCAGTTGCGGATCGACTCCGGCGAGGACGCGGGTCCGGGGTCGGGCGCCCGTCAGAAGCTTGTCGAGGTCGTCCAGGTGGGCGGTGCGGATGCCGGTGAGCTGTTCGGCCTCGGCCAGGTCGGGGCGGCGGCCGACCCAGAACTCGCCGTAGCGGCGGTCGCGGTAGAACTCCGAGCGGTCCGTGCTCCCGCCGTGCGCGGCCCCGCCGCGCGGGGAGCGGGGGCGCAGGTAGAGCACGCTCTCCCCGGTGGGTTCGAGGACCAGGACATGGCCGACCTGGTCCTCGCCGGTGAGCCCGGTGAGATGGGCGTAGGCGCTGTGCGGGCGGAAGCGGTAGTCGCAGTCGTTGCTTCGGACCTTCAACTGCCCTGCGGGGATCAGCAGTCGCTCACCGGGGAAGGCGGCGGCGAGCCGGGCGCGGCGGGCCGGGGTGACCTGGTGACCGGCGACCCTGTCCTCGGCCGGCAGCGGGCTGGCGGCCCAGGCGGTGCCCATGAAGGCGTCGAGGGCAGGGCTGACGGGCAGGTCGTGGCTGCCGGTGTTGGGCCGGGGTTGGGTGGTCACGGCTGCGATCCCTTCTGAGCTGCGGTGATTCGGTTTGTCGGCAAGGGAGTTGACGGCCAGTCCGGACACAGCTCGATAACGGGCCGCACAAGCCCTTGCCTGTGCAATTTCACATTACTATGTTACGGGTCACACCTCGGGGCTGCTAGACCCAGCGGTCGCCTCCGAGGGCGAGCCCCGGACCAGCCCCGGGGGTGAACCAGGCCGCAATGACGGCCCCCCACTGCGGAGTTGCACATGACCAGGCGTACCCATACCGCCGTTGCGGCGGCCATCGCGGCGGCACTCACCCTCGGCCTCGGGGCATGCACCAGCAACGGCAGCAGCGGCGACGACCGGAACCAACAGGGCGTCACCACCGAGGGAGACGGCATCATCGGCGGCACACCGGTCAAGGGCGGAACGCTCGACGTCCTGTCCAATGTGGACTTCGACCAGCTCGATCCCGCCCGCAACTGGACGATGCCGGTCATGGACGTCGGCGTCCGGATGCTCTACCGCACCCTCACCACCTTCAGGGCCGCCCCCGGTGCCGAGGGGCTGAAGATCGAGCCGGACCTCGCCACCGACCTCGGCACGCCCAGCGACGGCGCCAGGACCTGGACCTTCCACCTCAAGGACGGTCTCAAGTACGAGGACGGCACCCCGATCGTCGCCGACGACATCAAGTACAACGTCGAGCGCTCGTTCTCCCCCGAACTGCCCGGCGGCCCCGACTACGCCCGGGTCTACCTGAACGCCCCCGCCGGCTACCAGGGCCCGTTGAACGGAGAGCGGCTGGGCAAGCAGGCGATCGAGGTCCCGGACGACAGGACCATCGTCTTCCATCTCAAGCGCCCGGTGGCCGAGTTCGGCTACACCGTCACACTGCCGACCTTCGCACCCGTCCCCAAGGCCAAGGAGGCGGGGGTCAACTACAGCAATCACCCGGTCTCCTCCGGACCGTACCGGATCGAGTCCTACGACCGGGGCAAGCGCATGGTGCTGGTCCGGAACACCTACTGGGACGAGAAGACCGACCCCGTCCGCAAGGCGTACCCCGACCGGATCGTGGTGGACCAGACACTCAAGGGCACCGGCGTCGCCGACCGGCTGATCGCCGATCAGGGCGACGACAGGAACGCCGTCTCCTACGTCGACCTGGTGCCCGCGAAGATCAGCGACGTGCTGACCAATCCGGACGTCAAGAAGCGCCTGGTCAGCGAGAACGCGGGCTGCACCACCAAGCTGGACATGAACACCACCAAGGCGCCCTTCGACAACGCCAAGGTCCGGCTCGCCATGCAGTACGCGGTGGACAAGGAGGCCTTCGCCGCCACGATGGGCGGGCCCGCGTTCACCGACATCGCCGCCACCTACCTCCCGCCGGTGCTCACCCAGGGCACGCCGGTCGACCACTTCATGATCAAGCCCTCCGGTGACCAGGCGAAGGCCAAGGAGCTGCTCACCGAGGCCGGGTTCGCGGGCGGCTTCTCGACCGAGCTGCTCACCTCCACCGGTGGCCGCCAGCAGGCCGAGGCGATCCAGGCGGCGCTGAAGAAGCTCGGCATCAGCGTCACCATCACCACCGTGGACCCGACCGCCGTCAGCTCGATCGTCGGCGACAAGGACAAGCAGCCCGGCCTGTCCATCGGCGGCTGGTGTCCTGACTACCCGTCGGCCGCGACCTTCCTGCCGATGATCTTCGACGGGCGGACCATCAAGGACAAGGGAAACCAGGGCGACATCACCCGGTTCAACGACCCCGAGACCATCGCCGAACTCGACCGCATCGCCGCACTCGCCGACGTCTCGCAGGCCAACCAGGCATGGCTCGCCCTGGACGGCAAGATCATGGACAAGTCGCCCGCCGTCCCGCTGGTCTGGCAGAAGAAGCCGCTGCTGGTCGGCTCCAACATCGCCGGCGCCTTCGCCCACCCCGTCTGGTCCGGGCAGCTCGACTACGCCGTCATCGGCCTGAAGTCCGTCAAGTAGCCAGGAGCCGACCCATGACCGCCCCTTCGCAGGACCCGCCCCGCTACCTCGCGGACACCGAACCGCCGCAGGAGCAGCACTCGGCCGCCTCCCCCCGGCGCCTGGCCTGGCAGCGGCTGCGCCGCCGACGCGTCGCCCTGGTCGGACTCGGCATCATCGCCTTCTTCGTCCTCGCCGCACTGCTCGCACCCGTGCTCACCGCGATCAGCGGACACGGCCCGGACGACACCGACAAGAGGTCCGTCGACGCCTATCTCGGGGGCCTGCCCAGAGGCACGCTCGGCGGCATCGGCCCCGACCACTGGCTCGGCGTCGAGCCGATGCTCGGCCGCGACATCCTCGCCCGTCTGCTCTACGGTGCCCAGATCAGCCTGCTGGTGGCCTTCTCCGCCGCCCTGCTGATCACCGTCATCGGCGTCGCGCTCGGCATCACCGCCGGGTACTTCGGCGGCCGGACCGACACCCTGATCAGCCGCTTCATGGACGTCATGATGTCCTTCCCCAGTCTGATCTTCATGATCGCGCTGCTCTCGGTGGCCCGGGACGTCAACCGCGTCCTGCTGCTGATCGGCGTATTGGGCGCCTTCGGCTGGCCGTACATCGCCCGGGTGATCCGGGGTCAGACGCTCTCGCTCAAGCACCGCGAGTACGTCGAGGCCGCCCGCGCCTGCGGCACCTCCAGCGGCCGGATCCTGCTCACCGAGATCCTGCCCAACCTCACCGGCACCATCACCGTGTACGTCACGCTGGCCATCCCCGGCCTGATCGGCACGGAGGCGGCGCTCACCTTCCTCGGCGTGGGCGTCCGTCCGCCGACGCCGAGTTGGGGCCAGATGATCTCGGACTCGGTGCTCTACTACAAGGTCGACCCGATGTTCTTCATCCTCCCCAGCGCCTGCCTCTTCCTGATCGTGCTCGCCTTCACCCTGCTCGGCGATGCGCTGCGCGACGCCCTCGACCCGAAGGGCAGGGCGGCATGACGGGCTTCCTGCTGCGGCGGTTGCTCGGCATCGCCGCCACCCTGCTGGTGATCTGCGCGCTCACCTTCGCCATCTTCTACCTGCTGCCCAGCGACCCGGCCGCACAGTTCTGCGGCAAGGACTGCTCGGCCGACCGGATCGAGATGGTCCGGCATCAGATGGGCCTGGACGACCCGCTGATCGTGCAGTTCGGCCGCTATGTGGTCGGGATCTTCGCCGGGCAGACGCTCGGCAGCGGCCAGTACGCCGTCCACTGCGGATTCCCCTGCTTCGGCTACTCCTTCCAGAGCGGGCAGCCGGTCTGGGACCTGATGATGGACCGGCTGCCCGCCAGCGCCTCGCTCGCCCTCGGCGCGGCCGTGCTCTGGCTGCTGCTCGGCCTCTCGGCCGGGGTGCTCTCCGCCCTGCGGCGCAACAGCTGGGTGGACCGGGTGCTGATGGTCGGCACCATCGCAGTCGCCGCGCTGCCGGTCTACTTCACCGCGATGATCCTGCTCTACGTGGTGGTGACGGTACTCGGCCTGATGCCCTACCCCCGCTACATCGCTTTCGGCGAGGATCCGGTCGGATGGCTGCGCAACCTGATCCTGCCGTGGATCACGCTGGCGCTGATGTTCGCCGCCATCTACGCCCGGATGACCCGCAATTCGGTGATCGAAACGATGGCCGAGCCGTATGTGCGGACGGCCAGGGCCAAGGGCCTGCCCGAACGCCGGGTGGTCGGCAGGCACGGGCTGAGGCCCGCACTGACGCCGGTCGCCACCATGCTCGGCATGGACCTCGGCGGACTGCTGGCCGGGGCGCTGATCACCGAGTCGCTGTTCAGCCTCCCGGGCGTCGGCAAGCTCTTCGCGGACTCGCTCAACAAGGCCGACCAGCCGGTGATCATGGGAATCACGCTGCTCGCGTCCTTCTTCATCGTGACCTCCAACCTGGCCGTGGACCTTCTCTACGCCTGGATCGACCCGAGGGCGAGGCTTTCATGACGCTGCTTGAAGTCACTGACCTGGCCGTCGAGTTCGACACCGCCGAGGGTGCGGTCCGGGCGGTGAAGGGGATCGACTTCACCGTCGAGCGCGGGCGTACGCTCGGGATCGTGGGGGAGTCGGGCTCGGGGAAGTCCGTCACCTCGCTGGCCGTGATGGGGCTGCACCGGGGCGCCGAGGTGACCGGTTCGGTCCGCTTCGACGGCACCGAGCTGATCGGCGCACCCGAGGAGACCGTGCGCAGGCTGCGCGGCCGGCGGATCGCCATGGTCTTCCAGGACGCGCTCACCGCCCTGCACCCGTACTTCACCATCGGCGACCAGATAGCCGAGACCTACCGGGAGCACCACGGCGGCAGCCGGAAGACCGCCTGGGCCAGGGCGGTCGAGGTGCTCGGCGACGTCGGCATCCCCGGACCGGCCCGCCGGGCGGGGGAGTACCCGCACCAGTTCTCCGGCGGTATGCGCCAGCGAGCGATGATCGCGCTCGCGCTCTCCTGCGAGCCGGACCTGATCATCGCCGACGAGCCGACCACCGCCCTCGACGTCACCGTCCAGGCACAGGTCCTGGAACTGCTGACCAGGCTTCAGCGAGAACGCGGACTCGGCCTCGTCATCATCACCCATGACCTCGGCGTGATCGCCCGGGTCGCCGACGAGGTCCTGGTGATGTACGGCGGCTCGGCGGCCGAACAGGCCCCCGCGGACAGCCTGTTCACCGCACCACGCCACCCCTACACCCGAGGTCTGCTCGACTCCCTGCCCCGCCTGGACGCGCCCGAAGGGGATCCCCTCAGGGCCATCCCCGGCAGCCCGCCCTCGCTGCTGGCGCCACCACCCGGCTGCGCCTTCCATCCCCGCTGCCCCGTGTACGCGGAGCGGAAGTCGCCGCTGTGCACGGCCGATCGGCCGCTGCTGCGGGTGGTCGACGAGGGCCGTCGCAGCGCCTGCGTACTCGACGAGGTGAACGCATGACCGCCCTGCTCGAGGTAGAGGATCTGGGGATGACCTTCCCGGGCCCGCGCGGCGCGCTCCGCCGCCAGGCCGGCGTCCGGGCCGTGGACGGCGTCAGCTTCGAGGTGCGCCCCGGAGAGACGCTCGGACTGGTCGGCGAATCGGGTTGTGGAAAGTCCACCACCGGCCGCATGCTGGTGCGGCTGCTCGACCCGACGGCCGGCCGCGTCAGCTTCCAGGGGCGGGACATCACCCGCACCGGCCAGCGCGAACTGCGGCCGCTGCGCAGCAAGTTGCAGATGATCTTCCAGGACCCGTTCGCCTCCCTGAACCCCCGGCAGACCGTCCAGCAGATCATCGCCGCACCGCTGCGCGCCCAGGGAGGGTCGGCGCAGACGATCCACCGCGAGGTCCGCGAGCTGATCTCTCTGGTCGGCCTCGCCCCCGAGCACCTGGAGCGTTACCCGCACCAGTTCTCCGGCGGCCAGGCCCAGCGGATCGGCATCGCCCGCGCCCTGGCCACCCGGCCCGAGCTGGTCGTCGCCGACGAACCGGTGTCCGCGCTCGACGTCTCCATCCAGGCGCAGATCGTCGGCCTGCTGGAGCGGCTGCAACGCGAACTCGGCGTGGCGTACGTCTTCATCGCACACGACCTGGCGGTGGTCAGGCACATCAGCCACCGGGTCGCAGTGATGTACCTCGGCCGGATCGTCGAGATCGGCGACCGGCAGGAGGTGTACGGCAGCCCGGCGCACCCCTACACCAGAGCGCTGCTGTCGGCCGTACCGCTGCCCGACCCGGCGGCCGAGCGGGCCCGCGAGCGGATCGTCCTGCTCGGCGACCCGCCCAGCCCCTCCAGTCCGCCGAGCGGCTGCACCTTCCACCCGCGCTGCCCCAAGGCGCAGGAACTCTGCCGAACCGAACCCCCGCTGTTGCAGATCACCGGGCCCGGCACCACCCGCCAGGCCGCCTGCCACTTCCCGGAGGTCTGACCACCACCGGACCTTCCCGTCGCCGTACCGGTGAGCCTGTTGCGCCAGTACGGCCCCGGGTGTGCCCGACGGACGCACCGAAGCACCCGGACCCTGCCCGACCGACAGCGGCCCGGATGCCCGAGATCCGCCGCAACTGCTCCACCCCCCACCCCCTCACTCCCGCAGGAGCACAGGTGTCAACCACTCGCGCCACACGCCGGGTTCTGCTCGCAGCGGCCATCGCAGCCTCCCTCACGCTGCCGGCCGTCCAGACCGCGCAGGCCCTCACCCCGGCGGCCGCCACCGCTCCCAGCCCGGTGGCTTCCGCCGCCGGCGCCCCCACGGCCGACCCCAGGCCGACCGGCTACGACGACGTGGACCAGCTCGGCAACGCCGTCGCCAAGACCGGCAGCGCGGCGCCCGCCCCCGGCGGCGGTTCGCTGGGCAGTGCGCTGGTCCCCGGTGCGCTGCCGGCCCAGGTCGGCCGGCCGGGCCCCACCAGCGCCGACCTGACGCCCGCCCCGCACGCGCCCGTGGCCCGTACGGCCGCCGGCGTCCCGTGCACCGTCGACGGCCTGACCAGCCTGGGCCCGGACCAGTTGGTCGGCTTCCTCACCGACCCGGCGGTCACCGCCGACGGCTGCCTGAACCACGTCCTCTGGAGCTGGGACGCCCGGTTCACCACCACGATGGACAACGCCCACGTCCAGGCGGTCGCCAACCGGATCACCCAGGGCTCCGCCACCTCCGACGGCACCCCCGGCAGCCACCTCTACGAGCTGTGGACCTTCCTGCACGCCACGGTGTACCACGACTTCAGCCACCCCGAGCTGCACGTCACCGACCCGGCCACGCTGGCCGCCATCCAGCAGGCCATCGGCAGCTACACGGCGAGCGCACACGCCTGGGACACCGGCGACCTGGCCGGTTACACCATGCGCGAGCTGGGCATCGTCGCGGGCAGCACGGGCATGCGCCAGAACAACCTCGCTCTGGTCAAGCAGATCCTCGGCAAGTTCGGCCCGGGGACCGTGCTCGCGGGCAGCAGCGCCTGGAGCGGCGCCGCGCTCTCCGCACTGAACGTCAACTACCTCGGCATCTACAACCAGGACCCGGCCTTCACGGCGGCTGTCGCCGGTGACGCCGGTTATCGCGCGGTCTTCCGTGGCTTCGCGAGCGCCGGCTACCTCAAGGGGACCACCAACGCCTGGCTCGCCCGCGACGCCGTCGCCGAGTACGGGCGCTTCGGCCAGATAGCCTCGCTCGCCTCGGCGGTCAAGGCCGACATCGGCCCGCTGCTGGACGCCACCAAAGCCGCCTTCGGCGAGTTCTCCGACCCCTGGGTCAAGGCGGTCGGCTGGGCCAACACCTACGGCGTGTGCGCCCAGTTCGGTGTCTGCACCGACCAGATCGAGGCCAAGCTCTTCCCCAACACCTACAAGTACGACAACGGCGCCATCGAGGTGCACACCGCTCTCGACAAGGCCACCGTCGACCAGATGTACTACGCGAGCAAGCAGGTGAAGACCCAGTTCTTCCGGGTGCTCGGCACCGACCAGCCGCTCGCCGGCGACGTCAACACCACGCTGCACATCCACCTGTACGCCTCGCGCGCCGACTACGAGGTCTACCACCCGCTGCTCACCGGTATGAGCACCAACAACGGTGGTATCTACATCGAGAACGGCGCCACCTTCTACACCTACCAGCGCCGGGTGCCGCAGGACTCCACCCTGACGTTGGAGGAGCTGTTCCGGCACGAGTACACCCACTACCTCAACGGCCGCTGGGCGGTGCCGGGTTACTTCGGTGACACCCGCTGGTACCACGACGACATGACCACGGCGATGGACGAGGGGACAGCCGAGTTCTTCGACGGCTCCACCCGCGACCAGGGCATCCTGGTGCGCAAGTCGCTGGTGTCCAAGCTGGCCCAGGACGAGGCGGCGGGCATCCCCCGGATGACCGTCAAGGAGCTCATCCACGCCAAGTACGGCGACACCCCGGCCTTCCACTTCTACAACTACGCCGGGACGTTCTTCGAGTTCCTGTGGCAGAAGCACCCCTCGCTGATCCGCGAGATGTACGGCTACCAGCGGGCCGACGACCCGGCCGGCTTCGAGGCGTGGCGCACCAAGGTCTCCGACGACGCCGCCCTGAACGCCGAGTACAGCGCCTTCCTGGACGCCCAGATCAAGAACCTGGACAACCTGTACGTCCCCAGCACCTCCTTCACCGCCAACGGCGCCCTGAAGTACGCCTCCGCCTCCCAGGTGCGGGCCGCCTTCGCCAAGGCGACCTACAGCACTCCCAGTTGCAAGGACAACGGCGACTGGAACAACAAGCCGATGCGGTTCATCTGCACCGGCAGGATCACCGCGAACCTTGCCGACTCCGGTAGCACGGACCGGGTGTTCAAGGACATGTCCGGCACGGTCGACTACTTCATCCTCCAGCGGACGAAGGGCGTCGCCAACAACCTCGACGACATGAACTGCTACTTCGGCAAGGTCGACATCTGGAGCAACGGCCGGGCCGGAACCGCCGACTACACCTGCGAGGGCCCGCTCCGCCGGTGACACGACGCCCGGTCGGGCCGCGGCGGGGAACCGTTTCGCGGGCCGCGCCCGACCGGGTCCTTCCTGCGTCTCCCGCGCCCCTTCGGGCGCGCTGCACGGCTGACCGCGCGTGCAGGATCCGCAACGGCAGAAAGGCACGCAGTGAGTGGGACCGCGCTCAGCTGGGACGGCAGCGCCCATCCGTCCGGCCGCACCGAGACCACCAGGAGCGTCGACGGCTCCCTCCCCGGACTGCGCCTTCGGGCCACGGCGGTCGGCGGACGCAGCCTCGGCGTGTCGGTGATCCCGCAGGAGGCACCCGGTGTGCTCCTGCTCCGCGTCACGGCCGGCGATCCGGACGACCGACTCCCGCTGCGGGTCAGGGCCGAGTGGCGACTGCCGTGCACCGGCGCGAGCGCGTACTGGACGCCGAACACCAACTCCCGGTGGCTGCCGCCCTCCTGGCTTGCGCCCAGGATCGCAGCTCTGCCCCAGGGCGCGCCGGTGGGCAGCCTGGTCGGCAGCGGCGACCGGGCGCTGTGCACCTTCGCGGTCGGAGAGGTGGTCCTGCCGGTCGCCATCGGCGAGGGAGCCGTCGAGGAGACCGGCGAGTTCAGCTGGTGGGTCGAGCACGAGGGCCCGGAGCTGGCCCTGCGGCTCGACCTGAGCGGACGCCACTTCGCCGACACCGTGCAGGACTGTGCGTCCTGGTGGGCCGCCTCGACGCCGCCCGCCACCGTCCCGGCTGCGGCCTTCGAGCCGGTCTTCTGCACCTGGTACGCGCTGCACCTGGCGATGAACGCGGCGGAGGTCGAACGGCTGGCCGCGCTGGCCGCACCCCTCGGCTTCCGCTCGCTGATCGTGGACGACGGCTGGCAGACCGACGAGGAGTCCCGCTCCTATGCCACCACCGGGGACTGGCAGCCAGCGCCGATCGGCTTCCCCGACTTCCCCGCCCATGTGGCCAGGGTCCGCGCGCTCGGCCTCAACTACCTGCTCTGGCACGCTCTCCCGTTCGCCGGCGACCGCAGCGCCGCCGCCAGGGAACTCGCTCCGCACACCCTCGGCAGGCTGCCGCAGTTGGAGACCTCCGTGCTGGACCCGCGCAGCCCAGCCGTCCGCCGCCACCAGGTCGAACGGCTGGCCGCCGCCGTGGAACAGCACGGGGTGGACGGCTTGAAGATCGACTTCATCGACACCTTCGCCCGCGTCGCACCGAGCGACGGCTCGCCTGACTCACCGGGCTCGCCTGACTCACCGAGCTCACCGGACTCGCCGGAGGGCGACTGCGCGACGGTCGCCGAGGGTGTCCACCGGCTGCTCGCGGAACTGGACCAGCGGCTGCGCGCCAGTCGCCCCGAGGTCCTGGTCGAACACCGCCAGGACTACATCGGCCCCGGGCTCCGGCCGTACGCCACGATGATCCGGGCCGCCGACTGCCCGCACAACGCCGTCGAGAACCGCGTCCGCACCGCCGATCTCCGCCTCACCGCAGGCCCGCTGGCCGTCCACGCCGACCCGCTGACCTGGCACCCGGACGAGACACCCGAGCAGATCGCCGTCCTGCTGCTGTCCGTGCTCTTCGCCACCCCGCAGGTCTCGGTGGACCTCGCCGCCCAGCGGCCCGAACAGCTCGCGGTGCTGCGCTTCTGGCTCCCGGTCCTGCGCGAGCACGTCGAACTGCTGCAACGCGGCGAGTTCCGACCCCACAGGACCGAACTCGCCTACCCGCTGATCGAGTCCCGGCTCGGCCCGGCGCTCGCCTTCGGCCGCTATGCCCCGCTGCCGGTGGCGGTCCGTGGCGACTGGTCCCTGCTGCTGCTCGCCAACGCCGACCCGGACACCCTGGTCCGCCTCACCTTCGACCGGCCACCCGGCCGACTCGCCGTCCTGGTGCAGGACTGCCGCGGCGGTACCGTCGCCCAGGCCGAACCGGCTCTGGACGGCCATGAGTTGGCCCTGCACGTGCCCCTGGGCGGCCTGCTGACCCTGCGCCGGCAGGAGCACCTTCGCGGGGCAGGCGGTTGACCAGGGCCGGAGAGGTGGGGGATCCTCCGGCCCTGACCGGCCCGTCGCTCACCGGGGCCGGGCCTGTCGCGTGGCGGCCGGCGCCCGGTGAGCACCCTGGTCACCAGGCGGAGCCGACGACCGAAGTCGCAGCAGCAGCGGTCCTCCGCCTGGTGGGTGTGAGATCGGCCGCCCCCCGTGCGGCCGACGCGGCGAGCCTAGGGCGGCCGCCCTGCCCGGCGGTACCGCACGGGTGCACGGTCGGGCGGCCGCCGACCGTCACCGGTGCACGGTCCGCCGCTGCGACCTGCCGGGAAGCTGAGCCTGCGTCAGGCCGAGTCCTCCCCGGGATCGGGCTCGGTGAGCGTCAACTCGCCCAGAACGGCGAAGGCGAGCGTCACCTCGTACTGGCCGCCGCCGCCCGAGAGCAACTGGCGCTGGAGCAGCCGCTCCGCGCTGCGCAGGTGTTCGCGGACGGTCTGCGGGTGCAGACCGAGCTGCCGGGCGGCCTGTTCGACACTCGCGCCGGCCGCCAGCCAGGCCAGCAGGGTGCCGCGCAGGTCGCGTGCGTCCTCGGCGAGGCGCTGCAGCAGGGCCTGGGCCCACGTTCGGGCGCCCTCACCGGAGAGGACCTCCGAGAGGGTGGCGGAGGTCCGACGTCCCGGGCGGTCCGGAGTGCGGCAGAGCCCGTCAGGACCGGCCACCGAGCAGGACTGCAGGGCCAGATGGAGCACCGCTCGCCCCCGCAGCCCGGAGAGGTCGAGGCCGAGCAGGGCGGCCGCCCGGTCGAGGCGGGCGCGAACGGTGTTGCGGCTGACACCGAGGATCTTCGCGGTGCTGGTGGCCGGGAACTCCAGTCCGAGGTGCAGTGTGCCGAGCATCTGGTCGAGGCTGCTGTACGAGAGGGCGTGCAGCGGCCGCAGCAACTCGCCCGCCCAGGCGACGACGACACGGTGGTCGAGGACCTGGGTGAGCCGGCTCTCCGCCGCGTACAGCGCCGAGCGGCCCGGTTGCAGCCGGGCCACCGCGAGGGCGCGGATGGCGTCGCCGTACGAGCCGGCGGTCTGTGCGAGGGGGAGCGAGCCGCTGCCGCCCAGGTAGCGCTCGGGGTGCTGGGCGACGAATCGGCGCAGGATCCTGCCCACGGCGTCCCAGTCGTCCGAGCCCCAGCGCTCGCCGGTCGGGCCGGCCGCTCCCCGGCCGGCCGCTCCCCGGTCGTCCCCAGCGTCGTCCGCAGAGCCGGCGGACGATCCCTCCCTCAGCGGGGCGACGACGATCAGGTGCTGGTCGTAGGCCGGGCAACGGACCACCAGCGCCCGGCCCTTGGTGGCCGCCGTGCACTCCCGGGCCAGCCGGTCGCGCTCGGCGGACGGCCCCTCCAGGACGTACACCCGGGCGCTCTCCGCGTCCAGCAGCCCCCTGGACAGGCCCTCGGCGGTGCGCTGGGCCAGCGTCACCTCGCCGCCCATCAGCAGCTGGAAGACCGCCACGCGCAGTGCCGCCGCCACCTCGCGCAGCCGGTCGCGGTCCACCCCGGCCTCCTTGGCCTGGAGGATCGGCGCCAGCAGCGTCGCCGCATGGGTGATCAGCACCCTGCTGCGGGCGTCGAAGGGCTCGGTCCGGCCGACCGCCAGAACGGGGTGCGGCCGCTTCCGCCCGATCGCCGTCAGCCGGATGCGCTGCCCGCCGTCGTCGATCGCGGCCGAGCCGAGCCGGCCGCCCGCGACCTCCTCGGCCGCTTTCCCGGCCCCGGGCGGCAGGTCCCAGGCCGGGCCGGGGGCGTCGACCCGGCCGACGCCGGGACGTCCGCCGGTCAGGGTGACGGCACCGTCGAGCGTTCGGGCCAACCAGGCGACCAGCCGCTCCACCCTGCGGTCCTCCTCTCCCTGATCCCTTACCAGGGAGAGGAGTTGCTCCAGATCGGCAATCTGCTCCCGTGCCTCGCGCAGCCGTTCGTCACCGATCACCTGAGCGAGGCGCAGCCAGGAGACATCGGGGGAGACCGTCAGCAGGGCCACACCGTGCCGCGCGGCCGCCTCGACCAGCGCGCCCGGTGCCTCACCGGGCCGCCGGGTGGGCACGGCCAGGGCGGCCACCCGGGCGGCGGCGTACCGGCTCACCACCCGCGCCGCCGCGGCCGAGTCCTCGGCCCAGCCGCCACCGTCCGGCTCGATCTCGATCCGGACCAGCTTCCCGGCGAAGTCCGGGCCGGGTGGCGGCCCGTCGTCGCCCGGCGCGAGTGCCGCGCCGACCACCGTCCGTAGCGCTCCCCGCTCGGCGGCGCCGGCCACGAACTCCAGCGCCAGCTCCGCCATCTCGGTCAATGAACCGACCGTGGGCACTTGTCCCTCCTCTGCTCACCGCACCTGTCCGCGAGATCTGTCCGTCCGCTGCCAATCGAACGACCCGAACCCTCGGTGACCTGCGCCGATCGTACGGAGAGGCACGGTCGACGCGGCAGTGGGCCTCGGGCCTCGGCCGGCGATGAGCGTGCGGGCCCCGTTGCCGGCCGGTCCGGGTCAGCGCCCGAGTTCGCGGAGGTAGCTCAGGACCGCGTCGGCATCACCCGCCCGGCCCGTCAGCGCGATGTGGTTGTCCGGGCGGACCAGGATCAGCGCATCGCCCTGGACCCCGTACGCCCGCCGGGCGTGCCCGCCCGCGTCGCGCAGCGGTCCTGCATCGGAGTCGATCCTGAAGGCGCGTGCGGTACCCGCCAGTCGGGGGGCCGGGCAGCCGAAGGCGAGCAGGGTGAAGTGGCTGCCCGCGAAGAGGTCGAAGAGCCGCACCGGCCGGCCCTCGCCGTCCAGCAGCGGGGCGTCCGGCGCCCGGTCGCCCGCCTGCGGGGCGTCGCCGGGCCCGGCCGGGTGCACGTCCCTGGACAGGCTGCTCCAGCGGTAGTCGATGGCGAGCCCGGTCGTGTCCTCGGAGCGGACGACCTCCAGCCCGACCCCGGGCGTGCGGGAGCGCTCGGTGACCGCGGCCATCGCGGCGGTGGTGACGTTCAGCAGCCGGGCGGCGATCGGCAGCCGCTCCTCCTGGTAGCTGTCGACCAGTCCGGGACCGGCCTGGCCGGTGAGGACGTGACCCAGCTTCCAGCCGAGGTTCCAGGCGTCCTGGATCCCGGTGTTCATGCCGAGCCCGCCCGCGATCGGGTGGACATGCGCGGCGTCCCCGGCGATCAGCACCCGGCCGACGCGGTAGCGCTCCGCCATCCGGACGTTGACCCGCCAGGTGGAGAGCCAGCTCGCGCTGCGCACCCGAAGATCGGTGCTGCCGGTGTGCCGGGCGACGATGCGGCGGAAGCTCTCCAGTGACGGTTCGATCACCCGCCCGTGCTCGTCCAGTTCGGGGCTGGCCTGGAACTGCCAGCTGTCGCTGCCCTCGAACGGGCAGAGCAGCAGCGCCCCCTTCGCCCCGAACCACTGGTGCCAGTACGCCGGATCGAGACCCTCCATCACGACGTCGCCGCAGACCATCGCCGTCTCCGGGTCGCCGGACCCGGGGAAGGCGATACCCAGGCCCTTGCGCACCGTGCTGCGTCCGCCGTCGCAGCCGACGAGGTAGTCCGCGGTGATCCGCCCGCCGCTCGCGAGCAGCGCGGTGACCCTCTCCTCGTCCTGTCCGAACTCGACGAGCTCGCCGCCGAGTTCGACCTCGACCCGGTAGGTCGCGAGGACGTCCCGCAGCATGCCCTCCACTCGGGCCTGCGGAATGAACAGCCCGCGCTCGTACGGTGCGTCGGGTGTCGGCCGGGCGTCCTCGAAGGCGTCCGTATCGGTGACGAAGACCCCGTCGAAGTACTTGCGGAAGAGCTGGCGGCTGCGGCCCTCGGCCGACAGCCGCCGGTCGAGGCCGAAGTCGGCGAGCACCTCCAGGCTGCGCGGGTTGAGGCCCTTGCCGCGCGAACTGCTCTGGAACTCGGTCGACTTGTCGATGATCCGGACGCCGATGCCCTGGCGGGCCAGGCTGCACGCCAGCGTCAGGCCGGTGGGTCCGGCACCCACGATCAGTACGGTTGCCGCTGTCTCCAGGTGTGCCATGTCCGCTGTTCCCTCCCCGGTTGAGTGATGGGGCCATGCAACAGCAACCGGGGGAGAAAATGCAACCGAGTAACAAAAGTGTCTGGGTTATGATTCTGCTATGAACGAGCCCGGAGGTCTGCGGACCCTCAAGAAGGAACGCACCCGCCAGGCGATCGCCGACGCTGCGATCGGACTTTTCCTGGCCAATGGCTTCGACCAGGTGTCGGTGGCCGAGATCGCCGCGGCGGCCGAGGTGTCCAAGCCCACCCTCTTCCGGTACTTCGCCAGCAAGGAGGAGCTGGTCCTGCACCGGATCGCCGACCACCGCGGCGAGGCGGGCCGGGTGGTCCGCGAACGCCCGGCCGACGTCCTGGCCCTGGAGGCCCTGCAGCGGCACTACCTCGACCGGCTGGCCGAGCGCGACGCCGCCACCGGCCTGTGCCCCGCGCCCGAAGTGCTGGCCTTCCACCGCCTGGTGTTCGAGACCCCGAGCCTCTCCTCCCACCTGCTCGACTACATCGCCGCCGACACGGATGCCCTTGCCGAGGCCCTGGCGGAGACGGTCGACGGCGCCGACGACCTGACCTCCCGCCTGCTCGCCGCCCAGTTCCTCGCGGTGCGCCAGACCCTTGCCCGCGCCAACTGGGCCCGCCTGGCCGCCGGTCAACCCCTGCCCGAAGCCGCCCGCCTCGCCGTCGCCGATGCCCTGACGGCATTCACCCTGCTCCGCGACGGCGCGAGCGGCTGCGGCTACTGAGACCGACCGGCAACAGGGAGAGCGCCGCCGCGGGCCCTGTTGCCGGTCGGTCCGACACCGGCGACACCCTGCTCCGGCCGAGCCCCCGTCAGGGGGAGGCGACGCGAGCCCTGGTCCTGCAGCCGGTCGGGCGGCGGGACCAGGGCTCGGTGCGCACGGGTCGGCTCAGGAGGCCGGGCCGACCCTGACAGTGGTCAGCAGACCGTTGCGGCTCTCGCGGACGACCTCGATCCTGGTGTTGGTGTCGGGGACGTTCACGCCGAGCTGAGGGGTGGCCGGGTCGGTGTAGACGCCGCTGTGGTCGTCGAAGGCCGGGACGGCCGGCTCGGGGACGACGGTGGTGGCGATGCCCGCCCTGTGCAGGTCGAAGGCGGTGGTGGGCTTGAGTGAGAAGGTCGCGTCGAAGCTCTGGGCCCGGGCGTTGACCGGACTGCCGTCGGCGAAGCGGATCGGCTTGGGATGGGCGTCGATCGGGAGGATCAGGCCGCCGCCCAGGTGGTCCTGGGTGTTGTTGTCGCCGTAGGCGGTGTCCCAGAGCCAGACCAGCACGCCCTCCTGGTAGGGATAGGTGTCGATGACGTTCTGCTTGCCCGTGACGCCGCTGTAACCGAAGTTGTACGGGCCGGTCTTGAGGAAGGCGCCGTAGCCGACATAGCGGCGGTTCTCCACCAGGTACGCCCTGGGGTGCTCCTTGACCGCGCTCTTCCCGGTGACGATGGTGAACCCGGTGGCCGTCCAGCCCTGGTTGCCGTGCTCCGCGCCGTCGGAGAGGAGCTGCTGCCCGCCCGCGCTGATCGTCACGGCGTCGACCAGGACGCCCTTGCCGTGGGTGTTGCCGTCCGAGGTGACGTGGAAACGGAGCTCGACCCGGCGGCCGAGGTAGTCGTCCAGCGGGATGTGCAGCTGCGTCCATTTGCCCGAAGTGCCGCTGAGCCCGGGAGTGTTGGCGGTGGTGTTGCCGATCGGGGCGCCGTCGACGGTGCCGCCGAGCGGCTTCCAGGTCTTGCCGTCGTCGGTGGAGGCCTCGACGGTGAAGAAGTCGTAGCCCTGCTCGGTGTCGTACCAGGCGGCGGTGTCGAGTGCGGCCGGGCCGCTTCGACCGGTGAGATCCACCGTGCGGGCAAGGGAGTTGTCGAGGTTGTCACCGGTGTCGCTCCACCACTGCGAACCGCCCTCGGCCGGGTCGGCGAGCTCGGTGGTGGTGTGGCTCGGCGGCAGGTGGACCAGTACGGCCTGGGCCTGGTCGGTGTTGTAGCTGCTGACGCCGAGCGCGTGCGAGGACCGGGTCGCGGCCTGTGCCTCGTCGTAGTTGAGCCAGCCGAACTGGAGTTTGCTCCAGGCGTCCAGGTCGCCGGGGTAGGCGCCGGTGGTGTTCCGGCCCTTGCCGAGGTACGAGGCGGAGGACATCAGCGACCAGAAGTCGACGCTGTTGTCGCCCCCGGTCGTCGGATAGAGATCGGGCAGGCCCAGGTTGTGGCCGTACTCGTGGGAGAAGAGGCCGACGCCGCTGTTCTCACCGGCCTGGACGTAGTCGTAGACATACAGGCCGGTGTCGCCGACCGGTACGCCGCCGATCTTGTCGCCGGTCGGTCCGGTCTGCCCGGTGGGGTCGGGGAAGGCCCAACTCCGGTGCGCCCACAGGGCGTCGGAGCCCTGAGCGCCGCCACCCCAGGTCTCGTCCACCCCCGCGTGCACCACGATGACGTTGTCGAGGTAGCCGTCGGGCTGGTCGAAGTTGCCGTCCTTGTCGTGGTTGTAGCGGTCGGCGACGTCGTACTGGGCCAGCTGGGCCTTGATGTCGGCCACCGAGCGGCCCTTGGCGATCTCGCCGTCGTACCAGGCCTTCACCGCGTCCCGGACGAACTCCTGCGCCTGTGTCCAGGCCCCGCTGCCCTGCGGGCCCTTGTTGCTGCCGTACCGCGCCTCGTTGTACGGGACGGTGACCCAGTCGCTGACGGTGCCCTCGACGTCGTACCGGCCGGAGGACTGGATCCGGTAGTAGTTGCGCATCGAGACCGCGCCGGGCGTGTCGTCGAAGAACATCTTCTGGTAGTACGAGCGGTCGAAGTCCTTGTTCCAGAGCGTGTGGGTGTCGCTGCCGTCCGGCTTGGGGATCTGGTTGTGGCGCGGCCCCGGGGTGCCGCCGTAGCGCACCTGGCCGTTGTAGAGCGTGGTGTTGTCCACCTGGTCGCCGAACTGCGCGAGGATGACGAAGACCTTGTCCTTGCGCTGCTGGGCGAGTTGGACGTAGTCGTTGCCGACCTTCACCCTGGCCGGGGCGCGGCCGTCCGAAGTCTTCGCCACGGTGCCCTTGTTGACCTGCTCCAGGGCCTTGGCGCGCAGCGACTGGCGTTCACGTTCCTGCGGGGCGAGCGGCGGCTGCGGTCCCTCGCGGCCTTCGACGGTCTGCTGCGCCGTCAACGACGCTTTCACGGGGGCGGCTTGGGCGGGAGCTCCGAGGAGAGTGGCGGCTATGGCGCCGGTGGTCAGCGCAGCCGCGAGGGCTGCGGACAGTCTGCGCAACTGACCGGTCCTTTCCGGACGGGGAGTTGGGAGATGGAGGAGTGCTTGCTTGAGCGGCGGCACGTAATATTTCACATGTCATCGGTCACATGGAAGAGCGCCTCCGTCTGGATGCCAGGACGGACCGGCCGCTCGCGCAGGCGGCGTTCCGATGTGGATGGTTCGGTGGGATCTTCGGCGTGTCCGGGTATGAGGACGGTCGGGCCCGCCGCCGGCCGCTTCCGATGGGCGGTCGGAGGGTTGTCGTGGGCAGGGAAGTTCGGCTAGATGTATGCGGTGTGAAATGTCACACGGCATCAACGGCGACAGTAGGGACGGTGGCACCGTGACCGGAAGCCTCGGGATTGCACTGCCGCCCCGCCCGGTGCCGGGAGTCAAGGGCCTGTTCAGCCTCGATCCGGCCGTGGCCCACCTCAACCACGGCTCGTTCGGCGCCGTACCGCTGCCGATCCAGCGGGCGCAGGCGCGGCTGCGGGCCGAGCAGGAGCAGGACCCGGACGGCTTCTTCGAGGGCCTGTCGGACCGGATCGCCCGCGCCCGGGCCAAGGTGGCCGCCGCCCTCGGCGCCCACCCCGATCGGCTGGCGCTGCTCACCAATGTCACCGAGGGCGCCTCGGTGGCGCTGGAGTCGATCCCGCTCGCCCGGGGCGATGAGATCCTGGTCACCGACCATGGTTACGGTGCCGTCACCCGCGCCGTCGAGCGGCGGGCCGCCGAGGCCGGAGCCCGGGTGCGCACCGTCCGGATCCCGCTGGAGACCCCGGATGTGGACGGTGTGGCCGAGTTGGTGCTGGCCGCCGTCGGTGAGCGGACCAGGATCGCCGTCCTCGACCTGATCACCGCGCCCACCGCCCGCGAGGTCGCAGGACCGCGCCTGCTCGCCGCGCTGGCCGAACGCGGTGTGGTCACCGTGGTGGACGCCGCCCACGCCCCGGGCCATCTGCCGGTGAACCTGGGTGGCTTGGCGGCCGGGGCGGCCGGTCCCGGTGGCGCGGACTTCTGGCTGGGCAACCTGCACAAGTGGGCCTTCGCCCCGCGCGCCACCGCCGTTCTCGCCGTCGGTGGCCGCTGGGTGGAGCGGGTCCGGCCGCTGATGCTCTCCTGGGAGCACGACCGGGGCTTCCCGTACAACGTCGAGTGGCGCGGCACCTGCGACTACACCCCCTGGCTGGCCGCACCGGCCGGGTTCGTCCTGCTGGAACGGCTCGGCGCCGAGCAGGTGCAGGCCCACAACGCGGCCCTCGCCGCCTACGGCCAGCGCCTGCTGATGGAGCGGGCCGCGCTGCCGGCTCTGCCCGCGATGCCCGGCCTGGCCATGCGGTCGGTACGGCTGCCGCCGGGCTGTGCGGAGAGCAGGCCCGCCGCGCAGGAGCTGAGGGCGGTGGTGCGGCAACGCCTGGACGCCCGGGTGGCGGTGAGCCCCTGGCCGGGCGGCGGGCTGCTGCGGATCAGCGCGCAGGTGTACAACCGGCCGTCGGAGTACCGGAGGCTGGCCGAGGGGATCGGCGAGCTGATCAAGAGCTGATGTCAGGTCAACTCCGGTGGTGTGCCCGGTGGTTCAGTCGGCCGCGCGCAGCTCGGCGAGCAGGGCGCCCTGGTCGGCGAGGAGTTCGGTGAGGATCCGCCGGGCGGCGCGCAGCAGCTCGGCGACGTCCGCCCCGGCCAGCGCGTACACCACCGTGGACCCCTCGCGGGTGGCCGTCACCAGTCCGGCCCGGCGCAGCTGGGCCAGCTGCTGGGAGAGGCTGGACGGTTCGATGTCGAGCGCCACCACCAGATCGCGGACCGGCATCGGCCCGCCCTGGAGCAGCTCCAGCACCCGGATCCGGACGGGGTGGCCGAGCATCCTGAAGAACTCGGCCTTGGCTTGGTGCAGTGGTACCGGCACGTGGCGCTCCCCTCTCGGCCTCGGGCCTCTCAGATCTCAAGGCCGGTCTCGATGCGCCGCAACTGATGCCTGGCCATCGCCAGGTTGGACCGGCTGCGGTTGAGCGCGAGGTAGAGGAACAGACCTCGGCCGCTCTGCGTGGTGAGCGGCCTGATCAGGTGGTACTGGCCGGTGAGGCTGATGAGGATGTCCTCGATGTCGTTGTCGTGCAGGCCGAGCATCTCCATCGTGCGCATCTTGGCGCGGACCAGGTCCGTGTTGCCCGCCGCAGCCACATTGAGGTCGATCTCGGCACCGTCGCCGAGCGAGCCGAGGGCCATTCCGCTGCCGTAGTCCACCAGGGCGACGCCGATCGCGCCGTCGATGGACATGGCTTCCTTGAGCGCGCTCTCCAGATTGGCCATCGTGACTCCTCCTGTCCGGCCGGGCCGCCCCGGTCGGCGGCCTCGGTGGTCAGACTGTAGGGAGCAGCCCGTCGGAGCAGGGCGAATGACCGGAATCGACCGTTCCCGACCACCTGCCGTCGCCGTCGCTGTACGGACCCGACCACTTGAAGACATCTGCAACTGAGGAGCTGATCCATTCTGAGTGGGCGTTTCGTGCCAGGTCTGTTTCCCGGTGTGGGAGTTACCTGTTTTCGAAGGTCTCGATCTCGAGTGATCGGTTAGGGGATGATCACGAGACGTATGCGACGCGGTTCGATGAGCTTTTCAAGCAGGGGCAGGACGTGGTCCTGGCAAGCGAGGTCGCGCGGCAGGACCCGCCTGTGGATGGCGGGTCGCGTTGGGGGCTCACTGTGGTTCTGCGCCTGCCACCCCGCTGCCAGTCATCCCCACCGACACGCTGCTGAGTCGAATGTGTTCAGTCACCGGACGAGTACAGGAAGGTGTGCGTCAATGACGCTTTCGACAACCAACGAGCAGATTCTCCGTGACTCTCTCGCACAGGCCGCGGTCACAGACGTGACTACGATCCCTCATGACGGGCACCTGGAACAGGACCTGGGGATCGACAGCCTCGCCCTGCACGAACTGATCGTGATCCTGGAGAACAAGCTGGCCGTCGCCATTCCGGACGAGGAAGTCGGCCGCCTCACCACCATCGGCGGCATCCGCTCCCTCCTCGTACGGCTCCAGCCCCTATCGAGTGGAACGGACACCCCGTGAGCATCCGCGAGATCACTCCGAAGGAACGCGGCTTCCTGATCGTCAACTCCCACCCCACCGGCTGCGCCACGGTGGTCGAGCGGATGTGGGAGGAGATCCCACCCCGCCAAGACGGCAAGGCGCCCGTCGTGTTGCTGCTCGGGGCGAGCGCCGGGTACGGTCTGGCGATCCTTATGGCCGGGCTGCGCCAGCAGGGTATCCGCGGTGTCGGAGTCGCCTACGAGGCGCCCGAGAGCGAGCGGCGCACCGCCTCAGCCGGTTGGTACCGCGCCGCGGCCGCCGCTGGCCTGGCGGCCGAGAACGGCAACGACTTCGTCTTCGTCAACGCCGACGCCTTCAGTACCGAAGCCAAGGCCGAGGTGCTGGACCTCCTCGCCACCAAGTACGGGCAGGTTGACTACCTGATCTACAGCCTTGCCGCGCCGCGCCGCACAGACCCGGCAACCGGTACCGTCCACCACTCGGTCATCAAGCCGCTCGGACAGCCCTACGAGGCGCCGTCGCTGGAGTTCACCGACGGCACCGCCCGGATCGGGTCCGTGCGTCTGGAGGCGGCCAGCGCCGACGAGCGCGAGGCCACCGTGCAGGTGATGGGCGGTGCGGACTGGCAGATATGGGTCGAGAAGCTCTCGCAGCGCGGCCTGCTCGCCGATGATTTCACCACCGCAGCTCTGTCCTACGTCGGCTCCGAGCTGACCGCCCAGGTGTACCGGCAGGGAACGATCGGCGCGGCGAAGGAGCACCTGGAGCAGACCGCGACCGCGCTCAACAGCACCGCGTTGGCCAACGGCGCCGGGCGGGCCTTCACGGTCGTGGCCGGTGCGGCGGTCACCCAGGCGTCCACCGCGATCCCGAGCATCGCCCTCTACACCAGTTTCTTGCGTGCTGTGCTTGGTTCGGACGGCTTCCAGAGCACCGTGCAGCAGGCCACCGCCCTCTGGGATCAACTGACTGGCTCAGCCCCGCTGGTGATGGACGACCAGGGGCGCATCCGGCTGGACAGCTGGGAGATGGACGAGAAGGTCCAGGACGCCGTGCGGGAGCTGTGGCGCGACCCGGAAAGCGGGCTCGCAGCTGGCAGCGAAGGGGCGCAGTGGTTCCTCGCACAGGTGCGCGAGCTGTACGGATGGGGCCTTGACGGCGTGGATTACAGCCAGCCGGTGGAGACCACCGTTCCATGGCCCACAGCCTGACCGACCGCCAGCACCTCCGGGCCGTCGAGCTTGCTGCTCGACAGCCCAAATGTGCGTGAGTCCGCACGCAGACGAGCCCCCGCTGCCAGGCGGGGGCTCCGAGTTGTTCGGCCTGGCTCAGGCTGCGGCTGGTTCCTCGACTGCGTCCTTCAGCGCCTGCCACGTCTGCGCGTAGCAGCCCTCGATACGGGCCTGCTCGATCAGCGGGTGTGCGTTGACGGTGAGCGACGCCTCGATGTACGCGTCGCGGAGCCGGTCAAGTTCCTCCCGCTCCGCCTCGTCCCAGGTAGCTCGGGCGACGACATCGTCCGGATACTCGGCCCGGCGCCGGGCCTGCCCGGTCGCGCAGTACTTGCCGACCGCAAGCTCAGCGGCGTAGGCGGCGCCCGGCGGTGCTTGCCTTTGAGGGCGCCGGTCGCGGCCACGACTTCCTTGACCTTGGTGAAGATCCGGTTCGGATCCGCCGAGCGTTGCAGGCGACGGCGGAAGTACGTCAGCAGGGAGGGGTCGAAGGCGGTGTCATGCAGCCCCAGACCGCAGGCCGCCTTCCACCTCAGATCGCACCGCAACTCCCGGACCGCGTCGAAGTCCGAGACCCCGAACAGGCTCTGCAGCACCACCGCGGCGGACAGCACCTGCGGCGGCATGCTCGGCCGACCGTTCCTCGACGGGTACATGTCCGCGAACATCGACCTCGGGAACAGCGTCTCGCGATGCTCGGCCAGGAACGCGAACACGCTCCCGGCCGGGATCAACTCCCGACAGGTCTCCCGCACATCCACCCCGACCGGCTCCCCGGCCCATTCCCCCTGCATGAAAACGATTCTGGCCCCCACCCGGGGCAGGGCCAGAACCCAACATTTTCAGTGCACTTCTGGACGCCCTCGCGCTCGCCCGCCACCGTGTCAACGTCCTGTGGGTCTGCTGCGTGACGGACGGTGCTACGGTCCCGTACCGCGCGTCACGACTTCTGTTTGACGACTCCATCAGGAGTCGCGCCCGTCCGTTCCGGACCAGAGGGTCGCAGGGGTCGGTGACTCCTCGGAGGCGCCCGCTCACACCTGGTCGCCGGTCGCATCGCCGATGTCCGGGGCCGGAAAACGGTGCCATTGATGTCACTCCCGGCGGGTAATCTCAGGCTGAGATGCTCGATCACCACACCAACCACACCCGCTGCGCCCCACCGCCGGTCCCCGGCCGGACAGCACCGTCGGCCCCGGCCGGTCAGGTCCCGCAGCCGCAGGCGTCGCCGTCTGCACCCCCGTCCCGCCCGTACGGGCCCCGCCGGCCCCACGGGATGAAGCAGTCCCACGGGAAGAAGAGGTGACGCCGATGAACAGCGCCATGCCCCCGCACTCGGAGACCCCGCACTCGGAGACCCCGCACTCGGAGACCCCGCAGTCCGACACCGAGCAGCTCAGCCCCGCCGAGGCGTACGCGGCCTTCCGCCGCCGCGCCAAGGAGCAGGCCACCGCCCTCTACGGGTTCCAGCAGCTGTACGACTTCCCGCTCGACCCCTTCCAGATCGAGGCCTGCCAGGCCCTGGAGGAGGGCAGCGGTGTGCTGGTCGCCGCCCCGACCGGCTCGGGCAAGACCATCGTCGGAGAGTTCGCCGTCCACCTGGCCCTGCAGGCCGGACGCAAGTGCTTCTACACCACGCCGATCAAGGCCCTGTCGAACCAGAAGTTCGGCGACCTGGTCAAGCGCTACGGTGCCGCCAAGGTCGGCCTGCTGACGGGCGACAACACCGTCAACGGCGACGCACCGATCGTGGTGATGACCACCGAGGTGCTGCGCAACATGCTCTACGCGGGCTCGCAGACCCTCGACGGCCTCGGCTATGTGGTCATGGACGAGGTGCACTACCTCGCCGACCGCTTCCGCGGCGCCGTCTGGGAAGAGGTGATCATCCACCTCCCGGAGTCCGTCACCCTGGTCTCGCTCTCCGCGACCGTCTCCAATGCCGAGGAGTTCGGCGACTGGCTGGACACCGTACGCGGCGGCACCAAGGTCATCGTCTCCGAGCACCGCCCGGTTCCGCTCTGGCAGCACGTCATGGCGGGCAACCGGATGTACGACCTGTTCGCCAACCCCGACCGCGACGGCCGCCCCAAGGACGCGCCGCGCAACCCGGCCAAGGCGGTCAACCCCGAACTCGTCCGCCTCGCCCGCTCCGAGCAGGACCGCAACCCCCGCGACCGGTTCGGACGGGGACGCGGCAGATCCATGCCCAACGGTCGCCCCGGACGGGTCTGGACCCCGGGCCGGGTGGACGTCATCGAACGTCTGGACGCCGAGGGTCTGCTGCCCGCGATCACCTTCATCTTCAGCCGGGCCGGCTGCGAGGCCGCCGTCAACCAGTGCCTCACCTCGGGGCTGCGCCTCAACCGGGACGCCGAGCGCGCCCAGGTGCGCCAGATCGTCGAGGAGCGCTGCTACGACATCCCCGACGAGGACCTGCACGTCCTCGGCTACTTCGAGTGGCTGGACGGCCTGGAGCGCGGCATCGCCGCCCACCATGCGGGCATGCTGCCGCGCTTCAAGGAGGTCGTCGAGGAGCTCTTCGTCAAGGGCCTCGTCAAGGCGGTGTTCGCCACCGAGACGCTGGCGCTGGGCATCAACATGCCCGCCCGCTCGGTGGTCATGGAGAAGCTGGTCAAGTGGAACGGCGAGACCCACGCCGACATCACCCCCGGTGAGTACACCCAGCTCACCGGCCGGGCCGGGCGGCGCGGTATCGACGTCGAGGGCCACGCCGTGGTGCTCTGGCAGCGCGGCCTCGACCCGGAGGCGCTGGCGGGCCTCGCCGGCACCCGTACCTACCCGCTGAAGTCCTCCTTCCGCCCCTCGTACAACATGGCGGTCAACCTCGTCGGCCAGTTCGGACGGCACCGCTCGCGCGAGCTCCTTGAGACCTCCTTCGCGCAGTTCCAGGCCGACCGCTCGGTCGTCGGGATCGCCCGCCAGGTCCAGCGCAACGAGGAGGGCCTCGACGGCTACCGCGAGTCGATGACCTGTCACCTCGGTGACTTCGAGCAGTACATGACCCTGCGCCGCGCCCTCAAGGAGCGCGAGAACGAGCTCTCCCGCGAGGGCAGCAGCCAGCGCCGGGCCGCCGCCATCGAGGCGATCGAACAGCTCAAGCCGGGCGACGTGATCCATGTGCCGACCGGCAAGTTCGCCGGCCTCGCCCTCGTCCTCGATCCTGGTCTCCCCCCGGTCAGCCGCTCCCCGCGCACCAGCCGCCACCCCGACTACCAGGACGGTCCCCGCCCGGTGGTGCTCACCGCCGAGCGGCACGTCAAGCGGCTCGCGATGATCGACTTCCCGTACCCGGTGACCGCCGTCGACCGGATGAAGATCCCCAAGTCCTTCAACCCGCGCAGCCCGCAGTCCCGGCGCGACCTCGCCTCCGCGCTGCGCACCAAGGCCGGACACCTGGAGCCCGAGCGCTACCGCAAGGGCCGCGCGGCCGCCGCGGACGACCCCGAGATCGCCCGGCTCCGCGCCGAGCTGCGCCAGCACCCCTGCCACGGCTGCGACGAGCGCGAGGACCACGCCCGCTGGTCCGAGCGCTACCACCGCCTGCACCGCGACACCGAGGTGCTGGAGCGCAAGATGCGCTCCCGCACCCACACCATCGCCCGCACCTTCGACCGGGTCTGCGGCCTGCTCACCGACCTCGGCTACCTCAGCGGCGACACCGTCACCGAGGACGGCAAGCGCCTGGGGCGCCTCTACGGCGAACTCGACCTGCTCGCCTCCGAGTGCATCCGCGAAGGCGTCTGGAAGGAGCTCGGCGCCGCCGAACTCGCCGCCTGCGCCTCGGCGTTGGTGTACGAGGCGCGGCAGTCCGACGATGCGACGGCCCCCCGGGTGCCCGAGGGCAACACCAAGGAGGCCCTCGCCCGCATGATCCGGATCTGGGGCCATCTGGACGCCCTGGAGGAGCAGCACCGGATCAACACCGCCGAGGGGGTCGGCCAGCGCGAGCCCGACCTGGGCTTCGCCTGGGTCGCCTACCGCTGGGCGCTCGGCCACAACCTCGACTCGGTGCTCCGCGACGCCGACATGCCCGCCGGTGACTTCGTCCGCTGGACCAAGCAGCTGATCGACGTGCTCAGCCAGATCCAGGACGCGGCCGGCGAGGACGTCCAGCTGCGGGCCACCGCCCGCAAGGCGGTCGACGGGCTGCGACGCGGCATCATCGCGTACTCGTCCGTCGGGTAACCGACGGGGGCGCGGGATCTGCTTGATCGACTGCGTGCGCGACCGGCCCTCTACGGAGGTGCATGGTTCCGCGCACACGCAGTCGATCGAGCAGGGCCCCGCGCCCCTGAGGCAGTGCAAGTCCGGGTTCGAGTGATCGTGCGGCGATGTACAGGGTCGCCCGCGCGCAGTTGATCAAGCAGGGCCACGCGCCTGGGTGTGCCCTCTCAGTTGAGCTGGAAGGTGGCCTCGACCGGGTAGTGGTCGCTCGGCGAGTTGGTGTCGAGCTGGCCGGCGCTCCAGCCGGTCTGGGGGTCGAGGTCGGCCTTGACGTTCGGCAGCGCGAGCGGGACCGGGCGGCCGGGGGCGTTGAGGTAGCCGAGGTAGTCCAGGTCGTCCCGGTAGTCCTTGGGGAAGGTCTCCACGCCCGCCATGTACTGGCACCAGGCGGAGACCGAGCAGTCCATGGTGGCCAGCGTCTGGCCCGGGTCGGTGGCCGGGGTGCCGAGGACGCCGTTCGCCGCGTACTGGGCGTTGGCGAAGTCGCCGCGCGACTGGCCGTGGACGTACTCGACGTTGAGGTCGCCGCCGATCAGCACCGGGGCGTCGGTGCCCGCGATGCCGTCCGCCCAGGCGCGGATCTCGGAGAGCTGGCCGAGCCGGGTGGACTGGGTGGTGTCGGTGGAGACGTCCGACTCGTCGGCCTGCAGATGGGTGCCGACCACCCAGCTCTTCACCCCGCCCTTGTCGACCTGGACCATGGCCGCGCCCTTGTTGGCGTGGTAGTCCCAGGTGCCGTAGGTGGAGTTGCTGAAGATGTGCGCGTACTGGGCGGTGATCGGGTACTTGGACAGGATCATCGTCCCGCCGTTGATCACGAACATGGAGTTGGAGCAGTTGCCGCTGATCCCCGTCCAGCCGCCGCCCGAGCAGGTCTGGCCGACCACCGGGGTGCGGTACGGGTAGAGGTCCGCCAGCTTGCCGTTGATGTCGGCGGTCGAGGTGTTGTTGAAGTTCTCGTCCAGGATCACCACGTCGGCGTTGTGCCGGCGGATGATCGACTCGATCACCGGGGTCCGCTTGGCGGCCTGCTCGTTCTGCGTGCTGTCGACGATCGCGGTGCCGAGGTCGACGTTCCAGGCGAAGACCGAGAGGGTGGTGCCGCCGGTGGCGGCGGTCGCGCTGGGGGCTCCGGCGATGCCGCCGAGCAGCAGGGCCGTGGCCGCCATGGACGTGAGGGCGGCAGCCGAACGACGCGAGATCATGCGTTCTCCTGAGGGAGGGTCAACCCCGGGCCCGCGACCGCCTGGTGCGGGGCGCGGGCATGACATGGGAGAACCTAGCTACCCGTCGGTACCGGCGGAGGAACGGCAACCGATCATTGTGTGGCGGAAACGTGTATGGCCAACTCGGCCGGGCAACCAGCCAGGGCCGTCGGGTGGCCGTCCGGCCCCGCGCCGCTGCTGGTTGCCCCGGGCCAGGAGGGCGCGTTCCTAGTGCGCCAGTACCGAGAGCACTCGCTCCAGCGAGCTGCCCAGGCCCCAGCGCGCCGAGAGCTCCTCCAGCGTCATCGGATCCAGCGGCTCGCGCGGCAGTGCCTGGTCGACCTCGGGCAGCGGGACGTCCGCGGCCACCTGGACCACCTTCGGTGCGACATCGAGATAGGCCGAGCCCTCGACCAGGTTCTTCCGCCGGGCCGGGGTGAGCCGCGACTTCGGGTCCAGCGCCGCCGCCCGGATCCCGGCCAGGTCGCCGTACTCCTTCAGCAGCTGTGCGGCCGTCTTCTCGCCGATCCCCTTGACGCCGGGCAGCCCGTCGCTCGGGTCGCCGCGCAGCGCGGCCAGTTCGGCGTACCGGGCGCCACTCACGCCGTACTTCTCCAGCAGTGCCGCATCGTCGATGCGCTGGGCCGAGCCGACGCCCTTCAGGGGGTAGAGGACGGTGATCTCCCGTACGTCGTCCACCAGTTGGAAGAGGTCGCGGTCGCCGGTGACGATCTCCACCGGGCCCCTCGCGCGAGCGGTGAGGGTGCCGATGACATCGTCCGCCTCGTAGCCGGGGACGCCGATCCGGGCGATGCCGAGTGCGTCCAGCACCTGTTCGATCACCGGGACCTGGGGTGCGAGCGAGTCGGGGATCTCCTCCTCGCCCTCGGTGGACTCCTCCACCATCCGGTGGGTCTTGTAGGAGGGGATCAGGTCCACCCGCCACTGCGGCCGCCAGTCGGCGTCCATACAGGCGACCAGCCGGTCGGGCCGGTGGTCGTGGACCAGCCGGGCGATGAAGTCGAGCAGCCCGCGAACGGCGTTCACGGGCTGCCCGTCAGGGGACTTCACGGACTCCGGCACTCCGAAGTAGGCGCGGAAGTAGAGGCTCGCCGTGTCGAGCAGCATCAGTCGCGGTGCGGTCATCTTCCAGATCATGCCGTACGGCTGCGACGAACCGGCCGTATCAGTGCTCGTGCGGCCCGCTGCGGTGGACCGGGCCGTGCGAGTCGGCGCAGTGGTCGGCGGCGGCCGCCGCTGCGGCTGCCGCGGCGGAGGCGGGGGAGTGGGAGATCTGGAGCAGTTCCTGCGAGCTGTCCTCGCCGACATGGTCGACCTGGAGGGTGGCGTGGGTGATCCGGTAGTCCTCGCGCAGCTGGCGCTGCAGTTCGCGGCGGACGGCATGGCAGTCGCCGCCCGGGGTCACCAGGATGTGCGCCGAGAGGGCGGGCTGGCCGGAGGTGATCTCCCAGATGTGCAGGTCGTGGATCTCCTCGACCTGAGGAGAGGTCACCAGCCGGTCCGCCACAGCGTCGGGGTCGATCCCGGCGGGCGCGGCCTCCAGGAAGATCCGGCCGGAGTCGCGGACCAGGCCGATACCGGCCTTCAGCATCAGGGCGACCACGATCAGCGAGGCGATGGCGTCGGCCCGGCGGAACCCGGTGGTCAGCACCACCGCACCGGCGACGGCGGTGGCGATGAACGCATACAGATCGGTGAGCACGTGCTGGAAGGCGCCCTCGACGTTCAGCGAGGAGCGGTTGGCCTTGGACATGCACCAGGCCGCCGCGATGTTGACCACGATCCCGACCAGTGCCGTGATCAGCACCAGCGAACCGGTCACCTCGGGCGGCGAGATCAACCGAGTGATCGCCTCGTACCCGAGCCAGGCGGACAGCACCAGCAGGGTGATGCCGTTGGCCTGGGCGGAGAGGATCTCGGCCCGTTTGAGCCCGTAGGTGTAACCGCCCCGGGCGGGGCGGGCGGCGAGCCGCATCGCGATCAGCGCCAGCACGATCGAGGCGGCGTCGGTCAGCATGTGGGCGGCGTCCGAGATCAGCGCCAGCGAACTGGCGGCGAAGCCGACCAGCACCTCGCCCGCCATGAAGACGACGATCAGCGCCAGCGCGCTGACCAGCCAGCGGCGGTCGGCGTCCGCCGCGACACCGTGCGAGTGGCCGTGGCCGCCGTGGCTGCTGTGCCCCCCGTGGCCGCCGTGCGAGTGACCATGGTCGTCGTGCGCGTGGTCGTGATCGTGGTCGTGCTCGTGCTCGGCCATCGTGTCCTCTCCGAACGCTCATGGGCCATGGGCCCCTTCGGCCCGCACACGAAGTGAACCCCAGATCGGAGGAAGATCCAAAGGCTGCACTGGTGACCGTTGTCGTTCCCGTTGGGGCCGGTATTCGCGCAGGTCAGCGACCTGGCGGGGAATCACTCGGAGAGCGGTACCAGCTCGGCGACCCGTCCCTCGACGCGTGCCGCGGCCGCCGCACCGACCAGTGCCTCCAGCAACCGCAGGTCCTCACCCTGTTCCGGGTGCCACTGCACACCGAGCGTGAAGCCGCTGCCCTCGACCGCCTCGACGGTGCCGTCCTCGGCGTACGCGGAGACGATGAGCCCGGTGCCGAGCCGGTCCACGGCCTGGTGGTGGTACGTCGGTACGGACACCACGGTCTCGGGCAGCAACTCGGCGAGCAGCGTCCCCGGCACCGGTCGCACGGGGTGCCGCCCGTAGCCCTGCGGCGTGCCCAGGTGCTCCTGGACGTGGTCCAGGTGCTGGATCAGCGTGCCGCCGAAGACGACGTTCAGCAGCTGCATGCCACGGCAGATACCCAGCAGGGGCATCTCGGCGGCCACGGCGGCGTGCAGCAGGGCCGTCTCCCAGGCGTCGCGCTCGGGCGTGACCGCACGCGTTCTCGGGTGCGGCTGTGCGCCGTAGTAGGCGGGGTGGAGGTCCGGACCGCCGGAGACCACCAGTGCGTCCAGACGGGTCAGCGCCCCGGGTGCGCGCTGCGGCGCGTCCGGCGGCAGCAGGAAGGCGACTCCGCCGGCCGCCTGGATCATCGCGGGATAGCGCGCGGAGAGCAGGACGGCGCGCTGCGTGCCCCAGCTGTCCCAGACCGCCTCGGTAAGGTGAGTGGTGATGCCGATCACGGGCTTGGTCGTCATAACCGGATTCTCCACCGCCGGATGCTGACCCGCAGTCAATATGCGGCTGTCCGGGCGCTTCTGGGAGTAGGGTCCGATATGCCATTGCCGACGATCTGTCGATTCTCATCTGAATCTCATCGGAAAAGCACAGAATCGGCGCTCCGCTGATATCGCGCTTATCCGGGACCGTTTATCTTCTCTGACGTGAGCGAGCAGATTCCCGCCGGGTGGTACCCGGACCCGCAGGACACCACCAGTGATCCCCGGCCCGAGCGCTGGTGGGACGGGAAGGGCTGGACGGCCTCCACCCGCCCTGTGCCCGCCGCCCAGCCGGTGTCGGAGCCGGCGCCCTCGGCGGACCAGCAGGTACTGGTCGGCGAGGTGCTGACGGGCGGGCCCACCGTCCGCTACCCCGAACTGCCGCCGTTCGGCGCCGAAGCGGGCGTCGCGCCGCGCGTCCGCAACAAGCCGCCGAAGGCGGTGGTGATCGCCGCGACCGTCGCCGCACTGGCCGGTCTGGCGGTCGGCTCCGGTGTCACCTATCTGGCCATGGACCACTCCTCCGGTACGACCTCGGCCCAGCAGAGCCGGGTCAAGCAGGGCAACCGCTTCGGCGGCGGCAGCGGCAGCGGGGGCTTCGGCGGGCCCGGATTCAACGGCGGGTCCGGCGGCGGCCTGAACGGCGGGGGTGGTCTGAACGGTGGCGGCTCCGGTGGTGGCCTCAACGGTGGTGGTGGCCTCAACGGCGGCGGTGGCCTGAACGGCGGGGGCTCCGGCGGAGGCCAGAACGGCGGCGGTGCGACCAGCGGCGTCGCCGTGGACGCCGTCAACCAGCTCGGCATCCCGATCCCGTCCGGCTGGACCGGCGGCACCACCGGCAACGGCTTCGCCGCGCTCACCATCGGCACGTACACCTGCGCAGGCGGCGGCGACTCCTGCTCGCTCGGCGGTGTGGCGACCGGCCGCCTCAGCGGCACCGACCCCAAGGCCGCGGCCCAGCAGGACATCGCGGCGGCGGCCAAGGAGTCGTACGGGGACATCAAGTCCCATCAGGAGCTGAAGTCCGAGGCCGTCTCCGTGAACGGCCGGAGCGGCTATCTGGTCCGCTGGAAGGTCGACGCTCCGCAGGGCAACAACGGCTACGTGGAGAGCGTGGTCTTCCCGACCAGCGACGGCAAGTCCCTGGTCTCGGTGCACCTCGGCTTCGACATCGACCCCAAGGCCCCGGTCGTGGACCAGATGGACTCCATCGTCAGCAGCATCACCGCCGCCACCGGCGACGGGTCGGCCGGCGGTTCCGTGGGCGGCACCAAGACCTGATCGCGATCGGGCCCGGCCGGTCCCGGCCCCGGAGCTCGGGTCTGCGGGGCCTGAACCGCACCGCCCACCGTCCGCAGGCGCGGCGGTGGGCGGTGCGGCGGTGCTCTGCCGGACTGTGTGCGTCAGCCCGTCCCGTGTCTCAGGGCTCCTGGCCGATCGTCAGATTCTCCACCCGGCCGCTCTGGACCACGGTGCCGTGGAAGGTACCGCCGCTGATGACGTTCCTGACCGCAGCCGCATCCTCCGCCGCAGGACCGAACTCGGCCAGCAGGTCACGCAGTTGCTCGGCCGCCTGAGGGTCGGTGGCGAGCGCCCGGCGCAGTCGCCGGGCCCACTCGGCGGCGCTGGCCGCACTGTCCCCGCTCGACCGGAGCTCCTCACGAACCTCGTCCAGCTCCTCGGCGATCTCCTCCGCCCGGTCCCGCCCGAACAGTGAGGCGAAGCGGCCGCGCACCTGAGTCCACAGGTCCGTCGCCATCAGCCCGACCAGTGTCGTGGCCCCCGACGTCGCCAACGCCGCGATCTCGGCCTCCATCAGCCACCCCTTCGGTCCTAGAGTGCTCGCCAGCCTAGGACAACCCGTCGACGGCTGTCCCAGGAACGCGAACGGAGTCCGCCCCACGGCGGACGAGTGGCCCCGACCTGCCGGCGCCGGATCAGAGGAAGGTGTGCCCTTCGCCCCGGTACGTCGGGACGGTCCGTACCACCCGGTCGCCCTCGATCAGGTGCAACTCCGGGAAGCGCTCGCACAGTTCGCCCGCCTTGGCATGCCGGAACCAGACCCGGTCGCCGATCAGCAGGTCGTCCGCCGCCGAACCCAGCAGCGGGGTCTGGACCTCGCCCGCACCCTCCTGCGGGTCGTACCCGAGGCCCTCGGGCAGATACGGAACCGGGGAGCGGTCCGCCCCAGCCGCGCCCGAGGCGGGGTAGCCGCCGCCGAGCACCGTCACCACCCCGACCCCGGGCCGCCGTACCACCGGCTGGGCGAAGAGCACGGCCGGACGGCCTTGGAAGGAACGGTAGTTGTCGAAGAGCCGGGGCAGATACAACCCGGACCCGGCGGCGACCTCGGTCACCGCGCGCTCGGCCACCGTGGACTCCACACTGCCGGTGCCGCCGCCGTTGACGAACTCCAGCTCCGCCACCTGCCGAAGCCTGCGCACCGCCGCGGCCCGCCGCTCGGCCAGCTCGGTCCGCGCCTTCGCCTGCATCAGCTGGATCGCCCGCGAGCGCAGCGGCCGCCCCGGGATCCGGTCGCCGACCCCCGCGACATGCCCCTCGTAAGCCATCAGCCCGACCACCCGGAAACCCGGGCGGCGCTGGACCAGTTCGGCGAAGGCGCCGAGGGCCTCGGGGGTGCGCAGCGGCGAGCGCCGGGCGCCGATCCTGACCCGGCCGCCCAGCAGATGCAGCGCGGTGTCCAGCTCCAGGCAGACCCGGACCTCCTCGGTGCCCTCGCGCGCCGCGTCGATCAGATCCAGCTGCGCGGGGTCGTCCAGCACGACGGTGACGGCGGCCGCCAGCTTGGGATCGGCGGTCAGCAGGCCGAAGTTGGCCCGCTCCGCCGAGGGGTACGCGAGCAGGACGTCCTCGAAACCGGACCGGGCCAGCCAGATCGACTCGGCCAGTGTGAAGCTCATGATTCCGGCGAAGCCCTCGACGGCCAGTACCCGCTCCACCAGCGCCCGGCAGCGCACCGACTTGCTCGCCACCCGGATCGGCTTCCCGCCCGCCCGGCGCACCAGGTCGGCGGCGTTGGCGTCGAAGGCGGCCAGGTCGACGATGGCCAGCGGCGCGTCGAGGTGCGCGGTGACCCGGTCGTAGCGGGCCCGGTCCGAGGCCGCGGTGGCGAAGAGGTTGGCCATGCGCGCAGACTCCCACACCCCACCTACCCACGGGTAGAGGTGTGCACATGCCCAGCCACGCACCTCCTCAGGGGCGCGGGGAACTGCGCGAGGAACCGTGCACCTCCTGAGCTGCGCCGGCGGACCGTTTCCACGTGATGCCCAGAGATGCGGTGGAACTGTGCGAGGAGCCGTGCACCTCCGTTGCGGGCTGGTCGCGCAGTTCCCCGCGCCCCTGGAGGGTGCGTGGCTGGGCGGGCGGGGCTTCCTGTGTCCCTGGGGTGCGTGGCCGGTCGGGCGGGGCTTCCTGTGTCGCTCGCCGCACCCGCCGGCAGAGCGCACCTGTGGCGGGGTGGACGGCCACCGTGGCATAGGCTCGCCGGGTGGACCGCAAGAACATCCCGAACCCTGGATTCGCCGAAGACGACGGCACTGCCGACCCCCGCCTCGCCAGGGCGCTGGCCGCGTGGGCCGAGGACCGGGCCGCCGAGCCCGAGGTGCTCGAAGCCCTGACGCCCAGTCGGCTGATGGTCCCGATCGTGGCCCTGCTCGGCGAGGTGGAGACCGACGCCAACGGGCTCAAGCACGAGAAGACCAGCGACATGGCCGTCCCCGTGATCGAGGCCGCCGACGGCCGGCGTGCCCTGCCGGCCTTCACCTCGCTGGAGACCATGGCCCGCTGGCGTGCCGACGCCCGCCCGGCGCCGGTCGCCGCCCCGCAGGCTGCCATGGTCGCCTACTCCGAGCGGGCCGACACCCTGCTGATCGACCCGGCGGGCCCCGTCACCTACACCCTGACCGGCGCCCGGCTGCGCGCGGTCGCGGAGAACCGCCCGTACCTGCCGCCCGCCCGGGATCCCGAGGTCCGGCAGGCGGTGCGGACGCTGCTCGCCGCCGAACCCGCCGTTCTCCGTGGCGAGTTGCACACCTCGGCCGATTCGGCCGTGACCGACGCGGTGCTGGCGCTCGCCCTGGAGCCGGACGCGCCGGTGCAGGAGATCGCCCAGCGCCTCGCCGCCGCCCTGGCCGGGGACGCCCTGCTGCGGGTCAGGCTCGGCCGCGGCCTGGACCTGGCGCTGCTGCCGGCGAACAGCACGCCCACGGGACAGCCCCTGTACCAGCGCCAGGTCTGAGCACTGCGGTATTTCAGGGGCGCGGGGCTCCGCTCGACCGAACAGAGCCCCGCACCCCTGAACAGTGCATCGGACGTCGCGGGAAGCCCGGCCTCAGCTGTAGACGGGGCCGGTGAACTTCTCGCCGGGCCCGGTGCCCGGGGCGTCCGGCACCAGCGAGGCCTCGCGGAAGGCGAGCTGCAGCGAGCGCAGCCCGTCCCGCAGCGGGGCGGCGTGGAAGTTGCTGATCTCGGGGGCCCCGGCGGTGACCAGTCCGGCCAGTGCGGTGATCAGCTTGCGCGCCTCGTCCAGGTCCTTGTCCTTGTCGCCGCCCTCGGCGAGGCCGCACTTGACGGCCGCCGCGCTCATCAGGTGCACCGCGACGGTCGTGATCACCTCGACGGCCGGGACCTCGGCGATGTCGCGGGTGATGTCGTCGAAGCCCAGGGCCTCGTCGTTGTGCTCATGGGGCTGGCTGCTCAAGGTGGCTCACTCCGTCGTGCCGTTGGGGTACACAGGGAGCGTACAAGGGGGTGCAGCGGCGCTGACCAGCAGAAGGGTCGGCGGTGCGGAATACCGCTGGGGGTGAGAACGCTGGTATGCTTCGAGACTGACCGGCCAGGAACTCGTCAGGGTTCCAGGCCAGCAAGTGGAGGCTCCACCTCAGGAGGCCCGAGAGGGCAACCGCGAAAGTCTCCCACCTGTCCGGCCTCGCGGTCGGAGGGTCCGGTCCGCGAAACCGGCCGTAAGGCCCGGATTCGCCAGCAGTGTCCGTCCCGCACGGATGCCGCCCCCGGTTGTGTGGAGCCCCGCCTGTGTACCGAGCGGGGCTTTTTTCGTGTCGCGGTGCCGGCGTTGCAAGCAGCGCAGCACGAATGAAGCCCCGCCCAGTGGTCGAGTCCACTACGTGCGACCGCCGTCCGACGGCCGCATCGCAGAAGGTGCAACCGAGGAGGCCCCATCAGCACCGAGCCCCGCATCAACGACCGGATTCGCGTCCCCGAGGTGCGACTCGTCGGTCCCAGCGGCGAGCAGGTCGGCATTGTGCCGCTTGCCAAGGCGCTGGAGCTTGCGCAGGAGTACGACCTTGACCTGGTCGAGGTCGCGGCGACCGCCCGGCCGCCGGTGTGCAAGCTCATGGACTATGGCAAGTTCAAGTACGAGTCGGCCATGAAGGCCCGTGAGGCGCGCAAGAACCAGGCGCACACGGTCATCAAGGAGATGAAGCTCCGGCCGAAGATCGACCCGCACGACTATGACACCAAGAAGGGTCACGTCGTCCGGTTCCTCAAGCAGGGCGACAAGGTCAAGATCACGATCATGTTCCGCGGTCGTGAGCAGTCTCGCCCCGAGCTGGGCTTCCGACTGCTGCAGCGGCTCGCGAACGACGTCCAGGACCTGGGATTCGTGGAGTCCTCGGCCAAGCAGGACGGCCGAAACATGATCATGGTTCTTGGCCCGCACAAGAAGAAGACCGAGGCAATGGCCGAGGCCCGCGCCGCAGCGGACGCCCGCAAGGCCGAGCGTCAGGGCCGGGGCACCGGTCCGAACGACGCCGATCTTTCGGATGACGACGCTGCGCTTGAGGCCGAGAACGCGGCCGCCGAGGCGGAGGCCGAGCAGGCCGACGCCGAGGACGCCGAGGTCGAGCAGCCGGCCGAGGCCGCTCAGGACGCCTGAGCCCCAGGGTTCACGGCGGTCCGGGCGGACCGGCCACCGAGGTACCGGGGCGGCCCGCCCTGGGTATCAAGTGATTCATCCAGTCCCCGCCCGCGCCCCAAAGCGCGGGCGGTGGGCGGACCGACGAGGAGAGACGGCGACATGCCGAAGCAAAAGACCCACAGCGGCGCCAGCAAGCGCTTCAAGATCACCGGCTCCGGCAAGGTGCTGCGCGAGCGTGCCGGCCGTCGCCACCTGCTCGAGCACAAGCCCTCGACGCTGACCCGCAAGCTGGCCGGCACGGTCGAGCTGGCCCCGGCCGACGCCAAGAAGATCAAGAAGCTTCTGGGCAAGTGATCGCCCGCCCGCCTGGGCCGCCGACCGTGCGGACCGGCAGGGCAGCTGATCCTTCCCGACCCATTCGAATGACGGACCACGTGAAGTAGTCCGTGGTCCAACCCAAGGAGTAATGAAGTGGCACGCGTCAAGCGGGCAGTGAACGCCCACAAGAAGCGCCGGGTCATCCTGGAGCGCGCCAGCGGCTACCGGGGCCAGCGCTCGCGCCTGTACCGCAAGGCCAAGGAGCAGGTCACCCACTCGCTGGTCTACAACTTCAACGACCGTAAGAAGCGCAAGGGCGACTTCCGCCAGCTCTGGATCCAGCGCATCAACGCTGCGGCCCGTGCCAACGGCATCACCTACAACCGCTTCGTCCAGGGCCTGAAGGCCGCAGGCGTCGAGATCGACCGCAAGATGCTGGCCGAGCTGGCCGTCCACGACCAGGTCGCGTTCGTCGCGCTGGTCGAGGTCGCCCGGAAGGCGCTGCCGGAGGACGTCAACGCCCCCAAGGTCGCCGCCTGATCCAGGCCGGAGCTTCGGCACCGTAGCTGATCCGCTCAGACCCGCAGGCTTGCCTGCGGGTCTGAGTGCTTCCCAGGCCCACCTCCGCAGAGCAGCCCACGTATCCGCAGAGCAGCCCACAGAGAACGAGAGCATGCAGAGCACCGACACCCCCCTGCTCACCTCCCTGCGCTCCCCGCGCGTCGTCGCCGCCCGCAAGCTGGCCCGGCGCAACCAGCGCAGCAAGGAGCGCCGCTTCCTCGCCGAGGGCCCGCAGGCCGTCCGGGAAGCCGTCGCGTACGGGCAGCTGGCGGGCTCGGAGGAGCACGCCGTGGTCGAGATCTACCTGACGTCGGAGGCCGCCGAGCGGCACGCGGACATCGTCTCCGCCGCACGGGCGGCCGACCTGCCGGTGCTCACCGCCACCGACGAGGTGATCGCCGAGATCTGCGACACCGTCACCCCGCAGGGCATCGTGGCGCTGTGCCGGTTCATCGACACCCCGTTCGAAGAGGTGCTCAAGGCCCGCCCGCAGCTGGTCGCCGTGCTGGCGCACGTGCGCGACCCCGGGAACGCGGGCACCGTGCTGCGGACGGCCGACGCGGCCGGGGCGGACGCGGTGATCCTGACCGACGCCTCGGTGGACCCGTACAACCCGAAGGCCGTCCGGGCCTCGGTGGGCAGCCTGTTCCACCTGCCGGTCGCCACCGGTGTCCCGATCGAGGAGGCGGTGGCCAGGCTGCGCGAGGCGGGTGTCCGGGTGCTGGCCGCCGACGGGGCGGGGGAGCGCGACCTCGACCAGGAGCTGGACGAGGGCACCCTGGGTGCGCCGGGGGCCTGGGTGTTCGGCAACGAGGCGTGGGGCCTGCCGGAGGAGACCCGCGCACTCGCCGACGAGGTGGTGCGCGTCCCCATTCACGGGCGCGCCGAGAGCCTCAACCTCGCCACCGCCGCCGCCGTCTGCCTCTATGCCTCCGCGCGCGCCCAGCGGCTGCCGGGAGGGTGTCGCGCACAGGGGTAGGGGCGCTAGGGTCGGGCCGTGGGGGAACGGACACGGTGGGTAGTGCCACCGACACCAGCGCACGGTGGACCGGGCAGCGCCGCCCGGCCCCGGTCCGGGCCACCGCAGGCGGCCGCGGCCGCCGCGACCCCTGGTGGCGGAGGCTCTGAGCGGGGAGGACGCCCATGGTCGGCAGCGGATCGGAGCTGAATCCGGACGACCTGCCGGACGGCTTGGTGATCGCCGATGCCGCAGGCCGGGTGATCTGCTTCAACCGGGCCGCCGCCCGGCTCACCGGCGTCCGTGTCACGCCCGGCACCACGCTGGAGCAGGCGCTCCCGCTGGAGGATCTGGACGGCCGCCGCTGGTGGCAGCTGACCGACCCGTACGGGGGCCTGGCCATCCGCACCGGGCAGCCCGAGCGGAACCTGCTGCTGCCGGGCGGCCGCGAGGTGCTGGTCTCCGCCCGGTACGTGCGTGAGCGGCCCTGCGGACCTGTCCGGCAGGTGGTGGTCGCGCTGCGCGGCACCGAGGCGCGCCGCCGTACCGAGCGCAGCCACGCCGAGCTGATCGCCACCGTCGCGCACGAGCTGCGCTCCCCGCTCACCAGTGTCAAGGGCTTCACCGCCACCCTGCTGGCCAAGTGGGAGCGGTTCACCGACGGGCAGAAGCGGGTGATGCTGGAGACCGTCGACGCCGACGCGGACCGGGTCACCCGCCTGATCGCCGAGCTGCTGGACATCTCCCGGATCGACGCCGGGCGCCTGGAGGTCCGCAAGCAGGTGGTGGACCTGGCGGCGGCCGTCCAGCGGCATGTGGACGGCAAGGTCGCGGCCGGGATCCCCGCCGAGCGCTTCGACATCCGGATCGCCGAGCCGCTCACCCAGCTCTGGGCGGACCCCGACAAGGTCGACCAGGTCCTCGCCAACCTGCTGGAAAATGCGGTGCGGCACGGTGAGGGAACTGTCACGATCGAGGTGGCGCCCGCCAAGGAAGTGGTGGAGGCAGCCGGCTGGGAGCGCCCCGGCACCCCGTCCAGGATCCTGGAGGGCCGTGTGGTGGAAGGAACTGCGGTCACCGTGAGCGACGAAGGCACCGGCATCCCCGAGGACTCGATGCCGCGCGTCTTCACCCGCTTCTGGCGCGGTTCCAAGCGCGGTGGCACCGGACTCGGCCTCTATATCGTCAAGGGCATCGTCGAGGCCCACGGCGGCACCATCCGGATCAGCCGCGCGCCCGGCGGCGGCGCCCAGTTCCGATTTATCCTGCCCGCCGGGGTGCCCGACTTCATGCTCTGAGCATCGAGTGGCGGGCGTACCGGGGGGCTGGAGGCACGCTCGCCCGCCAGGGCCTGGGCCTGCTGCGACTACACTCGACCTTTGGCGTTGTGGGACGCCCTGCGCGGCCGCGCCGCGGACATCCTTCCTGACTCGTACGGGAACGGCTGCCCGTGCCCCGGCCACGCCGGGCGTAGCGCAAGGGCGAGACACACCCTTCACTTCACGAGCAGGAGCACGGGAAAGATAGCGATGTCGGCACCCAATAAGTCGTACGACCCGGTAGAGGTCGAGGCATTGAAGCCCGAGGTGGTGGAGCAGGCCAGGGACGCGGCGTTCGCCGCGTTCGCCGGGGCCGGCAGCCTGGAGGAGCTCAAGCAGGCCAAGGTCGCCCACACCGGCGACCGCTCGCCGCTGGCGCTCGCCAACCGCGAGATCGGCGCACTGCCCCCGCACGCCAAGGCCGCGGCCGGCAAGCTGATCGGTCAGGCCCGTGGCGCCGTCAACCAGGCCCTCGCCAAGCGCCAGGCCGAGCTGGAGGCGGAGCGCGACGCCCGCGTGCTGGTCGAGGAGGCGGTGGACGTCACCCTGCCGTACGGCCGTACCCCGCGCGGCGCCAGGCACCCGCTGACCACCCTCGCCGAGCGGATCGAGGACACCTTCGTGGCCATGGGCTACGAGGTCGCCGAGGGCCCCGAGGCCGAGGCCGAGTGGCTCAACTTCGACGCCCTCAACCTGGGCCCGGACCACCCGGCCCGCTCGATGCAGGACACCTTCTTCGTGCAGGCCCCGGACGGCTCCGCCGACTCCGGTGTGGTCCTGCGCACCCAGACCTCCCCGGTCCAGGCCCGCACCCTGCTCGACCGCGAGCCCCCGGTCTACGTGGTCTGCCCCGGCCGGGTCTACCGGACCGACGAGCTGGACGCCACCCACACCCCGGTCTTCCGCCAGGTCGAGGGCCTCGCCGTCGACGAGGGCATCACCTTCGCCGACCTCAAGGGCACCATCGAGCAGCTGGTCTCCAAGCTGATCGGCGACGGCCTCGAACTGCGTTGGCGGCCTTCGTACTTCCCGTTCACCGAGCCGAGCGCCGAGATCGACCTGCAGTGCTTCGTGTGCCGCGGCGAGAGTGTCGGCAACCCGGACAGGCCCTGCCGGACCTGCTCCAGTGAGGGCTGGATCGAGCTCGGCGGCTGCGGCGTGGTCAACCCGCGTGTGCTGGTGGCCTGCGGCGTCGACCCCAACCGCTACAGCGGCTTCGCCTTCGGCCTCGGCCTTGAGCGAATTCTGATGAACCGCCACAACGTCGCCGACATGCGCGACATGGTCGAGGGTGACGTCCGCTTCACCCTCCCGTTCGGGATGGAGATCTGATGCGCGTCCCGCTTTCCTGGCTGCGCGAGTACGTCGACCTTCCGGCGGGTGAGACCGGCCGCGATGTGGCGGCCCGGCTGGTCCGCGCGGGTCTGGAGGTCGAGACAGTCGAGCAGATCGGCGCCGACCTCAAGGGCCCGCTGGTGGTCGGCCAGGTGCTCTCCATCGAGGAGCTGTCCGGCTTCAAGAAGCCGATCCGGCACTGCTTCGTCAACGTCGGCGACGCCAACGGCACCGGTGAGCCGCAGGAGATCGTCTGCGGTGCGACCAACTTCGCCGTCGGCGACAAGGTCGTCGTGGTGCTCCCGGGCGCCGTGCTGCCCGGCCCCTTCCCGATCGCCGCGCGGCAGACCTACGGCCACACCTCGGCCGGCATGATCTGCTCCGCCCGCGAGCTCGGCATGGGCGACGACCACAACGGGATCATCGTCCTGGAGTCGCACCACGAGCCCGGCACCGACGCGATCGAACTGCTCGAACTGACGGACGAGGTCCTGGACATCGCCGTCACCCCGGACCGCGGCTACTGCCTGTCCATGCGCGGTGTGGCCCGCGAGGCCGCCGCCGCGTACGGGCTGCCGCTGGCCGACCCGGCGCTGCTGGACGTGCCCCCGGCCAACTCCTACGGTCACCTGGTCAAGGTCGCCGACCCGGCGGGCTGCGACCGCTTCGTCGCCCGTACGGTGACCGGCATCGACCCGAATGCGCAGTCGCCGATCTGGCTGCAGCGCCGCCTGCAGAAGTCGGGCGTCCGCCCGATCTCGCTGACCGTCGACATCACCAACTACGTGATGCTGGAGGTCGGCCAGCCGCTGCACGCCTACGACCGCGGGCGGGTCGACGGCGCGATCCTGGTCCGGCGCGCGGAGGAGGGCGAGTCCCTCACCACCCTGGACGGCGTCCAGCGCAAGCTGTCCGCCGAGGACCTGCTGATCTGCGACAACTCCGGGCCGATCGGCCTGGCCGGGGTCATGGGCGGCGCCTCCACCGAGATCCTCGACCCGGCCGCAGGCCCGGGCACCACCGAGGTCATCATCGAGGCCGCGCACTTCGACCCGGTCTCGGTCGCCCGCACCGCCAAGCGGCACAAGCTGCCCTCCGAGGCGTCCAAGCGCTTCGAGCGCGGCGTCGACCCGGAGGCCGCCCGCGCTGCCGCCCAGCGCGCCGTGGACCTGCTGGTCCTGATCGCCGGCGGCACCGCAGAAGCCGGGGTCACCGACATCGCGGCCCCGCACCCGCTGCGTACCATCGCGATCGCCGCGGACCTGCCGGACCGGGTGGCGGGCACCGAGTACGGCCGCGAGACCGTCACCCGGCGCCTTCAGGAGGTCGGCTGCACCGTCGTGGGCACGGACGTCCTCGAGGTCACCCCGCCGAGCTGGCGCCCCGACCTCACCGACCCGTACGACCTGGCGGAGGAGGTCATCCGGCTCGAGGGCTACGACAACGTGCCCGCCCGGATGCCCACCGTCCCGCCGGGCCGCGGCCTGACCGAGGCCCAGCGCTTCCACCGCCGCACGGGTGTCGCGCTGGCCGGGGCCGGCTACGTCGAGGTGAACAACTACCCGTTCGTCGGCGAGCCCGCACTCGACGCCCTCGGCCTGGACAAGGACGACCGGCGCCGCCGCACCGTCACGCTGGTCAACCCGCTCAACGACGAGGAGCCGGGGCTGCGCACCACGCTGCTGCCGGGTCTGCTCGGTGCGCTGCGCCGCAACGTCGGCCGGGGCAACACCGACCTGGCGATCTTCGAGATGGGCACCGTCTTCCTGCCCAAGGACGAGCTGAAGGTCGCCCCGCGCCTGCCGGTCGACCGCCGTCCGACCGACGATGAGCTCGCCGCGCTCGACGCCGCGCTGCCCGACCAGCCGCGTCGCGTGGCTGTCGCCCTCGCGGGCGAGCGGTTGCCCTCGGGCTGGTGGGGCAAGGGCGCCGGGGCCTCCTGGGCGGACGCCGTCGAGGCGGCCCGTACGGTGGCCGGTGCGGCCGGTGTCGAGCTGACGGTCCGTCAGGGCCAGCTCGCCCCCTGGCACCCGGGCCGCTGCGCCGAGCTGCTGGTCGGCGACCGCATCGTCGGCCACGCCGGTGAGCTGCACCCGCGTGTGATCAAGGCGCTGAACCTGCCGGAGCGCACCAGCGTGATGGAGCTCGACCTGGACCTGCTCATCGCCGACGGCCCGCAGCGGGTCAGTGGCCCCGCCGTGTCCTCGTACCCGGTGGCCACCCAGGACGTCGCCCTGATCGTGGACGCCAAGGTGCCGGCCGTCGAGGTGGAGGCCGCGCTGCGCGAGGGCGCGGGTGAACTGCTTGAGTCCATCCGGCTGTTCGACGTCTTCACCGGCGAGCAGGCGGGCGAGGGCAAGAAGTCGCTGGCGTACTCGCTGCGCTTCCGTGCCGCCGACCGCACGCTGACGGCCGACGAGGCCTCGGCGGCGCGCGAGACGGCGGTCGCCGCCGCCTCGGCGCGTACGGGTGCGGTGCTGCGCGGCGCCTGACGCGCTGGTGCGCTGACGCACTGACGAGGGCCCTGCCCCGGAGCTTCCGCTCCGGGGCAGGGCCCTTCGGTGTTCTGGGGCACCTCACCGAGGATCCGAGCCGGTTTCGGACATTCCCCGGGACCGGGCGTCCGCCGGTGCACGAGGGGTTGTGCACCGGCGGGCCGGACCGCTCGGAAGTCCGTGCTGGTCGTCCGGGGGACCGGGTCCGGCCGAATCTCGCCGCCCGGGATGCGGCTCCGAGAGCGACTCCGGAGCGGTTCGGCGGACGGCCGGCTGATCCGAGGAAGCGACCGTGACCTGCGAAGTCCCGTGTCCCCGGCGGATGTTGAGCCGGGGTTTCCGGCTGTCCTGGTGAGCCGGGCGCGGTGGATCCGGCGCGTCGCGCCTCTTGCGGCGGTCGGAGAGGCAGGCTTTTAATCAGTTAGGAAAGTTTCCTAACTCACTCCTCGGGCATCTCCGTGCCCGGCGACAGAAGACGGAGCGTCATATGAACTCGCAGCACCGGGTCGGCCGCATCGCCCTCGCAGTCGCACTTGCCGTGATACCCGCAACGCTCGCCACCGCCGGGGTCGGTCACGCCGCCGCGCCGGCCGCCGTCACTGTGAAGGCCGGGGTCGGCCTGGACGACGCGCACAAGAAGGACATCGCCATGCAGCTGGTGTCCAGCGCCGAGAACTCCTCGCTGGACTGGAAGGCCCAGTACAAGTACATCGAGGACATCGGCGACGGCCGCGGCTACACCGCCGGGATCATCGGCTTCTGTTCCGGGACCGGCGACATGCTCGAACTCGTCCAGCACTACACCGACTTGAAGCCCGGCAACGTGCTCGCCAAGTACCTGCCCGCACTGAAGAAGGTCAACGGGTCCGCCTCGCACTCCGGCCTCGGCACCCCGTTCACCAAGGACTGGGCCGCCGCCGCCAGTGACACCGTCTTCCAGCAGGCCCAGAACGACGAGCGCGACCGCGTCTACTTCAACCCTGCCGTCAACCAGGCCAAGTCGGACGGGCTGCGCGCGCTCGGCCAGTTCATCTACTACGACGCCATCGTGATGCACGGCCCCGGAAACGAGTCCGACAGCTTCGGCGGGATCCGCGCCGCCGCGATGAAGAAGGCCAAGACCCCCGCGCAGGGTGGCGACGAGGCCACCTATCTGAACGCCTTCCTGGACGCCCGCAAGGTCGTCATGAAGAAGGAGGAGGCCCACAGCGACACCAGCCGTGTCGACACCGAGCAGCGGGTCTTCCTCAATGCCAGGAACTTCGACCTCAACCCGCCGCTGAAGTGGAAGGTCTACGGCGACCCGTACAGCATCAACGGCTGAGAACGCCCACCGAGGTGGGGTGACGGCGGCCCGTCACCCCACCTCGGCCGTTCCGGGGGGAACCCGCCCAACAGCCCTAGTACGGCGTGCCGTTGGCGAAGTCGTTGGCGAAGGTGCTCTCGATGCCGCTGAGCACGGCCGGGTCGTCGATGATCAGGCCGAGCTCGCGGTTGCTGTTCAGCGAGTTGTCGGAGAAGTTCTCCGAACCGGCGAAGACCTTGGCGGTCGAGGTGCCGTAGTCGGCGACGATGGCCTTGGCGTGGATATACAGGCCGGTGGTGGAGGAGTACGTGACGACCGAGCCGCCCGCCGCCGTCACCTGGCCGAAGTTGCTCCCGTAGCTGCTCGGGTTCATGCCCACCACGCGGACGGTCACCCCGCGCTGCTCGGCCGCCACGATCGCGTTCACCAGGTTGGTGTCGCCGAACTCCAGCTCCTGGACGTCCAGGGAGGTCTGGGCACCGTTGATCAGGTCCAGCAGGCGGCTCTCGGAGCCGGTCGGCGACCAGACCAGGTTGTCACCGTCGGCCGGGGTGATCGAGGTCTTGGCGTAGTCCGCGTCGAAGACCTGCTCGATCGCCGAGACATCGGCCGAGTCGTTGTCGAAGACGCCGTAGTCACGGCTGGAGGAGTAGTAGGTGGAGTCCAGATTCCCGGTCAGGATCAGGGACTTGGCGCCGTCCACCGTGATGGTCTTCTGGTGCGTGTAGACGTAGGCGGAGGAGGAGTACGTCACGCCGACGCCCGCCGCCTTGAGCGTCGAGTAGGCCGAACCGTTGACCGAGGTGTGCTTGGCGTCCAGGATCACCCGGACCTTCACGCCGGCCTTCTGGCGGTTCACCAGCGCGTTCACCGCGGTGGTGTCCCGCAGCTCGTACATGGTGACGTCGACCGACGTGGTGGCCGACCCGATGAAGTCGTCGACCGCACTGTGGCTCTGGTCCGGGAAGGCGAGCAGCGAGTACGTCCCCGTCGCCGCGGGCGCCTGGCCGGCGCCCACGAGCAGGGATATCGCGGACAGCAGCGCGGTGCCGACAGCGGCACCGGACCGACGGGCGAGACCGAATCTGGACATGCTGAACTCCGGCTCCAGGATGGGGCGTTGGGCCCTTGCGAAGTGGGGGCTTGTTGGTGCTCCGTCATGATGGGCCCGCCGGGGTTTACGCGGGTAGACGCAGAAGGTTAATTTCTGACGGCGCGACAGGATCGGGCGCTTGGTGAGCTCTTGGGATACGGCACGACGGCCGCGCGGGTTCTCTACCCGCGCGGCCGTCGGCTCCGGCTTTCGGCCGGCTACTTGCGCAGCAGCAGGATGACCGAGGCGGTCGCCAGGCCCAGCACGACGGAGGCTGCGCCGTACGCCAGCCGGTGCGAGCGCAGGCCCGGCAGGAAGCGGTCGAGGGCGAGCCGGCCGGGGCCGGTGAGGGTGAGTGCGGCAGCGGCGGCCGTCAGCAGCAGCTCGTACTCCACGCCCTTGGGCGCGAAGAACCCGCCGCCCCAGGTGACCGCGAGAGCGTTGACCATGGTGCCGACGAGGGCCGCGCCCGCCAGCGGAGTGAGCAGCCCGACGGCCAGGCCGAGTCCGCCGAGGGTCTCGGTGAGACCGGCGACGACGGCCATCGCCTTGCCGGCCGGGTAGCCGCTCATGGTGAAGAAGGCGCCGGTGCCGTCGAGGCCCCCGCCGCCGAACCAGCCGAACAGCTTCTGGCTGCCGTGGGCCGCCATGGTCAGGCCCAGTGCGAGGCGCAGCAGCAACAGTCCGGCGTCGTAGGCGTGCGGGGAGGCGGCCGACCGTGGGGCGGTGGCCTGGCCGGTGCGGGCGGCGGACGAGAGGACGGTCGTGTTCGGCATGCGGATCTCCAGCGCTCGGGGTGATTCAAATTTGAACCGAGGGGGAGACTCGACCGTACATGTTTATTCAAGTTCGAACAACTCCCGGGTGTCGCAATCGGACACCTGCTGGCGGATCGTCAGATGAGCCGTGCCGCAGCATGCTTATGCGGCTCTTGCCGCCCACGGCGCGCGCTGGTGCCCGCACAAGGCAGAGCGAGGGTGTCCGTCCCGGCCATCGAGCCCGAGACGGACACCCTCGCTCAGTATCCGCAGCCGCCGCTGCGGATCAGTCATTCGGAACCGCTGGTCAGGCGGTCGCGGTGTAGTCGTAGAAGCCGCGTCCCGACTTGCGGCCGAGCAGACCTGCGTCGACCATGCGGGACAGCAGCGGGGGAGCGGCGTACAGCGGCTCCTTGTACTCCTCGTACATCGACTCGGCGATGGAGACGATGGTGTCCAGGCCGATCAGGTCGCACAGGCGCAGGGGGCCCATCGGGTGCGCGCAGCCCGCCTCCATGCCCTTGTCGATGTCGGAGGCGGTGGCCACGCCCGACTCGAACATCCGGACCGCCGAGAGCAGGTAGGGCACCAGCAGGGCGTTGACCACGAAACCGGCCCGGTCGCGGGCGCGGATCGGCTCCTTGCCGAGGGCCTGCACCGCAAACGCCTCGATCCGGGAGGTGGTCTCGGCGGAGGTGGTGAGGGTGGGGATGACCTCGACCAGCTTCTGCACCGGGGCGGGGTTGAAGAAGTGCAGGCCGATCACCTGCTCCGGCCGGGAGGTGGCGGCGGCGAGCTTGACGATCGGAATGGAGGACGTGTTGGAGGCCAGGATGGCGTCCCGGCGCTCGACCACCCGGTCCAGGGTCTCGAAGATCTGGATCTTGATGTCCTCGCGTTCGGCGACCGCCTCGACCACCAGGTCGCGGTCGGCGAAGTCGGCGAAGTCGAGGGTGAAGGAGAGGCGGGCGAGGGCCTCGTCGCGTGCCTCCTCGGTCAGCTTGCCACGACGGACGGCGGTCTCCAGGGAGTTGGTCAGTCGGGTACGGCCCAGTTCGAGGGCGTCGCCGCTGGCCTCGGCGACCAGGACCTCCAGGCCCGAGCGGGCGAAGACCTCAGCGATGCCCGACCCCATGAGGCCGCAGCCGATCACTCCGACGCGCGCGATGTCACTCACTCAGTTGCCCTTCACGGTGATGCTGGGGATGACCCAGCGAGGTGCTGTGTTCAGCGGGAGGTGTACCCGGCCTGGTGGGCCGGGTACATCGCCTCGACGACGGTACTACTTGTGCTAACGCTCGTTCGCGTCCGGGCGCCGTCCGGCCGGGCTGGGCCGATCGGATGAGATGCGTCACGTTCGCCCGTGTGCCCTGGCCGGGCTGCGCCGTCGGCCCACCGCCGTCCCGCCAGAATCCAGAGTGCGAACGAGACCGACCGGCACGCGACACCGCGGGCCCTACTGCCGGTCGGTCCAAGCCGAGGCGGGAGCGAGGAGCACGGATGCTGACGGGATCGCTCGTAGGAAAGGTCGCACTCGTCACCGGGGCGGGCCGCGGAATCGGCCGGGAGATCGCCATCGGCCTGGCTGCCGAGGGCATGGCGGTGGGCCTGCTCGGACGCACCCAGCAGACCCTGGTCGACACCCTCAAGGAGTGCGTCCGCCACGGCGCGCGCGGCGTCGCGGTGACGGCCGACGTGACCAGACCCGGTGCCGTCCGCGAAGCCGTCCGGACGGTGGAGCGGGACCTCGGGCCGGTCGACTTCCTGGTCAACAACGCCGGACAGGTCGACAGCACCGAGGCGCCGCTGTGGGAGGTGGACGCCAACCAGTGGTGGCAGGTGGTGGAGACCAACCTGCGCGGCCCGTTCAACCTGATGCGCTGCGTGCTCCCGGCCATGGTCGAGCGCCGCCACGGCCGGGTGCTCAACCTCAACTCCGGCTTCGCGCTTCGCCCGGACGGCCGCTACACCGCGTACGCGACCTCCAAGGGCGCGCTGCTCCAGCTCTCCGACAACATCGCCGACTCGCTCGCCGCCCACCACATCGTGGTGCTCGACATCAGCCCCGGTGCGGTGGCCACCGACATGACCGCCGGGATGCCGATGTTCGCCGAGACGACGGAGTGGGGGAGCATCCCGTACATGGTCGCCGTCGTGGTGGACGTCGCGCGGGGGCGCTTCGACGGCATGCACGGCCGGTTCATCCACGCGGACCGGGACAACCTGGGGGAGCTGGTCGCCCGGGCCGAGGCGATCCGCGAAGCGGACGCGCGCACGCTGCGGCTGCGGCCCTACGGCCCGGACGATCCGTTGGCCTAGGCACTGCCCGGCCGGTGCCCTCTCAGCTTCCGGGCCCGGCCAGGGCCGCGAGTTCCTCCTCCGGCAGGCTGCCGGGCGGGCGGCCGGTGCGGGCGAACTCCTCGGCCAGCAGCTGCAGGGCCTCGTTGGCCGGTGTCGGCACCCCGTGCAGGCGGCCGAGCAGCACCACCTCGCCGTTCAGGTAGTCCGTCTCGATGCTGCCGGTGCCCCGGACCAGGCTCTGGGTGGACGAGCCGCCGACCCGCTCCTCGCCCTCCAACGGCCTCAGCTCGATCCGGTCGCGGCGCTCGGCGTCCTGCTCCTCGACGGTGGCGTACGGGATCCCGGCGGCGCGCAGCACCGCCTCGTACTCCGCCCGGGCCCGGTGGTACACCGCCAGTCGCAGCCCATCGGTGACCGGTCCGGCGACCGCCTCCAGCGCGTTGCCGACGTTGCCGAGCAGCTTGCCGTACTTCCAGCGCATCACGTCCTCGCGGACGGGTGCCCCGAAGAGCGACTTCTCCAGGTCGGCCGAGATCTGGCGGGCCGTGTCGTCACTGCCCGAGGGGTAGCGCCCGAGGTGGAGGATGCCGCTCAGCGGGGCCCCGGAGGCGGAGACCCGGCCGGGTTCCAGATGGGTGGAGGGCAGCCAGACACACATCCCGTATACACGGCGGAAGTGCCGCAGGGCGAGCCGCTCGTTCTCCACGCCGTTCTGGGCGCAGACCACGGGCAGCAGCTGCCCGGCCGTGCCGCCGCCGATGCCGGTGTCGGTGACGGAGACCGGGCGGGAGGCCCACTCGGTCAGGGCCGCCTGGGAGTGCTGGGTCTTGACCGCCAGGATCAGGACGTCGTCCGGCCGCAGGTCGATCTCGCCGGGGCCGGTGACAGTCGGGATGGGCAGCGCCCGGACACCCTCCGGAGTGGAGAGCCGCAGCCCGCCGGTGCGCAGCGCGGCACCGTGCGCACCGCGCGCGACCAGCACCACCTCGAACCCGTGCTCGTACAACCGCCCGCCGATCGTGCCGCCGATGGCACCGGCGCCGATGATGATGTAGCGCATGGCCAGCAGCCAAGCACAGGCGGCCGGTTGGGGACAGGCGTTACGCGCAGAGCTGACTCGCCGTCACGGCGGTCAGGCCGAGTCCGGCAAGGCCTTCCAGGATCCCGGGCAGGGCCTCGACCGTGCCCTTGTGCCCCATGTGCAGGGCGACCACCGAGCCGCCGATGGCCGCGTTGAGCACTCGCCGCTGCACCACCTCGGAGCCGGGGTCGGTGTAGTCGCGCGGGTCCACGTCGAAGGAGAGGCAGTGCTCGTACCCGACCAGCCTGGCCTGCTCACGCACCATCGGGGTGGCGTACTGCGCGGCGGAGGGGCGGAACCAGCGGCCGATCGAGCCCGTGAGCCGCTCCAGTCGGTCGGCGCACTGCTGGACCTCGGCCCGGGCCGCAGCCGCGGGCAGGTGGGAGATGTCGCGGTGGTTCTGGGTGTGGTTGCCGAGCTCGTGGCCGCCGTCCAGGATCCGCCGGGCCATCTGCGGCTGCTGGTCGAGCCAGCTGCCGACGACCAGGACGGTGAGCCGGGCGCCGTGCTCCTCGGCGGCGGTGAGCAGGGCCAGGGCCAGTGCCGGATCGCCCTGGCCGTGGAAGGTGAGGGCCACCTGGGGGCGGTTGCGCGGCCCGTTGGTCACCTCGACGGGGGTGTTCGCGGCGAGCGTCGGCAGCGCCGGTGCCGTCGGCTGCGCCGGACTCGCGGGAACGGTCGGGGCTGTGGGGGAAGCCGTGGTCGGCCCGGGACCGACGGGCACGGTGGACGGTGTCGGGCTCCTGCCGGCCCGTTCCGGGGTGGCACCGGCGCCACCGGCGCCATCGCTGTCGCCGCAGGAGGTCGTGACACCGGTGGCGGCGGTGATCGCGGCCAGCCGGGCCGTGGAACGCAGCACTGTGCGGCGGTCGACTGTCATTGCGGGCCAGCCTAGGCAGCGCTGAATGCCGGGGCGACCGGGACGCGCGGAGCACCCGGGTGACGTCGCGGCCGGGGCGCCTTCGGAACTGGGAGTCGTAGGGCGCGGTTGGCTTCGATTGCAGCCCTGTGGCACGGTCGGCCGGTCACTGATGCAGAAACCCAGCAGGTCCATCAGCAGCGAGCGGCGGCCCGCCAGCAGCGGGTCCAGCGCGGCCTCGGTGAAGTGCGCGGGCGAGCTTGCGCCGAGCCCGTGGACGTAGATCCGGACCGGCTCGGTGCCGGGTAGTTCGACCCAGCGGATCAGATCGCCGCCGGGTGCGACGGGAGCGCTACGCATGTGCGGCCGTCTCCTCCACCGTGTTCTCCCTCGTTGCCTGCTGCTCCTTCCAGACCAGGTGGGCCGCGTACACCTTCTGCCAGAGCGCCTCGCGCTCGGCCGGACCGCAGTCGGGCAGTGCGATTCCGAAGCGGTCGGCCACCGTGGCGTACCACTCGGCCTGGTCGGTGATCTCGCGGCGCTGCCGCCCGGTGGCGTCCACCCCGGCACGCAGCCGCGCAGTGCCTCGACGCCGTCGGCGTCCCGGTGGACGGCGCAGCTCGCGCGGGCGAACTGGGACTCCGGCCCGGCCGCGTACCCGCCCCGGTCAGCGGCAGAGGACGTCCCGCGCGGGCCGGCGGCCGTTGAGCAGGAAGTCCGTCACCGTCCGGTCGCCGCAGGCGTTGCCGTTGGCGAGGTAGGCGTCATGGCCGCCCGAGTCCACCGCCACCATCCGTGCCCGTGCGCCGAACGCCTCGCGCAGCCTGAGCGCGCCGCTGAACGGGGTCGCGGGGTCGCGCAGGTTCTGGACCAGCAGGATGTTCGACGGGCCGTCCGGCGTGACCTCGACCGGCGCCTCGGCGGGCGGGGCCGGCCAGAAGGAGCAGGGCATCACATTGACCGGCATTCCGGCCGTCAGCGGGTGTGCGGCCCGGTCGGTGGTGACCGCCTGCTGATAGCCCGCCGTCGAACGCGGCCATACGACGTCGTTGCAGGTGGTGGCGATCCGGCGGGCGGTCTCCACGTTCCTGGCGATTCCGCCGTCCGGGGCGGGCCAGGGCCGGAGCCTGACCATCGACAGGTCCTCGTGCGCCAGATCGCAGCTCACGGGAGTGGAGCGGCCCACACCGCGCGGGTCGAAGCCGACGATGTCGTACGCGTCCCGGACGGCCTGCGGCAGCCGCTTCACCGCGCTGGAAGGGCCGTTGAGGCCGGAGCCGCCCGGTCCGCCCGGGATCAGCAGCAGGACGCCCCGGCGCTGCCCGGGCTGCTCGCCGGCGATGCGCGAGACGGCGATGGTGATCTGCTCGCCGTGCGGGCGGCTGTAGTCCAGCGGCACCGAGACGGTCGCGCACCGCTGACGCGAGTCCAGGCCGGTGCCCTGGCAACTGCCCCAGGAGAGTGGGGATTCGCTCGCACCTGAAGCCCGGGCGACGGGCGCGGCCAGGGAGAGGACGGCTGAGGCTGCGGCCAGCGTCGCAGCTGTGCGGTGGATGATCGGCATGGCGTGAAGTCTTCTCCGCCGGGCCGTGTCACCCAATCCTGCCACCAGGTCCTTCGAGGGTGGGGTTTGCCCTACCGCGGTGCAACCGACGTGTTCTGACGAGGCGTCCGGCGGGTTCGCCGACTTTGACCCGTCGGCTCAGCCGAGCGGCGGGTCCTCGGTCAGCTCCTCCGCCAGCAGGTCCATCAGCAGCCCGTCGTGCCAGCTGCCGTCGGAGGCCCGCTCGTAGCGTCGCAGGATGCCGACCGGCCGGAAGCCGACCTTGCGGTAGCAGGCGATGGCGGCCGCGTTGTCGGCGGCCGGGTCGATCACCAGCCGGTGGAATCCGTGGGCGGTGATCAGATGGCGGGCCAGCGTGCGGACGGCATCCGTGCCGAGGCCGTGGCCGTGCACCTCGGGGTGCAGGAAGATGTCGATCCCGGCGTGGCGGTAGTCCGGCTCGTTCTCGGCGTACCACTGGATCGCACCGACCACGCGGCCCCGGTACTCGACGGTCAGTGTGCTGGTGCCCGGGTCGGCGAGGTCCCGTGCCACCTCGCCCGCGAGGTCCTCGCCACCCCGCCAGCGGGCGAGGACCTCGGGAGTGGCCCGGATCTCGGCGAGCAGCGGGATGTCCTCGAGGGTGGCCGGCCGTAGCGTGACATCGGTGCCGTACAAGGTCCTCTGCATGCCCGGAAGCTATCAGCCCGCCGCGCCCGCCTCGTCCGGGCGCTCCTGGACGGCCCAGCTGTTGCCGTCGGGGTCGTCGAAGAAGACGAAGGAGTTCCAGGGGCCGCCGGGGCCGTCCTGCTGGACGCCGTCCGCGAAGTGCTTGACCCCGCTGACGTCCACGCCCCGCTCGGCCAGCTGCGCCCTTGCCGCCTCCACGTCGGCGACGACCAGTTGCAGGCCCTTGAGCGAGCCCGGTACGCCCTGCGGCAGCCCGGTGCCCACGGTGATGGAGCAGCCCGAGCCGGGCGGTGTCAGCTGGACGACGCGGAACTCCGGGCCGAGCCGGGTGTCGACATCGACGTTGAAGCCGACCTGTTCGCTGTAGAACCTCTTCGCCCGGTCCACGTCCGAGACGGGGACCACGACCACTTCCAGCTTCCAGTCCATGCTGCACCGCCCTCTCCGTGAGCCGCTCTGCGCCTCTCGGTCTCCCGGCCTCTGCGGGCCGCCGGCTCCCCGGCCAGTATCGGCCGGGGAGCCGGGCCCCGCCCTTCGGTAGACACCCCGTCCCGCCCGAAGGAGGTGCCAGCGGATGCCGTCGCCCGGGAAGGCCCGGCGGTACCGGCGCCAACTCCAGTACGTACCAGTCGGGTTGAAGTGAGCTGGGGTGCGGCGACGGCTCGGTCTCCCGTACGTGTGCCGTCCGTCTGCCGCCGCCGGAGCCGTACCGCCGGGTGCGCAGATCACGGGGGCGGAGACAACCAGTTGCGCGGCCCGCCGAGCGCGCCGTCCGCCCACCACCGGCGCTCCGGGTGGACGGTACGCGAACGGGGACGCACTACAGCCGGCGGGCCACATGTGTGGGTGTCGGACGAGCTGAGCGACGGACGGCTGACGGTGCTCTGGGAGGAGCAGCCGCAGACCATGTCGGCATACGTGGGTGATGCCCTCAACGACCGCGCCGATTTCTTTCGCGCCGGCCGTCCCTGATCGCTCTCAATCGGCGGACGGGTCCTCGGCCGAGTCCGAGTCGGGGTCCGAGTCCGAGTCCGAGTCCGAATCCGGGTCCGCCGAGGGCCCGGCCGTGCGGCCTGCGGTCGGGGTGGCCGTCGGGGCCGCTGTCGGGGTTCTGCTCGGGGTCTGACTGTGGGTCCGACCCGAGCTCGCGCTCGCCGAGGACGAGGGTGGACCGGTCGGAGCCAGCGTGACCCGCTCGACCGGTGCCGACGAGCTGTCTCCGTCGGATTCGCCCACCAGGGGCCAGTGCCCGGCCCCGACCAGGTAGCCCGCGAGGAACAGGGTTGCGGCGAGCGCCAGTCCGAGGCTGGCGAGGGTGATTCGTGTGCGCATGGCCACATGCTATGACTACCTGATGTAGTCGTAAGTCAACTCAACGTGCGCACGCCAGTGTCGGCCGCCTCGGAGGTCCGAGCGCTCCCGGCGGGCGGGGTTACCCCGAGCCTCGCCGCCGTCCAGGCCCTCACCTGCCACGATTGCCGTGCGTGCCGGGGACTCGGCTAGCCTGAGGGCACGATGAACTGCTTCACAACGCCATGGGGTGACTTCGAGCTCACCCGCTTCCCCGAGGACCCGCGCGAACGGCTTCGTGCCTGGGACGCCGCCGACGAGTACCTGCTGCGGCACCTCAAGGGGATCAATGGCGAACCCGTGGACCTGTCCGGCACCGTCGTCGTGCTCGGCGACCGGTGGGGCGCCCTGGTCACGGCACTCGCCGACCATCGGCCCGTGCAGATCACCGACTCCTTCCTCGGCCGACAGGCGACCCGGGCCAACCTTGCCCGCAACGCACGCGACGACCGGCCCGGTGGAGTCGATGCGGACGCCGTACGGCTCCTGTCCACCAGGGACACCCCGCCGGAGCGCATCGACGTTCTGCTGATCCGCGTGCCCAAGAGCCTCGCGCTCCTGGAGGACCAGCTGCACCGCTTGGCGCCCGGCATCCATGCCGGCACCGTCATCGTCGGCACCGGCATGGTCACCGAGATCCACACCTCCACGCTGAAGCTGTTCGAGAGCATCCTCGGCCCGACGCGCACCTCGCTCGCCACGAAGAAGGCGCGCCTCATCTTCTGCACGCCGGACCCCGAACTCGCCCCCGCCGCCAGCCCGTGGCCGAGCAGCTACGAGCTGCCCGCCGGCCTCGGCGCCGCCTCCGGGCTGACCGTCACCAGCCATGCGGGCATCTTCTGCGCGGAACGCCTCGACATCGGTACCAGGTTCCTCCTGCACAACCTGCCGCAGCGCCACGGCCGTGAGCATGTGGTGGACCTCGGCTGCGGCAACGGCGTGGTCGGCACGGCAGCGGCCCTGGCCAACCCCCAGGCCGAGCTGACCTTCATCGACGAGTCCTACCAGGCCGTCGCCTCGGCCGAAGCCACCTTCCGGGCGAACGCCGGCTCCGACCGCAGGGCCGAGTTCCTGGTCGGTGACGCCCTCTCGGCCGTCCCGCCCGGCACGGTGGACCTGGTCCTCAACAACCCGCCCTTCCACTCGCACCAGGCCACCACCGACGCCACCGCCTGGCGCATGTTCACCGGCTCCCGCCGGGCGCTGCGCCCCGGTGGCGAACTATGGGTCATCGGCAACCGCCACCTCGGCTACCACCTCAAGCTCCGTCGCCTCTTCGGCAACTGCCAAGTGGTCACCAGCGACCCGAAGTTCGTCATCCTCCGCGCCGTCAGGAACTGACCCCACCCGTCACGCCCCCCTCCTCCTCGTTCGGCTCCACTCCGGTGAAGCACGTCCGGCGACATGAGGGTGACGGCAGGGCGGCCTCGTGCCCCGGTAGGAGCGCTGCCGTCCTGCTGCGCCTGTTCGATCAGGGCGGCGAGAAGCCGCTCCGCGGGCCACGCGTCGTGCAGGAAGACCTTGGCGATGGCCGGATCGGTGAGGCTGCGCGCGTAGTACGCGGCGAACACCCGCAGTGCCATGTGCCGTTGCTCGTCCAGCGGCAGGAACTCCTCCAGGACGGCCCGCAGCAGGGCGCGCGGCTCGACGGGGGAGTGCAGCGCCTGGATCCTGCTCCGCGCTCGCAGCTCGTTCTCCTCGTGCAGCATCTGCAGTGCGGCGACCAGGAGTTGGTGCTTCCCGGTGAAGTGGTACTGGACGACCCGCAGGGAGACGCCTGCCTCGGCTGCGATCTCCCGCATGCTGGCCGCATCCAGGCCCCGCGTTGCGGCGATGCTCCAGACGGCCTCGGCTATCGAATGACGCCTGCCCGTGCGGAGGATCGGTGCGGCGGGTTCGATTCCGCGCACAAGAGGGTGCTGGCGAGTGCGGCGGGTGAGTCGGACTGACGGCCCAGGTGGCGTCCCTGCTCAGCTGTTCACGCAGTCTTCGCGGTGAGCGCACCTGCCCACAGCGGTGTCGTAGGCCAGATGGCTTCCGCCAAGCCGGTCGCACAGGAAGGCGCCCCGGGGCAGAGCAGTAGTACCGTCGGCGCGAGACTCAACTGATGTCGTGTCATATGGCAGGGCTCCCCCCCAGAAGGGGGCACGGTCATCCGGCAGCCCCCTGCCTTCGAGACCTCCTGCCGGCGATGCCCGAGCACAGCTGCAGTGCACAGGGTTCGCCGGCCTGAGCGCTGGAAGTTCTCGGCCACAACGGTTGGGTGGGTCCCGCCGAGGACTGGTGCTCGGCTCGGCGGGGCCGTCGACTCCGATTCAGGGGGTGGGGGTGAACACGAGCGAGGCGTTGTGACCGCCGAAGCCGAAGGAATTCGTCAGAGCTGCCGTCAGCCCGCCGTGCCGCGGTTGGCCGGTGACGATGTCCAGCTTCACCTGCGGGTCGAGGGCATCGAGGTTCTGGGTCGCGGGGATGACGTGGTCGCGGACCGCGAGGATCGCGGCGAGGGCGCCTATTGCTCCCGCCGCCCCGAAGAGGTGGCCGGTCATCGACTTGGTCGCGGTGACGGCCGGGTGGGTGCCGAGGGCTTCGGTGATCGACTGGGCTTCGACGAGATCGCCCTTGGGCGTCGAGGTCGCGTGGGCGTGGACGTGTTCGATGGCGAGCGGGGACAGCCCGGCGGAGGCCAGGGCCAGGCGCATGGCGCGGATTTGGCCGTCGGGATGCGCGGCGGTGATGTGGTGTGCGTCCGAGGTGATGCCGGCTCCGGCGAGCGTCGCATGGACGCGGGCCGCTCGGGCGGCGGCGAACTCGGCGCGCTCCAGGACGATTAGGGCGGCGCCCTCGCCGATGACGAAGCCGTCGCGGTCGACGTCGAAGGGCCGGGACGCCTGCTGCGGTGCGTCGTTGCGTGTCGAGTGCGCCTTGGCCTGCGCGAACCCGGCCAGCGGCAGCGGGCAGATACAGGCTTCGGTACCGCCGGCCACGACCACGTCGGCCCGGCCGAGACGGATCAGGTCCAGGCCCATCGCGATCGCCTCGGCCCCCGAGGCGCAGGCGCTGACCGGGGTGTGGGCACCGCCGCGGGCCCCGAGCTCGATGCTGACCCAGGCGGCGGGCCCGTTCGCCATCAGCATCGGGACGGTGTGGGGCGACACGCGCCGCACCCCGGAGGCTTCGAGCACGTCGTCCTGGCCGAGCAGGGTCAGTGCGCCCCCGGTGCCCGTGCCGATCACGACGGCCAGCCGGTCCGGATCGACATCGGGCCTGCCAGCGTCGGCCCATGCCTCGCGGGCGGCGACGAGTGCGATCTGTTCGCAGCGGTCCATCCGGCGGGCCTGTACCCGGTCCAGGACCTCGGTCGGTTCGACCTTGAGCCTGCCGGCGATCCGCACGGGCAGGTCGGCCGCCCACTCCTCCTCGATCGCGCTGATCCCGGACTGCCCGGCCAGCATCGCGGACCAGGTCGAGGTGACGTCGCCGCCGAGCGGTGTCGTGGCTCCGAGACCTGTGACCACCACGTGGTTGGTGTTGGCACTCACTGGGTGAACCCCCTTTGTAGTGGAGATACAACTTCCCGCACGGACGTTCTGCGGGAAGAGATCGACTCACCGGCCACTCTGCCAGGGGCATGACGGTCGATCAGGTGTGGCGATCCACGGAGTCCGGCGCCCTGGGTTTGTAGGGTATGGCCATCTGCCGTCATGGCCGACACCGGCACGCCCCGCGCGCAGTGCGAAGCAGGTCGAGGATGAGTGCCCCCCGTAGTACTTCAGCGGACTCTTGCCGCGGCCACTCGGGCGGCAGGCCACCCGCGTTCGACCGCGAGGACTACAAGGGCCGCCACGCCGTTGAGTACGGCATCAATCGCCTCAAACGCCACCGGGCCGTCGCCTGCCGCTTCGACAAGCTCGCCGTCCGATTCCAGGCGACCGTGTTCGTCGCAGCGATCGCCGAGTGGCTGTGAAGCAGGCACGCCCGTCCTGGCCTTCCACTCGGGAAGCTGAGATGAGACCCCAAGTAGCTCTGCGTAGTGTTCCGACTCCGTGGCATCCGGCCACGGAGCCTCCGCAAAAACCCGTTGGCGGACCACGGCGACCACTGCTAGCCTGCCGGAGGCCGTGCGAGAGAACGAGGAGGTGGTACCCGTGAACGCAGTATCGACATGGGTGCTCCCCTCCGGGGTCACGGTCGGGCGATAGGTCGTCCGGGAGCGCCGTTCAAGAGCACTCCCGAAAGGCACGACCATGCGATTCACTTCTGAGCAGCGCCTCGACGACGGCGTCCTCGAACGCGAATTCACCCTCGGCGAGATCCCCGGCGTCCTGTGGACGCCTGGATCCGCACCGGCCCCGCTGATCCTGATGGGTCACAACGGCGGCTTGCACAAGCGGGAATCCCGGCTGGTGGCCCGGGCCCGGCACGCCGCGGGGGAGTACGGCTACGCGGTGGCCGCCATCGACGCCCCCGGGCACGGTGACCGGCCCCGTTCCGCCGTCGACGAGCAGGCCCGCGCCGACCTCCGCCGGGCGATGGCGGCCGGCGAGCCGGTCGACGAGATCTTCGAGTCCTTCATCGTCCCGATGGTCGAACAGGCGGTCCCGGAATGGCGGACCACCCTGGACGCCCTCCTTTCGCTGCCCGAGATCGGCGGCCCGGTCGGGTACTCGGGGATGACCGCCATCGGCATTCGGCTGGCGGTGGTCGAACCGCGCATCGCGGCCGCCGGTTTCTTCGCCGGGGGTTACGTGCCCCGCGCCCAACGCGAGGAGGCCCGGCAGGTCACCATTCCGTTGCTGTTCCTGCTGCAGTGGGACGACGAAGGGAACCCCCGGCAGCGGGCCCTGGACCTGTTCGACGCCTTCGGCACCAAGGAGAAGACGCTGCACGCCAATCTGGGCGGGCACGCCGGCACCCCGTGGTTCGAGGCGGACGACGGGGACCGGTTCTTCGCCCGGCACCTGAAGTGAGGCCGGGCCGTCAGGCCGGCAGCAGACGCTAGGCGGTGTCGGCCAGGATGCCGCTCATCGAGGACAGGCCCCGGCCCTCCTCGATGGCGGCGGCCAGCAGATGCACAACCGCCTCGATCGCGGCGGTACCGGCCATCGGCGGTACCGGCCGGTCGGGGCAGCGCTCGGCCACCAGCGCCTCCATCAGCTGGGCCCACGCCGTGAGGCACTCGGCCCGTCCCTTGCGGATCGCCGGGCAGGCGACCGACTCGACCACCAGCGCCCGGGCCGGGGTTGGCGGCCAGCCGCCGGCAGTAGGTATGCATCGCGGCGTTCACATCTTGCTCATCGGTGCTGCAGCGGGCATGTCCGACGCGCCGAGTCTCAGTCACACCTCCAAGTGCTCCGGTTAGCCCCTTTCACCGGGACGGTTCGCGGAACACCTATACGGAAGACCCTGACCTGGGGCTCCGTTCCCGTCGGCCGGTGTTCCGTTGAGGGATCCCCTTACGGAACACCTCGGCAGGTCGATCGTCGGCGCTGTCATTGAGCGAGCACGCTGTCGGCCGACCACACCCCATCACGATCCGTCCGGCCGCGTCGTCTGCCGGCCGTCTGCGAACCAAGCGCAACATGGAGCACGCCAAATCCCACACCGAACGCTGGTCACAGGCCGTAGTGACTACTACGCAGGGCTACTTGGGGTCTCATCGCAGCTTCCCGAGTGAAGAGCCGTCCTGTCAGCCGGACGCGCCATCCTGTCCCGCGTCAGCAACGCGTGTCCCTCGAAGGTTCCGTGGCCGCCACCTACCACCGCGCAGACAGCGAGAACGGTGACCACATCGACGACCCGTCCGAAGACGCCATCTTCATGCTCATCGACGACCTGAACGACTCCGACAGCACCTTCGTCGTCATCCAGCCCGACGAGGACGACCCCACCTGGTACGTCTCCGTGGCCGTCCTCGACACCGGCGAGGGCTACGAAGTAGTCTGCCGCGACACCCGCAGCCGCGAGCGCGATGTCACCACGAGCGACAACATCAGCGACATAGCGCACGAGATCGTGTTGCGGCTCAAGGGCCGTAGCCGCCCCAGGCCAACGAGCTGAGCGGCAGCGTTCCAAAACACGGCGTAGTCGAGGTCGTGGACTTCGGCGCGACCCCGGAGGGCGCCCAGGTGCTGGCCGCGCTGAAGTCGCTGCTGGATCTGATGGGCCGCAAGAAGGTGGGACCTGCCGGGATAGACACCGAGTTGCTGGCCGGGTCGTGGCCCCATCCATTTGACAGCGCGACCACAACTACGGATAAGAGGTCGCGCAGATAGGCTAGTTGTCACGCTCTGTGATTTCCCGGGGTCTGCCGCGAACGGAGTGGCTGTACGCCTGGCCGACGAGATGAAGGGGTTCCGGGGCTTGCTCAGATCGCTGGAGCAGCCATCGAGGCGCGAGTTGCGGCAGTGATGAGAATTTCGCGGGGCACCCGCGCTGCGGCGGCAAGAGCGCGACCCACCGGGTAGGCGTGGGCGCCTGCTGGGAGATTTCCGCGGCGCCCGCTGAGTACCACGTCGATGGAGCCCGTGCTGCTGTGCGATTTTGTGGTTCTGTCCAATCGCCGCAGTGTTTGGCGGGCGACTGCCTCCGCGCTGTCGTACAGGGTGGTTCCGGTGGGCAGGCTCCGCAGAATCTCTGGCGCTACCAGGGGGTAGTGCGTGCATCCCAGCACCACGGAGTCGCAATTCCGGGGGGTCCGCTTTGCCGCGTCGGCGATCGCTTCCGTTGCTGCGGCCATGTCGCCGTGGTCGATCGCCTCGGCCAGACCGGGGCATGCGACACGCGCGACAGGCCGGCCGTTCGCGTAGTCCGCGATCAGGCGATCCTGGTAGTCACTCGACGTGGTCCGGACTGTTGCCCACACGGCGATGCCTTGGCCGGTTGCTGCGGCCGATTTCACGGCGGGCACGGTTCCGATCACAGGCACACGGGGTTCAAAACTCTCGCGCAGAGCGTCGATCGCGGTGACGGTGGCGGTGTTGCAGGGGACCACGATGGCCTCCGCGCCCCGCTGGACGGCCAATTGGGCGGCACTGAACAGACGGTCCGTGACGAAGGAGGCCGTTCTCGATCCCCAGGGGGCGCCGTCGGGGTCCAGAAGCAGAAGCAGATCGAGTTCCGGGGCGAGGTGCCGAAGCCATCCTGTGGTGGAAAGGAGGCCAAGCCCTGAGTCGATCAATGCCACCGTCATGGGAGTCAAGCTACCAGCCGACCACTGGCGCAGGTGGCGGTCCGTCACGGGCGGCTCGGCCAGGGACTGAGCGAAGGTCCGCGCGTCGGCGGCCTCGGTGGCCAGCTGGTCGGCGGGGCTCTCGGGAGTGGTCATGGGTCTGTCCTCCGGGGCGGTGGTCGGCGGGGTGAGCTGCGGTCCGGCGGCTGGGGCGCAGCCGCCGGGGCGGGGTCGGGGCTTGAGGAACATCCATGTCAGATCGTGCGCTAAGCCTTCTCAGTGCTGATTGGCACCTTGACCTGGGGCGATTGCGTGCCGGAGCCTTCGTAGGTCGCTGTTGTCGATCTTCGGAGAGTTGTGACCGACCGGCGGTGCAGTCCGTAGGAATTCGGCGCGTGTCCCTCCCCGGTCGCGGTGCTCGCGCCAGAGCATCGCGTGGGCTGAGCACAGGTCGCCGTGCCCCATCGTGGATCTCTCGCAGTCCGCAGTCAGGCAGTTCCACCGGTAGACCGGGTGGTTCGGCGGGACCTTGACGATGTCGGGGCGGAACAGCTGGTCGAACGACGGGGCGCTTCCCCGCGCGGCCGAGCACCCGCCGGGCTCCCACCGGGGCCCAGGGCCGGCCCGTGTCGGCGCCGTGCAGCTGGACCAGGAGCATGCCGTGCCGGGCGCCACCCGGGTACTCGCTGGTGAGGTAGTCGAAGTAGGTGTGCACCATCGCCGGGCTGACCCGCTTGATCAGCCCTCCTGTCACCGTGCCGTGCTCGATCCGCCAAGGGTGCTTGGTCTTCGCCTCGGCCCGGTTCGGGTTGTCCGGCCGGTGGCAGACGTGCAGGTGAGGACTGCGGCACTCGCCGCAGGCAGCGTTCTCCCGCAGGTGCAGGTCAACCAGGTGCAGCCCGCAGAGCTCGCCGATCCGAAGCCCTCCGTCGGCCAGCCAGGTCACCAGCAGCCGGTCCCGGGCCGAGTTCACCGTCTCCGGCAGCCGCCGACCCCGCCCCCGTACCAACGACGGCGGGACGCGCTTAAGCACTGGGCCCTACCCTGGAGACGCGATGTGGCCAGGCGAGGGCCTGAAATCAATTCGACCCCGCTCGCCTCGCCCGGTACGGTCGCGAGCTTGTTCTCACTGCAGGGAGCCCATGAGATCCGCGTGCGGCCGCCCCGGCAGTTCCCATGCTGAGAGTAGGTTTCGTCAATGGCATGCCGTATCAGTGAGCTCGTGCTCAAGTGCCACGACCCCGAGGTGCTGGCGCGGTTCTGGTGCGAGGTCTTGGACTTCATAGAGCTCGATCGCGAAGAGGAGGGCTGCATCGAGATAGGTCCGCGCGAAGGGTTCGGCGGCCCGCAGCCGACGATCTTCCTCATCCGCAACGACGAGCCGGAGAACGGGCATGCCCGGCTGCACATCGACGTCAACCCCACCGACCGCGATCAGGACGCCGAGCTCGAGCGCCTCCTGGCCGCCGGGGCCAAGCTCGTCGACATCGGTCAGCCTGCGGAGGCGTCCTGGCACGTCCTCGCCGATCCAGAAGGCAACGAGTTCTGCCTGCTCAAGCGCCGCCTCGACCCACTCTGACGGCCCTCGCCCAACCGATGCAGCCGCCACCCCGCAACCGCCAACAGGATCTGGGAACCGCCATCTATAGCTAGGGGTCGCAGCCCGGGCCAACTGCGGCGCTCAGCGGGGCCAACCTGACGCTCACGGGCCAACTCGGCCGGCAGTCCGCTCCGCCGGAGGCTCCTTGCATGAATGTTCCGTGATGCGTATATTCATGCCAAGCTGCTGAGGAGGAACGTCATGGCATTGCGCGTCGCCGTCGCCGGCGCCAGCGGGTATGCGGGTGGTGAGGTGCTGCGCCTCCTGCTCGGGCATCCGGAGGTCGAGATCGGCGCACTGACCGGCGGGTCGAACGCCGGGGTGCGGTTCGGGGAGTTGCAGCCGCATCTGCTGCCGCTGGCCGACCGGGTGCTGGAGCCGACCACGCCCGAGGTGCTGGCGGGGCACGATGTGGTGTTCCTGGGGCTGCCGCACGGGCAGTCGGCGGCCGTCGCCGAGGCGCTCGGCGAGGACGTCCTGGTGGTGGACTGCGGCGCGGACTTCCGGCTGAAGTCCGCCGCGACGTGGGAGAAGTTCTACGGCTCCCCGCACGCGGGTACCTGGCCGTACGGCCTGCCCGAGCTGCCGGGTCACCGGGAGGTGCTCAAGGGCAGCAAGCGGATCGCCGTCCCCGGCTGCTACCCGACGGCCGTCTCGCTCGCGCTCTTCCCCGCGTACGCGGCGAAGCTGGCCGAGCCCGAGGCGGTGATCGTCGCGGCCTCCGGTACGTCCGGTGCGGGCAAGGCGGTCAAGGCGCATCTGCTCGGCAGCGAGGTCATGGGCTCGATGAGCCCGTACGGCGTCGGCGGCGGCCACCGGCACACGCCGGAGATGGCGCAGAACCTGAGCCCGGTGGCGGGGGAGCCGGTCACCGTCTCCTTCACCCCGACCCTCGCCCCGATGCCGCGCGGCATCCTGGCCACCTGCAGCGCCAAGGCCAGGCCGGGGGTCACCTCCGAGTCGCTGCGCCAGGCGTACGCGGCGGCCTTCGCGGGCGAGCCCTTCGTCCGGCTGCTGCCCGAGGGGCAGTGGCCGCAGACCAGTTCGGTCTACGGCTCCAACGCCGCGCTGATCCAGGTCGCCCTGGACGAGCACGCCGGGCGGATCATCGCGATCAGCGCGATCGACAACCTGGTGAAGGGTACCGCCGGCGGCGCGGTGCAGAGCATGAACATCGCCCTCGGCCTGCCGGAAGAGCTGGGCCTCCCCGTGAATGGAGTCGCACCGTGACGGGCACTCGGAGCACCGCAGGTCCAAGCGCCGCAGGTCCAAGCACCACAGATCCGGGCAGCGCAGATCCGGGCAGCGCAGGTCCGGGCACAGGCGGTCGGAACATCGGCGTCACGGCGGCCAAGGGCTTCCGCGCCGCCGGCGTCACCGCGGGGATCAAGGCGTCCGGCACCCCCGACCTGGCCCTGGTGGTCAACGACGGCCCCTCGCTCGCCGCCGCCGGCGTCTTCACCTCCAACCGGGTCAAGGCCGCCCCCGTGCTCTGGTCCGAGCAGGTCCTGAAGGGCGGTCAGGTCTCAGCCGTCGTCCTCAACTCCGGTGGCGCCAATGCCTGTACAGGACCGCTCGGATTCCAGGACACCCACACGACGGCCGAGAAGGTCGCCGAGGAGCTGAAGCTCAACGCGGGCGAGGTCGCCGTGGCCTCCACCGGCCTGATCGGTGTGCGGCTGCCGATGGACATCCTGCTGCCCGGCGTCGAGCTGGCCGCCGAGGCGCTCAGCGCGGACGGCGGCGAGGCCGCCGCCATCGCCATCAAGACCACCGACACCGTCCACAAGACCGCCCAGGTCGCCCGGAACGGCTGGACGGTCGGCGGTATGGCCAAGGGTGCGGGCATGCTGGCCCCGGGCCTGGCCACCATGCTGGTGGTGCTGACCACCGATGCCGCCGTGGACAGCCGGGGTCTGGACGAGGCGCTGCGGGCCGCCACCCGTACCACCTTCGACCGGATCGACTCCGACGGCTGCATGTCCACCAACGACACCGTGCTGCTGCTGGCCTCCGGCGCGGCCCGGGTCACCCCGGACGCGGACGAGTTCGCCGAGGCCGTCCGTACGGTCTGCGACGATCTGGCCCGGCAGCTGATCGGCGACGCCGAGGGTGCCAGCAAGGACATCAGGATCGACATCGTGAACGCCGCCACCGAGCAGGAGGCGGTGGACGTCGCCCGGACGATCGCCCGCAACAACCTGCTCAAGTGCGCCATCCACGGCGAGGACCCGAACTGGGGCCGGGTGCTGGCCGCGATCGGCACCACCCGGGCCGCCTTCGACCCCGACCGGCTGGACGTCGCCATCAACGGCGTCTGGGTCTGCCGGGGCGGCAGTGTCGGCGAGGACCGCGACCTGGTGGGCATGACGGGTCGTGAGGTGGTCATCACCGCCGACCTGAACGCGGGACAGGCCGGTGCCACGGTGTGGACCAACGACCTGACCGCCGACTACGTGCACGAGAACAGCGCCTACTCCACCTGAGCCGGGGGACATGAAGACCGTGCAGATCGCACCCAAGGGCGAACAGGCCCGCAACAACACCGCCCTGCCGAAGGCGATGACGCTGATCGAGGCGCTGCCCTGGCTGGAGCGCTTCCACGGCAAGACCGTGGTGATCAAGTTCGGCGGCAACGCCATGGTGGACGAGGACCTCAAGGCGGCCTTCGCCCAGGACGTGGTCTTCCTCCGCTACGCCGGGCTGCACCCGGTCGTGGTCCACGGCGGCGGCCCGCAGATCAGTGCGCAGCTGGACAAGCTGGGCCTGAAGTCCTCCTTCACCAACGGTCTGCGTGTCACCACCCCCGAGACCATGGACGTGGTCCGGATGGTGCTGGCCGGGCAGGTGCAGCGCGAGCTGGTCGGCCTGCTGAACGAGCACGGCCCGTTCGCGGTCGGGATGACCGGCGAGGACGCGCACACCATGACGGCCGTCAAGCGGTACGCCGTGGTGGACGGTGAGCAGGTGGACATCGGCCTGGTCGGGGACATCGTCAACATCGAGGCCGGCGCGGTGAAGGCGCTGATCGCGGATGGCCGGATCCCGGTCGTCTCCAGCATCGCGCGCGGTGCCGACGGCCATGTCTACAACATCAACGCCGACACCGCCGCCTCCGCCCTCGCGGCCGCGCTCGGTGCCGAGATGCTGGTGGTCCTCACCGATGTCGAGGGCCTCTACGCGGACTGGCCCATCTCCGACGACGTGATCAGCCAGCTCAGCGCGAGCGAGCTGGAGAAGATGCTGCCGAGCCTGGCCAGCGGCATGCTCCCCAAGATGGAGGGCTGCCTGCGTGCCGTCCGCTCGGGCGTCGGCACCGCACGCGTGCTGGACGGCCGGGTGCAGCACTCGCTGCTGCTGGAGATCTTCACCGACGAGGGCATCGGCACGATGGTCGTCCCGGACGACGAGCCGACCGTACTGGGGGGACTGGCATGACGAGCAACGCCCGACTGACCCAGCGCTGGCAGCACTCGCTGATGAACAACTACGGCACCCCCCGGATCCCGCTGGTGCGCGGCGCCGGTGCCAGGCTCTGGGACGCCGACGGCAAGGAGTACCTGGACCTGGTCGGCGGCATCGCGGTCAACGCGCTCGGCACCGGCCACCCGGCCGTGGTCGAGGCGGTCACCCGGCAGATCGGGCAGCTGGGCCACATCTCCAACCTCTTCCTGGCCGAGCCGACCGTACGGCTGGCCGAGCGTCTGCTCGGGCTCTTCGGCCGTGAGGGGCGGGTCTTCTTCTGCAACTCCGGTGCCGAGGCCAACGAGGCCGCCTTCAAGATCAGCCGTCTGACGGGCCGTACGCATCTGGTCTCCGCCCAGGGCGCCTTCCACGGCCGGACGATGGGCGCCCTCGCGCTCACCGCCCAGCCTGCCAAGCAGGACCCGTTCCGGCCGCTGCCGGGCGAGGTCACGCACGTACCCTTCGGCGACATCGAGGCACTGCGCGCGGCCGTCACCACCGAGACCGCCGCCGTCTTCCTGGAGCCGATCCAGGGCGAGAACGGCGCCGTTCCGCTGCCGCCCGGCTACCTCGCGGCGGCCCGGGAGATCACCCGGGCGACCGGCACCCTGCTGGTACTGGACGAGGTGCAGACCGGCATCGGCCGTACCGGGTACTGGTTCGCGCACCAGGCCGAGCAGGGCGTCGAACCGGACGTGGTCACGCTCGCCAAGGGCCTCGGCGGCGGGCTGCCGATCGGCGCCACCGTCGCCTTCGGCGCGGCCGCGGAACTGTTGCAGCCCGGCCAGCACGGCACCACCTTCGGCGGCAACCCGGTGGCGGCGGCCGCGGGTCTCGCGGTGCTGGAGACCATCGAGGCCGAGGGGTTGCTCGAACACGTCGAGAAGATCGGCGAGCACCTGCGCAGCGGTGTCGAGGCGCTCGGCGATCCGCTGATCAGCCATGTGCGGGGTGCCGGGCTGCTGCTGGGCATCGTGCTGACCGAGCCGGTCGCGGCGCAGGTCCAGGCAGTGGCGCAGGAGGCCGGGTTCCTGGTGAACGCGGCGGTCGCGGACGCGGTGCGGCTGGTGCCGCCGCTGGTGCTCACCCGGCAGGAGGCCGACAGTTTCCTGGCTGCCCTGCCGGAGATCCTTCGTTCGGTCCGGGCGGGAGCCCCCGACGCGAAGCACCGAGCGTAGTCCGGGAGAATTATCAGTATGACCGCATCCCACCCCGACCAGCCCGCCGCCGGTCCGACGCCGCAGGTCCCGCAGACCCGCATGGCCCGGCACCGGCGGATCGTGGACCTGTTGACCCGTCAGCCCGTCCGCTCGCAGAGCCAGCTGGCCAAACTGCTGGCCGACGACGGACTCGTGGTCACTCAGGCCACCCTCTCGCGGGACCTGGACGAACTGGGTGCGGTGAAGATCCGCAACCGGGACGGCGCCCTGATCTACGCCGTCCCGGCCGAGGGTGGCGACCGTACGCCGCGTGCGCCGATGGGGGAGTCGGCCAGCGAGGGCCGGATGGCCCGGCTGGCCGGCGAGCTGATGGTCTCCGCGACCGCCTCGGGCAATCTGGTCGTACTCCGTACGCCGCCGGGTGCGGCGCAGTTCCTGGCCTCGGCGATCGACCAGGCGGAGGTGTTCGAGATCATCGGCACCATCGCGGGCGACGACACGGTGCTGCTGATCAGCCGCGACCCGGCGGGCGGCCAGGCGCTGGCCGACCATCTGATGCAGCTGGCCCAGTCCAAGGCCCAGTAACCCGCCTGCCGGGCGCGGTAGTCCACCTGGCGGACAGCACAAGTAAACAGTTTTGAATTTCATACGGTGTCGTGCATACTTATGCCTAACGCCGTATGGGACACGCATACCGCTGGCCCTTGCCCTGTTCGCACTGTTGTGAAGGAGAAAGCCGTGACCGAGCGCGTCGTACTCGCCTACTCGGGCGGTCTGGACACGTCCGTCTGCATCGGCTGGATCGCCGAGGAGACGGGCGCCGAGGTCATCGCCGTCGCCGTCGACGTCGGCCAGGGTGGCGAGGACCTCGACGTCATCCGTCAGCGCGCGCTGGACTGCGGCGCGGTCGAGGCCGAGGTCGCGGATGCCCGCGACGAGTTCGCCGACGAGTACTGCCTCCCGGCCCTCAAGGCCAACGCCCTCTACCAGGGCCAGTACCCGCTGGTCTCCGCGCTCTCCCGGCCGGTGATCGTCAAGCACCTGGTCGCCGCCGCGCAGAAGCACGGCGCCACCACCGTCGCCCACGGCTGCACCGGCAAGGGCAACGACCAGGTCCGCTTCGAGGTCGGCATCAACTCCCTTGCCCCCGGCCTGAAGTGCATCGCCCCGGTCCGCGACTACGCGATGACCCGGGACAAGGCGATCGCCTTCGCCGAGTCCAAGGGCCTGCCGATCGCGACCACCAAGAAGTCGCCGTACTCGATCGACCAGAACGTCTTCGGCCGGGCCGTCGAGACGGGCTTCCTCGAGGACATCTGGAACGCCCCGATCGAGGACGTCTACGAGTACACCCAGAACCCGGCCACGGCCCGTGAGGCCGACGAGGTCGTCATCACCTTCGAGGCGGGCGTCCCGGTCGCCGTCGACGGCAAGAAGGTGACGGTCCTCCAGGCCATCGAGGAGCTCAACAAGCGGGCCGGCGCGCAGGGCGTCGGCCGCCTCGACATGGTCGAGGACCGGCTCGTCGGCATCAAGTCCCGGGAGATCTACGAGGCGCCCGGCGCGATCGCCCTGATCACCGCCCACCAGGCCCTGGAGAACGTGACCGTCGAGCGCGAACTCGCCCGCTACAAGCGGCAGGTGGAGCAGCGCTGGGCCGAACTCGTCTACGACGGCCTGTGGTTCTCCCCGCTCAAGCGCGCCCTGGACGGCTTCGTCAACGAGGCCAACCAGCACGTCAGCGGCGAGATCCGGATGGTGCTGCACGGCGGCCGCGCGGTGGTCAACGGCCGCAAGTCGGACCAGTCGCTGTACGACTTCAACCTCGCCACCTACGACACCGGCGACACCTTCGACCAGTCGATGTCCAAGGGCTTCATCGAGATCTTCGGCATGTCCTCGAAGATCGCCGCCCGCCGCGACCTGGCCTGACAGGCCATCCCCCGCGGTCCCGGCTGCACCCCCACGCAGCCGGGGCCGCCACCCACACCTCGTAAGGAGCCCACGCGATGTCGTCCGACCAGAATGCAGATGTCCGTCTCTGGGGCGCTCGCTTCGCCGACGGTCCTTCCGAGGCGCTGGCCAAGCTCTCCGCGTCCGTCCACTTCGACTGGCGCCTCGCGCCGTACGACATCGCGGGCTCCAAGGCGCACGCCCGGGTGCTGCACAAGGCGAAGCTGCTCAGCGACGAGGAACTCGACGGCATGCTGGCCGGACTCGACCAGCTGCTCGCCGACGTCCGGTCCGGAGCCTTCACCGGCACCATCGCCGACGAGGACGTGCACACCGCCCTGGAGCGCGGCCTGCTGGAGCGGCTCGGCGCCGACCTGGGCGGCAAGCTGCGGGCGGGCCGCTCGCGCAACGACCAGATCGCCACCCTGTTCCGGATGTACCTGCGGGACCACGCGAAGATCATCGGTGGGCTGATCCTGGACCTCCAGCACGCCCTGGTCGGCCTCGCCGAGGCGCACCCCGACACCGCCATGCCGGGCCGCACCCACCTCCAGCACGCGCAGCCCGTCCTCTTCTCCCACCACGTCCTCGCGCACGTGCAGGCCCTCGGCCGGGACGCCGAGCGGCTGCGCCAGTGGGACGCCCGAACCGCCGTCTCCCCGTACGGCTCCGGCGCGCTCGCCGGATCCTCGCTGGGCCTGGACCCGCAGGCGGTGGCCGCCGAGCTCGGCTTCGAAGGCGGCTCGGTCGGCAACTCCATCGACGGCACGGCCTCGCGCGACTTCGTCGCCGAATTCGCCTTCGTCACCGCGATGATCGGGATCAACCTCTCCCGGATCGCCGAGGAGGTGATCATCTGGAACACCAAGGAGTTCGGCTTCATCACGCTGCACGACGCCTTCTCCACGGGCTCCTCGATCATGCCGCAGAAGAAGAACCCGGACATCGCCGAACTGGCCCGGGGCAAGTCCGGCCGCCTGATCGGCAACCTCACCGGGCTGCTCGCGACACTGAAGGCCCTCCCGCTCGCCTACAACCGCGACCTCCAGGAGGACAAGGAGCCGGTCTTCGACTCCTGCGACACCCTCGAGGTCCTGCTGCCGGCCTTCACCGGCATGATGGCCACCCTCACCGTGCACCGCGAGCGCCTCGAAGAGCTGGCCCCCGCAGGGTTCTCGCTGGCCACCGACATCGCCGAGTGGCTGGTCAAGCAGGGCGTACCTTTCCGTGTCGCGCACGAGGTGGCGGGCGCCTGCGTCAAGGTCTGCGAGGCCCAGGGCATCGAACTCGCCGACCTGACCGACGACCAGTTCGCCGCGATCTCCGAGTACCTCACCCCCGACGTCCGCTCGGTCCTCAGCGTCCACGGCGCCATCGCCTCCCGCAACGGCCGCGGCGGCACCGCCCCCTCCGCCGTCGCCACGCAACTCGCCGAGCTCAAGGCCGACCTGGCCACCCAGCAGGACTGGCTCCACCCCTGACCCAGAGCAACTTGCACCTCCCGCCCCGCGCCCCTTGGGAAGTACCCGTAAGCGCAAAGTGCTCACCCAGGCGTTGGTGCAGCGCAGCTTCTCGCGCCCCTTGGGGCAGGCCCGTCAGCGCAAGGGGTTTCGCGCGAGCCGCTGGGGGCGGTCCGGTCGATACTGGGGGCATGGGCGCCAGAGCCGCCGCAGCACTCCAACATGGGTTCCGAGGGCAGCTGATCGCCCCCGGCGACCCGGAGTACGACCGGGCCCGTGCGGTGTGGAACGGGGCGATCGACCGGCATCCCGCCCTGATCGCCCGCTGCAGCGGCACCGCCGACGTCCTCCTCGCCGTCGAGGTGGCCCGTGAGCAGGGGCTGCCGGTGGCGGTCCGCGGCGGCGGCCACAGCATCGCGGGCCTGGCGCTCTGCGAGGGCGGTCTGGTGGTCGATCTCTCGTCGATGCGGGACGTCCGGGTGGACGCCGAACGGCGGATCGCCCATGCCCAGCCCGGGGTGACCTGGGGCGGCCTCGACCAGGAGACCCAGCGCTGTGCCCTGGCCACCCCGGGCGCGCCGATCTCCAGCACCGGAATCGCCGGATTCACCCTCGGCGGGGGTTTCGGCTGGCTCAGCCGCGCGTACGGCCTGGCCTGCGACAACCTGCTGGAGGCCGAGCTGGTGACCGCCGACGGGCGGGTGGTCACGGCCAGCGCGGCCCGGAATCCCGAACTGTTCTGGGGCATCAGGGGCGGCGGCGGCAACTTCGGCATCGCCACTTCCTTCTCCTACCGGCTGCACCCGGTCGGCCCACAGGTGCTCTGCGGCATGCTCCACTTCGCCGCCGACCGGGCTCCGCAGGTCCTCCGTGCCGTCCGTGGACACCTGCGCGGAGCGCCCGACGGTCTCTCCGTCACCTGCCTTCTGGGCACCGCCCCGGCCGATCCGTCCCTGCCCACCGAGGTGCACGGCACCCGGGTGATCAGCGTTGCGATGTGCTACGCCGGGCGGCCCGAGCGGGGCCGTGGCGCGATGGCGCCGCTGCGCGCCCTGCCGGGGGTGCTCGCCGACACCGTCCAGCTCCGCCCGTACACCGTCTGGCAGCAGGCGCTCGACCGGGGCCGCGGCCCGGGTGCGCGCAACTACTGGAAGGCCGAGTACCTGGCCACCCTGAACGACACCGCCATCGCCACCCTCACCGGGGACTTCGCGCGGATCACCTCGCCGCTCTCCCGGATCCAGCTGGTGTTCCTCGGTGGTGCCATCGCCCGGGTCGGTGCGGACGACACCGCCTACACCCACCGCGCGGCCCCCTACCTGCTCGCCGTCGAATCCCGCTGGCACCAGCCCGCCGAGGACCCCGTGCACACCGCCTGGACCGGACGGCTGTGGACGGCCATGCGCGCCTACTCCTCCGGCGGAGCCTCCGTGAACTTCCTCGGCCAGGAAGGCCCGGGCCGCATCCTGGAGGCGTACGGCCCGGCGAAGTACCGGCGGCTCACCGCGCTGAAGGATGTCTACGACCCCGGCAACCTCTTCCGCGTCAACCAGAACATCCCGCCGAGCTCCTGAGCGGGTGACAGAGCGTCACCTGTCGCCGCGATCGGCGGTCATACCCGGTGTGATCCCCGTCGCCGAGCTGCGCCCCGCCTTCGCCCCGCTCGCCGCCGCACTGGCGCACCGGCACCGCCTCGACCCGCAGGACCTGGAACAGGACGTCTGGTTGCGGGTCCTGGAACGGGCCGCCGAGGGCACCCTGCCGCGCGACCGCGTCTCCTGGGTACGGGCCCTGACCGTGCAGTTGGCCGCCCGGCCCGACGTTCAGGATGGCGGGCCGCCGGCCGCCGAGCAGCGCTCGGTGCCCTCCGCCGAGGACCAGCTACTGGCCGCCGACCGCCGCCGCGCCGTCCGCCGGGCCCTGGCCCGGCTGCCCGGACGCTGCCCCGACCTGCTCGCCTCACTGGCCGAGTCACCCGAACTGACGTACCGGCAGGTGGCCGAACGCCTCGGTGTCCCGAGGGGCAGTATCGGGCCCACCCGCTCCCGCTGTCTCGGCTGCCTGAGAGCCCTGCTGTACAGCCATCGGCCGGCGAGTGACGCTCGCCACGTCGTGCGTCCGGAAGGTTGAGAGCGGGGGACGCCTGGGTAGAGCGGTGGCTAACGCCCCCCTTGACGGTGGCCGGGGCGGCCGGATACTGAGCGTGAGCGAAGGTCGGGCTCCGGAGACCGCCGGGGTCCGGCGCTGCGCTACCCCCGGTCAGGGTCGATCCCCGTCCGGGCACACCTCCGGCAGAGCAACCGGCGCCGTACCCAGACCCGGCGTTGGGAACCAACGATGGGGAGGCCCCGCACATGGGCATGAGCGTGATCATCTCGGTGGCGACCGAGGAGGACGCGGAGCAGATCCTCAAGCTCCAGTACCTCGGCTACCAGAGCGAGGCCGAGCTGTACGGCGACTGGGGCATCGAGCCGCTGACGCAGACGCTGGAGAGCCTGCGGGCCGAGCTGGCCGAGCGGCATGTCCTGGTGGCCAGGCTCGGGGACGAGGTCGTCGGCACCGTCCGTGGCCGGGTGGACGAGAGCGGCGTCGCCCGGGTCGGCCGTCTGGTGGTCCACCCCCGGATGCAGCGCCACGGCCTGGGCGGCCGACTGCTGGAGGCCGTCGAGCGGCAGTTGCAGGAGGGGTGCGAGGTGCGCTCCTTCGAGCTCTTCACCGGCCACCGCAGCCTCGGCAATCTCCGCCTGTACGCCCGGCACGGCTACCAGCAGCGCGATGCCCGCGAGGTGAGCCGCCGGCTCACCCTGGTGACCCTGGAGAAGCCCGTCCACGCCGCGTTCGCCGCCACCGCCTGAGGCACTGCCTGTGGTCCAGACCATTGGCGCCCGGTCCGCCCGGACCGGGCGCCCTGTGCTTGGTACGACTGGGGCGTGTCCGTAATGCGGACAGCAGATCCTGGTAATTGGGACCGAGTGCATATGTCTGATTTACTTGCTTCCATGACTGCGACAACGACCTGCACCCCCACCGGCGCCGCGCCGGCAGGTGAGCGCTGCATGTGCTGTCGAATGTGTCACTGCTGAGGGCCACCGCCCCTGCTCGCGCCCCGAAGCGAGCTCCCCGCTGAAAGGTCCGGCGCCCGTAGCGCGGCACTGTTCGGCCCACTCCTTGATCGGACCCGTAAGGGCCACGCCCACGCGCGTCCCCGCCCCCCGGCGGCCACGATCGAGGTATGGCAGCGGGACCTCACCCCCTTCACAGGCGTGCCCGAGGCATGCCGCTGACCGCCACCGGTGCGGCGGCCACAAGCCGTCCGCCCCTGACCAACGGAAGCAGCTGTGATCACCACCAAGGACCTCACCAAGGTCTACCGCTCCCGAGGCCGCGAGGTCACCGCCCTCGACGGGGTCGACCTGCATGTCCGCGAGGGCGAGGTCTACGGCGTCGTCGGAACCAGCGGCGCAGGCAAGAGCACCCTCATCCGCTGCGTGAACATGCTGGAGCGCCCCACCAGCGGCACCGTCACCGTGGACGGTCTCGAACTCACCGGCCTGCCCGGCCAGGAACACCGCGCCGGCCGTGACCTCCGCGAGGCCCGCCGCCGGATCGGCATGGTGTTCCAGCACTTCAACCTGCTCGCCTCGAGGACCGTCCAGCAGAACGTCGAGCTCCCGCTGGAGATCATGGGCCTGGACCGCACCCAGCGCCGCCGCAAGGCCGCCGAGCTGCTCGACCTGGTCGGCCTCGCCGACAAGGCCCGCAACTACCCCAGCCAGCTCTCCGGCGGCCAGAAGCAGCGCGTCGGCATCGCCCGGGCCCTGGCCGGCGACCCCAAGGTGCTGCTCTCCGACGAGGCCACCTCCGCGCTCGACCCGGAGACCACCCGCTCCATCCTGGCGCTGCTGCGCGACCTCAACCGGCAGCTCGGCCTCACCGTCCTGCTGATCACCCACGAGATGGACGTCATCAAGTCCGTCTGCGACTCCGCCGCCCTGATGCGAGGCGGCAAGGTGGTCGAGTCCGGCGAACTCACCGAGCTGCTGGCCACCGAGAACTCCGAGCTGGCCCGCGAGCTCTTCCCGCTCGGCGAGTTCGGCCACGGCAGGCCCGGCAACACGGTGCTGGAGATCACCTTCCAGGGCGACACCTCCGCCCAGCCCTTCGTCTCCCAGCTGGCCCGTACCTACCAGGTCGACATCAACATCCTCGGCGCGGCGGTGGAGCACATCGCCGGCCGGATGGTCGGCCGGATGCGGGTCGAGCTGCCCGGCGGCCACCAGGACAACGTGGTCCCGATCGGCTTCCTGCGCGAGCAGGGCCTGCAGGTGGACGTAGTGAACGAGGCGAACGGAGCCGTCGCATGACCTGGGACCAGATGCAGGAACTGATGTGGCCCGCCACCGCGGAGACCCTCCAGATGGTCGGCGTCGCAACCGTGTTCACGGTGCTGCTCGGTCTGCCGCTCGGCCTCCTGCTGGTGCTCACCGACCGGGGCGGCGCGCTGCAGAACGTGCTGCTGAACCGCGTCATCGGCGTCATCGTCAACGTCGGCCGCTCACTGCCGTTCATCATCCTTATGGTCGCCCTGCAGACCTTCACCAGGACCGTCGTCGGCACCAGCATCGGCTGGCAGGCCGCCAGCGTGCCGCTCACCATCGGCGCCATCCCGTTCTTCGCCCGCCTGGTCGAGACCTCGGTCCGCGAGGTGGACGGCGGTCTGCTGGAGGCCGTCCACTCGATGGGCGGCGGCACCTGGACCACCGTCCGCAAGGTGCTGCTCCCCGAGTCGCTGCCCGCGCTGGTCTCCTCCGTCACCACCACGATCATCGCGCTGATCGGTTTCTCCGCGATGGCCGGCACGGTCGGCGGCGGGGGCCTGGGCACCCTCGCCGTCCAGTACGGCTACCAGCGCTTCGAGACGACCTTCATGTGGGTCATCGTCGCCGAACTCGTCGTCATCGTGATGGCCATCCAGCTGATCGGCGACATCCTGGTCCGCCGTCTGACCCACCGGGACCAGGCCACCGGCGTCACCCGGCTGCTGCGCTCGCGCCGTGACCAGACCGTCGAGGACGAGGAACTCGTTCTGCCCCACTGACCACGCAGCCGCCCGAACGGGCAGGCTGCGAGACCCAGGCCACCGGACCAACCACCCGGTGGGCCGTCCGCTCCATGGAGAAAGGCACTTTTCGTGCGTAACGTCCTGAAGTCCACCGCCGTCGTCGCCACCGCGGGCCTCGCCCTCACGCTGACTGCCTGCGGCAGCAGCGGCTCGTCCGCCGGCTCCTCGCCGGACAAGCCGCTCGTCGTCCTCGCGAGCCCCACCCCGCACGCCCAGATCCTGGACTACGTGAAGAAGAACCTGGCCGACAAGGCCGGGCTGAAGCTGGACGTCAGGGTGGTCACCGACTACGTGACCCCGAACACGGCCGTCCAGGACGGCTCGGCCGACGCCAACTACTTCCAGCACGTCCCGTACCTGGAGGACTTCAACAAGAAGCACGGCACGGACATCGTCTCCGTCGAGCCGGTCCACCTGGAGCCCCTCGGCCTCTACTCCAAGAAGGTCAAGTCCGTCGCCGAGCTGCCGGACGGCGCCACCGTCGGCCTGCCCAACGACGCCACCAACGAGGGCCGGGCGCTGAAGCTGCTGGCCGACAACAACGTCATCAAGCTCAAGGACGGGGCCGGCACTGCGGCCACCCCGGCCGACGTGGTCGCCAACACCAAGAACCTGAAGTGGAAGGAGCTGGACGCCGCCCAGCTGCCCCGCTCCCTGGGCGACCTGGACGCGGCCGTCATCAACGGCAACTACGCGCTCGACTCCGGCCTGAAGCCGGCCACCGACGCCATCCTGCTGGAGAAGGCCCAGGGCAACCCGTACGCCAACATCCTCGCGGTGAAGAAGGGGCACGAGAACGACCCGCGGGTCCAGAAGCTCGCCCAGCTGCTGCACTCCGACGAGGTCAAGAAGTACATCGACGACACCTTCAAGGGCTCCGTCCTGCCCGCGTTCTGATCGGCCGTCCGACCAGCATCCGAACTGCCCGACCGGGACCCCGCGCATCAGGTGCGGGGGCCCGGTCGGGCAGTATGCAGAGGGGACGGCCGCAGGGCGCAGGATCTGACGTGCCGTCGCCGGATTTGCCGGTACGCTGACACGGCCGAGTACGGCTGGGGCGTACGGTGTGTCCACGACCCGGCGAGGAGAGACGGCATGGCAGCGAGCTTCCCCGAGACCGCGATCAGCACCGACAGGCTGCTGCTGCGCCCCCTTGTGGACGAAGACGCACCCGGCCTGGTCGCGATGATGGACGACGAGTCGGTGCACTCCTGGACGGCGATCCCGCAGCCCTTCACCGAGGCCCACGCCAGGGACTGGATCCGCACGCTCGCGCCCGCCCGCCGGGCCGAGGGGCGCGGAATCGTTTTCGCCGTCACCGAGCACCTGACCCAGCGCCTGGTCGGCGTGGTCGAACTGCGCGGCACCGACTGGCGGCTGCTCTCCACCGAGGCCAGCTGCATCGTCGCCGCGTGGGCCCGCGGCGAGGGCTATGCCCCGGAATCCCTGCTCGGTGTGGCCCAGTGGCTCTTCGAGGACCGCGGCTTCCTCCGTCTGGAACTGCGCACCGCCGCCGGCAACACCGCCGCCCAGCAGGTCGCCCAGAAGATCGGCTGCATCAGCGAGGGCATCCTGCGCAGTGCCTGGATAGTCCGCGGCGGCGACTGGACGTCGCCGGGACGAGGGCCGGTCGGCGACGGCCCGGACGGCGAGAGCCGCAGCGACCTGATCCTGTGGAGCCTGCTGCCCGAGGACCTGGAGACGGTGTCCGACGGCGGCCGGGCCGAGCAGCGCTACGTGCTCCGCGACTGACACCCACCGCCCGCACCCCGGCCACGCACGGCTGTGCGGGTTGGCGACGGCGGCCGGGCCGTACCCGGTAGCCTCTGCTCGGGACGGACGGCATGGTCCGGACCGGTGTGTGGGGCGGTAGGCGCCTCGGGGCGGAAGAGGCGAGGAGAACAGCCGCAGATGGCTGACCGGATCACGGTCATCGGGTGGGACGGCACGCCGCTGACGGAGGCGGCCAGCTCGGCACTGGCGGGCGCGACCCTGGTTGCCGGTGCGCCCTATCAACTGGCAGCGCTGCCGGTCCCGGCAGCGGCCGAGCGGATCGTGCTCGGCAGTATCGGAGCGGCGGCCCGGAAGATCGCCGAACACCGCGGCGCCGCCGTCGTGGTCGCCGAGGGCGACCCGGGCTACTTCGGTGTCGTCAGGGCCCTGCGCAACCCCGAGTACGGACTGGAACTCGAAGTGCTGCCGGCCGTCTCCTCGGTGGCCGCTGCCTTCGCCCGGGCGGGGATGCCCTGGGAGGACGCCCAGGTGGTCTCCACCCACGGCGGGCGGCTGCGCCGAGCGGCCAACGTGTGCCGCGCCCACTCCAAGGTCGCCGTGCTCACCACCGCCGACGCGGGTCCGAGCGAGCTGGCCCTGATGCTCCGCGGGGTGCACCGCACCTTTGTGGTCTGCGAGGCGCTCGGCACCCCGGACGAGGACGTCACCGTACTGACCTCCGAACGGGTGCCCGACCACGTCTGGCGCGACCCGGCGGTGGTGCTGGTGATCGGCGGCGCGGGTCAGATCCAGACCGTGGGCGAGGCGGCCGGCTGGCTGGCCGGACGGCCCGTCGGCTTCCCCGGAACGGCGCGCGGCTGGGCGCTGCCCGCCGAGGCGTACGCGGGCGTGGAGCGAGGCGCGTCCGCAGCGGACGCAGGAGGACGCGCGCTTCCCTCCCACCTCCGTGCGCTGGCCGTCGCGCGGTTGGGACCGGTTCCGGGTGACCTGATCTGGGTGGTCGGGGCCGCGAGCGGCGCGCTGGCGGTGGAGATCGCCCGCTTCGGCGCGGCCGTGGTCGCCGTGGAGGCGGACCGCTCGGCCTGCGCGCAGATCGCGGTCAACGCGCGCCGGTACGGGGTCGAGGTGGAGGCCGTCCACGGGGTCGGCCCCGAAGTCCTCGGCGGACTGCCCGAACCCGACGCCGTGATGGTCGAGGCGGGCGGCGCCGAAGCCGTCCGCGTGGTGGTCGCGCGCCGCCCGGGACGCCTGGTCGCGGTGGCCCACACACTCGCCGAGGCCGAGGAGATCCGCGAGGTCATCGCGGCAGCGGGCTACCGGGTGGACGGCGCACTGCTGCAGGCCGCGCCGCTCGGCGCCGGGCGCGGCGCGGCGGCGGGCCTCTCCATCGGGCCGGGGGAGCAGAGCCTGGTCCTCTGGGGCGAGCAGGGTTCCTGACTCCCCGTCCCCCGAGGACGTGGTGAGTACGTGTACGGCCTGTCGAGATATCGGGTGGGTGAGGTTGTCCGGGGGCGGTGATTCCCGTCGCATCCGGTCAGGGATTCGAGAGGGTGTCAGCCAGGGCCGGTAGGGTGGCGTCCTGGTTGTGCCCGATGAGCTGTTGGTCGTGCCCTATCCGGTGCGGTTGTCATCTTTTTGACGTGGTGCAAGCCACATCAATATGGAGCGTGGGCATTCGACGCGACGCGTTCCGGGCCGGAAGAATGCCGTAGGGTCCGGTGCGGTCGTGCCGCATGCCCCGGGTTGTCGTTGTTTCTGATGGTGTGCCATCCCTGGTGGGGCGGCGCACGGGCCGGGGTGGCGCAGCGCGTCGGAGAGGTTCACCGCCGCGCGCCGATGCGGCGGACGCCAGTAGGTGGACGGGCGGGCCGGAGCGCGGTCAGCCCCGAGCGGAGTTTGGCGTTGCGGTCGGCGGATCGCGTCGCCAAGGGCGCGAAAGCGGCCTGGAAGGAGCTTTGACATGACCGATGGCGGCCACGTCCCCAACGAGGGACTGCCGGAGCACCTGCTCGGCGGAGCCGAGGTGCTCGGCCGGCCGGAGGGCGTCGCCGTACCGGGTGTCGCCGTGCCAGGTGCTGCCGTACCCGGAGTTCCGTCCGCCGAGGCGGGGATGCCCGGCGGGCCGATGACGGGCGTACCGATGGCAGGCGGGCACATGCTCTCCGCCACGGTGCCCGCGCAGGGCGGCGAGGGCTGGGCGGCCGAGCACCGGCCCGCGTACACCTTCCTCGACCAGCCGGACCAGGAGGACGACGACGATGTCCTGCTGATGCCCGGGCCGCAGGGCTCGTGGGGCGAGTCGGTCGTGCACGGGCCGGTCGAGACGGTACTGGTCGCCGATCCGACCGCCGCCGACGCCCAGCCGGGTTCCGTCGCGGTGGCGGACACCATGGCGCTGCGCACGGTGGACGAGAACGTCCTGGCGTCGCTGCCCGAGCAGGCCGTCGGTACGCCGGTGGAGCCGTCCTGGCCGCCGGTGGCGCCGCCGGTCGCGGGGGTGGGGGAGATGATCGAGGAACCGATGGGTCAGGGCGTCCAGGATGCCGCCGCGGGTGTTCCCGTGGCCCAGGCCGTACCGGGGCAGCCGGTGGCGCCGCAGGCGGCCACCGCCATGCCGACCGCCGCTGTCCCGGCACCGACCATGCCCGTGGGTGCCGTTCAGGCACCGCCGGTCGCCGCACCGCCGACGGCGCCTCAGCCGCAGCGTCGCCCGCTGCACGCGGGCCCGCCGATCCCGGACCCCTCGCTGATGACCGGCCAGGTTCCGGTGCGCTCCCTCGCCGACCGTGGCCCGTCCGGGCAGCTCGACCCCCAGGCGTTCGGCGCCCGTCCGGCGCCGCAGGGCAGTACCCCCGCGCACGGCGTGCCGGTCTTCGTACCGCCGGTCGCGGCGGAAGTGCCGGTCGCCCCGGTACAGGTTCCCGTCCAGGTCCAGCCCGAGGCCCAGCCGGCGGCTGTCGAACAGGTCGTCGTCGAACCGGTAGTCGCCGAACCGGTGGCCGAGGCGCCGTCGGTGGAGGCTCCCGCGGAGGCCGCCGTCGTGGCGCCCATCGAGGCTGCCCCGGTGGAGACGGCTGCGGTGGAGGCCGCTCCGGAGGAGGCCCAGCCGGTGGCTCCGGTGGTCGCGGTGGCTGCCGGGACACTCGTCGCCGAAGCCGTCGCGGTTGAGGCGCAGCCTGTGGAGGCGGTGTCCGCCGAGGCCGCCCCGGCCGCGGAGGCGCCCGCCGCCGAGGCCCCGGTTGCCGAGCTGCCCGCCGCTGACGTGCCGGCGGCTGACGCACCCACCACTGACGCACCCACCACTGACGTGCCGACTGCCGCTGTGCCTACCGCCGAGGACTCGGCCGTCGAGGTCCAGCCCGCCGACGTTCAGCCCGGCGAGGCCCGGCCTGCCGAAGACCTGGGTGCCGAGGGTGCCGCTGTTTTCGCGAGCACCGATGCCCAGCCGGTCGATGTTGTGGCGGCGGAGGCCGCTGAGGCCCAGGAGTCTCCGGCCGTCGAAGCCCAGCCCGTGGAGGCCCCTGCCGCAGAGGCAGAGGCTGTCGCTCCGGAGGCCACCGAGGAGGCCCCGTCGGCTGTGGTCGAGGCTCCGTCCGCCGAGGCGGCGTCGCCCGAGCCCGCGGCTGCCGAGGAGCCGTCCGGCGAGGCTGTGCCCACCGAGGCACCGGCTGTCGAGAACGAGCCCGCCGAGGCTCCGCAGGCGGTAGTCCCGCCCCAGCCGAGTGCACCGAGCCCGCCCCGCCGCATCGCCGCGTTCCTCGCCGACCCGGCCCCGCACGGGCTGCCGACGGTCGAGGCCGAGCAGCTCCCCGAGGCCGCTGCGGAGGCCGGTCAGCTCACCGATCAGACCGTCGGTCAGGCCGCCGAGCCGGCTGCGCAGTCGGTCCCGGAGGTGACCTCGGAGCCGGTGCCCGAGACCGTTGCCGGTACCGGTGACGTCCCGTCCGTGCAGGCCGTCGAGGCCCAGCCCGAGCCGCAGCCCGCGTCCGAGCCGCAGGCCGAGCCCTCGACCGAAGGCCAAGGCCAGACCCAGGCAGGCCAGGACTCCGCCGGACCCGAGCCCGAGCCCGAGGCCGCTGAGCCCGAGGTGGCCGAGTCCGAGGTGGCCGAGTCCGAGGTGGCCGAGTCCGAGGTGGCCGAGCCCGTCGACCGTGGCCCCGCCGCTCCCGGGTACGACGAGCTCGGTCGGGACGCCGTGCACCAGGTGATCCGCGAGCGCCGCGACATCCGCAACGGCTTCCGCCCGGACCCGATCCCGCACGAGGTGCTGATCCGGGTCCTGGAGGCCGCCCACACGGCGCCCAGCGTCGGCTACTCCCAGCCGTGGGACTTCGTGGTGATCCGTTCCGCGAAGACCCGGCAGAAGATGCACGCGCTGGCGGAGCGTCAGCGCGATGCGTACGCGGAGTCGCTGCCCAAGGGCCGCGCGAAGCAGTTCAAGGAAATCAAGATCGAGGCCATCCTCGAAACCCCGGTCAACATCGTGGTCACCGCCGATCGCACGCGCGGCGGCCGCCACACCTTGGGCCGGCACACCCAGCCGCAGATGGCGCCGTACTCGGCCGCCCTCGCCGTCGAGAACCTGTGGCTGGCCGCTCGCGCCGAGGGTCTGGGCGTCGGCTGGGTGAGTTTCTTCGACGAGGAGGAGATGGTCCGCGAGCTCGGCCTGCCCGAGCACCTGGACGTGGTGGCGTACCTGTGCGTCGGGTACGTGGACTCCTTCCCCGACGAGCCGGAGCTGCAGCAGCAGGGCTGGGCGAAGAAGCGCCCGCTGTCCTGGGTGGTGCACGAGGAGCAGTACGGCAACCGCGCGCTGCCCGGCGAGGAACCGCACAGCCTGCTCTCCGAGACGCTGCGCGGTATCCGGCCGCTGGACGCCAAGGCACTCGGCGAGGCGTGGGACCGGCAGAAGCGGATGACCAAGCCCGCCGGTTCGCTCGGCCTGCTGGAGATCATCGCGGCGCAGCTCAGCGGTCTGAGCCGCAAGTGCCCACCGCCGATCCCGGAGCCGGGCTGTGTGGCGATCTTCGCGGGTGACCACGGTGTGCACGCCCAGGGCGTCACCCCGTGGCCGCAGGAGGTCACCGCGCAGATGGTGTCCAACTTCCTGGCCGGGGGAGCGGTGGTCAACGCCTTCGCCGCCCAGGTCGGCGCCGAGGTCTGCGTGGTGGACGTGGGCGTCAAGTCCGAGCTGCCCGAGGCGATCCAGCAGGGCAGGACCACCGGTCTGCTGCCGCGCAAGGTCAAGCCGGGCACCGACGACATGACCCAGGGCCCGGCGATGAGCCGCGAGGAGGCGCTCAAGGCGATCGAGGTCGGCATCGAGACCGCCCGCGACCTGGTCGCGGCCGGGAACAAGGTGCTGATCACCGGTGACATGGGCATCGCCAACACCACCGCCTCCGCCGCGCTGATCTCGGTCTTCACCGGCAGCGACCCGGCCGAGGTGACCGGTCGCGGCACCGGTATCGACGACGCGACCCACAGCCACAAGGTCGAGGTCATCCGCCAGGCACTGGCCCTGCACCAGCCCGACGCGGCCGACCCGATCGGCGTACTCTCCGCCGTCGGCGGACTGGAGCACGCGGCCATCGCCGGCTTCCTGCTCGGCGCGGCCTCGCTGCGTACGCCGGTCATCCTGGACGGTGTGATCGCCGGCTCGGCCGCGCTGGTCGCCAAGGCCATCGCGCCCGAGGTGCTGGCCGCCTGCATCGCCGGTCACCGCTCGGCCGAGCCAGGACACCAGGCCGCGCTGGCCAAGCTCGGGCTGCGTCCGCTGATCGACCTCGATCTGCGGCTCGGCGAGGGCACCGGCGCTCTGCTGGCGCTCCCGCTGGTGCAGAGCGCCGCCCGCGCGATGCACGATGTAGCCACCTTCGACTCCGCCGGGGTCACCGAGAAGGAATAGGCCCCGCCGACTGCCTCCCCGTACCGCGCCGAGGCGCGCCGGTACGGGGAGCCGTCACACTCCTACAACCCCCTCCGTCGATCCAGGAGCCACCCGTATGAGCGCGCCGACCCCGCACCCCAGCACCGAGGGCCTCACCCCGTACCCGGTCGGACTGCTGCTCACCGGCCGACGCATCGTCGTGCTCGGTGGTGGCCAGGTCGCCCAGCGCAGGCTGCCCGCGCTGATCGCGGCGGGGGCGGACATCCACCTGATATCGCCGAGCACCACGCCCGCCGTCCAGGCCATGGCCGACGCGGGCGAGCTCACCTGGCACCGACGCGGCTACCGGGACGGCGACCTCGCCGACAGCTGGTACGCCCTGGTCGCCACCGACGACCCGGACGTCAACGCCGCCGTCAGCGCCGAGGCCGAGCGCCTGCGGGTCTTCTGCGCCCGCAGCGACGACGCCTCCGCCGCCACCGCCTGGACCCCGGCCAGCGGGCACGACGGCGGCGCCACCGTCGCGGTCCTCACCGGCGACCCGCGCCACTCCGCCGCCCTGCGCAACGCCATCGTGGACGGCCTGCGGGACGGTTCCCTCGCCGCGCGCCAGTACCGCGCACACGGCGCGGGCGTCGCCCTGGTCGGCGGTGGCCCCGGCGACCCCGACCTGATCACCGTGCGCGGACGCCGCCTGCTCGCCGACGCCGACGTGGTCGTCGCCGACCGCCTCGCCCCGCGCGAGCTGCTCGCCGAACTGCCGCCGCACGTCGAGGTGATCGACGCCTCCAAGATCCCGTACGGCCGCTTCATGGCCCAGGAGGCCATCAACCAGACCCTGATCGAGCACGCCAAGGCGGGCAAGTTCGTGGTCCGGCTCAAGGGCGGCGACCCGTACGTCTTCGGGCGTGGCGGCGAGGAACTGCTGGCCTGCGCCGAGGCCGGGCTGCCGGTCACCGTCGTGCCCGGCATCTCCAGCTCGATCAGCGTCCCCGCCGCCGTCGGCATCCCGGTCACCCACCGCGGCATGACCCACGAGTTCACCGTCATCTCCGGCCACGTCGGCCCCGACGACCCGCGCTCGCTGGTCAACTGGGAGGCCGCCGCGAAGATGAGCGGCACCCTGGTGCTGCTCATGGCCGTGGACAAGATCGGCGAGATCGCCGCCAAGCTCATCGAGTACGGCCGCGCGACCGACACCCCGGTCGCCGTCGTCCAGGAGGGCACCACCGCCGCCCAGCGCCGCCTCGACGCCACCCTGTCCACCGTCGCCGAGACCATCACCGCCGAGGGCGTCAAGCCACCCGCCGTGATCGTCATCGGCGACGTGGTGAACGTCCTGACCCACTGAACCCAACCCCCTCAGGACGCTGCGCGAAGCGGGAGTCGAATAGCGGTCAGGCAGTCCAGTGCGCCGACCGGCAGCGTCTTCAGAGGCGCGGGGAACTGCGCGAAACGGAAGACTCCGGCGCCGCACCCGCCCGACAGGAACAAGTTGCACCGCCCCACCAGGGCACGAGGTACAGGGTGCCCACCGGGCCGGGCCGACCGCAGTCACCTCCCGCCTCGCACAGTTCCCCGCGCCCCTCCCCGCCGACCGCCTGCCGACGCCCCCGCGTTTGGACCGTGGCCCGCCGACCAGGCAAGATCGGGCTCGTGTCCGAACCCCGCACCATCACCGACCCCGCAGACCCGCGCCTGGCCGACTACACCGGCCTCACCGACGTCGAGCTGCGCCGCCGCCGCGAACCCGCCGAGGGCCTGTTCATCGCCGAGGGCGAGAAGGTCGTCCGGCGTGCCCTGGCCGCCGGATACCGGATGCGGTCGATGCTGCTGACTCCCAAGTGGCTGGACGTCATGTCCGACGTCATCGAGGCGGCCGAAGCCCCCGTCCACGTGGTCGAACCCGGTCTTGCCGAGGCCGTCACCGGCTACCACGTCCACCGGGGCGCGCTCGCCTCGATGGAGCGCAAGCCACTGCCCGAGGCCGCCGAACTGCTCGCGGACGCCCGCCGGGTGGCCGTCCTGGAGGGCCTGGTCGACCACACCAACCTCGGCGCGATCTTCCGCAGCGCCGCCGCCCTCGGCATGGACGCCGTCCTGCTCTCCCCGGACTGCGCCGACCCCCTCTACCGGCGGGCCGTCAAGGTCTCCATGGGCGCCGTCTTCGCCGTCCCGTACGCGCGTCTGGACCCGTGGCCCGCGGCGCTGGACACCGTACGCGCGGCCGGCTTCCAGCTGCTCGCCCTCACACCGGCGGAGTCGGCGGCCGACCTCGCCGAGGTGGCGCCGCACCGGATGCCGAAGGCCGCCCTGATGCTCGGCGCCGAGGGAGACGGCCTCACCCGCCGTGCGCTGGACGTCGCCGACCGCTGGGTACGCATCCCGATGGCCCACGGTGTCGACTCCCTCAACGTCGGCGCCGCAGCCGCCGTCGCCTTCTACGCGGTCAGCGCCACACCGTGATGACGGGCCGTCAATCCTGCTGTCAGGGAGGATATTCGGGCAGCTAGGGCACATCGCCGCTGCCATCCTCCTGCGCCGCAGTCCGGCTCGGCCGTCCCACCGAGCCGTCCCACCGAGCCGTCGCGGGCGCGCCGCGCCAGGAACGCGGCGCCGCCCACCGAGCGCCCCGAGGGGCTCCGGTTCAGCCGGAGGCGCCGCCCGACCCGGTGGCCGGAGTCGCGGTACCTCCCGTACCGCCGGTGACCCCGGCGCCCGGCCAGGACTCCTCCAGGGTGCCGTCGCCCCGGACGGTGTAGCGGGTGGTCGATCCCGCGCCCGTCTGGGAGATCCGCTCCTCGCGCACGAGCGCGCCGTTGTCGACCCGCCAGGTCGTCGCCGCCTGTGGGTCGGCCACCGAGGTACGGGAGGCCAGCAGGACGGGTGTGCCACCGCTGAAGGCGAACAGCTCCACCAGATCCACCGGTACCGCACCCTCGGCCCGCCGCAGCACCACCAGCGCCGCCGGAGCGTCCCGGTACCGGGCGGGCAGGGCCGTGCTCAGCGCGACCTGGGCGCCCTCCGTGGAATGCCCGTCCCGCAGGCGGATCGCGGGGCCACCCGTCGGGTCGGAGTAGCTGCGATTGGACCAGTCAACGGTCGGCACCGCACCGACCGCAGGCCCGAGCACGGCATCCCCGGTCCCGTGTGCGACCGCCGCGAACGGCGTCGGCGACGCCGGCGGGGAGGACTGCGGGGACGACTGCGGAGCATCGTCCACCGAGAGCCCGGCCCCCGGTGCGGACGGCGACGCGGATGCGCCGCTCGGACGCCCCTGCCCCTGGTTGCTCCGGTTCTCGCACCCCTGGGCCGCCGCAATCGCCAGCGCCACCCCGACCGTGACGGTCACGAAGACCACCACTCGCTGCCGCAGCAGCCGACGCCGGGCCTCCGAAGGCCGACCGGGCGCCGGCGTGTGCTGACGATCCCGTGGCCTGACCGGACGACGCCCCGGCGAGGGAGTCTGGCGCTCCCTCGCCGACTGCGGCTGCTCACGCCTCGGCTGCCGCTCCCGCACGCCCTCCTGACCTGTCTCCTGTCCCAGGTCAGGATGCGGCATCGGCGCTGTCGCAGACTGCGCGCCGGGGCGGCGCTGCGCCCCCGCCGGTACGCCCTGTGCCCCGCCACCCCGTTGGCCGGCGGCCTGGTGGGCGGCTGCCTGCTGCGCGGCCCGGGCGCTCGCGCGCTGGGCGGCGGCCCGCTGCGCCGCGGCCCACGGCCCCAGCACCCGCCCGGGGCCCGAGGCTGCCGAGCCGCCCCGGCCTCGCCCGCTGTCCGCAGGCGGCCCGGCCAGAGCCCCGGCCGGGCCGCCGGCCGCAGGGCCGTCGGCCGCAGGGCCGTCGGCCGCAGCGCTGCCTGTGCCGTCGGGATTACCCGTCTGGGGCGCCGTCGTGCCGCCCCACGACGGACCGGCGGAGGAGCCCAGCGCCGCAGCCCGTGCGGCGAGCTCGGTCAGCCGCTCGTGCAGTGCCGCCGCCCCCGGCCGCTCCGTCGGCTCCTTGGCCAGGCACGCCCGTACCAGCGGCGCCAGTGGCGGCGGCACCGCCGACAGGTCGGGCTCCTCGTGGACCACCCGGTACAGCAGCACTTCCGAGGACGCCCCGGAGCCGAACGGAGAGTCTCCCGTCAGCGCGTACGCCAGGGTCGCGCCGAAGGCGAAGACGTCCGTCGCGGGGGTGACCGAGGCTCCGCGTACCTGCTCGGGCGCCAGGAAGCCGGGCGAGCCCACGGCCGTACCGACGTGCGTCAGCGTGCTCGCCCCGCGCGACCAGGCGATGCCGAAGTCGATGATCCGGGGACCCTTGGGGGAGAGCAGGATGTTCGAGGGCTTGAGGTCGCGGTGCACGACCCCGGCCTCGTGCACCTTGACCAGCCCGTCGGCCAGCGCGGCGCCGACTCTGGCGGCTTCGGCCCAGGGCAGCGGTCCGTCGTCGCCGACCCGCTTGTAGAGCGAGGGCCCGGGGACGTACGCGGTGGCCAGCCACGGTCGGTCGGCCTCGATGTCGGAGCCCACCACCCGCGCGGTGCAGCCGCCCCGGATCCGCGAGGCGGCCGCGATCTCCCGTGCGAAACGGGTGCGGAACTCCGGGTCCCCGGCCAGCTCGGCGCGGATCAGCTTGAGCGCGACGCGCTGCCCCTTGCGGTCGGAGCCGAGGTAGACCACGCCCATCCCGCCGGCGCCCAGCCGCCGGTGCAGTCGGTACGGACCGACGATGCGGGGGTCCTCACGCCGCAGCCGCGTCATCGCCATGTCCGTGTTCCCGTCCAGCCTGTGGGGTGAGCCCCCGTCGGATGGGGCACCGTCAGAAATCCTTCTGGCACAGCTTACGGACTGCGTGCTGCGGTGTGCTGATACGCAACACCCGTGGTGCCGGTCCGATTGTCGGACTCAGACCGATCCGCCCTCGGCGAGGGCTCGGAGCCACCCCGCTGACCAGCGGCGGAGCAGCCCCTCGGGGACGGTCTCGGGGTTCCCTCGGGGATCCGATCGAACCCGTCTCCCCCTGCGGTAGTAGTCCTGCCCGCTCCGCATCATCCTTCGGAAGGCCAGGAGAACGGTACGCGGGCATGACGACTGGGCACGGCTCCGCGAATACCGTTGATCTCAGCGGTGGGCGGCCGGCTCGTCCCCCGAGGTAAACCGCCCACCGCGTAGATCCGGACACACCATCCGTGGCCGGTATCGGCAGCAAGGCACGGGGAGGAGCACGATCATGGCCGACAGGTCCCGCTTCAAGCGGTCGCCGCAGTCCGGAAGCACCAGGCACCCGGCGGTTGCCATAGCCATGGCTCTGCCCTGTGCGGTTCTGCTGCTGGTGCTCTTCGGCGGCTGGGAACAACTGGCGACACAGACGAAGGCGGTCGCCGATCTGATCGGGCGCTGACCCTTGGGGAAGGGTGAGCGCCTGCCGAGAACAGCACGCGCCGTCAGGGAAAGACGCGGACGGGCGGAGGCGGTGCGTACTGCTCCTCGGCAGATACAGGTGCCGGGTGCGGAGGTCGGTGAGGGCCTTCCGTACCCGGCACCTCTTCTTCTGCCTGCTGCGTTCACCTCGGACTGCGCATACCTCGGACTGCGCTTGCCTCAGAACGTGCCGAAGGCCGTGACCCGGTGAGGATCACGGCCTTCGATCTTGCTGTGCGCGATACTGGGATTGAACCAGTGACCCCTACCGTGTCAAGGTAGTGCTCTCCCGCTGAGCTAATCGCGCCTGGTAAGGCGGTACTGCGTCAGACCCCATAGGGATCCGAGTGCGCGATACTGGGATTGAACCAGTGACCCCTACCGTGTCAAGGTAGTGCTCTCCCGCTGAGCTAATCGCGCCTGGTAAGGCGATGCTACGTCAGGCCCCTGAGGGCTCCGCAGGTGCGCGATACTGGGATTGAACCAGTGACCCCTACCGTGTCAAGGTAGTGCTCTCCCGCTGAGCTAATCGCGCGGGGAGGCCCCCTGGCGAACCAGGGGAACCCCTTGGAGGTGGAGACGGGATTTGAACCCGTGTACACGGCTTTGCAGGCCGTTGCCTCGCCTCTCGGCCACTCCACCAGGCAACTGAGGAGAACGATCTTACCCTGTTCTCCATCGAGCGGACGACGAGATTCGAACTCGCGACCCTCACCTTGGCAAGGTGATGCTCTACCAACTGAGCCACGTCCGCCTGTCTCCCGGGCCCTTCACCGCTTTCCTGCGGCTCCGTGTCCCGGCGACGTGTTGAACTTTAGCGGAAACCTGGGCCAGCTCAAATTCCGTTCCCGCAGCGTGCCACCGAGGTGCGGTGGAGATGGTGCCCCGTCAGCCGTCCCGGACCCCTTCCGAGGGCTCTGCCGTCCGCCCGCGGACGATCCGCGCAGACGTCCCGTGGCGAACCCCACCTCGGCGCTTCGGGCAGTGGCCGAAGCACGCCCCTCGATGCGCCGCGGTGGCCGCAGACCAGCGCGCGGACCGCAGTGCCCACCCCTTGAGACCTACACTTCAGCCACCAGCCCATCGCCTCACCCCCGCGCCCACGCCCGCGCGGAGCAGCACCGAATCCGTGCAGGAGAACCGTGTCCGGCCGCATCACCGCCCCTGACCCCGCCGCCCCGATAGCCCGCTTCGGCGGCCGCCTCGCGACCGGGCTGCGTGAGGTCACCTCGGATCCGGCCGCCCTCGACTCCGCCGGATTCTGGGCCGTCGCGTACGACTTCGAAGGCCGTCTCACCTGCGCCCGCTTCGACGACGTCCGCCTTGATCCGGCGCCACCGCGCACCGACGGCTGGCTCGGGCCGAGGGCCGACGGCTGGCACAGCTCGCTCGACCGGGAGGCCTACACGGCCGGAGTCCGCCGCATCCGCGAGCACATCGCGGCCGGCGAGGTCTACCAGGCCAACCTCTGCCGTGTCCTCTCCGCGCCCCTGCCCGACCCCGCCCGCAGCGACATCGACTCCCTCACCGGACTGCTCGCCCACGGCAACCCCGCCCCGTACGCAGGGACGATCCGGCTGCCCGAGCACGGCGTCGAGATCGCCACCGCCTCACCCGAGCTCTACCTGCGCCGCGACGGCCGCACCGTCTCCTCGGGGCCGATCAAGGGCACCGGCCGTACCGAGCACGACCTGCTGGACAAGGACCACGCCGAGAACGTGATGATCGTGGACCTGGTCCGCAACGACCTCGGCCGGGTCTGCGCCACCGGCAGCGTCACCGTCCCCGACCTGTGTGTGGTCGAGAAGCACCCGGGTCTGGTGCACCTCGTCTCCACCGTCCGGGGCACCCTGCGCGAGGACGCTGGCTGGCCCGAACTCCTCGGCGCGACCTTCCCGCCCGGCTCCGTCACCGGTGCGCCGAAGTCCAGCGCGCTGAGGATCATCGACGCCCTGGAGACCGCCCCGCGCGGACCGTACTGCGGTGCGGTCGGCTGGGTCGACGCGGACCGGGGAGAGGCCGAACTCGCCGTCGGCATCCGTACGTTCTGGATCGACCGCAGCGGCAAGGACCCCGTCCTGTGCTTCGGCACCGGCGCCGGGATCACCTGGGGCTCCGATCCCGAGCGCGAATGGGACGAGACCGAACTCAAGGCCGCCCGCCTCGTCGCGATAGCGTCGGGCACCGGTACGTACTGACCCGCCCGCCCCCACCCGAGGAGCTGCCCGTCATGTCGAATCCGACCGGAATCTGGGTCAACGGTTCCCTGCTCGCGAGCGGCGACGCGATGGTCTCCGTCCTCGACCACGGACTCACCGTCGGTGACGGCGTGTTCGAGACGGTCAAGGCGGTGGAAGGACGAGCCTTCGCGCTCACCCGCCACCTGGAGCGGCTGACCCGCTCCGCCCGCGGCCTGGGCCTGCCGGATCCGGACCACGACCGGGTCCGCGAGGGCGTCGAGCGGGTCCTCACCGCCAACCCGATGCCGCTGGGCCGGGTCAGGATCACCTACACCGGCGGGATCTCCCCGCTCAGCTCCGAGCGCGGCACCGCCCCCGCCACCCTCGTCGTCGCCATCGGCAGCGCCGCCCCGAGGCCCGACACCACCGCAGTCCAGACCGTCCCCTGGCGTCGCAACGAGCACAGCGCCGTGGCCGGCCTGAAGACCACCTCGTACGCCGAGAACGTGGTCGCCCTCGCCGCCGCACACCGGGCCGGAGCCTCCGAGGCCCTGTTCGCCAACACCGCGGGGCGCCTCTGCGAGGGCACCGGCTCCAACGTCTTCGTCGTCCTGGGCGGCCGGCTGCTCACCCCGACGCTCGCCTCCGGCTGCCTGGCCGGCATCACCCGGCAACTGGTGATCGACTGGACCGGCGCCGAGGAGAGGGACCTTCCCTTCGAAGCCCTCCAGCAGGCCGAGGAGGTCTTCCTCACCTCCACCACCCGCGACGTCCAGGCCGTCACCCGCGTCGACACCCGCGACCTCGCGCCCACCCCGGGCCCGGTCACCCTCAAGGCCATGGCCCAGTTCGCCGAGCGCAGCGCGGACGACATCGACCCCTGAGAGAATCCGCTGGGAATCCTCCGCACGGCGCACGGGCACCGTGCAGGGCCGGTGCCCGTCCGGGCCGTCTCCGCAAGCCCAAACCGCTTGGGTGGCAGACGTGTTGGGCCGATCGACCGTCCCGCGGGCGGCTTCCGGCCGGCTGGGACGGGCGAGCCCGGATAGAGAACGGCGGGGATGGGGAAGGGAGCACTCATGACCACCACGCTGCGCCCCGAGCGCCCCGAGGAGCCCGTGCCCGGAGGCGGCCGCAGCCGCCGCTGGCAGATCTGCGTCAACGGCCGACCGGTGGGCGGCCTCCGCACCACGGCCCTGCCCCAGGGCAGCCAGTGGTGGGGCGACATCTCCGAAATGGAGGTGGCCGAGGGCCGCAGACGCGGCCGGGCCACCGTCGGCGCCCTGGCCGCCGAGGAGGTCCTGCGCGGCTGGGGCTGCACCCGGGTGGACGTGAACATCCCCGCCGGGGCGACCGCCGCGCTCCGCCTCGCCCAGGCCCTCGGTTACACCGAGCGGATGCGCAACATGGCCAAGCGCCTCGGCCCGGCGCCCGCACTGCCCGCCGGCCTGTCGGCCCGACCGATCGGCGAGGTCGAGTACCCGGACTGGCTCGCTGCGGCCAAGGCCGGGTACCTGCACGACCTCTGCGCCTCCGGCCTGACCGAGCAGCAGGCCCGCGCCAAGTCGGACACCGACCACCAGCACCTGCTGCCCCAGGGCCACGCCACCCGGGACGTCGCCCTGCGCCGCCTGTACGACGCCGAGGGAACCCCGCTCGGCACCCTCTGGGTCGCCCTGCACCAGAGCGCACTCCCGGACGGCGCGCCACTGGCCTGGGTGATGACCGTAGAGGTCGAGCCGGGGCAGCGCGGCCGCGGCTACGGCCGCGCCCTGATGCTGCTGGCCGAGCGCGAGTGCCTGGCGGCCGGGGTACGGGACATCGGCCTCAACGTCTTCAGCAGCAACACCGTCGCGACCGGCCTGTACGACTCGCTCGGCTACCGGGTCACCAAGCGCGTCCTCGGCAAGTCACTGCTCTGACCGGTCGCGTCGGACCCGGTCGTGTCCGACCGGTCGCGGCGGCGGGAGGGCCGAGAGCTCAGGACCGCGCGCGCTGCTCCTCGATGATGGCGACGATCCGCTCGCGCAGCCCGTCCTGGCTCTTCCCGCCGTCCAGCCGCTGCCCGGCGATCACATACGTCGGTGTACCGGTGACACCGATCGCCTTGCCCTCGGCCTGGTCGGCGTCCACGATCAGGGTGTGCCGGCCGTCGACCAGGGCGGTGTCGACCTCCTCGGCGTCCAGGCCGATCTCGGCGGCGATCTGGACCAGCAGCTTCTCGCCGCCCCGGTCCAGGTCCTCGACCCGCTCCAGCAGCGCCTCCACGTACTGCCAGCCCTTGCCCTGGTCGAACGCCTCCTCGGTAGCCTGCGCCGCCGCGTACGCGTGCTTGTGCTTCTCCAGCGGGAAGTGCCGCAGCTCGATGGGCAGCGCGTCGCCGTACTGCGCCCGCAGCGCCCGTACGTCGTCCAGGGCGGTGCGGCAGTCCGGGCACTGGAGCTCGCACCAGAGCTCAAGGCGGGGGAGGGAGGCTTCGATCATGCCCTCAGTCTGTCACCCGAACAGGCACCCATCAGGCCCACCGGCGCCATGTCCCTGCCACCGGCCGCAGACCTCAGCCGGCCGGAACGGCGTCCGCCGAGCGCTGCCGTGCCCGGTAGGCGGCCACGTGCAGTCGGTTCCCGCAGGTACGGCTGTCGCAGTAGCGGCGGGAGCGGTTGCGGGAGAGGTCCACGAAGACCCGGGCGCAGTCGGGAGCCTCGCAGCGGCGCAGCCGCTCGCGCTCCCCGGCCATCACGATGAAGGCCAGGGCCATCCCGAGTTCGGCCGCCAGGTGGTCGCCGATCGCGGCGTGCGGGGCGAAGTAGTGGATGTGCCAGTCGTGCTCGTCGTGGTTGGTGAGGCGAGGCGTGGTGCCGGCTGCGGCCACCACCGCGTTCACCAGCTCGGCAGCCTCCTCGGTGGTACCGACGGAGAAGATCTCGCGCAGCTGGGAGCGGAGCCTGTGCACGGCCGCCAGGTCGGCGGCGGACAGGGAGTCGACCTCGCTGATGTCCTGGCGCTCCACGAATGCACCGAGTGCGGCGACATCCGGCAGCTGCTCGCTGCCGCACGCGTCGGCCGAGGTGTTGAGCAGCTCCACCAGAACACTCAGCGAGCACTCGGTGTCATGGGTGATCAGCACGTGAGGGCTCCTCGCGCGGCGGGGGCCTCGGCCTCCCGCGTCGGTCGTCACCCGCGACTCTACCGGGAGGGGCCGTCAGAGCGGCGTATGTGCGCGCGACCCGGATCCGCAGCGCCGGAGCGATATCTGCCGGTATCGACGAAAGCGCCCGGCAGGGTGGCCGGTCATCCCGACAGGGATGACCGGCACCGGTGCCGGGCGCCTTCGTCCTTACCGATCAGGTCGGGCCGGCAGCTCCGGTGGGAGCTGCCGGGACGGGCCCCGAGGCCGCGTGGTGCGCGGCTGACTGTGCGACCGTGCCCCCGAGTAGGACGGACGCTGTGAGGTAGCGGCCCCACCGCCGAGGCGGTCAGCTCTCGGCGAGGATGTGGGACAGCTCGCGGTCGAGATCGAAGTGACGGTGTTCGGTGCCTGGCGGCACGGCGGCGTCGGTGCGCTTGAGGAAGGACTCAAGCGCCCGGGCCGGGGCCTCCAGCAGGGCCTCTCCCTCCGGAGAACTCAGGGCGATGCAGACCACACCCTGTCCATGGCTGCGCGAGGGCCACACCCGGACGTCGCCGGTCCCGGTGGGTCGATGGAGCCCCTCCGCGAGGAGATCACGGGCGAACACCCACTCCACGGTCTCGTCAGCACCGGTGTGGAAGGTCGCATGCACGGCATAGGGGTCGGCAGTGTCGTAGCGCAGGCCCGCGGGGACGGGCAGTGACGACTCACTCGACACGATGAGGCGCAGGTGCAGCTCGCAGCTGACCGTGGTGTTCATAAGCGCCAGGGCCTTTCGCTCAGTGTGCGCTCGGGGAATCGCACGTCGGCGAACGGACCATCCCACCTGAAAGCCCGGTGTAAACCCGTCTGTCCCGATTCAGGCGCGAGTCGTACCCCTTCCGGCGCATTGCGGAATGGCCACGGCGCCCCCGTCGGGCCCGAGTGCTCCGGGAAGCCGGGGCGGTTATCGCGGCATGGCCGGGCGAGTGGTCCGCCGGATGACGGGCGCATGGTTGTGCGAAGCGACAATCCGGGTCGAGTCCGGTCGGCGTGGGAGGTCCGGTGGCGGGTGCTGTCGGCGCTGCGGCAGCCCGCCGGGGTGGGGCGATGGGGTGGTTCGGAGCACCCACTCGGATGCGGTAATGTTTTCCCTGCACCCGGGCGATTAGCTCAGCGGGAGAGCACTTCGTTCACACCGAAGGGGTCACTGGTTCGATCCCAGTATCGCCCACCGGAATGCATTGCAGGATGTCGGGCCCCGGCCAGGAAATGGTCAGGGCCCGACATCTTTTTGCATTCACCCCTTGTCCGCTTCGAGTTGTCCGCTCGCGAGCTGATTCGCAATCAGCGCCCTTGTGGCGGGAGCGAACTGAGGGGAACGCCGGCCATGGCTGCACGGGGCCGGATTGTGCAGGCAAGGCCAAGTGGTGCTAGAGTTCTTCTCGTTGCCACGGGCGATTAGCTCAGCGGGAGAGCACTTCGTTCACACCGAAGGGGTCACTGGTTCGATCCCAGTATCGCCCACCGAGGTCAACACTCAGGCCCTGACCGGGAGTTCCGGTCAGGGCCTGAGTCGTTCCCCGAGCCCTCGGGCCGCGGGCCGTCAGGGCAGGTGCTCAGGCGGCCGCCTCGCAGCGGTGGTCGGCCACGAGGCGCCGACCGCAGGTGCAGCGGGCTGGGCGCAGTGGCCAGTGGAAGTCCACCCGCTCGCTGTTGCCCGAGCGGTCGAACCAGTTCTGCAGGCCGCGCGCCTGCGCCGCGTGCCAGGTCCGTTGCCGCAGATGCAGCTCGGCGGCGGTGAGCGTCCCCAACGGGCTGGCGTAGCGGGCGCCGAGGGAGCGTACGAGGTCGAGGGCGGCGGTCGCGTCGGCGGTGGCGTCGTGGGCGCCGACCAGGGTGACGCCGTAGTGGGCGCAGAGATCCGTCAGGGTGCGGCGGCCCTTGCGGTAGCGGTCCACGTACCTGTCCAGGACCCGGGGGTCGAGCACCAGCAGCTCGGTCTCGCCCAGGGAGTCGGTCAGCGAGACCTCGCGGTGGCGGCGCAGTTCGCGGTCGAGCAGCGTCAGGTCGTACGGGGCGTTCATCACCACCAGCGGGACGCCGGCACGGGCCTGTTCACCCAGGGCCCGGGCGATCTCGGCGACGACGGTGCGCGGCGGGCGGCCGTGGGCGCGCACCTGCTCGTCGGTTATGCCGTGCACCGCGCGGGCGCCGTCCGGGATCGGTATGCCGGGGTCAGCCAGCCAGGTCACGGCCTGGATGTCGGCGCCGGGGGCTCCCTGGAGCACCAGGGCGGCGGAGACGATGCGATCGGTCTCCACGTCCACGCCGGTGGTCTCGGTGTCGAAAGAGGCGAGCGGTCCCTCGTACCAGCGCTGAGAATGCTGCATGACTGCCCCTCAGGTGCCACTGGGCGTTGCTCGGCGCGCCACCGAGGACCAGCGGCGCGCCGGGTGGAGCGGCGTTTCTGCCCTGGTGATACCGCAGTTGACGCTCCCTCAACCGCGTGCGGGGCGGTGGTGGGGAGGCAGTTTCACGAGCGCATCCGGACGACTACGGAGCGTGGCGGTCCGTTACCGGCAGGCAGGTGACACGGTTGGGTGGCCGGGCTCGGTACCATCGACACGCGCAGCAGAGTGCTGTCGCACACAGATGTCAGGAGAGACCGGTGACGGACGTCCGGGTAATCATCAACCGCGAACCCGATCGGGAAGAGCGCGTGGTGACCACGGGCACTACGGCCGCTGATCTCTTCGCCGACGACCGCTCGATCATCGCGGCCCGGGTCGCGGGCCAGCTGAAGGACCTCGCGTACGCCGTCCAGGACGGCGACGAGGTCGAGCCGGTCGCGATCGGCAGCAAGGACGGTCTGGACATCCTGCGGCACTCGACCGCGCATGTGATGGCGCAGGCCGTGCAGGAGGTCTTCCCCGAGGCCAAGCTGGGCATCGGCCCGCCGATCAAGGACGGCTTCTACTACGACTTCGACGTCGAGAAGCCGTTCCACCCCGAGGACCTCAAGGTCATCGAGAAGAAGATGCAGGAGATCATCAAGCGCGGGCAGAGGTTCTCCCGCCGGGTGGTCACCGACGAGGCCGCCCGCGAGGAGCTGGCCGGCGAGCCGTTCAAGCTGGAGCTGATCGGTCTCAAGGGCTCCGCCGCCACCGCCGGTGAGGGTGCCAGCGTCGAGGTCGGCGTCGGCGAACTGACCATCTACGACAACCTGGACGCCAAGACGGGCGAGCAGTGCTGGGGCGACCTCTGCCGTGGGCCGCACCTGCCCACCACCCGGAACATCCCGGCGTTCAAGCTGATGCGCTCGGCCGCCGCCTACTGGCGCGGCAGCGAGAAGAACCCGCAGCTGCAGCGGATCTACGGCACCGCCTGGCCGACCAAGGACGAGCTCAAGGCCCACCTCGACTTCCTTGAGGAGGCGGCCAAGCGCGACCACCGCAAGCTCGGCACCGAGCTCGACCTCTTCTCCATCCCGGAGGAGATCGGCTCCGGCCTCGCCGTCTTCCACCCCAAGGGTGGCATCATGCGCCGGGTCATGGAGGACTACTCGCGCAAGCGGCACGAGGAGGCGGGCTACGAGTTCGTCTACACCCCGCACGCCACCAAGGGCAGCCTCTTCGAGCTCTCCGGCCACCTGGACTGGTACGCCGACGGCATGTACCCGCCCATGCAGCTCGACGGTGAGACGGACTACTACCTCAAGCCGATGAACTGCCCGATGCACAACCTGATCTACCGCTCGCGCGGTCGGTCGTACCGCGAACTGCCGCTGCGGCTCTTCGAGTTCGGGACGGTCTACCGGTACGAGAAGTCGGGTGTGGTGCACGGCCTGACCCGCGCGCGCGGCTTCACCCAGGACGACGCGCACATCTACTGCACCCACGAGCAGATGCACGACGAGCTGGACTCGCTGCTCACCTTCGTGCTCAACCTGCTGCGCGACTACGGGCTGACCGACTTCTACCTGGAGCTGTCGACTCGCGACCCGGAGAAGTACATCGGCTCCGACGAGGACTGGGAGATCGCCACCGAGACCCTGCGGGCCGCCGCCGAGAAGCAGGGGCTTGAGCTGGTGCTCGACCCGGCCGGCGCCGCCTTCTACGGTCCGAAGATCTCGGTGCAGGCGCGCGACGCCATCGGCCGGACCTGGCAGATGTCGACCATCCAGGTCGACTTCCAGCTCCCGAACCGTTTCGACCTGGAGTTCCAGGGCGCGGACGGCAACCGCCAGCGTCCGGTCATGATCCACCGTGCGCTGTTCGGCTCGATCGAGCGCTTCTTCGCGGTGCTGCTGGAGCACTACGCGGGTGCGATGCCGCCGTGGCTCTCCCCGGTCACCGTGGTCGGTATTCCGATCACCGACGAGCACGTGCCGTACCTGCGCGAGGTCGCGGCCGAGCTGAAGAAGCACGGCATCCGGGTCGAGGTGGACTCGTCGGACGACCGCATGCAGAAGAAGATCCGCAACGCGCAGAAGCAGAAGATCCCGTTCATGCTGATCGCGGGCAACGACGACGTCGAGGCCGGTGCCGTCTCCTTCCGCTACCGCAACGGTGAGCAGAAGAACGGGGTGCCGGTCGCCGAGGCCGTGGCCGAGATCGTGGACGCCGTGGAGCGCCGCATCCAGGTGTGACGCACGGCAACGGTGCGGGGCAGGCTCTTCACGAGTCTGCCCCGCACTGCTCTGCGGGGTTGCTCGGGCGAATATGCTGATCAGCATGACGAGTGAGCCGGAACTGCAGCAGGGCGTCGGCGAGCCGGACGGTTTCCGGCGCCTGTGGACCCCCCATCGGATGGCGTACATCCAGGGCGAGAACAAGCCCACCGGACCGGCGCCCGACGACGGTTGCCCGTTCTGCTCCATCCCGTCGCTGAGCGACGAGGACGGGCTGATCATCGCCCGGGGTCGGGCCGTGTTCGCCGTGCTCAACCTCTACCCGTACAACGGTGGCCACTTGATGGTCGTCCCGTACCGGCACGTCGCCGACTACACCGATCTCGACGAGGCGGAGACGGCCGAACTCGCCGACTACACCAAGCGTGCGATGACCGCGCTGCGTGCCGCCTCGGGGGCGCACGGCTTCAACATCGGGATGAACCAGGGCACGGCGGCGGGTGCGGGCATCGCCGCCCATCTGCACCAGCATGTGGTCCCGCGCTGGGGCGGGGACACCAACTTCATGCCCGTCGTGGGTCACACCAAGGTGCTGCCGCAGCTGCTCGCGGACACCCGCAAGATGCTTGCCGAGGTCTGGCCGCAGGGCTGAACCCGGGGAGCGACGGGAAGCCGAAGGGCCCGTACCGGTGGTCTCCGGTACGGGCCCTTCGCGGCCCGGGATCAGCCCGCGTCGTAGACGTCGGCCTTGAACGGGCGGACGCCCTGCATCTCGGACTTGAGGATGCCGCCCCGGTTGGTGAAGCGGTCGACGTTGATGTCGTGCTCCTCCAGGAACTCGACGGTGGCGGCCAGGACCGCGTTGACCACCGGGGTGGCGCCGTAGATGACGTCGTCCGACTTGAAGCGGCTGGTCCACGTCCGGTCGGCCCAGGCCGCCCGGAGGGAGAACGGCTCCGGCAGGCCGACCTTGCCGCCCAGCCAGGTGAGCAGGGTGGGCAGTTTCATGAACGGTGCGCGGACGGCCTGACGGACCACCTCGTCGTTGTTGACGATGGGCAGTTGGACCGTCCGCTCCTCCCAGAACTTGCCCGTCTTGGCGACGGTGATCTCCTTGGGCTTGGGCTTGGCGCTGAAGAGCCCGTTGAGCGGGCCCAGGGCGTAGCCGGCCACCGAGACCCGCAGGGTGTTGCTGAGTACGGTGACGCCGACCACCATGGTGGCCACCAACTGGCCCTTGTGCAGCACGATCTGGGTGGCCAGGCGGTGCCGGGTGTCGGTGCCGAGGGCCTGCCGGTTGGCGATGGTCTGGATGGCGAAGTCGCGCATCCGGTAGCCGTCCATCTCGGCGCCGCCCGGGCGGCCGATCTCGTCTGCGCCCTCGGGGATGTCCACCACGACCCACTGCCGGATGGCCACGTGCTGCATACCGCCGTCGGCGATCTCGCTGCGGCCGAGGCCGCCCAGGCGGTCGGAGATGCGGCGGGTGAGGTCCCAGGGGTGGAAGGTACGGAAGTCGGTGTGGCCCTCGGCCGGGCGCAGGTCCTCGACGACCTCCCAGACGCCCCAGCGCATTCCGGCGCCGAGGATGCCCTTCGACCCGGCGTAGTGCTGGACGTTGGTGTCCTGCTCGGCCGTCAGGCGGTCCAGCTGGGCACGGAGCTCGCTGGCCTTCTTGTCCATGTCGTCACGGGGGACGGCCTTGGGTACCGTCGCCGCTATCGCGCTGCCCTCGACCAGGGCGCCCCAACGGGCCCGCAGGTCCTCGGTGCTGCGCAGGCAGATCCGCTTGGCGACGAACCAGCCGGCCACCGGTGCCAGCATCATCACCCGGAAATACACCGCCCACAGCCCGCTCACCGGCGGCCGCAGGGCGAACAGCAGAGCCACCGCGCCGACGACCAGCAGGGCCAGGGTGCCGTAGAAGCCCTCACGGGCCGGGTTCTGCTTCTTCAGCCAGGCGCGGCCCTGGAAGGCGGCCAGCCACAGCAGCGCTCCCGGCAGGAAGAGCAGCCCGCTGAGCAGGGTGACCAGGGTGAGCCTGCGGTCCCGGGCGTTGCGCAGCTCCTCGGCGGCGAGGCAGTGCTCGACCACCATGCGGGTGTCCGTGCCGAAGGAGGGGACCAGCGGGTTGCGCTTGGCGGCCAGTGTCCGGTCGATCACGGCCCGGCTGAAGGCTTCGCCGACACTTGGCTGGAAAAGAGCGAACCGACCCTTCTTGATCTTCAGGCCTTCGAGCTTCTCCAGGTCGTTGAAGTCGCTGTCGCGGTAGGCCGCCGAGGAGAGCAGTTGGGTGACTGCCGTCTGCGGTCCGACGTCCGTGCGGGGTATCTGTGCGCCCGGGGTCATGTCCAGCTTGGTCACGGCGGTGCCCCCTCCTCCCCTTGTCAGCCGCAGGGTACCGTGCCGCCGCCCTGCCGCGTGGATGATCGTCCGAACAGCCGTCACATCTGGCCAGGCGGTCGCGCTCCCCGCTATGGTGCCCACTTTCGGGCTGCTTTGATCCCATCAGTCTCGGCAGCGAGCCCGGTACGCGGCCCGGCGGCCGGATGAGGCAGGATCGAAGCATGGCTGAGGACACTGCCAAGGGCATCGCGAAGGACCCGGTACTGATCTTCGACGGGGACTGCGCCTTCTGTACGACCTGCAAGAACGCGGCCGAGCGCTACCTGCGCGCGAGCCTGGCCTCGGGCGGCTGGGAGGCGGAGCCGTTCCAGTTCGCCGATCTGGCGGCGCTGGACACGCGGGCCGGCGGCCGTGGTCTGGTGACCCGGGAGCGGGCCGAGCGGGAGGTCCTCTGGGTCACGCCCGGCGGACAGGTGTACGGCGGGGCGCAGGCCGCGGCTCGGCTGCTGATGCGCTCGGGGGGTGCCTGGGCCTACCTCGGTGGCCTGCTGGCGCTCCCGCCGGTCCGTCCGCTGGCGGCGGCGGTCTACCGGCTGATCGCCAAGAACCGCCACCGCATGCCCGGAGGGACCCCGGCCTGCGCGCTGCCGCAGCGCTAGACCTCGAACGGGTGGGTCAGTCGCACTCCCCAGGGGCTCGGGGAACTGCGCGAAACGGAAGGTGACCGCGTTCAGGTGAGCTCGGTGGGCCAGTTGCACCTCGTGACCTACCGGTGGGGCAGTGCACCTTGCCCTACGGAGGTCGGTGCGGCATCGGCGTCTTCCGTTTCGCGCAGTTCCCCGCGCCCCCCAAAAGCTCGCGCTTGCCCCGGAGGGTCTGAACGCTCGCGCTTGCCCCTGGAGGGTCAGGAGGCGTGTTCGTACTGGGCGGCGAGGTTGGCGGGCATTGGGGCGTGGCGGACGTAGGTGCGGGAGAAGTGGCCGGTGCCGTGTGAGAGGGAGCGCAACTCGACGGGGTAGTGGGCGAGTTCGAGTTCGGGGACTTCGGCGCGGACCAGGCTGAGGCCGGGGCCGCCGGGTTCGGTGCCGAGTACGTGGCCGCGCCGGGCGGAGAGGTCGCTGAGGACGGCGCCCTGATACTCGTCGGGGAGCAGGATCTGGATCTCGTCCACGGGTTCGAGCAGTCGGACGGTGGCGTGGGCGGCAGCCTCCCGCAGGGCGAGGGCTCCGGCGGTCTGGAACGCGGCGTCGGAGGAGTCGACGGAGTGCGCCTTGCCGTCGGTGAGGGTGACCCGCACGTCGACCATGGGGTATCCGGCCAGTACGCCGTGGGCGAGTTGGGCCCGGACCCCCTTTTCCACCGCGGGGATGAAGTTGCGCGGTACGGCGCCGCCGACGACCTTGTCGACGAACTCGAAGCCGCCGCCGGGCAGTGGTTCCACGGTGAGGTCGCAGATGGCGAACTGGCCGTGCCCGCCCGACTGTTTGACGTGCCGTCCGTGGCCGCTGGCCGCGGTGGCGAAGGTCTCGCGGAGCGCGACCTGGTACTCGACGGTGTCGAGGTTGACGCCGTAGCGGGTGCGCAGCCGGTCCAGGACGACGGCCTGGTGGGCCTCGCCGGTGCACCAGAGGACGAGTTGGTGGGTGTCGGGGTTCTGCTCGACGCGCAGTGCCGGGTCCTGGGCGGTCAGTCTGGCGAGGCTCTGGGCGAGCCGGTCCTCGTCGCCCTTGCTGTGGGCGGCGACGGCGATGGGGAGCAGCGGTTCGGGCAGCGGCCAGGGGTCGAGGACGCGCTGTTCGCCGGAGAGGGTGTCGCCGGTGCGGGCGGCGGCGAGTTTGGCGAGGCACACGAGGTCGCCGGGGAGGGCGTACGGGACGGGGCGTTGCTGTTTCCCGAAGGGGGAGCTGAGGGCGGTGACGCGCTCGTCGGGATGGCCGGCGAGGTGGAGGGTGGTGTCGGGGCGCAGGGTGCCGGAGAAGACTCTGGCCAGGCTGAGGCGCCCGACGTAGGGGTCCTCGCCGGTGTGCAGGATCTGGGCGGTGACGGGGGCCCCCGGGTCGCAGGGCGGGAGGTCGTCCTGGCGTTCCTCGGGGGTGGGCAGGATCTCGGTGATGAGGTCGAGCAGTTCGGTGGCGCCGACGGCGGGACCTGCCGGGTCGAGCGGGGGAGCGGTGGCGAGCACGGGGTGCAGTGTGCTCTGGAGGACTTCACGGCGAAGCGCTTCGGTGAGCGAGGCGGGGTCGAGGTCCTCTCCGGCGACGTAGCGTTCGAGCAGGGTGTCGTCCTCGCCGGCGATGGCCTCGACCAGTCGGCCGCGGGCTTCGTCGGCGCCGGGCACCTCGCCGCTCTCGCCGTAGCGGCGGCCGGTGAGCAGTTCGAGCGAACCGTGCGGGTGGCCGTCGCGCAGGATCGGCAGGTGGAGCGGGAGGACGGTGTCGGGGTGGCCGTCGCCGAAGGCGTCCTGGCAGGCGGCCAGGGTCTCGCCGAGGCTGACCCGGGCGGCGTTGAGGTGGGTGAGAACGATCACGGTGGGCAGCCCGGCGGCGCGGCACTCGCGCCAGAGGGAGAGGGCGGGCACACCGATCGGTTCGGCGGCGGAGAGGACGAAGACGGCTGCCTCCGCGGCGCGCAGTCCGGCCCGGAGATCGCCGGCGAAGTCGGCGTAGCCGGGGGTGTCCAGCAGGTTGATCTTGGTGTCGCGCCAGGAGAGCGGGAGCAGCGAGAGCTGGACGGAGCGCTGCTGCTGGTGCTCGATCTCCTCGTAGTCGCTGACGGTTGTGCCCTCCGGCACGGTGCCCGCCCTGGTGAGGGCGCCCGAGGCGAGAGCGAGGGATTCGGCCAGTGTGGTCTTGCCGGCGCCGCTGGGTCCGACCAGGGCGACGTTGCGCAGCTGGGCGGGTCTTTCGACGGTGGGCGCCGGTGCGTGCGGGGTTCCTCGGTCCGCCATGGCGTGCCTCCTGATACTCACTCGCGGGGGCGGCAGTTACGCCTCGTGTGCGTGGAAGTGCCCTGAGTGGTGGCCAGTTGGGCCGATTGCCGGCTCGCAGGCGTGGGGCGGCGGAGTGTGCGAGCGGCCTGGATACCATTGTCGAGCCGGGTGGGTCGATCCGCTCGGCCGCCCGGCGACTCACTGAGGCCGCGGGTGGACACCGGTGAGATCGGGGCGGTCCGGAAGGCCATGCTCAACAAGTACGCACGTGCCTTCTTCACACGTGTCCTGACGCCGTTCGCCGCGCTACTGCTGCGCTGGGGGGTGAGCCCGGACGCCGTGACGCTGATCGGTACGGCGGGTTCGGTCGCCGGTGCGCTGCTCTTCTTCCCCCGGGGAGAGTTCTTCTGGGGCACCATCACGATCACCCTCTTCATCTTCTCGGACCTGGTGGACGGAAACATGGCCCGCCAGGCCGGCAGTTCCAGCAAGTGGGGTGCCTTCCTGGACTCGACGCTGGACCGGGTCGCCGATGCGGCGATCTTCGGTGGCCTGGCGCTCTGGTACGCGGGCAAGGGCGACGACAACCTCCTCTGCGCGGTGGCGGTGTTCTGCCTGGCGAGCGGCCAGGTGGTCTCGTACACCAAGGCGAGGGCGGAGAGCCTGGGGCTGCCCTGCAATGTGTCGGGAGTGGTGGAGCGGGCCGAGCGCCTGGTGATCAGCCTGGTCGCGGCGGGCGTGGCGGGGCTGCACACCTTCGGGGTGCCCTATGTGGAGTGGCTGCTGCCGGTGGCGCTCTGGCTGGTCGCGGTGGGCAGTCTGATCACGGTGCTCCAGCGGATGCTGACCGTGCGCCGGGAGGCCATGGAGTCGATCGAGTCGCAGGGGCCCCGGTGAACGCGGAAACGGCGGCCGCGCCGAGCACCCCGAGCCTGAAGGACCGGGCGGCCGACGGTGCGTACGCGCTGGGCTGGGCGGCTCTGAAGTACCTGCCGGAGCCGGTGGCCCGCGGCCTGTTCAACCGGATCGCGGACACCGCCTGGCGGCGGCGCGGCAAGCGGGTCCGGCAGCTGGAGGCCAACCTGGCCCGGGTGCACCCGGACGCGGACGAGGCCCGGCTGCGCGAGCTGTCCCGGGCCGGGATGCGCTCCTATCTGCGGTACTGGATGGAGTCCTTCCGGCTGCCGACCTGGAGCCGCGACCGGATCGCCGAGACCATGCAGGTCAAGGGCATCGAGCAGGTGACCGGGGAGATCGACCGCGGACGCGGTGTGGTGATAGCGCTGCCGCACATGGGCAACTGGGATCTCGCGGGTGCCTGGATCGCCTCCACGGGGTACCCGTTCACCACGGTCGCCGAGCGGCTCAAGCCGGAGTCCCTCTTCGACCGCTTCGTGGCGTACCGCGAGGGCCTGGGCATGGAGGTGCTGCCGCTGACCGGAGGCCAGGTCTCGGTGGTCGGCACGCTGGCTCGGCGGCTTCGCGCGGGCAAGCTGGTCTGCCTGGTGGGCGACCGCGATCTGTCCGAGGCCGGACTGCCGGTGGACTTCTTCGGTGAGCAGACCCGGATGCCCGCAGGACCCGCCGCGCTCGCGCTGCGCACCGGCGCGGCGCTGCACCCGGCGACCCTCTGGTACGACGGCCCCTCGCTGCGGGTGGTGGTGCACCCAGAGGTGCCGGTGCCCGAGGAGGGCGACCACAACGCCAAGGCCGTCGCCATGACGCAGGCGATGGCCGACGTCTGGGCGGACGGCATCCGTGAGCACGCCGAGGACTGGCACATGCTGCAGAAGTTCTGGCTGTCCGACCTCGCTCGGCGCCACGATGCCTGAGGGGGCCGGGATGAAGATCGGAATCGTCTGCCCGTACGACTGGGACGTTCCCGGCGGGGTGCAGTTCCACATCCGCGACCTGGCCGAGCACCTGATCGGCCTGGGTCACGAGGTCTCGGTGCTCGCCCCGGCGGAGGACGAGTCGGCCCTGCCGCCGTACGTGGTCTCGGCCGGCCGGGCCGTCGCGGTGCCCTACAACGGCTCGGTGGCCCGGCTCAGCTTCGGCATCCTCTCCGCCGCCCGGGTGCGGCGCTGGCTGAACGAGGGCCGCTTCGACATCCTGCACGTCCACGAGCCGGCCTCGCCGAGCCTGTCGATGCTCGCCGCCTGGTCCGCCTCGGGCCCGATGGTGGGCACCTTCCACACCTCCAACCCGCGCTCGCGCGCCATGATCGCGGCCTCGCCGATCCTCCAGCCGGGGCTGGAGAAGATGAGCGCCCGGATCGCGGTCAGCGAGTACGCCCGCCGCACCCTGGTCGAGCACCTGGGCGGTGACGCCGTGGTGATCCCCAACGGTGTGGACGTGCGGTTCTTCGCCGACGCCGAGCCCGACCCGCGCTGGCAGGGCGGGGCGAGCGAGGGCGAGCCCGGCACGATCGGCTTCATCGGCCGGATCAACGAGCCGCGCAAGGGCCTGCCGACGCTGCTCGCTGCCCTGCCCAAGATTCTCGCCGGGCGTCCGGGCGTCCGGCTGCTGGTGGCGGGCAAGGGCGACGAGGAGGAGGCGGTCGCCGGCCTGCCGGCCGAGGCGCGGCGGCAGGTCGAGTTCCTCGGCATGGTCAGCGACCGGGAGAAGGCCCGACTGCTGCGCAGCGTGGACCTGTACGTGGCGCCGAACACCGGTGGCGAGAGCTTCGGCATCATCCTGGTCGAGGCGATGTCGGCCGGTGCCCCGGTGCTGGCCAGCGACCTGGACGCGTTCCGGCAGGTGCTGGACGGGGGAGACGCCGGCGAGCTCTTTCCGGTCGAGGACTCGGCGGCGCTGGCCGACACGGCGCTGCGTCTGCTGGCCGACCCGGGCCGGCTGGCGGAGCTGCGCAAGGCGGCGTCCCGGCATGTGCGGCGCTTCGACTGGGAGACCGTCGGAGCGGACATCCTCTCGGTGTACGAGACGGTCACCGACGGCATGCCGCCGGTTGCCGAGGACGAGCGGGGCACCTGGCGCGAACGCCTCCGGCTGGGCCGGGACTGAGGCCCACCCCCGATCGCCGGAGGGACTGATCCCCTTCCGCGATCGGGCGCGCGCCGCTGGGCGGTGCCCGGCTGGCCGGGTTCCGCCGCGCCCCTCGTGGCCGTCCGGCCGCGCGCAGTCCTAGGGTGGTGGTCCTGACGACCTGTCACCTGCCACCTGTCCTGGGGGGTTCCATGCCACAGATTTCCGTCGACTACTCGGACGGGGTGCTTCTCGACCCGGCCGAGTTCGTCCGCAACCTGCACTCGCGGGTCGCCAAGCTGATCGACTCGCCGGTGGACGACTGCAAGACCGTCTTCCGTCGGGCCGAGGAGTTCTTCGTCGGGCTCGGCGGCCCGAGGGCCGCCACGGTCTACCTGGAGATCAAGATCCTCTCCGGCCGCAGCCCGGAGGTGAAGAAGCGGCTGGCCGAGGAGGTCCTGACACTGCTGGAGCGTTCCGCCAGGCCCGGGCCGGGGGTGCGTGCGCATCTGGCCGTCAACGTGGTGGAGATGGACCGCGACTTCTACCGGAAGACGTCCCTGTAGCGTTCTGGTCCGTGACTACCTGGATCTGGGCCGCCGCCGCGGTCGTGCTGTTCGCCGTGTACCTGAGCTGGACGGCGGGCCGGCTCGACCGTCTGCACGCCCGGATCGACACGGCGCGGGCCTCGCTGGACGCGCAGCTCGTCCGGCGGGCCTCGGTCGCGCTGGAGCTGGCGACCTCCTCGCTGCTCGACCCCGCTGCCTCGATCCTGCTGTACGAGGCCTCGCACGCCGCCCGGCAGGCCGAGGACGAGCACCGGGAGGTGGCGGAGAGCGAGCTGAGCCTGGCCCTGCGCGCGGTCTTCGCCGAGCCGGAGCAGGTGGCGGCGCTGCTGGCGGCGCCGGGCGGCGAGGAGGCTGTGAGAGACCTCACGGCGGCGGTGCGCCGGGTGCCGATGGCACGGCGGTTCCACAACGACGCCGTCCGGGCGGCGCGCGCGGTGCGTGAGCACCGGCTGGTGCGCTATTTCCGGCTGGCCGGGCGGGCGCCGTTTCCGCTGGCCTTCGAGATGGACGACGAGCCCCCCGTGGCGCTCACGCCGCAGGGCGCTCCCGCGTGACGGCGTTACAGCCTGTTTGTCGTATCTCAGCATTCGGGCTGGACTAGGTGGCGCATGGGCAGGGGGCCGTTCGGGCCTACGATAGGGCGATAGCACTGGTACATCTTCGAGTGAGGTCTCACGTGTCCACCACCCCCATCACCGCAGACCAGCCGCAGATCGGCACCGCCCGCGTCAAGCGTGGCATGGCCGAGCAGCTCAAGGGCGGTGTGATCATGGATGTGGTCAACGCCGAGCAGGCGAAGATCGCCGAGGACGCCGGTGCGGTCGCCGTCATGGCCCTGGAGCGCGTGCCCGCCGACATCCGCAAGGACGGCGGCGTGGCCCGGATGTCCGACCCGAACATGATCGAGGAGATCATCGCGGCCGTCTCCATCCCGGTCATGGCCAAGTCCCGGATCGGTCACTTCGTCGAGGCCCAGGTCCTCCAGTCGCTCGGCGTCGACTACATCGACGAGTCCGAGGTGCTGACCCCGGCCGACGAGGTCAACCACTCCGACAAGTGGGCCTTCACCACCCCCTTCGTCTGTGGTGCCACCAACCTGGGCGAGGCCCTTCGCCGCATCGCCGAGGGCGCGGCCATGATCCGCTCCAAGGGTGAGGCCGGCACCGGCAACGTGGTCGAGGCCGTCCGCCACCTGCGCCAGATCAAGAACGAGATCGCCAAGCTGCGCGGCTTCGACAACAACGAGCTGTACGCCGCCGCCAAGGAGCTGCGCGCTCCGTACGAGCTGGTCAAGGAGGTCGCCGAGCTCGGCAAGCTGCCGGTCGTGCTGTTCTCCGCCGGTGGCGTGGCCACCCCGGCCGACGCCGCGCTGATGCGCCAGCTGGGCGCCGAGGGCGTCTTCGTCGGCTCCGGCATCTTCAAGTCGGGCGACCCGGCCAAGCGTGCCGCCGCGATCGTCAAGGCCACCACCTTCTTCGACGACCCGAAGATCATCGCGGACGCCTCCCGCAACCTGGGCGAGGCCATGGTCGGCATCAACTGCGACACCCTGCCGGAGACCGAGCGGTACGCCAACCGCGGCTGGTAGTCCCGTACGCGCTTTCGGGGCCTGTCTTCAGGCCCCAGGCCCGCCGCGCAGCAGTTGGGGCGCGGCGGGCCGCCGCGCGTATCCGCAGCACAGACTTCAGTGAAGACGAAGCAAGAGGTGGCAACCGTGTCCAGCAGCAACCCCGTCATCGGCGTCCTCGCGCTCCAGGGCGATGTCCGCGAGCACCTGGTGGCGCTGGCAGCCGCCGATGCGATCGCCCGCCCGGTGCGGCGCGCCGAGGAGCTTGCCGAGGTGGACGCGCTGGTGATCCCCGGCGGCGAGTCCACCACCATGTCCAAGCTGGCCCTGCTGTTCGGCGTCATGGACCCGCTGCGCGAGCGGGTGGCCGCCGGGATGCCGGTCTACGGCACCTGCGCGGGAATGATCATGCTCGCGGACAAGATCCTGGACGGCCGGGACGACCAGGAGACCGTCGGCGGCATCGACATGACCGTGCGCCGCAACGCCTTCGGGCGGCAGAACGAGTCCTTCGAGTCCGGGATCGACTTCGCGGGCCTGGCCGGTGAGCCGGTGCAGGGCGTGTTCATCCGCGCCCCCTGGGTCGAGGCGGTCGGTGCGGGCGTCGAGGTGCTGGCCGAGCTGCCGGCCGCCGACGGCCCCGAGAGCCGGATAGTCGCGGTCCGCCAGGGCAACCTGCTCGCCACCTCCTTCCACCCCGAGCTGACCGGTGACCACCGCGTGCACGAGTACTTCGTGCGCATGGTCGAGAGCGCCTGACGCCCGGCGCGCTCTGACCGAGTGCCAGGTGTCGGTTCGGACACCGGTAAGATCTCCTCTGTTCATTTCCATTTGGCGACGTAAAGGAGCTGGCGATGTCCGGCCACTCTAAGTGGGCTACCACCAAGCACAAGAAGGCCGTGATCGACGCCAAGCGCGGCAAGCTCTTCGCCAAGATGATCAAGAACATCGAGGTGGCGGCGCGCACCGGTGGCGGTGACCCGGCAGGTAACCCGACGCTCTACGACGCCATCCAGAAGGCGAAGAAGAGCTCGGTCCCGATCGACAACATCAACCGCGCCGTCAAGCGCGGTTCGGGCGCCGAGGCCGGCGGGGCCGACTACTCGACGATCATGTACGAGGGCTACGGCCCGAACGGTGTCGCGGTCCTCATCGAGTGCCTCACCGACAACCGCAACCGCGCCGCCTCCGACGTGCGCGTGGCGATGACCCGCAACGGCGGCTCGATGGCCGACCCGGGTTCGGTCTCGTACCTGTTCAACCGCAAGGGCGTCGTGATCGTCCCCAAGGCCGACGGCGTGGACGAGGACAAGCTCTTCGAGGTCGTCCTGGACCAGGACCCGGAGGAGATCAACGACCTCGGCGACAGCTTCGAGATCGTCTCCGAGGCGTCCAAGATGGTCGCCGTCCGCACCGCGCTGGTCGATGCGGGCATCGACTACGACTCGGCGGAGGCCAACTTCCTCCCCAGCATGCAGGTCGAGCTGGACGTCGACGGCGCCCGCAAGATCTTCAAGCTGATCGACGCGCTGGAGGACAGCGACGACGTCCAGAACGTCTTCGCCAACTTCGACATCAGCGACGAGGTGGGTGCGCAGCTCGACGCCGAGTGAGTCGGCTGCCTTTCCGGCCCGGTGGTCCCCTGGACTGCCGGGCCGGTGTCGTAGGTCCGCGTGTCGGAGGCGACCGGTAGCCTTCGCAGGTCGGACGAGAGGCGGGGTATTCCGTTGAAGGTGCTGGGTGTGGACCCTGGGCTGACCAGGTGCGGAGTCGGCGTGGTGGACGGTGCGCCGGGCCGCCCGCTGCGGATGCTCGGGGTCGGTGTGGTGCGCACCCCCGCCGAGGCGGAGATCGGGCAGCGGCTGCTGCTGATAGAGCAGGGCCTGGAGCAGTGGCTGGACGAGCACCGGCCCGAACTGGTCGCTGTCGAGCGGGTCTTCGCCCAGCACAACGTCCGTACCGTGATGGGCACCGCCCAGGCCAGCGCGGTCGCGATGCTCTGCGCCACCCGGCGCGGCATCCCCGTCACCCTGCACACCCCCAGCGAGGTCAAGGCCGCCGTCACCGGCTCTGGGCGGGCCGACAAGGCCCAGGTCACCACCATGGTCACCCGTCTGCTGCGGCTGGACGCCCCGCCCAAACCCGCCGACGCGGCCGACGCGCTGGCCCTGGCCATCTGCCACATCTGGCGCGGCGGCGCCCAGGACCGGATCGCCGCAGCGCTCGCCCGCAGCCCCCGTCCGGCTGCCCGTCAGGCCCCGGCCGCCCGGCCGGTCCCGACTGTCAGCCCGGCCCCGACCGTCAACCAGGAGAGCCGTCGATGATCGCCTTCGTCCAGGGCCCGGTCGCCGCCCTCGCCCACGGCACCGCCGTGGTCGAGGTCGGCGGCGTCGGGATGGCCGTCCAGTGCACCCCCGCCACCCTGGCCCGGCTGCGGCTCGGCGAGCACGCCAGACTCGCCACCTCACTGGTCGTCAGGGAGGACTCCCTCACCCTGTACGGCTTCGCGGACGACGACGAGCGGGCCACCTTCGAGATCCTGCAGGCCGCCCCCGGTGTCGGGCCGCGCCTGGCCCAGGCGATGCTCGGGGTGCACAGTCCCGACGCGCTGCGTCTCGCTGTCGCCGGGGGAGACGAGAAGGCGCTGATCGCGGTGCCCGGCATCGGCAAGGCCAAGGCCGCCAAGCTGCTGCTGGAGTACAAGGACAAGCTCGGCGCCCCGCACGGCAGCGTCCCCGCCCAGAAGCCGCTCGCCGCCGGGCCCGCGCCGTGGAGCGAGCAGCTGCACGCCGCTCTGGTCGGCCTCGGCTACGCCCCGCGCGAGGCGGACGACGCGGTCGTCGCCGTCACCCCCGAGGCCGAGGCGCAGGGAGCCACCGACATCGGCGCCCTGCTCAAGGCCGCTCTGCGCACCCTCAACCGCACTCGATAACCGCACTCGATGAAGCATCAGGAGCCCGCCGCGATGAGCCCGTACGACTCCGACCCCGCCGACCGCCTACCGGCTGATCGGGTGCTGGCGGCGGCCGCCGACGGTGAGGACCAGGCGGTCGAGGCGGCGCTGCGCCCCAAGCAGCTGGACGAGTTCATCGGTCAGGAGCGGGTCCGCGAGCAGCTCTCCCTGGTCCTCCAGGCCGCTCGCAAGCGCGGCGCCGCGCCCGACCACGTGCTGCTCAGCGGCCCGCCCGGGCTCGGCAAGACCACCCTGTCCATGATCATCGCAGCCGAGCTGAACGCCCCGATCCGGATCACCTCGGGCCCGGCCATCCAGCACGCGGGCGACCTGGCGGCCATCCTCTCCTCACTCACCGAGGGCGAGGTGCTCTTCCTCGACGAGATCCACCGGATGTCCCGGCCCGCCGAGGAGATGCTCTACATGGCGATGGAGGACTTCCGGGTCGACGTCATCGTCGGCAAGGGGCCCGGCGCCACCGCCATCCCACTGGAGCTGCCCCCCTTCACCCTGGTCGGCGCCACCACCCGGGCCGGTCTGCTGCCCCCGCCGCTGCGCGACCGCTTCGGCTTCACCGGCCATATGGAGTTCTACGCCCCGGCCGAGCTCCAGCGCGTGGTGCACCGCTCGGCCGCCCTGCTGGACGTGGAGATCGACCCGGCCGGTGCCGCCGAGATCGCCGGGCGCTCCCGGGGCACCCCCCGGATCGCCAACCGGCTGCTGCGCCGGGTCCGCGACTACGCCCAGGTCAAGCACGACGGCCAGGTCACCCAGGAGATCGCCGCCCAGGCCCTGCAGGTGTACGAGGTCGACGCGCGCGGGCTCGACCGCCTCGACCGCGCGGTGCTGGACGCGCTGCTGCGCCTGTTCGGCGGCGGCCCGGTCGGCCTGTCCACCCTGGCGGTCGCCGTGGGGGAGGAGGCCGAGACGGTCGAGGAGGTCGCCGAGCCCTTCCTGGTCCGCGAGGGCCTGCTGGCCAGGACACCGCGCGGCCGGATCGCCACCGCCGCCGCCTGGGCGCACCTCGGGCTCACCCCGCCGCAGACGCCGCCGCGCGGCGCGGTGCCGGCCCAGCCCGAACTGTTCAAAGGCGCGAGCGACGCGGGATGACGCGAGCGACGCAGGAGAAGACAGGCCGGTCGGAGGGTCGCCACTTTTGGCGGCAGGATGCGATGCTTGGCGTTGTCCGATCAGAGCGGGTCGCCTAGACTCCGCCGGACCGCCCCTCTCACCTGATGGGCCGACGACCACCACTGGCCGCCCAGGCGGGCGGCCCGTAAAGGACTCTGGCTGCTGTGTTTAACCTCCTTCTTCCCCTCGTCATGCTCGCCGTGCTGTTCATGCTGTTCCGCTCGAACAAGAAGCGGCAGGACCAGGCCTCGCAGATGCGCTCGGCGATGGAGCCCGGATCGGGAGTCCGCACCATCGGTGGTATGTACGCCCTGGTGAAGGCGGTCAACGAGGAGACCGTCGAGCTGGAGATCGCGCCCGGTGTGGTGACCCACTTCGCCAAGAGCGCCGTCGCCGCCGTCCTCGACCCGCAGGAGTACGACGCGATCATCAACGGTCGTCCCGGCGATGACGAGCCCGTCGACGAGTCCGCTGTCGAGGAGGAGGCCGCGGACTCGAAGCCGCTCAGCCTTGACAAGGACGTCCCCGAGGGCGTGTCGGACAAGGGCGGCGCCGACGGCGAGGCTCCTGCGAGCAAGTAACACGATCGGGCGACACCCCGGTCGAAGCGGCACCAGCCGCGAGCCCACAGAGGACCTCAGGGCCGCCGCGCCTCCCGTCCCTGTCCCGCCACAAGCCGGACCGGGCCGGTGGGCGGCGGCATGGACAGGGAGAAACGAGCAAGGTGGCAACACCAAAGTCGCGTCCGCGCGACGGTTACCCGGGACGGGCGCTGGCCCTGATCCTGGCGGTCACCGTCGGACTGGTCGCCCTCATGTTCTGGACGGGCCACAAGACGCCTCGTCTCGGGATCGACCTCGCCGGTGGCACCAGCATCACGCTGACCGCCAAGTCGGAGGACAAGGCCGCGATCAACAAGTCCAACATGGACGTCGCGGTCGGGATCATGGGGAAGCGTGTCAACGCTTTCGGTGTCTCCGAGGCGGAGGTGCAGACGCAGGGCAACGACACGATCATCGTCAACATCCCCAACGGCGGTGACCGGCAGGCCGCGATCGATCAGGTCGGTACCACGGCCAAGCTCTACTTCCGTCCGGTGCTGGCCCTCGCGCCGACGGGCGTGAAGGCTCCCACCCCGTCGGCCACCCCGAGCGCGACCGGCACCGGTTCGCCGTCCGCCGCGCCGTCCTCCTCCGCCGCTGCCGGCAGCGGCTCCGCCTCGCCGTCCGCGAGCGCCAGCAAGGCCGGCCGGGCCGTCAGCGACGCCCTGAAGGCCGACCCGACCGCTTCCGCCTCGGCCGCTGCCTCGTCCAGCGCGGGTGCCACGCCGCCCACCGCTCCGAGCGCGGCTCCGAGCGCCCCGTCCGCGGCCGACATGGCCAACGCGCTCACCCAGGGCACCGTCCCGCCCGAGCTGCAGCAGCAGTTCGCCGCGATGGACTGCTCGGCGCAGACCCAGCAGAAGGACTACCAGACCGACCCGGGCAAGAACTCGGTCGCCTGCAGCTACGACAAGGAGCAGGGCGTCTGGTACAAGTTCGCGCTCGGCCCGGTCGCCGTGAGCGGCGCGGACGTCTCCAAGGCCCAGGCGTACTTCGACACCCAGAACGGGTCCGGCTGGCAGGTCCAGCTGGGCTTCAACAACACCGGTTCCACGGCGTTCGCCTCCACCACCGGCAAGCTGGCCACCCAGGCCTCCCCGGCCAACCAGTTCGCCATCGTGCTGGACGGCAGGGTCGTCTCCCACCCGTACGTCAGCCAGTCGATCGCCGGCGGCAACGCGGTGATCTCCGGCAGCTTCACCCAGGACCAGGCCAAGGGCCTGGCCAACGTGCTGAGCTTCGGCGCCCTGCCGCTCACCTTCGAGAAGAGCGACGTCACCACCGTCTCCCCGCAGCTCGGCGGTGACCAGCTCCAGGCCGGTCTGGTCGCCGGTGCGATCGGCATGCTGCTGGTGGTCCTCTACTCGCTGGTCTACTACCGCGGTCTCGGTCTGATCTCCATCGCCGGTCTGGTCGTCTCCGCGGTGCTCACCTACGCGATCATGTCCCTGCTCGGCGCCGGTATCGGCTTCGCGCTGAACCTGCCCGCCGTCTGCGGCGCCATCGTCGCGATCGGTATCACCGCGGACTCGTTCATCGTGTACTTCGAGCGCATCCGCGACGAGGTCCGCGAGGGCGCCCCGCTGCGCCCGGCCGTCCAGCGCGCCTGGCCGCGGGCCCGCCGCACCATCCTGGTCTCGGACTTCGTGTCCTTCCTCTGTGCCGCCGTGCTGTACGTGGTGTCGGTCGGCAAGGTGCAGGGCTTCGCCTTCACCCTGGGTCTGACCACCCTGCTCGACATCGTGGTGATCTTCCTCTTCACCAAGCCGCTGATCACCCTGCTGGCCCGCCGGAAGTTCTTCTCCGAGGGCCACCCGTGGTCCGGTCTGGACCCGAAGCGTCTGGGCGCCCGCCCGCCGATCCGGGGCAGCCGTCGCCGCTCCGCCACTGCTGCCGCGAAGGAGGCCTGACGCCATGTCACGCTTCGGCAATCTCGGCCACCGTCTCTACCAGGGCGAGGTCAGCTTCGACTTCGTCGGCCGGCGCAAGCTCTGGTACAGCATCTCCGGCGTGATCGTGCTGCTCGCGGCGGTCGGTCTGGCGCTGGGTCTGCATCTGGGCATCGAGTTCAAGGGTGGTTCGGTCTACACCGTCACCAAGCCCGGGCTCACGGTTTCCCAGGCGCAGGACGTCGCCAACAAGATCACCCACGACTCGACCGCACTGGTGCAGTCGACCGGCAAGGGTGAGGTCAAGATCCAGGTCAGCTCCGAGGAGAAGGTCCCCGCGAGCGCCTTCATCGAGGGCCTCTCCAAGGACCTCAACGTCCCGACCCAGGACATCAACGCCCAGGTGATCGGCCCCAGTTGGGGACATGAGATCTCCCAGAAGGCCCTGCTGGGCCTGGTGATCTTCATGGTGCTGGTGACGGTCTACCTGGCCATCGCCTTCGAGTGGCGGATGGCCCTCGCCGCGCTGGTCGCCCTGATCCACGACCTCCTGATCACCATCGGCGTCTACGCCCTGGTCGGCTTCGAGGTCACCCCGGGCACCGTGATCGGCTTCCTGACCATCCTCGGGTACTCGCTCTACGACACGGTCGTCGTCTTCGACACCGTGAAGGAGAACACCAAGGGCATCACCAAGCAGAACAAGCAGACCTTCAGCGAGGCGGCCAACCACGGCCTCAACCAGACCCTGGTGCGGTCCATCAACACCACCGTGGTCGCCCTGCTGCCGGTCGCCGCACTGCTGTTCATCGGTGGCGGCCTGCTCGGTGCCGGCACCCTGAACGACATCTCGCTCGCCCTGTTCATCGGTCTCGCGGCCGGTGCCTACTCCTCCATCTGCGTGGCCACCCCGCTGTACGCGCAGCTCAAGGAGCAGACCCCGGAGATGCGGGCGCTGGCCAAGAAGGTCCTCACCCGCCGCGAGGCCGACGCCAAGGCGGCCGCCGAGGCCCCCGAGGATGCCGCAGCGCAGGCCGTGGAGGACGAAGTGACAGCGGGTATGGTCGGACAGCGCAACCAGCCGACCGGGCGGTCCCGTTCCAAGGGCCGCCCGTCCGGCAAGCACTGATCCCACGCCGTAGAGGAACCCCCGTGACCGTCGCCGACCTTGCCCTTGCCGAGCTGCTGAACAGCAGGATCCGGGACGTTCCCGACTACCCGAAGCCCGGTGTGCTGTTCAAGGACATCGCACCGCTGCTCGCCGACGCGGTGGCCTTCGCGGCACTCACCGACGCACTGGCGGGCCGGGCCAAGGCACTCGGCGCGACCAAGGTGGTCGGTCTGGAGGCGCGGGGGTTCGTGCTGGCAGCCCCGGCCGCCTATGCGGCCGGGCTCGGCTTCGTGCCGATCCGCAAGAAGGGCAAGCTGCCCGGCGAGGTGTACGGCCAGTCGTACGAGCTGGAGTACGGCTCCGCGACGCTGGAGGTCCAGTGCGACGCCTTCGTCCCGGGGGAGAAGGTGCTGGTGGTCGACGACGTCCTGGCCACCGGCGGCACCCTCGGCGCCTCGCTGGACCTGGTCCGGCGCACCGGCGCCGAGCTGGCCGGCGTGGTCGTGCTGATGGAACTGGGCTTCCTGCCCGGCCGTGAGCGGCTCACCGAGCACCTCGGCGGCGCCCCGCTGGAGGCGCTCGTCCTGGTCTGAGAACACCTCGCAGGGGCGGTGATCACTTTCCGTGGTCGCCGCCCCTGCGAGTTTTCCCGGGGTCGAGGGGCTGACCGGTCACCGGCCCAGCAGGACGTCCGGGGTGGCGGGAAGGTCGCGGACTCGGATGCCGGTGGCGTGGTGGACGGCGTTGGTGATGGCGGCGGCGGTGCCGACGATGCCGAGCTCGCCGATGCCCTTGGAGCCCATCGGGTTCAGGTGCGGGTCCTCCTCCTCGATCCAGTACGCCTGAACGTCCGTCACATCCGCATGGACGGCCACCTGGTACGAGGCGAGGTCCCGCTCCGCGTGGTCGCCGAACTCCGGGTCCAGGGTGCTGTGTTCGGACAGTGCCATGGACTGGCCCATGATCATCCCGCCGAGCAGCTGGGCGCGTGCGGTCCGCGGGTTGAGGATGCGCCCGGCGGCGAACACCCCGAGCAGCCGGCGGACCCTGGTCTCGCCGGTGTCCATGTCCACCTGCACCTCGGCGAACTGGGCCCCGAAGGCATGCCGGGCGAAGGACCGGCTCGCCGCGAGGTCCTCCGCGCCCGTGGCCGCCCGGGCCGCCAGCCCACCGGCGGGAACCTCGCCGTGCCGGGCCAGGTCCTCGCGCAGCGCGGTCGCCGCCCGGTGGACGGGCCACCCCCACGAGGCGGTGCCGCTGGAGCCGCCGGCCAGTGAGGCAGGCGGGAGATCGCTGCGCCCGATCTCCACCCCCACCCGGTCGGTGGCGACACCCAGCACGTGCGCGGCGATCTGCGCCAGCACCGTCCTGGCGCCGGTCCCGATGTCGGTGGCGTTGATCAGCACCGTGAAGGAGCCGTCGGCCTCGGCTCGGACCTCCGCACTGGACGGCGCGACGTACACGGGGTAGGTGGAGGCGGCGACCCCGGAGCCGATCAGCAGGCGGCCCCGACTGCGACGGCGCGGCTCGGGGTCCCGTGGGTACCAGCCGAAGCGCCGCGCCCCCTCGCGCAGGCAGTCGGTGAGATGGCGGCTGCTGAACGGCCGGCCGCTGTCGGGTTCGAGCTCGGGCTCGTTGCGCAGGCGCAGCTCGATCGGGTCCAGGCCGCAGGCCTGCGCCAGCTCGTCCATCGCCGACTCCAGGGCGAACATGCCGGGGCACTCGCCGGGCGCCCGCATCCACGACGGGGCGGGGACGTCCTGGCGGACCACGCGATGGGTGGTGCGGCTGTGCGGCGACGCGTACATCACCCGGGCGGGTACGGCGGCCTGCTCGACGAACTCGCTCAGCGTGGAGCTGCGGGTGAGCACCTCGTGGGCCACTCCGTGCAGCCGCCCGTCCGAGCGGGCGGCCAGCCTGACCCGCTGGACGGTCGGCGCCCGGTGGCCGACGACGGCACAGAGCTGCGCGCGGGGAAGGGCCAGCTTGACCGGCCGCCGTACGGTCCTGGCGGCCATCGCGGCGAGGACGGCCTGCGGGCGGGCGGTGCCCTTGGAGCCGAAGCCGCCGCCGACGTGTTCGCTGATCACCAGGATCTGGCTGTGCGGCAGCGCGAACAGGGTGGCCAGTGTCTGCTGGACGCTGTTGCCGCCCTGGCAGGAGTCGTACACCGTGAGCCGGTCGCCGTCCCATACGGCGGTGGCGGCATGGGGTTCCATCGGATGGTTGTGGAGCGGTCCGATCCGGTAGACGGCGTCGGTGCGGACTTCGGCGCTCTCGAAGGCGGTGTCGAAGTCGCCGCGCTCCCGGTCGGCCGGGTACCCGGCGTTCGCCAGCTCGGGTGCGTAGATTCCGGGGTGATCGTCCGTCAGGACGACGTCATGGCGCTCGGACCGGTAGCTGATACGGAGTTCGGCGGCGGCCGTCCTGGCGGCCTCCAACGTCTCGGCGACCACCAGGGCAACGTACTGGCCCCGGTAGGCGACCTGTGGCGACTGCAGCAGGGCGAGGGTGGGATCCTCGGCTTCGGCGAGGGGTGGTGCGTTCAGGTGGGTGAGGACGGCGAGGACCGCCGGATGGGCCAGTGCCTGTCGGTCGTCGATCGCGGTGATCTCGCCGCGCGCCACGGTGGCCGGCACCGGCCAGGCGAAGACGCTTCCGGGTGGCGTGTGGTCGTTGGCGTAGCGGGCCCGGCCGGTCACCTTGTCGCGGCCTTCGAGCCGGGCCAGCGGTGCGCCGAGAGCGGCCTTCGGGTCGGTCATCGGGTCTCCCGTCGCGGTGCCTGCTCGCCGGTGGCCAGGTCGGTCAGCAGGCGGGTGGCCAGATTGCGGGCCAGCGGGACCTTGAAGCCGTTTCCGGGAAGCGGCTCGGCGGCGGTGAGCTCCAGGTCGAGTGCGCGGCCGAAGGCCGCCTCGGTCGCCGGGCCGCCCAGCAGGGCCTGCTCTGCCGTCGTGGCCCGCCAGGGTTTGGCGGCCAGCGCGCCGAGGGCCAGTGCGACGTGGGTGACCCGGCCGTCCTCGACCGCCAGGACGGCGGCGGCCGAGGCGAGGGCGAAGGCGAACGAGGCGCGGTCGCGGACTTTCCGGTACCCCGACCTGGTGTCCGGCGCGGGCGCGGGCAGCCCGACGGAGAGGATCAACTCGCCGGGCAGCAGGCGGTGTTCGTGGTCGGGATGGTTGCCGGGCAGCCGGTGCAGCCGGTTGATGGACAGGGTGCGCGGCCCGGTTGCCGAGAGGGTGTCGACGGTGGCGTCCAGCGCGGCGAGGGCGACCGCCAGATCGGAGGGGTGAGTGGCGACGCAGTGCCCGGAAGCGCCGAGGACGGCCAGGTCCCGGTGGACGCCCGTCCGGGCGGGGCACCCGGTGCCGGGCAGCCGCTTGTTGCAGGGCTTGGTGACGTCCTGGAAGTAGAGGCAGCGGGTCCGTTGCAGCAGGTTCCCGCCGACGGTCGCGGCGTTGCGCAGCTGTCCCGAGGCGCCGGACAGCAGGGCCTGCGACAGCACGGGGTGGTGGGCGCGGACGTACGGGTGGGCGGCGAGGTCGCTGTTGCGTACGCCCGCCCCGATGCACAGGCCGCCGTCGGTCAGCGGCTCGACGGTGGTGAACGGCAGCGCGCCCAGGTCCACCAGCAGATCGGGGGTCTCCACCCCGAGTTTCATCAGGTCGACCAGGTTGGTACCGCCGGCCAGGTAGCGGGCGCCGGGCGACTGGGCGAGCAGGGCCACGGCCGAGGCGGCGTCGGTGGGGCGGTGGTAGGCGAACTCCTTCACGAGGCGGCCTCCATGACGGCGCGTACGATGCCGGGGTAGGCGCCGCACCGGCACAGGTTGCCGCTCATCCGCTCCCGGATCTCCGGTCCGTCGAGGGGCACCGGAGGGTCCTCGGCCGGATCGGTGACCGCGCTCGGCCGGCCCGCCCGCGCCTCCGCCAGCGCACCGACTGCCGAGCAGATCTGGCCGGGTGTGCAGAATCCGCACTGGTAGGCGTCGTGGTCCAGGAAAGCCTGCTGGACGGGGTGCAGCGTGTCGCCCTCGGCCAGTCCCTCGACGGTGGTGACCGAGCGACCGTGCTGGGCGACCGCCAGCAGGAGGCAGCTGTTCATCCGCCGGCCGTCCACCAGTACGGTGCAGGCGCCGCACTGTCCGTGGTCGCAGCCCTTCTTGGCGCCGGTCAGCCCGAGTCGCTCGCGCAGCACGTCCAGCAGGGTGGAGCGGTTGTCCAGCAGCAGCGCATGATCCTCCCCGTTGACCCGCAGCGCGACCTCGGTCGAGAACGTGTACTCCATGGGTGTGGCCCTCCCTCGGCGTCCGGCGGCCGGTGGGGCGTTCCCCGCGGCGGGCGTCACGACACCGCGGCACGGCGGACTTCACCTGACCGGACCCGGGGCCGGGTCCCGGATCGCGGGCCGGGTGGTCGAACGTCCTGATCCCGGGCTCGGTACCATGAAGATTCATCCCTTCCCTCTCGCGCGAAGGGAAGACACCGCGCCCCGAGGAGTGTCCTTGCCCGACGAGGCCCAGCCCACGGCCGAGGCCGCAGCCCCTGACAGCCGGCCCACGCCCTCGGGGGCCAGCCCGGTACGTCCGGGACCGCCCGCTGCATCCAGGCTTCCCTCCTCCGGCGGTATGCGCGCCCGTCTGGCCCGCTTCGGCGGCCAGCGCGGCACGGTGCTCAACCCGGTGCTGGAGCCGCTGTTCCGCACCATCAGGGCCAACGACCCCAAGGCCGACCCGGCGCTGCTGCGCGACATCGAGCGCGCGTACGTCGTGGCCGAGAAGTGGCACCGGGGCCAGAAGCGCAAGAGCGGCGACCCGTACATCACCCACCCGCTCGCCGTGGCCACCATCCTGGCCGAGCTGGGCATGGACGCCCCGACCCTGATGGCCGGGCTGCTGCACGACACCGTCGAGGACACCGACTACGGCCTGGAGACGCTGCGCCGCGACTTCGGCGACTCGGTGGCCCTGCTGGTGGACGGTGTCACCAAGCTGGACCGGGTCAAGTTCGGCGAGGCCGCGCAGGCCGAGACGGTGCGCAAGATGGTCGTCGCGATGGCCAAGGACCCTCGCGTCCTGGTGATCAAGCTCGCCGACCGCCTGCACAACATGCGCACCATGCGCTATCTCAAGCGGGAGAAGCAGGAGAAGAAGGCCCGCGAGACGCTCGAGATCTACGCCCCGCTGGCGCACCGGCTGGGTATGAACACCATCAAGTGGGAGCTGGAGGACCTCGCCTTCGCGATCCTCTACCCCAAGATGTACGACGAGATCGTGCGTCTGGTGGCCGAGCGGGCGCCCAAGCGGGACGAGTACCTGGCCACCGTGATCGACCAGGTGCAGGGCGATCTGAAGGGGGCTCGGATCACCGCCCAGGTGACGGGCCGTCCGAAGCACTACTACTCGGTCTACCAGAAGATGATCGTGCGAGGCCGCGACTTCGCCGAGATCTACGACCTGGTCGGCATCCGGGTCCTGGTCGACACCGTCCGCGACTGCTATGCGGCGCTGGGCACCATCCACGCGCGGTGGAACCCGGTGCCGGGGCGGTTCAAGGACTACATCGCGATGCCGAAGTTCAACATGTACCAGTCGCTGCACACCACGGTGATCGGTCCCGGCGGCAAGCCGGTCGAACTCCAGATCCGCACCTTCGACATGCACCGCAGGGCCGAGTACGGCATCGCCGCCCACTGGAAGTACAAGCAGCGCGCGGTGGCCGGTGCCTCCAAGGTCCGTACCGACACGCCGACCCAGGTGCGCAAGGACGACAAGGCCGGGGCCGTCAACGAGATGGCCTGGCTGCGGCAGCTGCTGGACTGGCAGAAGGAGACCGAGGACCCGAGCGAGTTCCTGGAGTCGCTGCGCTTCGACCTCTCCAACAACGAGGTCTTCGTCTTCACCCCCAAGGGTGATGTCATAGCGCTCCCGGCGGGTGCCACCCCGGTGGACTTCGCCTTCGCGGTGCACACCGAGGTCGGGTACCGCTGCATAGGGGCGCGGGTCAACGGCCGGCTGGTGCCGCTGGAGTCCACCCTGGAGAACGGTGACACCGTCGAGGTGTTCACCTCCAAGGCGGAGAACGCCGGTCCTTCCCGGGACTGGCTGAGCTTCGTCAAGTCGCCGCGCGCCCGGAACAAGATCAAGGCGTGGTTCTCCAAGGAGCGCCGCGAGGAGGCGATCGAGCAGGGCAAGGAGGCCATCGCGCGGGCGATGCGCAAGCAGGGCCTGCCGATCCAGCGCATCCTCACCGGGGACTCGCTGGTCACCCTGGCGCACGAGATGCGCTACCCCGACATCTCCTCGCTCTACGCGGCGATCGGCGAAGGCCATGTCGCGGCGCAGAACATCGTCCAGAAGCTGGTGCAGGCGCTCGGCGGCGAGGAGGGCGCGACCGACGACCTCGCCGAGACCGCCACCCCGACCACCCAGGGCCGGGCCGCCCGCCGTCGGGCCAAGGGCGATCCCGGTGTGATCGTCAAGGGCGTCGAGGACGTCTGGGTCAAGCTCTCCCGCTGCTGCACACCGGTGCCGGGCGACCCCATCGTCGGCTTCGTCACCCGTGGCAACGGTGTCTCGGTGCACCGCTCCGACTGCGTCAACGTCGAGGCGCTGACCCAGCAGCCCGAGCGGATGATCGAGGTCGAGTGGGCCGCCACCCAGTCCTCGGTCTTCCTGGTGGCCATCCAGGTCGAGGCGCTGGACCGCTCGCGCCTGCTCTCGGACGTCACCCGGGTGCTCTCCGACCAGCACGTCAACATCCTGTCGGCGGCGGTCCAGACCTCCCGCGACCGGGTGGCGATGAGCCGCTTCACCTTCGAGATGGGCGACCCGAAGCACCTGGGCCACGTCCTGAAGGCCGTCCGCGGCGTCGAGGGCGTGTACGACGTCTACCGGGTCACCTCAGGTCGGAAGTAGCCCGTCCGAGGTGCATGGGGCCTCCCGTAGCGAGAGGCTGTGATGAACGATCGCAGCGACGGGAGGCCCCATGAACCTCAAGCTGACGACTCTGGCCGTACTCGCCTGTGCCGCTCTGACGGCGGGAACCGTGGGGTGCGGCGATCGCACCCCGGCAGCGGTCGGCATCTCCGCCGCCGCTTCGGCGTCACCCACGCCGAACGGCGTCGAGAAGCTGCCGCCGAAGGACATCGTCACAGCCTCGATCAACGCGCTCAAGCAGGGACAGGCGGCCCACGTCAACGGCCGGCTGGACGACGGCACCGTGGTGGTGACCCTCGACCTGTCGATGGACGTCGCGGGCGACTGCACCGGCTCCGTGGGCGTCACCAGTCTGGGTACCTTCCAGCTGATCAAGGTGGGTGACCAACTCTGGATCAAGCCCGACCAGGCCTTCTGGCAGAACCACGGCGGTGCGGCGGCGTCCGCCCTGATCGGAGACAGATACCTGAAGACCACGAGCGCCAACCCGGACTACGGCGTGCTCGGCTCGGTCTGCGACCTGTCGGCCCTCGCCGACTCGCTGAACCCGCAGGGCGTCTCGCTGAGCGGTGGTCCCCAGAGCACGGTGAACGGCACACCGGCGGCCACGGTGCTGGGTGCCAAGGGGCCGGAGAAGGGCACGCTCGCCGTGGCCATGCTGGGCAGCCCCTACCCGCTGCACTTCGACCGGGCCGGCGGCGTCGGCGGCGAAACACTGGACTTCAAGGACTTCACCGTGCCGGTCTCGCCCACGACCCCCCGCCCGGACCAGAGCATCGACGTCGACCAACTCGGCCAGCTCACCAGCCCCGGCGCCTCTCCGACGAGCGTCTGACCCGGCGCGGGGCTGTGGGGGGTTCGCGCAGTTCCTCGCGCCCCTGAAGGGCGGCCCCTGGTGGGTGGCTGCGCGACGGGCCCCCGACCACGTAGGGGTCGAGGGCCCGTTCGTAGGGGCGCAGGGTCAGCCGCTGAACTCCTGGAGGCTCTTCTGGGCCTGGTCCAGCAGGGCCTGGCGGCCCGCCAGCTCGGACTCCAGCTTGGCCACCTTGTTCGCGTTGCCGGCGGCGCGGGCCTTGTCCAGGTCGCCCTGGATCTTGTCCACGGCGGCCTGGAGCAGACCGGTCATACCGGCCGCACGGGCCTTGGCCTCCGGGTTGGAGCGCTTCCACTCGGCGTCCTCGGCCTCGCGGATGGCCCGCTCGACCGCGTTCAGCCGGCCGTCCAGCTTCGGCCGGGCGTCGCGCGGTACATGGCCGATCGCCTCCCAGCGCTCGCTGATGTCGCGCAGCGCGGCCTTGGCGGTCTTGAGGTCGGTGATCGGCAGGATCGCCTCGGCCTCGACCAGCAGGGTCTCCTTCAGCTTCTGGTTCTCGCCCTGCTCGGCGTCCCGCTCGCTGAAGGCGGCGGCGCGGGCCTGGAAGAAGACGTCCTGCGCGCCCCGGAACCGGGCCCACAGCTCTTCCTCGGCGTCCCGCTGCGCGCGCCCGGCGGCCTTCCACTGCGCCATCAGGTCGCGGTAGGCGGCTGCCGTGTCGCCCCACTCGGTGGAGCTGGAGAGCGCCTCGGCCTCGGCGACCAGCTTCTCCTTGGCCGTACGGGCCGACTCACGCTCCGCGTCCAGGGTCGCGAAGTGCGCCTTGCGGTGCTTGGAGAACACCGAGCGGGCGTGCGAGAAGCGGTGCCACAGCTCGTCGTCGCTCTTGCGGTCCAGACGCGGCAGGCCCTTCCAGGTGTCCACCAGCGCGCGCAGCCGGTCGCCGGCCTCCCGCCACTGGGTGGACTCGGCGAGCTGCTCGGCCTCGGCGACCAGCTTCTCCTTGGACGTGCGGGCGTCGTCCTGCGCCTTGGCGCGGGCGGCCTTGCGCTCCGCCTGCCGGGACTCGATCTCGCCGCTCAGCGTTTCGAGACGCTTGGCGAGCGAGGCCAGGTCGCCGACCGCGTGTGCCTCGACCACCTGCTCGCGCAGGTGCTCCAGCGCGGTCTGGGCGTCCTTGGCGGCCAGGTCGGTCTTGCGGACGCGGTGCTCCAGCAGGCCGATCTCGGCCTCCAGGCCCTGGTACTTGCGCTCGAAGTAGGCGAGGGCCTCGTCGGGGGAGCCCGCCTGCCAGGAGCCGACGACGCGTTCGCCCTCGGCCGTCCTGACGTAGACGGTCCCCTGCTCGTCGACACGGCCCCACGGGTCGCTGCTCACAGCGCCTCCTCCACATGACGTCGCGCCCACGGGAGTGTGGTGCGCGTACGTCGTCCACAGTTGATGTGCGGCGGACCGATGGAGTCCGCCGTCCGAGCCGTCGAGTTGTGCGCCGAGGGTGACGGCCGACGGTCAGGGCACCCTATACAACAGCAACATAGGCGACCAGCGCCGGTGCTGTCCGCATCCGGGCCGGGCGATTTCTGCGGCGCTGCGCCCCGGCCGCTTCCAGACAGGCCGGGGCGCAGCGCCGAGTTGGATCAACTCTTGTCGGTGGTAACGGAGTTGAGGACCACGTTGGCGACCGGTGCGCCATCGCCGCCACCGCCCTGGACACCGCCCGCGGCGATGTTGGTCAGGACGTCGAGACCGCCGGTGATCTTGCCGAACGGGGTGTAGCTCGGGGGCAGCTGGGTGTCCCTGTAGACCAGGAAGAACTGGCTGCCGTTGGTGCCGGGGCCCGAGTTGGCCATCGCCACCGTGCCCGCCGGGTAGGTCGCACCGGTCAGGTTCTCGTCCGCGAACTGGTAGCCGGGGCCGCCCGATCCGCCGGGGTTGGTGGCACTGGCCGTCGGGTCGCCGCACTGGAGCACGTAGATGCCGGCGGTGGTGAGGCGGTGGCACTTGACGTGGTCGAAGTACTTCTCGCCGGACAGGAAGGCGAAGGAGTTGACCGTGTGCGGCGCCTTGGCGGCGTCCAGGTCGATGGTGACCTTGCCGCAGCTGGTGTCCAGCGTGGCGGTGTACTTGGCGTTGGTGTCGATCGACATCGCCGGCTCGGTCTTCCACTGCTTGCCGTTCGGCTGGCCGGGGGCCGGGTCGGTGCAGCCCTTGACCGGCTTCGCCGCAGCGGTGGGGGTCATGGGAGCCGTCGGGGTCGGCGCGGCCTGCGCCGTCTGGTCCTTGGACGTGTTCTTGGCGTCGAAGGCGCCGCCCGCCCAGGCACCGCCCGCAGCGATCACCACGACGGCCACGACGGCGGCGCTGACGATGGCGTTTCGGCGCCTGGCCTTCTGCTGGGCTTCGACCCGGCGCTCCATCTGCCGCTCGTACTTCTCGCGGGCGAGCTGCCGCCGCCGCTGTTCGCTGGTGACCACCGGCCGTGTCTCCTGATGTCGTGCTTGATGATGTCGGGCGTTGGACTTCTCGGGAACGTCGATTCGGATCATCGCACCCAATGGCGGCCAAGTGTAAGGACCTCGTCCGTAAGTACGGGATCAACCGTGAAAGTCGGCGGTCACGATTTCCGCGGCTCCTTGGAGCGACCCGCGCCCGCGACCGCCGGTCGGGCTCGGGGCAGACTCACCGCCATCTGGTTCGCAACCGGTGCCGTGCCGCCGGTAGGCTGCGGTAAGACCAGCGGTGACGACTTGAGTCAGGGGCACCGCCACCCGATTGATAGAGGATCTCGCGTGTTCGTCGCCGGATTTCCAGCCGGAGCCTGGGGCACCAACTGCTACCTGGTCGCCCCGGCGGCCGGCGAGGAGTGCGTGATCGTCGATCCCGGCCACGAGGCGGCCCGGGGCGTCGAGGACCTGATCCGCGAGCACCGGCTCAAGCCGGTCGCGGTGCTGCTCACCCACGGGCACATCGACCATGTCGCCTCGGTGGTGCCGGTCTGCGGCGCCCGGAACGTCCCGGCCTGGATCCACCCCGAGGACCGCTACATGCTCGCCGACCCCGAGCGCGCGCTCGGCCGCTCGCTCGGCCAGCAGCTGATGGGCTCGATCACGGTCGGAGAGCCGGACGACGTACGGGAGTTGAAGGACGGCAGCGTCCTGGAACTGGCCGGTCTGAGGCTCACCGTCGACCATGCCCCCGGCCATACCGGGGGGTCGGTGACCTTCAGGACGCCTTCGCAGAACGACATCCCTCCGGTGCTGTTCTCGGGCGACCTGCTCTTCGCCGGCTCCATCGGGCGCACGGACCTCCCGGGTGGTGACGCCGCGGCGATCATGCAGTCGCTGGCCCGGGTCTGCCTGCCCCTCGACGACGCCACCGTGGTCCTCTCCGGCCACGGCTCCCAGACGACCATCGGCCGTGAGCGCGCCACCAACCCCTACCTCAAGCAGGCGGCTGGAGCGGCGGACGCTCCGGCTGCCCCGCGACGAGGAATGTGACGGAAGAGAAGTTGAGCATCTTCACCGCCCCCAAGGGCACCTACGACCTGCTGCCGCCCAGCTCCGCGACCTTCCTGGCGATCCGCGAGCGTCTCTCGGCGCCGCTGCGCCGGGCCGGTTACGGCTACATCGAGACGCCGGTCTTCGAGGACGTCAAGCTCTTCTCGCGCGGTGTCGGCGAGTCCACCGACATCGTCACCAAGGAGATGTTCTCCCTCACCAAGCGCGGCAAGGAGGACCTCGCGCTGCGCCCCGAGGGCACCGCCTCGGTGGTCCGTGCCGCGCTCCAGGCCAACCTGCACAAGCTGGGCAACCTGCCGGTCAAGCTCTGGTACTCCGGCTCCTTCTACCGCTACGAGCGCCCGCAGGCCGGCCGCTACCGCCAGTTCGCCCAGGTCGGCGCGGAGGCGATCGGCGCCGAGGACCCGGCGCTCGACGCCGAGCTGATCATCCTGGCCGACGACGCCTTCCGCTCGCTGGGCCTGAGCAACTACAGCCTGCTGATCAACAGCCTCGGCGACAAGCAGTGCCGTCCGGTCTACCGCGCCGCCCTGCAGGAGTTCCTGACCGGCCTGGAGCTGGACGAGGACACCCGCCGCCGGGCCGAGATCAACCCGCTGCGCGTCCTGGACGACAAGCGCGATTCGGTGCAGGCCCAGCTGACCGACGCGCCGATGCTGCGCGACTACCTCTGCGAGGACTGCAAGGCCTACGACGAGCAGGTCCGCCAGCTGCTCACCGCTGCCGGGGTGGCCTTCGTGGACGACCCCAAGCTGGTCCGCGGGCTCGACTACTACACCCGCACCACCTTCGAGTTCGTGCACAACGGCCTCGGTGCGCAGTCCGCGATCGGCGGCGGCGGCCGCTACGACGGGCTGTCCGAGATGCTCGGAGGCCCCGCGCTGCCGTCCGTCGGCTGGGGCCTCGGGGTGGACCGCACCTACCTCGCCATGGAGGCCGAGGGCGTCGTCCTCGACCTGCCCGCCAGTACCTCGGTCTACGCCGTGGCGCTCGGCGAGGAGGCCAAGAACGTGCTCTTCGCCAAGGTGATCGAGCTGCGCCGGGCCGGCGTCGCCACCGACCTCGCCTTCGGCGTCAAGGGCATCAAGAACGCGATGAAGTCCGCCGACCGCTCCGGGGCCCGCTTCGCCCTGGTTGCCGGGGACCGAGACCTCGCCGAAGGCGTCGTCCAGCTGAAGGACATGACCACCGGCGAGCAGACCCCCGTCGCCCTCGAAGCACTCGTATCCACCCTGAAGGAGAAGCAGCTGTGATCCGCACGCACGACGCGGGCACGCTCCGCGCGGAGCACGCCGGAACGACCATCACCCTGGCCGGTTGGGTCGCCCGCCGCCGTGACCACGGCGGTGTCGCGTTCATCGACCTGCGCGACGCCTCCGGCACCGTGCAGATCGTGGTCCGCGACCTCGACTCGGTGCACGGCCTGCGCGCCGAGTACTGCGTCAAGGTCGTCGGCGAGGTCCGGGTCCGTCCCGAGGGCAACGAGAACCCGGAGATCCCGACCGGCGCCGTCGAGGTCGTCGTGAGCGAGATCGAGGTGCTCTCCGAGGCCGCCCCGCTGCCGTTCCCGGTCGCCGAGTACGAGCCCGGCACGGTCAACGAGGAGGTGCGGCTGCGCTACCGCTACCTCGACCTGCGCCGTGAGGGCCCGGCCAAGGGCCTGCGCCTGCGCTCCAAGGTCAACAACGTCATCCGCCGGGTGATGGAGGAGAACGACTTCCTCGACATCGAGACGCCGTACCTCACCCGCTCCACCCCCGAGGGCGCCCGCGACTTCCTCGTCCCGGTCCGCCTCCAGCCCGGCCACTGGTACGCGCTGCCGCAGTCGCCCCAGCTGTTCAAGCAGCTGCTGATGGTGGCCGGCATGGAGCGCTACTACCAGATCGCCCGCTGCTTCCGCGACGAGGACTTCCGCGCCGACCGGCAGCCGGAGTTCACCCAGCTGGACATCGAGGCGTCCTTCGTGGACCAGGAGGACATCCTGGCCCTCGGTGAGAAGATCATCGGTGCCATCTGGCGCGAGGTGCACGGCTACGAGATCCCGAACCCGCTGCCCCGGATGACCTACGCGGACGCCATGTCCCGCTACGGCTCCGACAAGCCGGACGTCCGCTTCGGGCAGGAACTCGCCGACCTCACCGAGTACTTCAAGGGCACCGAGTTCCGCGTCTTCCAGGCCCCGTACGTCGGTGCGGTCGTCATGCCCGGCGGCGCCTCGCAGCCGCGCAAGCAGCTGGACGCCTGGCAGGACTGGGCCAAGGCGCGCGGCGCCAGGGGCCTGGCGTACGTCCTGGTGGACGCCGAGACCGGCGAGCTGCGCGGCCCGGTCGCCAAGAACCTCTCCGAGGAGCACCTGGCCGGCCTCGCCGCCGCTGCCGGTGCCAAGCCGGGCGACGCGGTCTTCTTCGCCGCCGGCAAGAAGGCGGCCTCGCAGGAGCTGCTCGGTGCGGCCCGTCTGGAGATCGGCCGCCGCTGCAACCTGATCGACGAGTCGAAGTGGGCCTTCCTCTGGGTGGTCGACTTCCCGATGTTCGAGCCGATCGAGGACGACAAGGGCCAGTTCCAAGGCTGGCACGCGGTGCACCACCCCTTCACCGCGCCGACCGCCGAGTCGCTCGCCACCTTCGACACCGACCCGGGCGGGGCGCTCTCCAACGCCTACGACCTGGTCCTCAACGGCTCGGAGCTGGGCGGCGGTTCGATCCGTATCCACCAGCGGGACGTGCAGAAGCGGGCCTTCGACGCGATCGGGCTCTCCGAGGAGGAGGCCACCTCGCAGTTCGGCTTCCTGCTGGACGCCTTCAACTACGGCCCGCCGCCGCACGGTGGCGTCGCCTTCGGCCTGGACCGGATCGTCACCCTGCTCGGCGGGTACGACACCATCCGGGACGTGATCGCCTTCCCGAAGACCTCCACCGGTGGCGACCCGCTGACCGGCGCCCCGACCCCGATCACCCCGGCGCAGCGCCGGGAGGCCGGTGTCGACGCGCAGCCCCGGACTGCGGGAGAGGCCAAGGTCCGTGAAGAGGCCAAGTCCGAGACCTCGGACGAGGGCTGAGCTCTCCAGAGCGGACCGACGAAGAATAAGTAGCATCACCTTCACGGCCCCGGCCCGGTGTGACGACACCGGGCCGGGGCCGGTCCACAACGGTGTGCGACTCGCGAAGGACCAACCATGACCGTACGTACCAGAGTTGAGCAGCCCTCGGACGCCCGGGCGACCAGACTTGTGCACATGGCCGCCTTCCCGGGCCCGGACGAGGCCGACCTGGTGGACGCGCTGCGCCGTGACCCGTCCTGGGTGGACGAGTTCTCCGTGGTCGCCGTCGCCCCCGTGGACCAGCGCGAACTCGTCGTCGCCCACGCCCTGTTGACGCGCCTTCGGATCGGCCAGGGCCAGGGCCTGGCGCTCGCCCCGGTGGCCGTCGCGCCGGAGTGGCAGCGCAAGGGTGTCGGCAGGCTGGTGGTGCGGGCCGCCCTGGACGCGGCGGACGCGGCGGGGGAGCGGCTGGTGGTGGTACTCGGCGACCCGGACTACTACGGCCGCTTCGGCTTCACCCCCGCGTCCCGGCACGAGGTCACCGGGCCCTTCCCGGTGCGCGACGAGTACTTCCAGGCACTGCCGCTCAGCGCCTACGACGGCAAGCCGCGCGGCCTGTGCCGTTACCCGGCGCCGTTCGACGGCGTCTGAAGCAGCTCATGGGCGCACGGGGAACTGCGGCTTCCAGGTGGGCGCGGAACCGTGGTTTCAAGGGGTGCGGGGAACCGTGCTTCTAAGGGGCGCGGCGAACCGCGCGAACGACCCTGCACCTCCGTAGAGTGCCGGCCGCGCACGCAGTTGATCAAACAGATCCCTGCGCCCCTGGGGGCTGCATGGCTGAGCGCGTGGCCAGCCGCGCAGCGCCGTAGAGGGCCTCAGCCGATCTGGACGGTCTCCTGGCAGCTGCGGATGAACGCCGCCATCGCGGGTGTCACCGGCTGGTCGCGGAGCCAGTACAGGCCGACCTGGCTGGGGCTCAGTCCGCGGACCGGGCGGTACGCCACGTCGGGTCGCGAGGCCAGACGCCGCATCGACTCGGGGGCGAATCCGATGCCCTGCCCGCAGGCCACCGCCGCCAGCCACTCGTCCGCGTTGTGCGCCACCGCGGCGATCCGCGCCGGACGGCCGCCGCGTTCCTGGGCGCCGAGCCAGTAGTCCCGCCAGGCGCCCGACTCCTGCGGGATCGCGACGAAGGGCTCGTCCAGCAGATCGGCGAAGTCCAGGACCTCGTGGGCGGTCAGCGGATGTTCCACCGACAGGGCCGCCCAGCGCTCCTCCGTGCCCAGCTTGGCAGTTGCGAACTCCTCGGCGGTCGAGGACGGGGCATGCCACAGCGCCAGGTCGATGTCCCCGGTGGCCAGCCCAGAGGTGGGGTCGAACCAGTTGTTCTGGCGCATCCGCACCTGCCAGCCCGGCATCCGGCGGCTGAACTCCGCCATGGTGCGCAGGCCCACCAGGTTGATGGTGCTGCCCTCGAAGCCCACCCGCAGCGTGCCGCCCGCCTTGTCCGCCGTCTGCCGGGTGGCCCGCAGTGCGTTCTCCCAGCCCGCCAGCAGTGCCGCCGCGTGTGCGGCGAGCGCGCACCCGGCGGCAGTGGGGGTCACGCCGTCCCGGGAGCGCCGGAAGAGCTGTACGCCGAGCTGGCTCTCCAGTCGTCGGATCTGCTTGGTCAGGGTCGGCTGGGAGATGAACAACCGGGCTGCTGCGGCGGTGAGCTGACCCTCTTCGCAGACCGTCGTGAAGTAGCGCAGCAGCCGGGTGTCGATATCCATGCCCCAAGGCTATGGAAAGGGCTATTGGACCTGGGCGGCGGGGCAGGGCACAGTTGATCATCCGCTGGGCGGGTCGGTACCGGCAGTGCAGGGGGCTGCCGGTCCCACGACCCGCCTGCGGCCCGAGTTCGGCCCGAGGACCGGGCATCCGCACGACCTGCGGGTGCGGTGAAACGCCCGTAGCGTGATTGCTCATCGGCAATCCGGCGAGCGGAGGGCACAGTGGCGGCGGTATCCGGGCGGCTTCCCAGGAAGGCGTACGAGAAGGAACTCCTGAGCCTGCAGAGCGAGTTGGTGAAACTCCAGGAGTGGGTGCGGGCCGAGGGCGTCCGGCTGGTGGTGGTCTTCGAAGGCCGGGACGCGGCCGGCAAGGGCGGCGCGATCAAGCGGGTGGCGGAGTATCTGAACCCGCGTGTCGCCCGGATCGCGGCCCTTCCCGCACCGACCGACCGCCAGCGTGGCCAGTGGTACTTCCAGCGGTACGTCGAGCAGCTGCCCGCAGCCGGTGAGATCGTGCTCTTCGACCGCAGCTGGTACAACCGGGCCGGGGTGGAGAAGGTGATGGGCTTCTGCACCCAGGAGGAGTACTGGCAGTTCGTGCACCAGTGCCCGATCTTCGAGCGGATGCTGATCGAGGCGGACATCCTGCTCCGCAAGTACTGGTTCTCCGTCAGCCTGGAGGAGCAGGAGCGGAGGTTCCGCTCACGCCTGGAGGACCCGATGCGGCAGTGGAAGCTCTCGCCGATGGACACCGAGTCGATCACCCGCTGGGAGGAGTACTCGCGGGCGAAGGACGAGATGTTCGTCTACACCGACATCCCCGAGTCGCCGTGGAACGTGGTGGAGAGCGACGACAAGCGGCGGGCCAGGATCAATATGATCGCCCACCTGCTCTCCACCGTCCCGTACCGGGAGATCGACAAACCGGTGGTCCAGCTGCCGTCCAGGCCGCCGTCCAAGGGGTACCAGCGCCCGCCGCGCGATCTGCAGAAGTACGTGCCCGACCATGCGGCGCGGCTGGAGGAGCCGGCGCGCAAACCCCGCAAACGGCCCTAGCTAGACCGTGTTCAGGGCCCCGCGCACCGGGCAGTGCCGGTCAGGTGGACTGGCCGGCGGCTGCGCCGGTGGCCAGGTCCGGGCCCCAGCGCTCCAGTGACTCCTCCAGGTCGAGCGGGCCCGGACGTACGCCGGAGTCCGCGCTCGGCCAGTCCTCGCGGGGGACGCGCCACATCAGCTCGAACTCGTTGCCGTCGGGGTCCTTGGCGTAGAAGGACTTGGAGACCAGGTGGTTGCTGGCGCCGACCAGGGCGCCGAGCTGGTTCAACTTGACGCCGAGGTCGGCCAGTTCGCCGAGCGTGCCGACCTCCCAGGCCAGGTGGTAGAGGCCGACCCGGCCCTGCTCGGGTCCGGGGGCGTCGGCGCCGAGCGCGAACAGCCCCAGGTCGTGGTCGTTGAGGCTGTCGGGCGCGCTGAGGAAGGCGGCCCGGCCGGGGATCAGGTGGTCGACCCGGAAGCCGAAGACCTCGGTGTAGAACGCCACCGAGCGGTCGATGTCGCGGATCCAGAGCACCGCGTGGTTCAGGCGGCGGACAGGCATGATCGGGTCTCCCGGGGTGGTTCGTGCTGGTGGTGTCCAGCGTACGCCCGCTTCCGTTCAAATTCGAACTAAAGCATCGGGCGAGGCTGTCGGTGCCCTCGCATAGGCTTCACGCGTGGACGAACCGGACCTCTTCACCGCAGCCGCCGAGGAACGTCAGGCCAAGGAGCCCGGCCGGGCCCCGCTCGCCGTGCGGATGCGCCCGCGCACCCTGGACGAGGTCGCCGGCCAGCGTCAGCTGCTCAAGCCCGGCTCGCCGCTGCGCCGCCTGGTCTCCGGTGCCAAAGGGCCCGCCGCCACCAGCTCGGTGATCCTCTGGGGCCCGCCGGGCACCGGCAAGACCACCCTCGCCCACGTCATCAGCCAGGCCGTCGAGGGCCGCTTCGTCGAGCTCTCCGCGATCACCGCCGGAGTGAAGGAAGTCCGGGCCGTGATCGACGGTGCCCGGCGCGCCGTGGGTATGACCGGCCGGGAGACCGTGCTCTTCCTGGACGAGATCCACCGCTTCTCCAAGGCCCAGCAGGACTCCCTGCTGCCCGCCGTGGAGAACCGCTGGGTCACCCTGATCGCCGCCACCACCGAGAACCCCTACTTCTCGGTGATCTCCCCGCTGCTCTCCCGCTCCCTGCTGCTCACTCTCGAATCGCTCACCGACGAGGACATCCGGGCCCTGCTGCGCCGGGCGGTGGCGGACGAGCGCGGCCTCGCGGGCAGTGTCGAGTTGAGCAGCGAGGCCGAGGACCATCTGGTCAGGCTCGCCGGGGGTGACGCCCGCCGGGCGCTCACCACCCTGGAGGCGGCGGCCGGTGCGGCACTGGAGAAGAACGAGGAGACGCTCACCCTCGCCACCACCGAGACGGCCGTCAACCAGGCCGCCGTCCGCTACGACAAGGACGGCGACCAGCACTACGACGTCGCCAGCGCCCTGATCAAGTCGATCCGGGGCAGCGACGTGGACGCCACCCTGCACTACCTGGCCCGGATGATCGAGGCGGGCGAGGACCCGCGCTTCATCGCCCGACGCCTGATGATCTCCGCCAGCGAGGACATCGGCCTGGCCGACCCGACGGCCCTGCCGACCGCCGTCGCCGCCGCCCAGGCGGTGGCGATGATCGGCTTCCCGGAGGCGCGGATCATCCTCTCCCACGCCGCCATCGCCCTCGCGCTGGCGCCCAAGTCCAACGCCGCCTACCTGGCGATCGACGCGGCACTGACCGACGTCCGGCAGGGGCTGGCGGGTGCCGTTCCGCCGCACCTGCGGGACGCGCACTACGGCGGCGCGGGCAAGCTCGGCCACGGCCAGGGCTACCAGTACCCGCACGACCTGCCGGGCGGCATCGCCGCGCAGCAGTACGCGCCGGACTCCGTGCACGGCAGGGAGTACTACCACCCGAGCAGGCACGGCGCCGAGGCGCGCTACGCGGACACCGTCGAGTGGACGAGGGGCAGGCTCAAGGGCGAGTAGGCCGGGCCTGTGCTCTCCGAGGGGTCGGGGTGGCTCCTCGACGGTTCGGTGGGTGGGTGATCGGCGGGTATACTCGGTCGGAGTGCCATGTCTCGGGTACGGCAGCGGGTGTGAATCCGACTGACCGGCCGCACCAGCGGGACAGTGGCCCGAAGCTCCCCTCGTGGGGGTTTCAGGAGCGTTGCGCACCGGTTTCGGTGTCGCGGGCAGCCCACCATCCTGGCGGCGGTGGGCCGTACGTGTGCAAGCACAGTTGTGCCCGGCCTCGGAGAGCGGCTGATCACCCCCGGGTGGTTTTTCTCCGGGTCGCGAGGAGCGACCTCCGTCAACACCTGGTGAAGCCGTATTCGCAAAGCAAGAGAGGTTTGGTTCATGGCGAACCAGAAGCGCCCCAAGGTCAAGATTGCCCGTGCGCTGGGCATCCCGCTGACCCCGAAGTCCGTCAAGTACTTCGAGGCCCGCCCGTACCCGCCCGGCCAGCACGGCCGTGGCCGCAAGCAGAACTCTGACTACAAGGTCCGTCTGACCGAGAAGCAGCGTCTGCGCGCGCAGTACGACCTCAGCGAGAAGCAGATGGCTCGCGCCTTCGACCGTGCCAAGAAGGTCGAGGGCAAGACCGGTGAGGCGCTCATCGCCGAGCTGGAGACCCGTCTCGACGCCATGGTTCTGCGTTCGGGCATCGCCCGTACCATCTACCAGGCCCGCCAGATGGTCGTCCACGGCCACATCGAGGTCAACGGTGGCAAGGTCAACAAGCCGTCGTTCCAGATGAAGCCGGGCTACGTCGTCACCGTGCGCGAGCGCAGCAAGACGAAGACCCCGTTCGAGATCGCCCGTGAGGGTGGCAACGCGGGCGAGGGCCAGACCCCGAAGTACCTCGAGGTCAACCTCAAGGCCCTGGCCTTCCGCCTGGACCGCGCCCCGCAGCGTCGTGAGATCCCCGTGGTCTGCGACGAGCAGCTCGTCGTCGAGTACTACTCGCGCTGACCCGCGAGCGCGGTCCCGATTCGTTCGGGCACTGCGGCACCGAGCCCCCACAGCCTTCGGGCTGTGGGGGCTCACCCCTTTTCAGCGGGCGGGCACCGGCCACGGCGGCACCGGACGCGGGCCCGGCAGCCCGCTTTCGCCAGGAGGGCCCGGAAGTCCGCCGCCGAGCGCCCGGTGGACCGCCGCGTCCAGATCGAGACCGGCCCCCAGCTCGAACGCCTCGGCGAACTCCTGCTCGGTCAGCCCGGCCCTGGCCCGGGCCGCGCACTCGGAAGACGACTGCGGTCAGCTGGACCCACTGCGCTCGTAGCACCTCGTGACTTCCCGGTGAAGCGGTGCAACTTGCTCTGCAATTGGGCCAGTGGGCACTGGTACCTTCCGATTCGCGCAGTTCCCCGTGTCGGCGACGGGTGAATCGAGGTTCTGGATCACTTTCCGTGCTGATATGACGGACCGTCACCGACCGTGGGCGGACCGGGTGCCGGTCACGCGGCAAGGAGCACGCGCTTGCGCAGGAGGTCCAGGCCCGCGCGGCCGAACATCTGCCGCTTCAGCATCTTGATCCGGTTCACCTGCCCCTCCACCGCCCCTGAGCTGAACAACAGACTCAACCCCGACACCACCGCCCCAAGATCAGAACCGATCCCGTTGACGAACGACACCAACGACTTGCGATCACTTTCGATGCTCTCCGGCTCGATCAGTGCCGCATCCGTGATGATCAATGGCCGTGAACAACCTGGATGCTGAGGCAGTCCTGTTCCCGGATCTGGACGACCTGGAGATAGCGAACATCGGGATCGGCGGCGACACCGTGACCGTCGCGGCCTGCGCGTGTGCGCCTGAAGCGCTCTGCCCGGCCTGCGGCGCCAGATCACGTCGGGTCCACAGCCGGTACGAGTGCCGGCTGGCGGACTCGGCAGTCGGTGGCCGACGGGTGGTCGTGAAGCTGCAGGTCCGACGCTTCCGCTGCCCCACGGCATCGTGTCCCCAGGCGACATTCGTCGAGCAGGTCGCCGGGCTCACCTTCCGCCACGGGCGGCGGAGCCTGCGGCTGCACACGATCCTGCAGGCGGTGGCGCTGATGCTGGCCGGCCGAGCCGGCGCCCGACTGTCCGACGCCCTCAGCTCGAAGGTCAGCCGCTCGACCCTGCTGCGGCTGATCCGCGCGATGCCCGACCCGCAGACAACGACACCACGAGTGCTCGGAGTTGACGACTTCGCCCTGCGCAAAGGACACGTCTACGGCACCGTGCTGATCAACATCGAGACCCGCCGTCCGGTCGACCTGCTGCCCGACCACGAGGCCGCCACCCCCGCCCGCTGGCTGACCGAGCACCCCGGCGTCGAGGTCATCCGCCGAGACCGCGCCACTGGCTACGCCGAAGGCGCCCGCCTCGGCGCACCGAACGCGTCCAGGTCGCTGACCGTGGGCACCTGTTCCACAACCTCACCGAAGCCGTGGAACGCTGCGTCACCCGACACCCCACCCAGCTGCGCGAACCCGCCCACGTCCCCACCCCCGAGGAATCCGCGGCAGCCCTCGCCGAACTGGAGAAGATCACCACAACGGCGAAAGCGGACCGGGGCGCCCACCGATACACGGACCGCACCCGCGAGCGGCACCAGGCCGTGCACACTCTCCTCGATCAGGGTCTGTCCGGGCGGGAGATCAGCCGCCGGCTGGGCCTGGCCCGCGGCACAGTGCGCAGGTTCGCCCGCGCCGCCGCCCCCGGCAGGGCGTGTACTCACATCGAGGGGAAGTCCCTTCCCTGCGAACCGATGGTTCGTGGGCGGGATCCTGTCCGCTGCCGCCGCCCTGGGCTGTCGGTACCAGGGATGCCCCGGGCCTTGATGTGGCGGAGTCGGGGAGAAAGTTCAGAGATGAAGCCAAAGCTGGAGGGCGCCGTTTCAGCATGATCGCAGGCGTGTGCTAACGTCTGATCATTGTTATGCATGCATCTGTTCACGGGGGTATCCGATGCAGCTCGTACCAGAAGTCGGCTCTGCCGCATCCTTCGGGCCGGTAGTCGTCCGCCGAGGCGGATGACAAGCCTTCACCGTTCATTCAACAGGGCAGCGGGTCATTTTTCCCGCCCTCCGCAACTGTTTCTTTCGTTGAATCCTGGCGCTGATGCCGGCTGAAATAGCCCGCCAGGGGAGAACGGCTGCCGACTGCCGTGCGCTGTGAGCGCCCGGTTCGGTCGGTGTCGGATCGATTCGTACGTTGCCGCCCTGTGGTCCGTCATTCCCGGTTCTCCGACCCGAACCGGCAGGCGATCCATTCATGCCCGGAGTAATTCAGTCATGCCCGGAGTGATTCAGTGCCATCGTTCTCGATCCTAGTTCCATTTGTGCCGCGACGGCCCGAACAGTTGGCCACATACGCGGCGCTGGTGCATTGGACCCGGGCTGCGCGTCTGTGGCAGGGGCAGTCGCTGGCGGTCGAGGCACACCAGGGATTCGCACATGCGGCGGGTACGGGCTTCGGCGTGCCGACGGGGCTGGGTGTCAGCCTCATGCCGTTGCGTCACCCCTATGAAGCAGCCATGCAGGCCCGCTCGCTGGCGCTCTCCACCGGGCACTCGGTGCTCGCGGGTTTCGGTCCCGGCAGGCCCTCCCTGCAGCGCGCCATGCGCGGTGAGCCCTACGCCAGCCCGCTGACCGCAGCCGAGGAGTACGTCACCATCGTCCGTGGACTGCTGCAGGGCCAACTGCTCGATTTCAGCGGCGAGTACTACCACTGCGAAGGCGCTCTTCCGCCCTCCCCCGCGCCAGAGGTGCAGGTCGGGCTCGGGGTGCTGCGACCGGGCATGGCGCGTCTCGCCGGCCGCGTGGCGGATGCCGCCATCACCTGGCTGACGCCCGCGTCCTATCTGCGGGAGACGGTGCTTCCCGCCCTGCGCGAAGGGGCCGAGGCGGTGGGCCGCCCCCTTCCACGGGTGGTCGCGATGGTGCCGATGGCACTGCCGCTGCCCGATCAGGACGTCGAGGCCGTCGTGGTGGCCAGTAGCGGTTCGCACATGCAGGCGCCGCACTACGCCGACATGCTGAAGCGCGCCGGAATCGACGTCAGCAGCAGCGACCCCCTGGTGAATGCGCGATCCCTGATCGAGGGCGGTGCCTTCCTGATGGGTGAGGTCGATGAGCTCGTGGGGCAGATCAAGACCTTCTGGAATTCCGGCGTGGATGAAGTGGTCATCAATGTGACCGGTGTGGCGAATGTCCGGGGGCCGCAGGCGGCCATGCGTCAGATCAAGACGATCGTCACTGCGCTGAGTGGCATGGAGGAAACGCGATGAGCGGTGAAATGCGCGATCTGATGGCTTGGGCCACCGGCAGCCGGGGCCCGGGCCGGGTCATTGTCCTGGAGGACTTCCGGCATGTCGGGGAGGTGAAGGAAATGGTCGGCGCGGAGTCCGAGGACCGCCACCACCGGATCTTCGCCCCGGGCGACCGGATGGACCTCGGCGAAAATCTGGTCGGCTACGGCGGGTCCTTCCGCGAGTGCAACGCCGAGGCGTCCCTGGGGGACGACTTCTATCTCCAGGTGCAGAATTACAGTATTAGCCAGTACGTTTCAGTGATCGGGCCGACGCTGGCCCGCATTGCGGACGAAGCTGATTTCGAGGTGTGGCTGGGGGACGCCGACACCGCTCGTGAGAAGGGCGAATTCGCCGAGTTCCTGGCGAATCCCGCGCTGCTGCTCGCGGATCTCCCGGGGCTGGGCGCGCCGCTGGACGGAGCCGGCCCACGGCACCGGCTCTACATCCGGGCCGGTGGCGAGGTGACGGTCTCACCGTACGGTTCGGCGCTGGGGAGGTTGGGCGACGACCTGGAGGACCTTGAAGCCGTCTGGCAGCAGGCGAACGCCGCCGGCGTGCACCCCTGTGCCGTCACCCTCGCCACCGCGGTCCCCGAAGCGCGGCGTGCCGCGGCGCTGGAGAGCCGGCCGTGGCTCACCGAGTACCTCCTGGCCGTGGACGCGCTGCGGGACCTGCGATCTCGCGGCGTCCTGCGGGTGCGCGTCTCCGGCTTCGGTGGACGCCTGCGGCCGGAGAACCACATCGCCGAACCGGTTCGGACACCGGCCCGGCACCTGGTGCTGTGGACCGACGAATCCGCCTACCTCTACACCTCCGAGGGATCCCGGCTGTTCGAACTCAACCGTGCTGCGGGGGAACTCGCCGAGTTGCTCCTCTGCCAGGGATCGGTCGAGGCGGCCGCTCAGCACGCCCAGCGGGCCGCGCTCCTGAAGGTGCAGCAGTTCTTCGAGCGGGCGGGGGTCGTCCTGTGAGTGCGGACCTGAGGGCCGCCGTTCCCGGCCAGGCCGGTGCGCTGCTGGCCGAACTCGGCGACAAGGCCGTGCTCCACGACCTGTATGACGAGGCGGGCGCGTCGGTCTACCACGCGATCGCAGGCAGCTCGCCCCTCGAAGTGCGCGAGCTGGTCGGTGCGCTGCGCTCGACCGTCGGCCCCATCCTCGAACTGGCCGCCGGTTCGGGCCGGCTGACGATGCCACTGCTCACCCTGGGGCGCGAGCTGGCCGCCCTCGAACTGGCGCCGGGCATGATCCGGATCCTGGAGGAGCGCCTGCAGACCGTACCCGTCGCGCGACGCAGTCGCTGCACCGTCGTCCCCGGCGACATGAGCGCCTTCGACCTGGGCCGGGAGTTCGGAGCGATCGTGCTCGGTGCAACCTCCGTCTCGCTGTTGGACGCGACCGGCCGGGCCGGCCTCTACCGGTGCGTCCGCCGTCACCTCGCTCCCGGGGGGAAGTTCCTGCTCACCGCGGTGGACGTGCAGGACTTCGGCAGCTCCACCACCGAGCAGGTGATGGACGTCGACGGTGCCGACGGCACCCGGTTCCGCATGTACGAGCACTGGACCGAAGGCGCCGACGTGCGCACGGTCACTGTCTTCCCGCATCCCCTCGAGACGGCGGAGCCTCCGATCACGGTGTGCACCACCCGGATCGGGGTTTTCCCGGTGGCGCAGCTGGAGGCCGAGTTGGCGCAGGCCGGTTTGGTGCTGACGGACTGCCAGCCGCTCCCGCCGACCGGCAGCCACCACCACGACGTGCTGCTCGTCGCGGAGGTCGCCGCATGAACGCCGTGTGGCCCTCTCTGCTCGCCCCGAGCCGGCACGGCCGTGACGAGCTGTGCGCGGTCTCGGCCCATGGGGTGCGGGTGCGCTTCGCGGACGGCCGCGAACTGCTCTGCGGATCCAGCGGCCTGTGGAACACCGCTCTCGGCTACGGCAACGAGGTCATCGCCGACGCCATCGCCCGGGCTGTCCGCGACGCGTCGTACCTGAGTGTGTTCCGCTACGAGAACGCCTATGCCCGCCGGGCCGCCGAGGCACTGGTCGACCTGTGCGGCAGCGACCACTTCAGCCGGGTGCTGTTCTCCACCTCCGGCGGTGCGGCCAACGACCTGGCGATGAAGCTCGCCCGCCAGCTGCACGCCCTGCGCGGCGAGCCGCAGCGAACCCTGGTCGTCGGTCTCCGTACGAGCTACCACGGCCTCACCTTCGGCGGCTTCGCGCTCTCCGGTGGTGACATGGGGCAGCGGATGTACGGGGTGGACCAGCGGCTGATCCGCCACGTCAGTCCCAACGCGGTCGACGAGCTGAACGCGCTGTTCGCCCGTCAGGGCGGGCAGATCGCCGCCGTGGTCGTCGAACCGGTGCTGGGCAACGGAGCGGTGCCGCTCGACGAGGAGTTCCTTGCGGAGCTGCTGCGCCTGCGCGAGCAGCACGGCTTCCTGCTCGTCGCCGACGAGGTCGCCACCGGCTTCGCCCGTACCGGCCCGTACTTCGCCTCCAGCCGGTGGCCCCGGCAGCCGGATCTCCTGATCCTCTCCAAGGCGCTGACCAACGGCACCTGCGCCGCTGCCGCGGTCCTGGTCGCCCGCGGGGTCGACGCGGCCTTCACCGACGCCGACGCGGTGTTCGTCCACGCCGAGACCCAGGCCGGAACTCCGATGACCTGCGCGGCGATTCTGGCGACGCTGGAGGAGATGCGGCGGCTGGACGCGGAGGCACTCAGCCACCGCCTGTCCTCCCGTCTGGACGCGGAGTTGAAGTCCCTCGGTGACCGACTGCCCCTGCTGACCGTGACCGAGGGCGTCGGCTGCTTCCGATACCTCGGCTTTGGTGCGCCTGGCGGCGGGCCCCTGACGGCGGAGAACGTCGCCGACCTGGTGGCGGCCATCCGGGAGGCCGGCGCGATCGTCCACCCCGGCCCGCAGGGCGTCCAGCTCATCCCCGCGCTCATCTACACCGACGAGGACCTGGACGAACTGCTGGACTGCGTCGCCCGCGGCGCCGAGACGTTCTTCGCAGGCCTCGGCACATCGGCGGGAGGCGGCCGGTGACCGGCGGATGGCAGCAGCCCACCCGAGTGCTGTACAGCGCGGCGGAGTTCACCGAGTGGGCGGCCCGGCGGGCCTCCGGGACCTCCACGGTCCTGCTCGTCGACGCCCGTCTCACCGGGAGCGCGATCGCCGCGCTGGTCTCCCGGGCCCTGCCGGTCCACGAGGTGATCCCCCTGGACGGGCCGGGCGCTCTGGAGTCCGTCGCCGAACTCGCCGACCGCCTGCGGCACGGCCCTGGCCGGCTGGTCGCCGCCGTCGGAGGGGGAAGCCTCCTGGACCAGGCGAAGCTGGCGACCGCACTGGCAGGTGACCCCGGTGTGCTTCCCCGGCTGACCGCTCCGCAGCGCAGCGGGCTGCTCCTGCTGCCCGGGGAGAGGGCCCGGCCCCTGCCGCTGCTCGCCGTTCCCACCACGCTCGGCACCGGCGCGGAGGTCAGTCGCGTCGCCTGTCTGCGCACCGCGCAGGGCAAGCGGCTGGTGGCAGGCCGTTCGCTGGCACCGGAGCTTGCCGTGCTCGACCACCTGGCCACGGCCGGGCTGCCCGCCGAACTCGTCGTCGAGGGCGTACTGGAGGCGTTGTTCCGGGTAGCCGGGGTCTACGTGGGCGACCTGCAGGACCGTCCGGTCGAGGACGCGCTCGCCGTGACGGTCGCCGCCCAACTCCTCATCCTGGGCTACCGGGCCGTAGGGGACGGCCCGGGAGACCAGGTCCGCGGAGCGGTGGCCAGGATCAGTGCCCTCACCCACAGCGACTGGCTGCAGCTGGACCGCGATCCCTTCGCCCTGCGGGGCTGGTACATCGCCAACGAGTTGTCCACCGCCCTCGGTGTCCGCAAGATGACGGCCGTCGCGGCCCTGCTCCCGACGCTGTTCCAGCGTACTGCCGCCGGTGATCGGCGACTTGGCTCGGCCGAACGACTCGAACGTCTGTGGAAGGGGCTGCGTTCCGCCGCCCCGCGGCCGCTGCCCGCCGAGCCGTCGGCCGGCATCGCCGCTCTGCTGGAGCACTGGGGCGTCGAGCGCCGTCTGACGGCGCACCCCGCCGACCTGGACGCGATCGCACAGCGCACGGTCCGCGCCTGGGGAGCAGGACTGCCTGCCCTGGGCGGCCTGACGCTCGGAGACGTCCGGGCAGTGCTCGGGGACGCCGTGCGCACACCCGAGCCCGGGGCGCACTGAGCAGCCCGAGCGGCGCACCACGAAAGCTTCCGGTCCACCACCGCGTACGGATGTGGACCGGACGACCCTGACCGTCCCCGACCGTCGGAGAGGAGGAGAACACAATGCAGGAGAACATCAACAGCTCGCTGGAGCTGGAGCTGGGCATGCAGGACCTGGAGCTTGACATGCAGGAGCTCGAGGGCATGGACGCCCCGTTCAACTGGAGCAACGCCGTCTGGAGCGTTGCGACCGTCAGCATCGGCAGCGTCATCGTCGCGACCTGATGGCATGACACCAGGCGGTGCCGGGACGCGGGGAGCCTTCCCCGTATCCCGGCACCCGCTCCTCACCTCGGCTGCGGCCAGGTCCCGGAGCGACGTGAGGGAGAGACCTTGACCAGCGATACCGCCGTTGCCCCGCAGGAGGGGAACGGAACGGACAGCGAGTACATCAGCCGCCCCCGGCTCGCCGACAACGTGTCCGTCCATCCGCCGACCAGCGCGGACGCACCGTGGATCATCCAACGCGGCGAGCACTACCTGCGGGTGGGGGCCGACTTGGCGCACCTGGCCCGGGCCGCCGACGGCACCAGAGGACACGAGGAACTGGCTGCCGTCCTCGGCGCTCGCTGGACCACCGCCGTGGTGGATACCGCTGTGCGCAGACTGATTGTGGCCAAGGTGTTCCACGGCGGTGCCGACACGAATCGCAGTGCGCCCCGGCGGGTTCCCCGCCTGAAGTTCGTACCGCCGCTGACCGTGCAGCTGACCGTCGTCCACCCGCAGCGGCTGCTGTCCGGAGTGCTTCCCGCCATGGCCCTCCTGGGGCTGAAGCGGTGGGGCGTCATCGGCGCGCTCCTGGCCGCCGGCGGCCTGGCTGCGCTGGCGGCGCTCGGCCCCGAACTCTCCGATGTCCTCGGACGACCACTGCCGCTGAGCGTGTACGCCGGCGTCATCGTCGCCATGCTCGTCGCCAGCGCACTGCACGAGCTCGCCCACGCGGCGGTCCTCGCCTACTACGGCGGACGGCCGAGCCGCATGGGCGTGATGCTGTTCTACCTCTCGCCCGCCTTCTTCTGCGACGTCTCCGACGGCTGGCGGCTGTCCCGCAACGAGCAGCGCGTCCGGGTCGCCCTGGCCGGCATCGCCACCCAGTGGGTCATCGCCGGCTCCGCGGCGCTGGCCGCGCTCGTTCCGCCGCCGGGCCGGTGGCAGGACGGGCTGCTGCTGTTCGCCGCGGCAGGCTACCTCGCCGGAACGGTCAACCTGCTGCCGGTGGTCCGACTGGACGGCTACCTGGCCCTGATGAGCCACCTGGACATCCCGCACCTGCGTGACCGGGCGATGACCGACGCCCGCCACCGGATCGCACGACTGCTCTACGGCGGCCGGTACCGACCGGAGCTGCCGCAGCTGCGGTGGGCCTTTCCTTTCGGCCTCGTCTGCATGGCCGCCCCCTTGTTCATCGTGATCCCGGCGCTGGGCACCTTCGCCTCGCTGCTCCAACGGATGGGCACCGCCGGAGCGATCCTGATGGTGTGCGCATCGGGCTACCTGATGTGGCTCCTGGTACGCGGCGCGGTGCGCACGGCCGCCGAAGCCCGCACGGCCGGCGCCACCCGGTGGCGGATCGCCCTGTCGGCCACCGCGTTCACAGCCGCCGTGGTCTGCGCCCTGCTGTTCGTCCGCATCCCCTGCACCGTGGCCGGCGGCTACACCGTACGCGACGACGGGCAGCTGGAACTGCTCCTACCGCCCTCGGCCGACCGTTCCGCCATCCACGCGGGAACGGCCGTACACCTCTACCGCGCCGGGTTGATGCGACACACCACGACGGGCGAGGCCGTGATCGGGTCCGAGCGGAGCACGGCCACCACCGCGCCGCTCTCCGCATTCGCCCCCATGACCAGCACCACCCTGTCGCTGCCCGCCACCGCTTACCCGCTCACCACCACCCGGGCCCCGTCGGACCGCACCGGCAGCGCCCAACTCACGCCGGGGAAAAGCACGCTGGCCCACTGGCTGTACGACACCTATCTGGCTCCCTGCTGGCGCTGAGCCGCTCCGCCACCCGACCTGACCCTGGAAGCACACGGTGTTCCTCCACTACATCCAGCACTGCCAACCGGACAGCCCGTACTTCGACCTCCCGTCACAGGACCATGCGGCGGCCGACTACCCTGCTGCCCGCGAGCCGCTTCCCGACGGCTGGACACGTGAACTCAACCCCCACTGGTCCTTCCACGCCCCCCAGGGCTGCCGGCTTCCGTCGCAGGGGTGGAAGATCCACGTCTCGACGGCGCCGGACCGGGCCGAACCGGTCCTGGCGACCGCCCGCGCCTTCTGCGAGGCCCGGCGGATCCCCTTCAAGTTCATCCGCAACCCCCACATCCTCACGAACCGCAACAGCAAGTACGGCGACCGCAGCAGCAGCGGCAAGTTCATCACCGTCTACCCGCTCGACGAGCAGCAGTTCACGACCACTCTCACCGAACTCGGCGAGCTGCTCGACGGCGAGCCGGGGCCCTACATCCTCAGTGACCTGCGCTGGCGCAACGGCCCCCTGTACGTGCGCTACGGCGGTTTCGTCCTACGGAGCATCACCGACGCACGCGGCCGGCAGATCCCCTGCATCGAGGATCAGGACGGTCGCCTGGTGCCCGACAGGCGCGGCCCCGGCTTCCACCCGCCCGCCTGGGTGACCCTGCCGGAATGCCTCAACGAGGCCGTGGCCGCCCGCAGCGCCGGCACCACCCGCGGTCTGCCCTTCGCGGTGCGCAGGGCCCTGCACTTCTCCAACGGCGGCGGAGTCTACGAGGCGACGGAACTGGCGACCGGTCGCACCGTTCTCGTCAAGGAAGCCCGGCCGCTGGCCGGCCTGGACGCCCAGGGAACGGACGCGGTCACCCGCCTGGAGCAGGAGCGCTGGGCACTGCAGACGCTGGCCGGGATCCCGGCCGTTCCGGAGCTCATCGACTACCGCAAGGGTCACGAGCACTACTACCTCACGCGTGAACTCGTCGACGGGATCGCGCTGAGCCGCGGCGGCGGCATGGTCAATCCATGGGTGGAGGGCACGCTCGACGACCGAAGCGGCCGCCGGTACACCGCCTGGGCGCTCGACATCCTCGAGCAGACCGAGCAGACGATAGACGCCATGCACGACCGCGGCGTCGTCTTCGGTGACCTGCACCCCGGAAACGTTCTCGTCCGGCCCGACGGCACCGTCGCGTTCATCGACCTGGAGACCGCCACTCCGATTGCGGCCGCAGCACCCCAGGTCATCGGTGTCCCCGGGTTCCGCGCCCCGAACCACTACCGCGGTGTGGCGCTGGACCGCTACGCCCTGGGCTGCCTGCGGATAGCCCTCTTCGCTCCGATGACCGCCCTGCTCGACCACTCACCGCAGAAGCTGGACCAGCTCCTTTCCCTCATCACAGCCCGCTTTCCGGTCCCCGACGACTTCGAGCAGCAGGTGCGTCGTGACCTCGGCATCGGGCAGGAAGTCGGACCGACGGTGACCGACCGGACCCGGCAGGCACCCACGGAGCCGTCGGAACCCTCGGCAGCGACCTGGCCCACGCTGCGGGAGGCCATCGTCGGCGGCATCCTGGGCAGTGCGACCCCCGACCGCAGCGACCGCCTCTTCCCCGGGGACATCGAGCAGTTCACCGTCCCGGGCGGCGGAGCAGCCTTCGCCCACGGTGCGGCCGGGGTGCTGTGGGCCCTGGCCGAAACCGGAGTCGACATCCCCGACGCCCACATCCGCTGGCTGGACGACGCGGTTCACGCCATAGCCGAACCACGCCTCGGCTTCTACGACGGCCTCACGGGTATCGCCTTCGCCCTGCACCGGCTCGGCCGCACCGACCGGGCCCGCGAAATCCTCGAACGAGTGGTCACTTCCGGGCTGGACCACCTCGACCACAGCCTGTTCGCCGGACACGCCGGCATCGGACTGGCCCTGCTGCACTTCGCCCGGTGCACCGGCGAGAAGGAACTGTTCGTCCGCGCCCGGGCACTCGGTGACCAGCTGGCCGGCGGCATCACCGGAGCATCACGGCCTGGACTGCTGCACGGACGTTCGGGCGCGGCGCTCTTCCTGCTGCGCCTCGCCGAGGAGACCGGTGACCGCTCCCTGCTGCCGGCCGCCGCCGAGGCCCTCCGCCACGACTTCGCCGACCTCGGCCTCACCGAACCCGGACCCAGATCCGACGAGCCGTCCGAAGCACGGCGGCGTGTGCCGTACCTGGGTGTCGGCAGCGCCGGCCCGGCCCTGGTCGCCGACCGGCTGCTGCCGCACCTGCCCAGCCCCGACCCCCGCCTCACCCGCGCACTGGAACGCAGCCGCACCGCCTTGACCATGGAGTTCCATCCCCGGGCCGGCCTGTTCACCGGTCGTGCCGGCATCGTCGTGGCGCTACGGCAGCTGCATCGCGGCACGGCGGACGACACTGAGGCCCTGCGCCGCCACCTCGCGGCCTTCGACTGGCACGCCGTCCGCACCGGGCAGCACACGGAGTTCTTGGGCGAGCACTCCCTGCGCCGCTCCAACGACTTCGGCACCGGATCCGCCGGGGTGCTCCTCGCCCTCGACGCCGCGCTGGGCGCCGGTAGCACCACCCTGCCGTTTCTGGAGAGCCGCCGATGAACCGCGCCCTCGGGCAGCCGACTCACCGAGCACGGTCCGCGGGGCCGACTCCTCGCTCGCATGGGCTGGCCGCCCGGGCGTGCACCCCGCACCCTGCGGGCCCGCGGCGCCGGGAAGGCCGGTCACCGGGACGTAGGTGACGTCGCGGCGCCGGTAGTACTTGCTGCTGGGACGGCACAGCAGCAGGGCCCCGCGGTTGCCGGCGGCCAGGGAGAGCCCCTCCTGGAGGGTGTGGACGGTCGGACCGGGCGGGATGGGCAGGCCACCGGGGGTGCGGGTGGGGGCCTGGGCCTGGCGCTAGTGGCGGTGTCCTCGGTCTCCTCTGGGGTCTCGGGCACGGGGAGCGTGTTGCGCACCTGCCCGGAGCCCGAGTTGACGTCGAGCCAGACGGCGGTGCCCGCGGCGATGCCGACCTTCAGATCACCGCACGCGGTCCCGAGCACGACCGAACCGCGGGCCACCTGGCCGAGGCGAATGCTGCCGTTGGACGTTGAAGTCCAGATCGGGCAACCGGCCGCCCTTGGCGTGGCCGCAAGCGCCAGTACTCCGACTCAAGACCGAGCCTGTGCTTGCGTCCACGTCTTGCCATCAACACGCCCATCATGATCAAGGGGGTGTTGCGACAAACGCCAGAACCCGCCCGACCCAAAGCGGGTCACGGTTCGGTTCAGCCGCCGCCGACAACGAGTTGCCCCCTGCTCTCCGGTAGCTCCCGTTTCGCGCACGCAGTCGATCGAGCAGCGCCTCGCGCCCTTGAGGCGTACCCGATTGCCCGTGGACGGCCGACCTGTGACCAGGATCTGCCGGAGGAGGAATCCGGTCGGGAAAGTGCATGTGATCACGGTAGGGTTCCCCTTTGAGGAAGTTGCAAGGCGAGGGAGCGCGCAAGGTGTCCGTGGGAGAGCTGGCCGGCCTGTTGGTGGCTGTGTTCTGGGCGGTCCTGGTCACCCTGCTCGCGGTGGTGCTGGTCCGGCTCTCGCGGGTGCTGAAGGAGGCCACCGTTCTGGTCTCCGCCGTGACCGAGCAGGCCGTTCCGCTGCTGGTAGACGCGGGCGCAGCCGTCCGCAGCGCCAACGAGCAGCTGGAGCGGGTGGACGAGATCACCGCCAACGTCCAGGACGCCGCGGCCAACGCCAACGCGCTCTCCTCCACCGTCGCCGCCACCATCGGCGGTCCGCTGGTCAAGGTCGCCGCGTTCAGTTACGGCGTCCGCAAGGCGGTCGGCCGTCAGCAGGCCGGGCCGAGCGTTCCGCAGCAGCCGAGCGAGCGGGAGGAACTGGCCCGGCTGATCCGGGCCGAGGTCCGTGCGGCCACCGCGCCGCGCAGCGGCCTGCTCTCCCGTGTCCGCCGAGCCGTGAGGGGCTGACCATGGTGCGACGTATCTTCTGGATGGCGGTCGGCGCCGGCGCCACCGTCTGGGCCATGAACAAGGCCAACGAGGCCGTCCACCGGCTCACTCCGGACAGCCTGTCGGGCACCGCCGCCCGCAGCGCCCTGCACCTCGGCGACGCGGCCAAGCGCTTCGCCGCCGACGTCCGCGCCGGGATGGCCGAGCGCGAGGAGCAGCTGAAGTCCGACCTCGGCCTCGACGGCACCGCCGTGGTCGAGCCGCCGCGCCGCCGTATCGGCGCCCACCGGGTGACTGACGGTCGAGCGCTGCGCGGCGAGCCCCGGTACCGAGCTATCTCGGCGGCCCCGGGCTCCCCGGCCGCCGCCCTGCCCTCGTCCGACAGTCTTCGCACCACCCCCCAAGGCACCACCCCACAAGCCATTGATGCAACGCCCAGGCGGCTCGAAGAGCTGCCGGGCAGCACACCCAACCGGAAGGACCACTGATGGAGTCGGCAGAGATCCGCCGCCGCTGGCTGCGATTCTTCGAGGAGCGCGGGCACACTGTCGTTCCGTCGGCGTCCCTGGTCGCCGACGACCCCACCCTGCTGCTGGTCAACGCAGGCATGGTGCCCTTCAAGCCGTACTTCCTCGGCGAGGTCAAGCCCAGCTTCACGCGCGCCACCAGCGTGCAGAAGTGCGTCCGCACCCTGGACATCGAAGAGGTCGGCAAGACCACCCGCCACGGGTCCTTCTTCCAGATGTGCGGCAACTTCTCCTTCGGCGACTACTTCAAGGAAGGCGCCATCAAGTTCGCCTGGGAGCTGCTCACCTCTCCCGTCGCGGACGGCGGCTACGGCCTGGAGAAGGAGAAGCTCTGGATCACCGTCTACCAGGACGACGACGAGGCCGAGCAGATCTGGCGTGAGGTCATCGGCGTTCCGTCCGAGCGCATCCAGCGCCTCGGTATGAAGGACAACTTCTGGTCGATGGGCGTCCCCGGCCCCTGCGGCCCGTGCTCGGAGATCAACTACGACCGCGGCCCCGCCTACGGCGAGGAGGGCGGACCCGCCGTCAACGGCGAGCGCTACCTGGAGATCTGGAACCTGGTCTTCATGCAGTACGAGCGCGGCCACGGCGACGGCAAGGACGGCTTCGAGATCCTCGGCGACCTGCCGAGCAAGAACATCGACACCGGTCTCGGCCTGGAGCGCCTCGCCGCGATCCTGCAGGGCGTCGACAACCTCTTCGAGATCGACACCAGCCGCATGATCCTCGACCGGGCCGCCGAGCTCACCGGGCACGCGTACGGCGCGGACCACAAGTCGGACGTCTCGCTGCGCGTGGTCACCGACCACTTCCGCACCGCGATCATGCTGATCGGCGACGGCGTCACCCCCGGCAACGAGGGCCGCGGCTACGTGCTGCGCCGCATCCTGCGCCGCGCCATCCGCAACATGCGCCTGCTGGGCGCCACCGGGCCGGTGGCCAAGGAGCTCGCCGACGTCACCATCAAGGCGATGGGCCCGCAGTACCCGGAGCTGGAGGCGGACCGCAGGCGCATCGAGACCGTCGCGGTCGCCGAGGAGACCACCTTCCTGCAGACCCTGCGCACCGGCACCAACCTGCTGGAGACCGCGGTCACCGAGACCAAGCAGGCCGGCGGCGCGGTGCTCTCCGGTGAGAAGGCCTTCCAGCTGCACGACACCTACGGCTTCCCCATCGACCTCACCCTGGAGATGGCCGAGGAGCAGGGCCTCAAGGTGGACGAGGCCGGCTTCCGCCGCCTGATGCAGGAGCAGCGGGACAAGGCCAAGGCCGACGCCAAGGCCAAGAAGATGGGCCACGCCGACGTCGCCGCCTACCGCGAGGTCGCCGACAAGTCCGGCGCCAGCGTCTTCACCGGCTACACCAACGTCGAGGGCGAGGCCACCGTGGTCGGCCTGCTCGTGGACGGTGTGCCCGCGCCGGCCGCGACCGAGGGCGACGAGGTCGAGATCGTGCTCGACCGCACCCCGTTCTACGCCGAGGGCGGCGGCCAGCTCGCCGACCAGGGCCGGATCCGTCTCGACTCCGGCGCCGTCGTCGAGATCCGCGATGTGCAGCAGCCGGTGCCGGGTGTGACCGTGCACTCCGGTTCGGTGCTCTTCGGCGAGGTCGTGCTCGGTGCCTCCGCGTACGCCACCATCGACGTGGACCGCCGCCGGGCCATCGCCCGTGCGCACTCGGCCACCCACCTGACCCACCAGGCGCTGCGCGACGCGCTCGGCCCGACGGCCGCCCAGGCCGGTTCGGAGAACGCCCCGGGCCGCTTCCGCTTCGACTTCGGTGCCCCCGCGGCCGTGCCCGGCAGCGTGCTCACCGACGTCGAGCAGAAGATCAACGAGGTGCTGACCCGCGAACTGGACGTCACCGCCGAGGTCATGACGATGGACCAGGCCCGCAAGGCCGGCGCCATCGCGATGTTCGGCGAGAAGTACGGCGACTCGGTCCGCGTGGTCACCATCGGCGACTTCTCCAAGGAGCTGTGCGGCGGTACGCACGTCGGCAACACCGCCCAGCTGGGTCTGGTGAAGCTGCTCGGCGAGTCCTCGATCGGCTCCGGCGTGCGCCGGGTCGAGGCGCTGGTCGGTGTGGACGCGTACAAGTTCCTGGCCCGCGAGCACACCGTGGTCTCCCAGCTCACCGAGCTGGTCAAGGGCCGCCCCGAGGAGCTGCCGGAGAAGATCTCGGGCATGCTCGCCAAGCTCAAGGACGCGGAGAAGGAGATCGAGCGCTTCCGCGCCGAGAAGGTCCTCGCGGCCGCCGCCGGTCTGGCCGAGTCGGCCGAGGACGTGCACGGTGTCGCCGTGGTCTCCGCCCGGGTGGCCGACGGCACCGGTGCGGACGAGCTGCGCAAGCTGGTCCTGGACGTCCGCAACCGTCTGGGCTCGCGCCCGGCCGTGGTCGCTGCCTTCACCGTGGCGAACGACCGTCCGCTGACCGTGATCGCCACCAACGAGGACGCCCGCTCACGCGGCGTCAAGGCCGGCGAGCTGGTCAGGACCGCTGCCAAGACCCTCGGCGGCGGCGGTGGTGGCAAGGACGACGTCGCCCAGGGCGGCGGCACCAACCCGGCCGCCGTGGACGAGGCGATCGCCGCCGTCCGCGCCCTGGTCGCGGAGCGCGCCAACTGATGGAAGCCGCACCGATGGACGAGGGGTCCGCGAAGGTCTTCCGGCGGGGCCGCCGGATCGCCGTGGACGTCGGCGACGCCCGGATCGGGGTCGCGTCCTGCGACCCCGACGGGCTGATCGCCACGCCCGTGGAGACGGTCCCCGCCGGGGGCCGGTCCCAGGCGCGGCTCAAGGAGATCGTCGAGGAGTACGACGCGATCGAGGTCGTGGTGGGCCTGCCCCGCTCGCTGAGCGGCAAGGAGGGCCCGGCCGCGGCCAAGGTCCGCGCGTACGCAGGGCGGCTGGCCGCGCTGGTCGCGCCGGTGGCGGTCCGTCTGGTGGACGAGCGGATGACCACGGTCACCGCCGCCCAGGGGCTGCGGGCCTCGGGGCGCAGCTCCAAGAAGGGCCGCTCGGTCATCGACCAGGCGGCGGCGGTGGTCATCCTGCAGAGCGCACTTGAGACCGAGCGGGTGAGTGGCCGTGCCCCGGGAGAGAGCGTCGAGCCGTTGATCTGACCGGCCTGGTCTAGCGTCCCTGAGGGGGCCCGGGGGGGCGCGGGCGCCCCGGGCCCCCCGCCGGAGTGTGCCGGCCGATATGGCCCCCGGACCCAACCGTAAACCACCCCCCGGCTGTCGCCCCGGCACCACCGGGCCCC
>NZ_JARZAJ010000016.1 GCF_029892105.1 Kitasatospora sp. GP82 | reverse complement strand
CCCGGCGCGCGCGCTGTCTTCCGGGGTCTCCCTCTCTGTGTTGGGCCGTTTCGTTGCGGGGGGGGGGGGGCCCGCGGGGGGGGGGGGGGGGGGGGCCGCCCCCCCCCCCCCCCCCCACGGCCCGGGACTCTCACATCATGAAGTCGAACACTGACAACAGCCGGGAGGCTGTCCCCGGTCGGCCCGTCAGCCGTCGCTCTCCGGGCCGGCGAGGTTCTTGGTGAGCCACTCCAGGGTCATCGGGATCATCTTCTCGAAGTCCTTGGTGAGGTGCTGGCCGCCGGGCTGCTGGTAGTACTCGACGCTCGTCGGTGCAACGGCCTTGGCGACCCAGGACTTGACCAGGTTGACCTCATAGGCGTTGCCGCCGCCCGAGGTGGCGAGCATCTTGACGTCGGCCTTGCTGGTGGAGATCAGCTTGCCCGGGCTGTTGGCGAGACGCTCGGCCTCGTGGCCCTTCCAGAGCAGGGAGTCCGGGTCCCAGTAGCCGTCGATCGGCACGGCGGCCTTGTAGATGTCGGGGTGCTGCATCGCAAGTTTGGCGCTGCAGAACGCGCCGGTGGACGCCCCCATCACGCCCCAGCTGTCGCGGCCCTTGAGGGTGCGGAAGTTCGCACGGACGAAGTCCGGGATGTCCTCGGACATCCAGGTCCCCATCTTCGGCTGGCCCGGGATGTCACTGCAGTCGAAGGCCCGCTTCTCATCACTCGTCAGGTTCTGCACCGGCATGATCATGATGAACGGGTGCGCCTTCTGCTCCTTGACGAGCTGGGCGTCGATCTCCTGGATCGGCAGCTGGTTGTCCGTCCAGGTGTTGTAGCCGTTGCTCTGGCCGCCCGCGTAGAGGGTCAGCACGGGGAAGCCGTAGTTGGCGTACTTCGGGTCGTTGTACTGCGGCGGCACCCAGACCCAGACCTTGGCGGAGACGCCGGACTTCTTGCCCGCCAGCGTGGTCATCATGATCGGCCCGACCTTGGTGTCGCGGGCCTTCGTGAGGTTGGCGGCCGGACCGGTCGGCATCACGACCTTGCTGTCCTTCGGCGGCGCGCTGCTGGCGGCGGGAGCGGCACTGGTGGCCGAGTTGTCGGCCCCCTGCGCGTCGGCGGCCGGCTTGGTTCCGCCGCCGCTGCTGCAGGCCGCCAGGGCGGCCGACAGGGCGAGCGCGGTGATACCGGCGAGGACGGCACGGGTGCGGGTGGGCTGCGACTGCGGCTGCTGCGGCTGCACGGTGAAAACTCTCCGACCGATATCACGCCCGGCCGGACGGATCCGGGCGGTGGCCCCCGGGTGGGGCCATGAGGGAGGTCGCGAGCGGACTCCGGCGTACCGGCGGCTGGGCTGCCGGGGACGTACTCCTCCCGACCTCAGGACGGCGCACCTGCCTCCCCGTGGAGTGGCGCGCCGTCCTGTGATCTTATGACGCCACTTCGACCCACAGCAGTTGCGGTGGCCCTGCCATACCATTCGTTTACCCGACGTTCGCCGGGGCATGGGGCCGCCATCCGACGGGGTCCATGACCAGAGGTCACCGGGTGACTACGACGAGGCCGGGAAGGCGATCACCCCGTCGAGCGCGAAACCACCGGCCACAGCCGCCGCACCGGGCGCCCGGGGCCCGCAGCCGGGCCACCCGGTCGGCCGAGTCCGGTCGGCGCCGCCGTGACCACTGTCACTCCGCGCTCACTCCGCACGCACTCCGCCGAACCGTACGCCGAACCCTCCCGGGCGGATATGGAGTCCGCGCGACCTGTCGTCGGTCGAGATGCGGTGGCAGTGGTTGCACGGGAAAACCGTATCGCCGGTGGAGCGGCCCACGTCGTGGGCCATGCCGCCGGTGACGGTCTCGGTGCCCGAGGTCCCGTCGCACCGCTCGGTACCGGTCGCACCGGAAGAGCGGGTTGCCGCCGTCGGCCTCAGACCAGGCCCAGCGCGGTGAACGGTTCGGTGATGACCCGCTCCAGCACGGGCACCGCCGAGGAACGGACCAGCGTACGGGAGCCGAAGACCGCCGGGACGATGTCCTCCGCCACCGAGGGGCCCCGGTGGCTGCGGCGGGCCACCTCGGCGCGCAGCTCGTCCAGGTACTCGTCGGCGACCAGAATGCCGCCGGCCAGTACCACCCGGCTCGGGTTGACCAGGTCGACAATGGTGCTGACGGCCCGTCCGACCCTTCGGGCGCGGGTGCGCAGCAGCTCCTGGGCGCGGACGTCCCCGGCGTCGGTACCGGCCGGACGGGCCGACTCGATCAGCCGCTCAAGTGCCCGGCCGTCTCCGGCCTCGTCCTCGGCGGGGAGGATGCCCGCCGCCCGCGCCTGGGCGACCAGCACGGTGTCGGTGGCGGTGACGGAGAGGCAGCCGGTGCCGCAGTGCGGGCAACGCACGGCAGGGTCGTCGGTGGCGGCCAGGTGCTCGATGGCTCCGGCGGCGGCGCCGGGGCCCCGGTGGACGGTGCGGTGGACCACGATCGCGGCGCCCAGGACACTGCCGACGAAGACCAGGACGAAGTCGTCGCTCTCCCGGCCGGCTCCGAACCACAGCTCGGCACGGGCGATGGCGCGGACGGTCTGCTCCAGCAGCAGCGGACCGGGCAGCCGGTTCGCCAGCAAGTCGAGCAGCGGGACATCCCGCCAGCCGAGCGGGCCGTGCTCGACCACCGTGCCGCGTGCGCCGTCCACCCAGCCGCCGATACTGACCCCCGTACCGGCCAGGCGGCGGCCGCCGAGGCGCTCGGCCAGGAAGGACTCGACGCCGCGCGCGGCCTGTTCGGCGATCCGGTCGGGTGTGAGGTCCGGCAGTTCGCCGTGGCCGAGTTCGCCCTCGGCGAGCACGGTGCCGTCCAGGCCGACCAGGCCGAAGGTGGTGCGCAGCAGGCCGATGTGCAGGCCGAGGGCGACGGTGCGGTCGCGGTCGACGCCCAGCGGGACGCGCGGGCGGCCCTGGGTGGACTCCAGCGGGGCGAGTTCGGCGAGCAGGCCCGCGTCCAGCAGGGTGCTGGTGAGCTTGGTGACGCTCGGCGCGGAGAGCCCGGTGTGCCGGGCGATCTCCGCGCGGGAGACCGGCCCGTGGGCGAGCACCGCGCGCAGCACGGCGGAGGCGTTGCCCTGCCGCATGACCTCGGCGCGCTGGCCTGCTGTGACCAGGCCCTGGGGCCGGTTGTTCCTGATGTCCACGACGGCTTGCCTCCCTCCGGCCCACTGTAGCGAGAAACAGGATTTAATTTCAGAAATTAACCTACTCCTCGACGGGCCGACGCGCCCGGCTGTCCCACCAGCCGAGACCGTCCGCGCCCGCCCCGGTCCTGGACGCTCCTACCAGTGACGCGGCACCGGCGATCGGCAATCATCATGGGGTCGTCGCACCCGAGGAGTAGCGCCATGCCCGAGCTGCCCGAACAGATCGCCGTCGTCACCGGAGCCGGCAGCGGAGTGGGCCGCGCCGTGGCCCTGGAACTCGCCGCCGGCGGCTGGCGGCTCGTCCTGGCCGGACGCCGGACCGAGCCGCTGCGCGAGACGGCCGGGCTCGCCGGACTCTCCGGGGCCGAGGCCTTGGCGGTGCCGGCCGACGTCACCGACGCCGGAGCCGTGGACGCACTGTTCGCCGCCGCCGAGCAACGCTTCGGCCGGGTCGATCTGCTCTTCAACAACGCCGGGACGTTCGGCGCCCCCACCCCGGTGGAGGATCTCGCCCTCGCCGACTGGCGCGCCGTGGTGGACCTCAACCTGACCGGGGCCTTCCTCTGCGCCCAGGCCGCCTTCCGCCTGATGAAGCGCCAGACTCCGCAGGGCGGACGGATCATCAACAACGGTTCGATCTCCGCCCATGTCCCCCGCCCGCAGAGCATCGCCTACACCGCGACCAAGCACGCCGTCACCGGCCTCACCAAGTCGCTCTCGCTGGACGGCCGTCCGTACCGGATCGCCTGCGGTCAGATCGACATCGGCAACGCGGCCACCGACATGACCGCCGCGATGAGCGCGGGCGTCCGCCAGGCCGACGGCCGGATCGCCCCGGAACCGACCATGAACGTGGCCGATGTCGCCCGCACCGTCCGGCACATGGCCGAACTGCCGCTGGAGGCCAACGTCCAGTTCGCGACGGTGCTGGCCACCACCATGCCGTACATCGGCCGCGGCTGAGGCAGACCTTCGAAGACGCGAGAGGCCCTGTCCGGCCGATCTTGCCGGGCACGCGACAAGATCGGCCGGACAGGGCCCGGATCGCCGAGGGGCGGACGGTCCGGTCAGCTGCGCCAGGTGTCGTTGAGGGCGACCGGCCCGCTGGACGGCACGGTGGCGGTGCGGTTGGTGCCGCTCTCCCAGGTGACCACGCCGCTGGCGTCCTTGCGAACGTACTTGTACTGGAAGGCCGTACCGGCCGCCATCGACACGTTCAGCGTCCAGAGGGGGTAGCTCGCCGAGGAGAGCGCCACCGCCTTGCCGGTGTCCCAGTTGCCGAGGGCGTCGGTGTTGCCGGCCACGTAGATGTTCTGGCCGGGCACCGTCGTGGCGTTGACCGTGAAGGAGGCACCGGTACTGGCCGGGGCGGTGCTGACCGAGGCGCCGACGTGGAGCGCTACCGCGTCGCCCGCGCCGACCGTCGCCGTGAAGCTGCCGTCCGAGCCCACCGTGTACGTCGGGCCCGAGCAGCCGCCGCCACCGGTCGGATCGCCGTGCTCGACGTCGCAGTACGTCCCGGCCGGGAGGGAGGTCTGGAAGGTCTGGGTGATCGGGCCGCTCTCGTGGTTGATCGCGACGAATCCCTTGCTGCCGCGGCCGAAGGCGATCGCGTTGCTGCCGTTGGACCACCAGTTGGTCAGCCCCGTACCGGAGACCGCGTTGCGGAAGCCCACCATGTTGGCGATCTGGCGCCAGGCGTGGGTGCAGTTCCAGCCGTCGCTGTAGCAGGAGTTGACGGTGCCGCCGTTCGGCGGGCCGTCGTCGTTGCCCGAGAAGGCGTAGCCGGAGTAGACGTTGGGCGAGCCGTAGGGGTACGCCAGCATGAAGACGTTGGCCAGCGTGTAGGTGTTGCCGTACTTGTAGTTGAGGGTCGAGCCGTTGCGCTCGGTGTCCCAGTTGTCCACGAAGGTACGGGCCTGGCCGCTCGGCAGCAGGCCGGATCCCCAACCGGAGAGGTCGGCTATCCTTCCGCCGTCGAAGGCGCTCTTCAGCCAGGTGCCCGAGCGGAACTCGTCCACGTCCCCGGTGCCGGTGTACTCGGACGGCTGGATCGGCTCGCCCGCGCCGTAGATGACCTCCTGCACCCAGTACGCGTTGGGGTTGCTCATCCTGGCCTTGATGGCGGCAAGGTCGGTGGCGGCGATGTGCTTGGCGGCGTCGATCCGGTAGCCGTCCACGCCGAGCGAGGCCAGGTCGTTCAGGTAGTTGGCGATGGTCTGCTGGACGTGGGAGCTGCCGGTGTCCAGGTCGGCGAGGTTGACCAGCTCGCAGTTCTGCACATTGGAGCGGTCGTTGTAGTCGGTGATCGGCTGCCGGCAGGAGTGGAAGTCCTGGTCCTGGTAGTAGCCGGGGTAGTTGTACTTGGTGTAGACGGTGCCGCCGGTGCCGGTGCCCGAGCCTGCCGTCATGTGGTTGATCACCGAGTCGGCGATCACCTTGACACCCGCCGCATGGCAGGTGTTGACCATGTTCTGGAAGGAGGTGCGGTCGCCGAGCCGTCCGGCGATCCGGTAGCTGACCGGCTGGTACGACGTCCACCACTGCGGGCCCTGGATGTGCTCCTGCGGCGGGGAGACCTCGACGAAGCCGTATCCCTTCGGGCCGAGCGTGTCCGTGCACGCCTGGGCGACCGAGTCGAACTGCCACTCGAAGAGGGTGGCGGTGACGTCCTTGGTGCTCGGCGGGGCGGCCTGGGCGGTGGGGGCCAGGGTGAAGGCGGTGCAGAGTGAGAGGGCCAGCGCACAGCTGGCGCCGAGCGCGCCGAGTGCACGGGCCCGCGGACGGGCGGGCGTAGTGGTGACCACGTTGTCTCCAGGGCAGGGTGGGGGGCCTGCTGCGACCCGGCTGGGCGGCCGGGCGGCCTACTGCAAGGTTTCTGAAACTTGCAGGAAACTTTCGGTGCGCCGAATTTATGGGCGAGTGAACAGCACGTCAAGGCGCGCGCGAGCAACAGTTCGGTATCTCGCGCGGACGGCGTGCGCCTGACCCCCCGTCGGCACATCCGGATCCGATGACGCCACGGCGAAGGGCCTGGCACGGAATGACTCCGTGCCAGGCCCTTCGCCGCGCCGCTACGCGGTCGGATCGACTGCGATCAGATCAACTGCCCGGTCAGCCGGTCTGGATCGAGGTGTCGTCGATCACGAAGCTCGTCTGCAGCGAGGCGTCCTCGGCGCCGGTGAACTTCAGGGTGACCGTCTGGCCCGCGTAGGCCGAGAGGTCGAAGGTGCGCTGCTGGTAGCCGGCAGCGGCGTCCGCGTTGGAGTAGGTCTTCAGCGTGGTGCCGTTCACCTGCACGGTCAGCTTGTCGTACGCGGTCGAGCCGGTCTCGGCCGTGTCGATGTGCAGCCAGAAGCTGAGGGTGGCCTTGCAGCCCGCCGGGATGGTCACCGTCTGCGAGAGGGTGTCGGTGTGGGCCGAGCCGTAGCCGTCCAGCCATGCCTTGTACGAGCCGCTGTGCGCGGCCTGGCCGGAGCTGTTGTCGACCACGCCGCTGCTGGCGGTCCAGGGGGCAGCGGTGCCGGTCTCGAAGCCCTGGTTGCCGAGCAGCTGGGCCGGGGTGCAGCCACCGCCGCCCGAACTCACCGTCCAGGTGAAGCTGGTGGTACCGGACTTGTTGGCGGAGTCCTTGGCGGTCACGGTCACGTTGAAGGTGCCTGCGGCCGTCGCGGTGCCGGTGATCAGACCGCTGGAGCTGATCGACAGGCCGGTCGGCAGGCCGGTGGCCGAGTAGGTCAGCGCGCCGGTGCCGCCGGTGGCCTTGATCTGCAGGTTGGCCGAGCCGTTCAGCGCGGTGCTCTGGTTGCCCGGGTTGGTGACGGTGACGCCGCCTGCGGGCAGCGAGCCGACGTTGACCCCGGCCCAGGCGGTGGCGACCTGGTTGTACTCGGTGCTGCCCGCGCCGTACAGGTCGGTGGCCGCGCTGAGCGTCGCGGTGCGGGCCGCCGCGTAGTCGGTGGTGGAGGTGAAGTAGGTGGTCAGCGCCCGGTACCAGATCGCTGCCGCCTTGTCGCGGCCGATGCCGCTGACGGCGATGTTGTTGACCGTCGGGGAGTTGTAGCTGACGCCGTTGACGACCTTGGCGCCGCTGCCCTCGGACAGCAGGTAGAAGAAGTGGTTCGCCACACCGGACGAGTAGTGCACGTCCAGGTTGCCCACGCCCGAGTACCAGGAGTCGGCGGAGGACCCGTCCTTGGACGGCTTGTCCATGTAACGGAGCGGCGAACCGTCCCCGTTGATGTTGATCAGCTCGCCGATCAGGTAGTCCGGGTTGTCGGAGGGCAGGTTGGCGTAGAACTCCACCATCGTGCCCATGATGTCCGAGGTGGCCTCGTTCAGACCGCCGGACTCACCCGAGTAGTTGAGGCCCGCGGTGGCCGCGGTGACGCCGTGGGTCATCTCGTGGCCGGCCACGTCGATCTCGGTCAGCGGGTGGGTGTCGCCCTGGCCGTCGCCGTACGTCATGCAGAAGCAGCTGTCGTCCCAGAAGGCGTTGACGTAGCCGGTGTCGTAGTGCACCCGGCTGTAGGCGCCGACTCCGTCGTTGCGGATGCCGCTGCGGCCGAAGGTGTTCTTGTAGAAGTCCCAGGTCGCCGCCACACCGTAGTGGGCGTCGACGGCGGCGGACTCCCGGTTGCTGGCCTGGCCGTTGCCCCAGGCGTCGGTGGACTTGGTGAACAGCGTTCCGTTGCCGGAGGTGCCGTTGTTCATGTCGGTGGTGTACATCCCACCGCGGGTGGTGTCCTTCATCGAGTACGTCGAACCCGACTGCGTGGTGCCGATGTTGACGTTGCCGACGAAGACGCCCTGGCCGGTACCGGTCTCTATGCCCTCGACCTTGGAGAGCACCTCGCCGGACTTGGCGTCGGTGACGACGTGCAGCTTGCTCGGGGTGCCGTCCTTCTGCTTTCCGGTGACAACCGTCTCCCAGGCCAGCTTCGGGGTGCCCTTGGCCGCCCAGACGACCAGGCGCGGGGCGGTGTCCACCGCCGCCGAACCGCCCTCTGCGGCAAGGGCGGTGGCCTGCGCCTTGGGCGCGGCCAGCGCGGGGGCGGTGCTCACACCGTTCAGCGAGGCGGTGGTGGCGCGGTCCACGCCCTTGGTCACGCCGCTCGCACTCTGGTGCACGACCAGGTCGCCGCCGAGCACCGGCAGTCCGCCGTAAGTGCGCTCGTAGCGAAGGTGCCTGGTGCCGTCGGCATCGCGCATCACATCCTTGACGACCAGCTTCTCCTGGCTGCCAAGGCCCAGCGACTGCGCCAGCGAGGCGCTCTGCTGGCCGGCCTCGGCGACCAGCTGGGCCCGGTTCGCGGACACCTGCGGGGAGACCGTACCCGCCGAGGGGCTGGGCGCGGCCTGGGCGATCACCGGGATACCGGTGACCAGCAGCGCCGTGGTGGCCGCCAGGGCGGCCAGACTCACCCGGGCATGGCTGTATCGGGACATGCGGACTCCTTTTCCGACCGGTCGCGGGGGTCACGAGCGGCGGAGAGAACCTTGGCCGCAGGGTTGCGGCGCAGCGGGGGCCCCTGCCGCTGGTGCGCGACGGGGGTGCGTAGCAGAAGTGAGCAGCGGATCAGGAGGTGAAGCCGGTAGCGCTGTGCCTGCGCTGGAACAGCCGCACCAGGGGGGTGGGGGACCCTCCTCATCTGCAGCCGGGGGAATCGTGGCAGCAAACGCGCCACGAATGACAGATGCATGCCACTGATTGGCCAATAACGGCCCGCGACACAGCAAAGCCGATGGAGCGTCAGAGCCCGCCCGACGGTGGCCACTTCTGCATATGAATATCATCACGCTTTGGCATTTCATGACCATAACGCGAGCTGCACTTGGAGATCTCGTCCCTGGGCCCGCGCGGCCGGCGACAGCGTCGGAGGGCTCATCCGTGTCACTCCGCCGTCGGCACAGCGATCGTTTTCGGCCAACTACGCCTGAGGCCCCGCCGAAATGGCGGGGCCCCGGTTGACGGTGTGGCGCGTTGTCAGTTCTGGACGAAGACCGCGACGGTCCGGCCGGGAACCGTGAAGGTGCCGTCGGCGGGGTCGAAGGCGGACTGCTTGACCACCTGGTCGACTCCGCCCGCCTGGACGGGATGCAGACTCTGCCCCGTCCCCGCGAGCGAGGCGACGGTCTGCCGCTGGGTGGTCGGGGTGGCGTTGAGGAGCACCGTGAGGCTCTTCTGCGCGCCGCGCAGCCCGGTCCCGTCCAGGTGCATGGTGATCACCCCGGGCGTCTCACCCGCCGTGCCCGACAACGGGAAGGAGAGCCGCCGCTGCACCTCGGCCGAGCTCTCCAGCGCGAACAGCGGCGAGGACTGCCTGATCCGCAGCACCTGCTGGTACTGGGCGCTGCTTGCCGCCATCTCGTTGCAGCCGACCGTCAGCCTCGGGTCGGCGAGCAGCGCCTTGGCCCTCGGCCACATCGACTTGTTGTCGGCGGCCATCGGCAGGCCCCGGCCCCAGCCGTTGCCCTGGGCGCAGTCCCAGCTGATGGAGTTGAACCAGTCGCCTGAGTCATAGGAGTTGGAGTCCAGCGACTTGGAACGCAGCAGATCGCTGCCCGCCTGGGCGAAGCCGGGCCCCTGGGCGAGCGCGGTGAGCGAGAGGCCGAGCGCCTGCATCCTGGCCCGGTCGGCGGGCGAGGTGGAGACGGGCAGCTTGTAGGCGAGCGCGTCGAACAGATCGGTGTTGTCGTGCGCGTCCAGGTACTCGACCGCCTCGCCGGGATCGGCGGCATAGCCGGTCGGGGAGCCGTTGTAGTCGACTCCCGCGCCGGTGACGGCCCTTCCCGAGCTGTCGGTGAAGGAGTACCCGGCGAGGTTCCCGGTCAGACCGACCTTCACCTGGTCCATCTGGTGCAGCAGCCGGGCCTTCTGCTGCTCGGCCGTTCCGTTGTCCGCCGAGCCGTTCGGGTCGGTGAACAGCCCCGACGCGAAGCCCTGTTGGGGAGCGGAGGAGAGCATGAAGTTCCCGCCGCGGGCGGCGTCACGGATCCGGTCGTTGAAGGTGGCGATCCCGGTGCCCGCCATGTTCTGCTGAGTGGCCTGGACGAAGCGGGAGTTGTCGGCGACGACGCCGAAGTTCCAGCCCTCGCCGTAGAGGAAGACGTCCTTCCCCTCGACGCCGTCCCTGGCCCGGGTCAGCCCGCGCAGCGCGGTCTGCACGTCCAGCATGGTGGACTTGGGGTCCAGTCCCATCAGGTCGAAGCGGAAGCCGTCCACGCGGTACTGCTTCGCCCAGCCGACCACCGAGTCGACCACCAGTTTGTTCATCATGGCGTGTTCGGGCGCGGTGTCCGCGCAGCAGCTGTCGGTGGTCACCTTCCCGGTGTCGCTGAGGCGCTGGTAGTAGCCGGGGACGACCTTGTCCAGCACCGAGTGCTCCGCCTGTCCGGAGGCGGCGGTGTGGTTGTAGACCACGTCCAGCACCACTCGCAGCCCGGCCTCGTGCATCGCCTGCACCATCTGCCGGAACTGTACGGTCCGCGCACCGCCGTTCGGATCAGTGGCGTACGAGCCCTCGGGCACGTTGTAGTGCAGCGGGTCGTAGCCCCAGTTGTAGGCGTCGTCGGCCTTCACCGCCGCCACACACTCCTGCTGCTTCTCGCTGTCCGCCGGAAGGGACTTCAGGTCGCAGGCGGGCAGCTTCTGGTCGGCGCGGTTCTCCGGGATGCTGGCGATGTCGAAGGTCGGCAGCAGGTGGATGGTGGTGATGCCCGCCTTCGCCAGCTCCCGCAGGTGCTTCATCCCCGCCGACTGCGACTCGGTGAAGGCCAGGTAGGTGCCGCGCTCGGCCGCCGGCACGGTGCTGTCGGCCACCGAGAAGTCACGGACGTGCAGTTCCTGGATCTGCTGCCGGGTGGCCGGGATCCCGGCGGGGCTCGGGTGTTCGTCCCAGCCGCGCGGCTTGTTCCGCCGGTCGGCCAGGTCGGTGACCAGGCTGCGCCTGGAGTCGGTGCTCAGGGCCACCGAGTACGGGTCGGTGACCACGTTGGTGACCGGTTGCCGGACGCTCGGCGCCCACACCTTGAGCTGGTACAGGTAGTACTTCCCGTCCAGCTCGCGGGCACTCCGGGTCAGCGACCAGACGCCGCTGCCCTCGTCCCGCCGGAGCGCCACGGTCTTCGGGGTGCCGCCACTCGCGCTGTCGAAGAGCTGGACGGACACCTCGGTGGCGGTCGGCGCCCAGAGCGAGAGGGTGACCTTGCCGTCCCGGTAGACCGGGCCGAGCCGGGCCTTCGTGGCCCTGGCCGCGTACAGGTCGTCGAGTACGCCGGGGATCTGCACCCCGGTGGCGGCCGACAGGGCGCCGCTGGGCAGGTGCTCGGTGAGGACCAGCTGGCCGCGCAGCGCCGTGGTGACGCGCCCGGCGTCGCGCGGGTCCACCGTGAAGGCCCGATATCCGGCCAGGTGCGGGTACTTGGCCTTCTGGGCGTCGGTCAGCGCACCGGGGTTGAGCCTGATCCAGTGGCCGGGCTTGCTGAGCACGCCCCCCTCGACGGTCAGGCCGCCCTCGGGGTCGTAGATCAGCTGGGCGCTGGCGCCACCGCCCAGCACGGCGTCGTTGGCACCGTAGCCGGCCGGGACGACCACCGTCTTCGCGTCGATCCACTGGGCCTTGGCGGTGGAGAGGTCGAGCTGGGCGGAGCTGCCCGAGGACTGCGGCAGCAGATAGCCCTCCTGGCCGCCGACGATCCACACCTGCCGTCCGTTGACGGCGAAGTCCAGGGACTGGTCGTTCGGCAGATCCTTGTCGTTGCCGTTGTGCAGGATGTAGCTGAGGCTGGTGGCGCCCTGGGCCAGCGGCACCTCGAAGATGGCGCCGAAGGCGTCCCTGCGGGCGGGCTGCAGGGGGCTGCCCCAGTCGGTGGGCTTGGCCGCACCGGTCCAGTCGTGCAGCCCCCAGCCGTCGTAGTTTCCGTCCGCGCGGTGGTAGTGGATGACGGCGGTGTCGGCGGGGACGGTGTCGACCGGGCCGGGGTTGGTGGTCCGGACGGTCGGATCGCCCTCCTTGAGCCACACTTCACCCGTGGTGGAGAGGTCGAGGTGCCGGTCGGCCGCCACGTCCTTGGTGCCGTTCTTCTCGACCACGAAGCCGAGATCGGCGGCGCCGCTCTTCAACCTGACGTAGGCGAAGGCCCCGTAGGCGTCCCGGCCGACGAATCCGTGCCCGGCGGGCCAGGTTGTGGCCTCGCCGTCGGCGAGGTCGCCCCAGGCGTAGAGGTTCCAGCCGTCGTAGTCGCCGTCCTTGCGCTGGTAGTGCACCACCGCGTACGGGCGCGAGTTCGCGGTCGGGACCGGCTTGGGCGCCGGGGCGCCGGTGGTGAAACTTCCTGTGGTGGACCGGAGTCGGCCGCTGGATGTCTGCACGACAGCCTTGTACCGCACGACCGTCCCCGGCGCGAGGGCACCCAGGTCCTGGGTCACCTTGAACGTGACATTGCCGGCAGCGCCGGGCGTCCCGTTGTCGGCGCTGCCGAGCACCTGCCAGCGGCCGTTGCCGATCTGGGCGGCGAAGGAGACCCGGTTGAATCCCCCGTCGGCGACCTGGGCGCCGACCGTCACCGTGCCGGTGGACCCGTCCGCCGGTGCCTGGAGGGCGAGTTGGGGAGCCGCGCTCACCTTGGCCAGCCGGCCGGCCGCCCTGTGCACCACCGAGGAGAGCGGCGGCACGGTGATGGTCAGCTTGCGGTCCGCGCCGCTGGTGGTCCGTGCACCGGCCGTCGGATAGAGCTGGTCGAAGGCCATACCCGCCGAGAAGGTGTCCAGCGTGACGGTCTTCGCCTCGGTCGAGTTGTTGACCGCGACGACGTACTCGACCTGCTGCTTGGCGTCGATCCGCGAGAAGGCGTACACGCCGGGTCCGTCGGCGGCGTACCGCTCGATCTGCGCGCCGTCCGCCAGTGCCGGGTTGGCCTTGCGCAGCTGGGCCAGCGCCGATATGCCCTGGTAGAGCGGCACATCGCGGCCGTACCGGTCGGCCGGGCCCGAACTCCCGCCGATCACGGCGTCGCTGTTGTAGGACGGCGTCCTGGAGGCGAACATGTCCTGCCGCGCGTCCTTGTCACCGCCCGCGCCGGTGAAGCCCTGCTCGTCGCCGTAGTAGACCACCGGCTGACCGCGCGTCAGGAACAGCAGCTCGTCGGCGAGTCTGTCCTTCTTCAGCAGCAGGTCCTGGCCCGCACCCGGGTTGTCGCTCTGCAGGAAGGAGCCGATCCGGCCCATGTCGTGGTTGCCGAGGAAGGTCGGCAGCTCGTAGGCGTCGGTGTCGGCGGTGGTGTACCGGTAGTCCTGGCCGTAGACCTCGGAGAGTGCCTTCGCCGAGCCGTTCTGCGAGACGTAGCTGCGCGCACCCTGCTGGAAGGGGAAGTCCAGGGTGGCCTGGAGCTTGCCCTTGGTGACGTACGGCGAGGTGACGGCCGGATCGCCGGAGTAGACCTCGCCGAACATGAAGAAGTTCTTGTTGCCGTGCTGTGCGGCGTACTGCTTCAGCGCGGGCGCCCAACTCTGCCAGAAGGCCATGTCGACGTGCTTCACGGTGTCGATCCGGAAGCCGTCCACACCGGTCTCCCTGACCCAGCCCTCGTAGATCTTCTTGAAGCCCTCGACCACCTTGGGGTTCTGGGTGTCCAGGTCGTCGAGTCCGGAGAAGTCGCCCTCGGTGGCGGACTCTCCGGCGAAGGTCGAGTTGCCCCGGTTGTGGTAGAGCGAGGGGTCGTTGAGCCAGGACGGGGTCTTGGCCCCGGCGTCCGCCGCACTGCGGAAGGTCGGCGTGTACGGGAAGGAGTCGGCGGTGATCTTCGGCCAGGGCGCACCGGCATCGGCGACGGCGGTCTCGTCGACCGGATTGCCGTCCGTGTCCAGGGTCGGGTACGCGCCGGTCGAGCGGTAGTCGTACTTCTGCTCGGCGTAGTCGACGACGTCCGCCGTGTGGTTGGTGATGACGTCGAAGAAGACCTTGATGCCCTTGGCGTGTGCCTTCCGGATCAGCTCCGCCAGCTGGGCATTGGTGCCGAAGTGCGGGTCGACCTGGGTGAAGTCGGTGATCCAGTAGCCGTGGTAGCCCGCCGAGGCGGCGTCGCCGGTGCCCTGCACCGGCTTGTTCTTGAAGATCGGGGCCATCCAGATGGCGGTGGTGCCCAGCCCCTGGATGTAGTCGAGCCTGTCGATCAGGCCCTGGAGATCGCCACCGTGGTAGAAGCCCTTGTCGGTGGGGTCCAGGCCGTTGTCCAACCGGGAACCGGTGATTCCCCCGGTGTCGTTGCCGGGGTTGCCGTTGGCGAAGCGGTCCGGGAGGACGAAGTAGAACTGTTCACGTGTCAGGTCATGGCGCTTGGCCGTCGCCGCGAGCGCGGCGTCCGAGGGCGGAGCCGGTGGGGTGGCGGCCCGGACCGGCGCGGCCGCGCCGAGCGTGGCCGCGATCAGAGAAGTGGCAAGCAGCGCGGCCGCTCGGCCGGGTCTGCGAAAGGGGATCGTGCTCCGTGGGCGGTGGGGCGAGACTTCGGCCACTGCGGCTCTCCCTTGAGGCAGTCGTCGTCGTTGAGTGGCGTGGACGCTAGCGACTGCAAGATGTTTCAGCAAGATGTTGAAAAAGTTGCAAACAATCTCTTGACCGAACCGTTGTACGCAGAGCAGAGTCGGTGCGTGCCCTGCCGAGCAGCGGCACCGCACGGGCCTCCCCGAAGAGGGACGGGCGGCCCCGTGCGGGGGATGGTTGCCCGTCGGTCCTGACATCCGACGGGCCTCCCCCTACTCCCCCAAGGCCCGATCGGCTACTCGGGGGGCGGCTCGCGGGGTCGTTCGAGTGCGGGTCACAATGGACTCCATGCCCGCCTCCGGTACCCGTCCCCTAGCCCCTTGGGGGGACAGCTGGTGAAGAATCCACTACCGCAGGATGAGCAGGCGGCCACAGGACGTCTGGCAGACTTCTCGTCCATGGGGGAACCGACCGAGATCCGTGCAGCCCGCGCCGAACGCGCCGAGGCGGCCGGCGGCGCAGGTTCCGTCCTCGGTGCGGTTCGATCGAACCCGAAGCCGGACGGAGCCACCCGCGCCGCCCAGACGCGCAGCGCCGCACTGCGCAGCCGTATCCGCGAGCAGCGCCGGACACCGTCGCGTCCCCGGCTCTGGTTCGAGCTGGCACTGATCGGCATCAGCTACTGGGTCTACTCCCTGGTCCGCAACGCCGTCCCCGAGAAGGAGTCGGTGGCTCAGAAGCACGCCGACTGGATCTGGGACTTCGAGCAGGCCCTCGGCATCGCGGTCGAGCACACGATCAACCACGCGGTGAACTCCGTCACCTGGCTGATCGTCGGGATGAACTACTACTACGCGACGCTGCACTTCATCATCACCATCGGTGTGCTGGTGTGGCTGTACCGCTCGCATCCGGGGCGCTACGCAGCGGCGCGGACGGTGCTGTTCGTCACCACCGGGATCGCGCTGGTCGGTTTCTACTTCTTCCCGCTGGCCCCGCCCCGGCTGATGGACGGCGGCGGCTTCATCGACACCGTCAAGGTCCACCACACGTGGGGGTCGATGGCCTCCGGCGCGGGGGCGCACGTCTCCAACCAGTTCGCGGCGATGCCCTCGATGCACATCGGCTGGTCGATGTGGTGCGGGTTGGCGATCTTCTTCCTGGCCAAGCCGCTCTGGATCCGACTGCTCGGTCTGCTCTACCCGCTGACCACGCTGTTCGTGATCATCTCGACCGCCAACCACTTCTGGATGGACGCGCTCGGCGGCGAGATCTGCCTTGCCGTCGGCTTCCTCACCGCCCGGCTGATCTACCACACCTGGGCCTACCGGCTCCCCCGCCTGCCGGACACCTCGACCCCCGAGGAGCCGGTCACCGTCCCGGCCCAGTGGACCACCCCGGTCGGCGCCTCCCGCCGCTAGTGCCGTCCGGCAGACCCGCTGGAGCAAGTGGCAACCACCCAGGGGCGCGGGACTCTGGGGGTTGCAGCTTTCTGTACTCCCCTTGGCGGGGCACAGCCCTTCACGGCCCGTAGAACAGGCGCTCCACCACCGAGCGCGCCCGCCGGGTGGTGCGGCGGTAGCTGTCCACCAGTTCGCCGGTGTGGCCGGAGCCGTACCCGAGGTAGCGCGCCACCCCGGCCAGTTCGCGGCCGTCGCCGGGGAAGCTGTCGCCCGCCCGGCCACGGACCAGCATCACCGCACTGCGCACCCGCGAGGCCAGCACCCAGGCCGCGTCCAGCACCGCCGCGTCCTCGGCGGTGACCAGCCCCGCTCCCCTGGCGGCCGCCAGCGCCCGCCTGGTGCGGGTGGTGCGCAGCTCGGGCAGCTCATGGCCGTGCTGGAGCTGGAGCAGCTGGACGGTCCACTCGACATCGGCAAGACCACCCCGTCCGATCTTGGTGTGGGTGGTCGGATCGGCCCCGCGCGGAAGCCGTTCGGACTCGATCCTGGCCTTGATCCGTCGGATCTCCAGCAGGTCCTTCTCGGGTACGCCGGTGCCGGGGTAGCGCAGCGGGTCGATCAGCACCCGGAAGCGCTCGGCCAGCTCGGCGTCCCCGGCCACCGGCTCGGCCCGCAGCAGCGCCTGGCTCTCCCAGGCGTGCGACCAGCGCCGGTAGTACGCCTGGTACGAGGCCAGGGTGCGCACCAGCGGGCCCTGGCGGCCCTCGGGCCTGAGGTCGGCGTCGACCAGCAGCGGGGGTTCGGTGGAGGGGGCCGCGAGCAGGGTGCGCAGGCGGTTGCAGACCGCGTGCGCGGCCCTGGCGGCGTCGTGCTCCAGTACGCCGAGCAGGGGGTCGTGCACGAAGAGGACGTCCGCGTCGGAGCCGTAGCCGAGTTCGTGTCCGCCGAAGCGGCCCATGGCGATCACGGCGAGCCTGGTGGGCAGTTCACCGTTCTCGGCCTCCCACTCGGCGATGCAGGCCCGCAACGCGCCTTGCAGGGTGGCCGCGTTCAGTGCGGTCAGCGCCTCGCCCGCGACGTCCACCACCTCGCCGGGGTCGTCGGAGAACCGTCCGAGCACATCGGCGGCGGCGGTACGGAACAGTTCCCGCCGCCGGACCGAACGGGCCGAGGCGACCCCCGCCTCGGCGCTGCCCGCCCGGCCGACGGCGGCCAGGATCTCCGACTCCAGCGCGGCCCGGCCGCGTGGCACCAGGCCCTGCGGATCGCCGAGCATGGCGACCGCTTCGGGGGCCCGCAGCAGCAGGTCGGGGGCGAGCCGTCCGGCGGAGAGCACCCGGGCGAGCTGCTCGGCTGCGGCGCTCTCGTCGCGCAGCAGCCGCAGGTACCAGGGGGTGCGGCCGAGCGCGTCGGAGACCTGGCGGAAGTTGAGCAGCCCGGCGTCGGGGTCGGCGGAGTCGGCGAACCAGCCGAGCAGTACGGGCAGCAGGGTGCGCTGGATGGCGGCCTTGCGGCTGACCCCGGCGGCGAGCGCGGTGAGATGGCGCAGCGCGGTGGCCGGGTCGGCGTAACCGAGGGCGACCAGCCGGGCCTTGGCCGCCTCGGGGCTGAGCCGGACGTCCCCGGCGGGCAGTTCGGCGACGGCGTCCAGCAGCGGGCGGTAGAAGAGCTTCTCGTGCAACCGCCGTACCTCGACCGCGTGGCGCTTCCACTCCCGCTGGAGGGCGGCGACCGGGTCGGCGCGGGTGTCGTCGTTGATGGCGTCGGCGAGTGAACGGGCCAGCCGGCGCAGGTCGCTCTCGTCCTTGGGCATCAGGTGGGTGCGGCGCAGCCGGTGGAGCTGGATGCGGTGCTCCAGGGCGCGCAGGAAGCGGTATGCGGCCTCCAGCGAGGCGGCGTCGGCCCGGCCGACGTACCCGCCGGCACTGAGCGCGGCCAGCGCTTCGAGGGTGTTGCCGCTGTGCAGGCTGTCGTCGGCGCGGCCGTGCACCAGCTGGAGCAGCTGGACGGCGAACTCGACGTCGCGCAGGCCGCCGGGGCCGAGCTTGAGCTGCCGGTCCAGTTCGGTGGCGGGGATGGAGTCCAGGACGCGGCGGCGCATCTGCTGGACGTCGGCGACGAAGTTCTCGCGCTCGGCGGCGTGCCAGACCAGCGGGGCCGTCGCCTCGGTGTAGGCGGCACCGAGTTCGGGGTCCCCGGCGACCGGGCGGGCCTTGAGCAGGGCCTGGAACTCCCAGGTCTTGGCCCAGCGCTGGTAGTAGGCGAGGTGGCTGGCCAGGGTGCGCACCAGCGGGCCGTTGCGGCCCTCGGGGCGGAGGTTGGCGTCCACGGGCCAGATGGCGCCCTCGCCGGTGGTGTCGGAGCACAGCCGCATCATCCGGGCGGCGAGCCGGGTGGCGGCCTGGAGCGCGCGGTTCTCGTCCACCCCCTCGCGGGGTTCGGCAACGTAGATGACGTCCACGTCGGAGACGTAGTTGAGCTCGCGGCCGCCGCACTTGCCCATGCCGATCACGGCCAGGCGGCAGGCGCGGGCGGCCTGCGGGTCCTCCTCGGCGGCGATGTCCAGGGCGGTCTGCAGGGTGGCCCCGGCCAGGTCGGCGAGTTCGGCGCTGGCCTGCGGCAGGTCGGTGGTGCCGCTGAGGTCACGGGCGGCGATGGCGAGCAGGCAGCGGCGGTAGGCGATGCGCAGGGCGTCGGCCCGGCTCGTGATGTCCGTCGCACCGTTGCGCCAGACCCGGTCGGAGAGCTGGCGCAGGAAGTCCTGCGGGCCCGGGTGGATGTCGCGGAGTTCGAAGGTGACCAGGGCGTGCCAGTCGCGGGGGTGGCGGGCCAGGTGGTCACCGAGGGCGGCGGAGGCGCCGAGGACGCCGAGCAGGCGGTCGCGCAGCGGCTTGGAGCCGGTCAGGGTGTCGCGCAGGGTGTGCCGCTCGGGCTCGTCCAGGGCTTCGAGCAGCCGGGAGAGGCCGAACAGTGCGAGGTCGGGGTCGGGGCTGGCTCCGAGTGCGTCCAGCAGAACGGGGTCGGCCGCCAGTCCGTTCAGGGCCGGCCCGGCGAGCAGCCGCACCGCGGCCTCGGGGTCGGTGAAGCCCCGGCGGACCAACCGGACCTCCAGGCGACTGGTCCGGCTCCCGGCTGCGGCGGCCATCGGCCGCGATGTCGCTTCCTCCACTGCCATCGCCCCTCCAGCTGCTGACTCTCCTCGAAGCGTACGTGGCCCGTCTCGGGCGCGACAGGAGCGCCGTGCAGCACCCTTGCGGGGAGCATCGGGCAGCCGTTCAGGGCGCGGGGCTCTGCCCGGTCGACTGCGTGCCCGTACCGGAAGGCCGCAGCGCCGCACCGACTCCCTTGGGCACGTTGCACCTCGGGGGTCCTCGTGCCTGCGCTCCAACTCGTCCGGCTTCCCGATCTGTTGGCCGATCAGGAGCCGGGTCCGTCGATGGCCCTGCCCAGCTGGGCGAGCTCGCCGGTGGCACCGCAGCGGGGCCCCGGTCCGGACGCCGGTCTGGCCGCCCCGGCTCAGCCGTTCGACCGGAGAAGAGCTGCCGGGGCGTCGACGGCAGAGCGGTTCGACGCCAACCGGGCCCGCCCGAAGGCGGTGGCCTACCGAATGCTCGGCTCGCTGACGTGATCGCCTGCCCCGACCGCCTCCACCGACTCGACCTGGCGGTCCTCGACGGCTGACCGCACCCGAAGCGGCCCCAAAGGCTCCGGGCCGACGGATCACCACCCCCGGCCCGGGGCCTTCGCATGTCCGGGGACCGCCCGGCCTGCGGTTACAGCACCTGGAGGTTCTTGCGCAGCTCGAACGGGGTGACCTCGGAGCGGTACTCCTCCCACTCCTGGCGCTTGTTGCGCAGGAACTGACGGGTACTGACTCAACCTGCAAAGAAGGCTGCCGACAGGCCGCCAGCACGCACGCGAGCCGTCGCCACCTGTCATCACCGGTCACCTCCGAGCGGCCTCGCACGGCCCAGGGACGGCCCACGGGCGCGCACGAGGTTCGAGAGGGCTGTAACACCCAGGGGTGTTTCAGCCCTCCACCCGGTCTCGCTCGGCCTGTCCCAGCACTGTCCCTGCCGTTTGCCCAGGTCAGCACCGTTACAGGGACAGAGGGACAGGTGGGACACCGTCATCCCCTAGGCATGCTGTCCCAGCATGCCTAGCTCGCCGAGGGATCGATACAGTCGCCTTCTGACCTGGACAGAGAGGCAGCGAACAGCCCAGATGATCAGGCGACCAGTTGCCGACCGTCATGAGCACGGACAGCGGGCACATCCGAATGCAGCGCATCCTGAACCCGAATGGCGTACATCTCCCCCATCTTGGCGAGAGCGTCCTCGGCCCGCAGCCAGCGAACGTCGGTTGACTCGTCCGAGGTCTGCGGTGCGCCGCCCACGGGGCGACAGCGGAACACCAGGGCGACGACACCGAGAGCCATGTTCTTGTAGACCCCGGTCAGTCGCTCCACGGCCACGTCGACGCCGGTCTCCTCCCGGACTTCCCGGGCGACGCCAGCTTCGACCGACTCCCCGAGCTCCAGTACCCCGCCAGGCGGCTCCCAGGTGTTGTTGTCGGCACGCCGGATGACCAGCACCTGGCCGTCTTCCCGCACGACTACGCCGGCCACCGATACCGAGTGGAGCGGCGTTGACCGTCCCTGCTGAGTGCTGTTACTCATGTATATGAGCATAGGAGGTTCCACCCAGATGAGGAGTGGAAGCGTTCGCGAGACCTCTGCACCCCGGTACCTGCAGATTGCCGAGGACCTCGCGGAACAGATCCAGAAGGGCGTTCTGCCCCCTGGCGAGAAGATCCCCAGCGAGTCCGAGCTGATGGATCGCTACGGCGTCGCGCCTGGCACTGCCCGGAAGGCGGTCGCAGAGCTTCGCGCAACGGGCCTGATCGAGACGCACCACGGCAAGGGTTCGTTCGTAAAGTCTCGTCCCCCGGTCAACCGCAAGTCGTCGGACCGCTTCCGACGCTCCCACCGGAAGGCGGGCAAGGCGGCCTACCTCGCGGAGGCTGAACAGGCTGGGGCCAAACCGTCCGTTCGGGTGCTTTACGTCGGCCCCACCGAGGCGCCGGCGGATATCGCGGATCGGCTGTCCGTAGCCCCGGGCACTCAGGTTCTGGCGCGGCGCCGCCTGTACTTCAGCGACGGCGTGCCCACCGAGGAAGCCACGTCGTACCTGCCGTGGGACGTAGCCAAGGACATCCCCGAGCTGTTCGCCGAGAACCCTGGGGGCGGCGGGATCTACGCACGCCTTGAGGACCACGGCCACATCCTGGCCGAGTTCTCGGAGACCGTGCGCGCGAGGTTGGCGACCAAGCCCGAAGCCGTGTCGCTCAGCCTGAGCCCCGGAGCCCCGGTCATTCACCTGACCAGGAACGCGTACTCCGAGGCCGGACGAGTCGTGGAGGTCTGCGACACCCTCATGGCCGCTGACCAGTTCATTCTCGACTACCGCATCCCCGCAGGGGACTGACGCACCATCACCTAGAAGTCGACAACCCCCCACGCTGAGGCGAGGGGGGTTGACTTATATAGAGGAGATGGGCACTCTGATGCATGTCACTCCTCTACATAAGTGCACAAGTGCTTATGTAGAGGAGATGCGCCCCTTCTTTGGGCTGCTCTGACCTGCACAAACGCGCCCGGAGGGGTGGGGTGATAGCCCCCCGAAGGAAGTGGCCGTTCTTTGAGAACTCAACAGAGTGAGGAGTGACGGGGCTTGTCCCCGTCCCCGTGCGGACCGGGTGATGTCCGCTCCATGGCGACCACTTCATGTCGCACCGGCTCTGGAGAACATCCCGCTCGCGGGGTGCCACCTGGTGTGCGTCGCCCTGCTGGCGCCAGAGCAGTGACGATGGCGCGCCCGATTAGGGGCTCGGGACCGGCCGGCGTGGCAACGGCGGCTTGGTGAAGCCCTGCGTTCCGAGTGTCTTTGGTCCCCGATCCGCGCTGTCTGGGCGGGTCGGGGGTCATGGCTGCTCGTGACTGACGAGTGGTCTGGGCCCGTTGAGGCGGGCCGCCGCGCACCCGGCCAAGGAAAGCGCGGCAGCCCTCACGGGCCTACTCACCTACCAGAAGAGGTAGACCCATGAAACTGATTGTCGCAGGCCAACGGGCCGCGAGTACGACCGAGTTCGCTGAGCTGGCGCTCGGTGTTGACGAGGAGTTGTTCGCTGGGGTGCCCGGTGAGGACGCGGAGAGCCGGGTGGTACGGCTGGACGTGGCGCTGACGGTGCTCGCGGACCTGCGCCGGGAGGACCCGGAGCTGGCCGCGTACGCCCGGCGCCTGCTCGACTCCGCGCCGGTTCCGCTGCACCGACCGGCCCGGCCCGCCGCCGCGTCCACCGGCGCCGACGCGTACCAGGCGGTGGCGTGATGGCCCGCATCCGCATCCACCGCTTCCACGGCACCTGCACCCCGTCCCCGACCGAACGTCCGGCGGTGATCCCGCTGCACGAGATCACCCCGGACCCGGAGGGCGACCTGCGCGGCGCCGCCTGCACCGCGCTCGACCCGGACCTGTTCTTCCCCGAGGACGGCGACGAGTGGAGCGAGCGCCGCGCACGGATGGTCTGCGCCGGATGCCCGGTGCGAGCCATCTGCCTGGATCTGGCGCTCACCCGCAACGAGAAGCACGGCATCTTCGGCGGCCTCAACGCCGCCGAACGCCGCGCGCTCAAGAACAAACTCAACCGGGCGGCCCGTCTCGCCAGGGCTGCCGCGCAGGCGGTGTCCTGATGAGTGCCCACCGCGCCGCACACGGTGCTCACCGAGTGCCCACCGAGGTGCCCACCCCAGCCCAGATCCTCCGTACCGGCCGCGTCATCACGACCTGCACATGGCTGCTGACAGGGGCGGTGGTCGCGGTGAGCATGTCCACCGCCGCACCGTTCATCGACGCCCACTCCCCCGGGTGGGGAACCGGCCCCGTCATGGCGCTCGCCGGGGACGGATGTTTCATCCTCAGCCTCCAGGCCGATGGAACCCTCGCCCGATACGAGGTGAGCGGCGGCCGGTGGCCAGCGGTGTTCCGCTGGGTGACCGGCCTGGCCACGGTCTGGCTCAACATCGGCGCCGCCGCCCTCGCATACGACCTGGTCGGCGTGGTCATCCACCTCATCCCGCCGCTCCTGCTGCTACTGGTCGCCGAGGCCGGTCCCGCCTACCGGCGGGCCCTGGCCCGACTCGCCCAGCGAACCGCTCAACCGGCACCCGACGGCCCCTCCGACACCATCCCGGAGCCGGTGGACACCGAGGTGCCCACCCTCGCTGAGGAGGTGCCCACCGCCGCCCCGTGGACGGTTCGAGTGCCCATCTCACCCCCGCTCCCGCCCCTCTGGCAGGCACCTGCGCCGCTCCCGCCGGAGCCGGTGAGCACCCCGGCCGACCACCAGGTGCCCACCACCGCCGAGGAGGTGCCCACCACCGCCGAGGAGGTGCCCACCGAGGTGCCCACCCTCACCCTCCGGGTGGCCCCCGAGCCTGTTCCGGCTCCGCTCCCGCAGCCCGAGGAGGCACCCGTGCCGTTCCCCTCGGAGCCGGTGAGCGGCCTGGGTGACCACCAGGTGCCCACCGCCGTCGAGGAGGCGCCCGCCGAGGTGCCCACCATCGAGGACGGGCCGGGCACCGACGACATCGAAGAGCCCGCCGCCATCCGGCTCGGCGAGGCGGAGGCCGCCGCCGTGATCGAACGGTGCTGGCGCCAGGGCGTCAGCCAGCGTGAGACCGCCCGCCAGGCCACCCGGGCCCCGTCCTACGTCGGCCGCGTGTTCAAGCGCCTCGACGCCGAACACGGGCAAGCCTCCGCAGCCTGACGGGCCGCCCCTCACTTCGCTTCCGGAAGGAAGACCCATGAGCACGAGCGACCAGCTCCCGGCCATCCACGCCTTGATGGCCATCGTCTCCACCTGCGGCGACCTGCCGACGGCGGAACTCGCCATCCGCGTCCTGGACTTCGACATCTGCGACGGCAACATGACGGTCCTCGAATGGGGCGTGGAAGTTGTCGTGCACGACAGCCTCACCCACTTCGAGCAGTGGCGACAGGGCCTCGGCTTCAACCCCGAGGACATCGACCACCGGCAGAACGAGGGCCTCGCCTGGCTGACCGTCACCGCCGCGTACGCGGGCGTGCCGGTCAAGCTCACCGGCTTCTACGACCTGCCCGACCACGACCGGCGAGCCGCCGCATGACGCTGACCGACCCGGGCGGCCTGTTCGCCGCCCTACACACACTCCAACTCCCGCCCTGTGACTACGTGGTGTGTGGTTCGGCGGTCCTGTTCGCCCGGGGCCTGCGGGCCCGGATCGGAGACCTCGACGTGCTGGCGCGCGGGCAGGCTTGGCGGATCGCCACCACCCTCGCCCGGCCCGTCCGCCCGCCGTCCGGCCACGGCTGGGCCGTCTACCACCCCGCCGCCGCGATCGAGATCGTTGACCGCTGGACCCCCGGCTGGCCCACCGACCGCCTCATCCAGGACGCGGACCTCATCGACGGCATCCCCTTCATGCGCTTGGGCGACGTCCTGCGCTGGAAGGAAGCCGCCCGCCGCCCCAAAGACCTCCCCGACATCGCCGCCATCCGCAACCTGCACCGCACGTGGACCGGCGCCCACAGCTGACACATCCCTCCCACCGACCCTCCAGGAGAACCGGCATGGACAAGAAGCTTGCCGCAGCCATCGAGCGGGACAACGAGCTCGAAGAGCAGGGGATGCACGGCGACGACCGCCTCACCTGCTGGACCCACCAGTGCTGGGCCGAGGAGTGCGCCAACGACCCGCTGCACACCAACGTCAGCGCCCTGAACTGGATGTACTACCGCGATCCCCCGGCCTGACCGGCCGACACTGAACGCCCGGAAGGGGCACTGATGGGCATCAGATCATTCTTCGGGTTCGGCTCCAGCACCTCCAACTCCAGCTCCTCGTCCGGCTCTTCCGGCGGCATGTCGCCGAGTGGCTGGCACCGGTACGACCCCGACCAGGCGCGGCGCGAGCAGGGTCAGCGGGAGCCGGACGTGGCGTCGGCCCCGACCGGCCGGTCCGGCCGCCGGATCCCCACCCCGGACCCCTACGCCTCCCCCGGCGCGCCGGTGGTCCGCAACTTCGGCCGCCCCTACAGCGACCAGTAACCCCCTCACAGTTCGGCTTCCCGCCGCCTTCCACCGGCCCCGTCCTGGCATGCCCATGCCTGGACGGTGCCGGGAGTGGGCGCCGGGCCCGCCCGGGCCCCGCTCTTCCTGTCCGCCCTGCACGAGAGGCCGGTATGTCGCTCGACCTCGTGTTCTTCGCGTTCTTCGCGTCCTGCGCCGCCACATCGGGCTGGCTGCTGGTCGCGATAGCCGCCAACCGGTGGCTGTTCCTCCCCTACCTGGACCGATTGGAGGCCGCTGATGTCTAAGACCCGCGCCGCCGCCCGTGGACGGGCGGTGGCGCTGTGACCGTCACCCCCGATGCCCCGCACGGGCCCTGCCCGGAGCCCGAGGACGTGGACGACTTCTGGGCCAGGCCCCGGCCCTGGCCGGCGGCCGAGTCGGATGCGTTCGCCGAGCTGGCGCAGGAGATGCGTCAGGCCCGCCTGGACGCGGCGATCCCGTTGAAGGCGGACGACGCGGACCACCTGATCGACTGGCCGCGCGTCAAGCGCGCCACGGCCCGGCTCAAGCGGGCGGTGCAGGCGTGGCCCAACCTGGCTGCCGCCGGTGTCGCGCTGGTGGGCCCCGCGTGGGCGTGGCGTGGCGTGGTCGCCGACTGCTCGCGGTCCTTCGCTCCGGCGGCGGATGTCGCGGACCCGGGCCTGTGCCTGGGCCTGATGGCCCTGGCCGGGGTGCTGGTCGTGCGCCGCATGGTGCGCGGCACCCTCCTGGCCCCTGTCGCTCGGGTGGCCGCGTGGTCGGTCGTGATCGGAACCCTGGCCTACGCGCCCGCCCGCCAGTGGGCGGCGGCCCTGCTGATCGGAGTCGTCCAGTGAAGCTCATCGAGATCTCCCACACCGTGACCCTGGCCGGGTCCGGGTTCGGGTTCCTGCTGTTCGTCGGTACCGCCGGGTTCCTGTTCTTCCAGAACGGACGGAAGTTCAAGTTCCTGAAGAAGAAGCGGATCTGGCTGCCGTATGTGCTGGGCCTGGCCGTGATGGTCCTGGCGTCCTCGTGCGCGGGCGGTCTCCTCGCCGTGGTCTCCGGCTACACCACCGCCACCGGCAACCAGGCCGGATCGCTGATGAGTCAGGGCCTGACCGGGGGTGACGGCGCGGCCCCGGTCGCCCAGCACACCCAGCTGACCTACTCCGGGTCCTGGATCGCCCTGGCGGTCCTGCTCCTGACCGGCTTCTTCTTCTGGTTCGCCAAGAAGATGGGCGAGCGGATCCTGCTGCTCTCCGGCGCGATCACCGGCGCCACCTGGGGCCTGTCCATCTCACTCGGCGGCCTCGCCGCATGGTCGGGCGTCCCGCTCGCCAACTGGCTCGGCCACCTGCTCATCGGCTGACCCGCTCGCGGACGGTCGCCCCGGCACCACCCCACCCTCACCAGGGCGCGGTGGTGCCGGGACGGCCGCCTCCGACCGGACCAACCCACCACCGACCCAAGGAGGCACCCACGTTGAGTACCGACATCGAGAAACCCGCCCCACCACCGCAGGACGACGCCGACCAGCCGGGCGAGACCGCTTCGCCCGCCGACATCGGCCGCGACACCGACACGGGCGCCACCGCCGCCGAGGAGGGGGAGAAGAAGCCGAATCCGGCGGCTGTGTGGGCAGCCTCCCAGGCCCGGCGTACTGGTGAGGGGGCTCGTGGGCTCGGCGGGTGGCTCGCTCACTGGGCTTCCACGGCCGACCGGTCCGGTGATGAGGTCCGCCGCCGCATCGTGGCCGGCCAGTTGGAGGCGTTCACCGAGCGCCGCACCGAGCTGCGGCAGGCACTGGAAAGGGAGACGAAGGCCGTGGTCAGGCTGGAGGAGGAGGCCGCCGACGGCGGCCTCACCCAGGCCCAGCGCGGTCAGCTGACCCTGCGTCGGGAGGCCGCGCGGCGTCTGGAGAAGACGCTGCGTGACATGCAGAAGGTCCCCTTCCGTGGCGTGCAGCCCACCGAGAAGCAGATCGCCCGGGCCCGCAGCCTGGGACGGCTGCGGCGGGGTGGGGCGCTGATCGGCGCCGCCATCGCGGCGGTGATGCTCGCCGTCCACCAGCCACAGATCGGCTTGCTCGGCCTGGTGGCCTGCGCCGGGGTCACCTGGTGGACCGGCGCGCACCCCCTGCGCCTGACGCACCGTCCCATCCCCGCCGAGCTGCTTCTGCCGGAACTCGATCCACCCGGGAAGCTCGATGTGGAGGAGGCCGCCGGCGAGGACCCGGGCGTCGTGGGGAGCGCTGCGGAGGATCCCGCGCTGGTGTGTGCGGAGACCGAGCTTCTGACGAAGGCGATGCTCACCGTCGGGGCGATCAGCGAGGGTGTGGTGTGCCTGGCGAGTCCGGACGCGATCACCAGGATGCCCGGCGGCTGGATCGCACGCGTCAACCTGCCGCGCGACGACGCGGCCGACGTGGAGACGGTCCTCCCCAAGCTGGGGAAGATCGCCGGAGTGCTGGGCCTGGACCGCTCCCGCTTCTTCATGGAGCAGGTCCACGCCAGCCAGGGCGGCAGCGCCAAACAGATCGCGGTCGCGGCATTCGACCGGGACCCGCTCACCGAGAACCGTACCTCCCCGCTGATCGGCGCGACCGGCATCGACGTGTGGAACCACGGCATCCCGGTCGCCTACGACGCCTTCGGACAGATCGTCCACCTGATCCTCAAGGACACCAGCCTGGCCCTCGCCGGAGCCTCCCGCACCGGCAAAGGCGCCGCCCTGCGGTGCATCATCGCCGGAGCCCTGCTCGACCTGCGGGTCAACATCCGCCTGATCGACGGCAAGACCCCCGGCCAGGACCGCTGGCGCAACCTGGCCGCCACGTTCATCGACGAAACCGGCACCAAGGGCGCCCAGCGCGCCCGGCACCTGCTGGAAGCCGAAGTCGCCGAGATGAGCCGCCGCTCCGAAATCCTCAAGCACCACGGCATGGAGCAGATCGACGACCCCAAGCTCATCACCGAGCTCGGCGGCCTGGAAGTCATCGTCATCGACGAGGCCCAAGCCCTGACCGGCGACAAGAAACACGGTACGGCGATCAAGGAAGCGCTCTCCGCGCTCGCCGCCCGTGGCCTGGCCTTCGGCATCATCCTGATCGTCGCCACCCAGGTCGCCACCAAGGGCAACAACGGTGTGCTGCCGCGCCTGGTCACCGGAAACATCACCTGGAAGTGGTGCATGTTGGTGACCGAGACCGCCGAATCCAACATGGCCCTCAGCCAGGGCGCCTCAAGTGCCGGGTGGGACGCCTCCAAGCTCGACCCCAGCATCAAGGGGATGGGCATCCTGTTCGCCAACGGCTACCGGCGGATCCGCTCCCTGTGGATCGACGGCCCGGACATGCTCCAGGTCATCGACACCATCACCACCGTCCGCCAAGCAGCCGGACGCCTGCGCGGCCAGTGGGACGACCGGATCGAAGCCGCACTCAAGGCCAAGGACAGCGCCACCCCGCCGCCCTCGCTCAAGCAACCCGCCACCCAACAAACCACACCAGAGCCCGAGCCGGGCAACACCGGGGACACGGACGGGGCCACGGCGGCGGACTGGGAGATCCTCTCCCTCACCCTCCAGTGGTTCGGCGCACAGCCCAACGTGCTGTGCCGCCAGGTCGCCCAGATGCTCCCACTCATCGACGAACAGACCTGGGCCGACATCACCACCGCAGCCGTCGGCGACGCCTTCCGACGCACCGGCGTCTTCCGCAAGAGCGTCCGCGTCGGCACCGAAACACCCTCCACCGGCGCCCAACTCGACCACATCCGCACCACCCTCGAACACCGCAACCCCCGACCGTGACGCCGACTACAGGCCCGCCTACACCCCCAACTACAAGCCGACTACACGCCCTTGTAGTCGACCGCGCCCGACCTGTAGTTGACATGTAGTCGGGCCTGTAGTCGGCCCCTGACCTGCGATGTAGTCGCGCAGTCGCCAAAACCACTCAGGGGCCGTCCAGCCGGTTCCAAGGTCCTCCCAGGGCCTCCCCAGGGCATGCACGCCCCCGCCGACTACAACCGCCAACACCCCACCCGGAAGGCACCCATGCACGACCACGCGGACACCTACGAGTACGCCGACTTCGACCACCCCACCCGCGACGAAGAGAAGGCCGCAGAGATCGCCCTCGACCTCGCCGACGAACAGCGCGCCGCCGAAGAAGAGCGGGCCAACCCGCGCCCGGGGCACACCGAAAGGTGTGAGGGCTGCCGGGGCACCGGCGGCGGCTACCAGGACGAAGTCTGGGACGAGGAGGAACAGGACGTCGTCCTCCTCGACTACGAGCACTGCCCCGAATGCGGCGGCTGCGGCTACTACGACTGCGACACCACCTGCGACTGGGCCCAGACCGGCGACGAGTACTGACCGGCCTGCCCGACCGGCCGTGCCACCCGGACAACCCGCCGCACCCAGCGACGGCAGCCGGGTAGTGCGGGGGACCGGACAGACCCGCTCCCGACCACCAGCCACGAAGCCCTTGGAGGCACCGTGTCCGTCGGAGAGACCCCGATCACCCTCGTCGGCAACCTGACCGACGACCCCGAACTCCGCTTCACCCCCCAGGGCGTGGCCATGGCCCGCTTCACCATCGCCTCCACCCCCCGCACCTACGACAAGAACAACGGCCAGTGGCGCGACGGCACCGCACTGTTCCTCCGGTGCACCGCCTGGCGCGAAATGGCCACCAGCATCGCCGAATCCCTGACCAAGGGCATGCGCGTGGTCGCTGTCGGCCGCCTGGTGCAGCACAACTGGCAGACCGACCAGGGCGAGACCCGCTCGATGCTCGGCCTGGACGTCGAGGACATCGGCCCCAGCCTGCGGTTCGCCACCGCCAAGGTCACCAAGACCCAGCGCACCAACGGCACCACATCCGCTCCGGCCGCCGACCCGTGGGCCGACGCCGCCCCCGCTCCGGCAGGCGTCGCGGCCGTCGGCAACGAGCCGCCGTTCTAACCGCCCCCGCCCGGCAGCACGAAGGCCCCACAGCAGCCGCCGAAACCCTGGCAGGTCGCGGCTGCTGCGGGGCCCAGCCAATCCCGAAGCCAATCGAGATCGGACCCATCATGGCCCAGTTCACCCACTCCACGCTCGCCATCGCGGACGACTTCTACGACCGTGCCCGCGCCTCCGACGGCACCTCCCGCTACGGCGCCTACCTCGCCCAGAACGCCCACCTCCTCCACGACTACGGACACCCGGTCACCCCGGCCGGGTTCGCCTCCGCCGCGTGGTTCATCGCGACCAGCCCGGTCATGAGCCCCGGCTACGTCCGCACCCGCCCCGACCTGACCGCCATCACCGTCGTCTCGGCCGGTGAGGACGGCCTCGACATCGCCCTGCGCATCGACGTCCCCCTGCACCACGGCACCCTGGCCCACTGGCCCGCCCGAACCCTCGACTGGCAGACCGACCGGAACGGCTGGACCGACTCGACGTGGAAGCGCGTCGCCGAGCCCGACCTCACCGACCGCCCCGCGCTCCTGGTCACCGCCACCCTGCTCGTGCCCGTGCCCGCCGCTCTCCTCGTCACCCCGACCGCCGCCCGGCCAGGCCGCACCATGACCCGCGAGGCCAAGCAGACAGTCAAGGCCCTCGTCCAGCCCGCCAACGCGAACGCCCACCTGGTCGACGAGCTGACCGGAGACTACAGGTGAGCGGTCCACTGATCGGGTCGCTGTGCACCGGTTACGGCGGCCTGGACATGGCCGTACAGCAGGTGCTGGGCGGCGAGCTGGCGTGGGTCGCCGACCCCGACCCCGGGGCGGCGGCGATCCTCGCCCACCACCACCCGACCGTGCCCAACCTCGGCGACATCACCACCGTCCACTGGCCGGACGTCGCCCGGGTGGAGGTGCTGACCGCCGGGTTCCCCTGCCAGGACGTGTCCAGCGCCGGCCAGCGCGCCGGACTGGCCGAGGGCACCCGCTCCGGCCTCTGGTTCGAAGTCGCCCGCACCATCCGCGACCTGACCCCCGATCTGGTGGTGATCGAGAATGTCCAAGGGCTCCGCTCCGCACGCGCTGACGGCGACGTTCAACCCTGCCCGTGGTGTCTGGGAGACACCGGAAGTGAACATGCTGTGCGGGCACTTGGCACCGTACTCGCGGACCTGGCCGCCCTCGGGTTCGATGCGGAATGGGTCAGTGTCCGAGCGTCCGACCTCGGAGCAGCCCACCAGCGCGAGCGCGTGTTCCTCGCCGCCTGGCCTGCCCACCCCCAGGGCCCGCGACTCCAAGGGACGCGGCTTCGAGGACGGATTGCCGAACACGGTGGCGCTGCTGCCGACGCCGACCGTGTCGGAGGCCACCGGGACCGGGCACGCCGCCCAGGGCGGCATGAACCTGCGGCACACCGTGAGCCTGCTGTCGACCCCGGTCACCTCGGACGGCGAGCGGCAGAGCAGCAGCTACGGGCGGGGCAACCCAACCCTGGCCGGGGCCCTGCTGCCCACCCCGAGGGCGTCGGCGAACGAGAACCGGCAGACCAAGCGCACCCCCTCCCAGGAAGCCGGGACGCACGGGCGGTGCCTGGCCGCCGAAATGGCATCCCTCCTGCCGACGGCGGCGGCGTCGATTGGGGGCCGTACGGGTCGGCGGTCCGCCGCTGGGAGGCGGTCCTCGGCCGGTCCGCTCCCAGGCCAACTGACGATCGAGGACGCCTGAACCCGGTCTTCGTCGAATGGCTCATGGGCCTGCCGGCCGGGCACGTCACCGCCGTCCCCGGCCTGTCCCGAACCGCCCAGCTCAAAGCACTCGGCAACGGCGTCCTGCCCGCGCAGGGCGCCGCCGCCCTGCGCCTCCTGCTCCACCGCGCCACCACGCCCGCCGAACAGTCCCGGAGGAAAGCCGCATGACCACCGCCCGCATCCCGCCGCTCGCCGACACCGGCCTGTGGCAGGCCGTCATGAACGCCGCCGCAGGCCGCTGCCAGTGCCGAGGAGCCTGCGGCAAGAACCACACCAAGGACGGCGGACGCTGCCCGCGCGAACACGGCGGCTACAACCAGCACCACGGCGGCGGCACCGTCCACCTCATCGCCGCCCCCACCGAGCCCGCCGACCTCCTCCTGCCCCCGCACAAGGCCGCCACCCTGCCCAAGGCCCGGCTCTCCGCCTGGTGCCCGGCCTGCCACGACGCCGCCCAGCGAGCCGCCCGCAAGACCCTCGCGACCACCACCCCGGCCACCGAGCCGGACGCCCTCTTCTGAACCCCGGAAGGTACCCGCCGTGCCGATCCGCACCCTCACCTTCCGCATCGTCACCTGCGACATCTGCGGCGACGAGGACACCGACGACGTCCTCCCCCTCTACGACACCCGGCAGATCGCCGCCGACAACGCCCGCCAGTGCGGCTGGCTGATCACCGCCGACCAGCGCGTCATCTGCCCCGACGACGACCGCCGGCACCGCGCCGCCCTGGACGACCTCATGCCGCCCGAGCCGACGACCGAGGTCGACGGCCAGCTATCCCTCGACCTCGACCTCGGCCCCGCCACCTGACCCGCTCCCGGGGGTGAGCCGCCCACCAGCTCACCCCCGGGACCCAGCACTCCCCGGAAGGAGACCCCCGTGCCCGCAAACCTGCTGCTGGCCGCCGCCCTCACCGCCGCCGAGCGCAACTGGCACGTCTTCCCCCTGATCCCCGGCGAGAAGATCCCCGCCATCAAGAACTGGGAGCAGCGCGCCACCACCGATCCCGAGCGGATTCGACGGTGCTGGACGCATCGCCCGTACAACGTGGGGATCGCGTGCGGCCCGTCCGGGCTGAACGTCATCGACCTCGATATGCCCAAGGGGCCGGAGGACGTGCCGCCGCCGCAGTGGGCGCTGCCGGGTATCACCAGCGGGCATGACGTGTTGGCCGCGCTGTGCGAGCAGCACGGCCAGCCGTACCCGGACGGCACGTTCACCAACGCCAGCCCCGGTGGCAGTACCCACCTGTACTTCGCCGTGTCGCCGGGCCTGGCCCTGCGCAACACCAGTGGGCACTGTGGGCGCGGGCTCGGCTGGAAGGTCGATACCCGGGCCGGTGGCGGACTGGTGGTCGGCGCGGGCAGCATCACCGCCAGCGGCGCCTACGAGACCATCCGTGACGCTCCGGTGGCGCCGTTGCCGGGCTGGCTCACCGAGTTGCTCGTCCCGGCCCCATTGCCTCCGCAGCGGCCCGTCGCGGTGCCGCTCAAGGCCGTCGACCGGCGCACCGCCTACCTGAAGAGCGCGGTGGAGCGGCAGCTGGCCACCATCACCGGCGCGGCCGACCATCACAACGACGCGCTCTACCTGTCCGCTGTCGCCCTCGGCCAGTTCGTGGCCGGTGGCGAGCTGACCGAGGCCGAGGTCACCGGCTGGCTCCTCGACGCCGCTGCCCGCGTGGACCATGCCCCGGCCAAGGCCGTGCGCACCATCGCCTCCGGTCTGCGGGCCGGAGCGCGGCGCCCCCGCACGGTCGCCGCATGACCCGTCCCGCCGACCCGGAAACGGCCCGGCCCGGTCCCCGTCTGCGCGTCGTGGCCGACGGCGAAGCCGAGGTGCCGTGGCCCGACGAACCCGACCCCGGGGCCGACCCCTGGTCCGGGGCACTCCCGGCCCCGCCCAGCACCGCCCCGGCGCCCGCGTCCCCGGCCAGGCCGCAGAGCGTGTGGAACGCCGCCGATCTCATGGCCACCGACTTCCCCGAACCCCGGTGGGCTGTGCCCGGGTTCTTCGCTGAAGGCGTCAGCCTGCTGGCCGGGCCTCCGAAGGTTGGCAAGTCCTGGCTCTCCCTGGGCCTAGCCTTGGACGTGGCCGCCGGCCGCCCGGCCTTCGGCAGTATCACGGTCGAGCCCGGCCCCGTCCTCTACCTCGCGCTGGAGGACACTCCGCGCCGTCTCAAGACCCGCATGGGCAAGCTCCTGGCCGGGCGCGACGCGCCCCGGGAGCTGACGATCGTCACCGAGTTCCCGCCCCTGCCCCGGGGCGGGGCCGAGGCGCTGGACCGGTGGCTCACCGCCAACCCCGGGGCCCGGCTGATCGTCATCGACGTCTTCGCCAAGGTCCGGGGCACCTCCGCGCCCGGCGTGGCCGCCTACGACGCCGACTACGCCGCCATCGGCTACGTCAAACAGGTCGCCGACCGCCACTCGGTGGCCACGATCCTCGTCCACCACGTCCGCAAGATGGGCTCGGACGACTTCCTCGCCGAGGTCTCCGGCACCAACGGCCTGGCCGGCGCGGCGGACGCCACCCTCGTCCTCAAGCGCTCGCGCGGAAAGGCCGACGGCGTCCTGCACATCACCGGCCGAGACGTGGACGAAGCCGAACACGCCCTCAGCTTCCAGCCCGAGAGCGGTAACTGGCTGCTGCTCAACGGTCCGGCGAGCGACCACACCGTCGGTGACACCCGCAGCACGATCCTCGCCCACGTCCGCGCACACCCCGGGGCGAAGCCCAAGGAGATCGCCGAAGCCACCGGCCTGGCCTACGACAACACCCGTCGAACCTGCGCGCGGATGGCCGAGGCCGGCCAGCTGCACGCGGACGCCAGCGGCTCCTACACCGTGCCTGAGCCGTAGGGACAGTCCACACCTGGGCGCACTGTCCCAGCTGTCCCGCTGTCCCTGCACCCGCTCTCACCAGCACAAACCCCAGTGACACCGCTGGGACAGCCTTCTGGGGACTGTCCCAGCGGTGCGCAGTCACCGCAGAAGGAGGCGGCCGTGGCAACTCGCGGCACCCCACGTGTGAAGGCAGCGCTCGACCAAGCCAGCGCTCCTGGTTCACCGCAGCCCCTACCCGCCCGGTACCTCGAACCCGAGGACATCGCCGAGATCTTCCAGGTTCCGCTGGAGACCGTCTACCAGTGGCGCCGCAAGCGCACCGGTCCGCCCGGCTTCCGTGTCGGCCGGCACCTCCGCTACGACCCCACCGAGGTTGCCCAGTGGGTGGCCAACCAGACCCGAGAGGCTGCCTGACCTATGGCCGGACACATCCAGGACCGCTGGTACAAGACCGAGACCGGCCCCGACGGCAAGCCCCGTCGTGTCAAGGCCGACCGCCACGGCCTCGGGTCACGTTATCGGGCCCGCTATGTCGGTCCCGACGGCACCGAGAAGAGCAAGTCGTTCCCCGACCGTCAAAAGCGCCTGGCAGAACAGTGGTTGGCCCACATCGAGGCCGATATGTCGCGCGGGCAGTACATCGACCCCAAGGCCGCCCGGGTGACCTTCGGTCAGTTCGCCGAGAAGTGGCTGGCGTCGCAGACCACCGATCTGAACACCCGTTCCTCCGTCGAGGCCCAGATTCGGCGCCACGCGATCCCCTACCTGGGTTCGCGTCCGATGGACTCGTTCCAGCCCTCGCATATCCGGGAGTGGCTGAGCGAGCTGGAGAAGGCGGTCCCGGCGTCGTCCTACCGTCGGGTCATCTTCGGCAACGTCTCCGGCATCTTCACCGCCGCCATCGAGGATGAGATCCGGCGCACCAACCCCTGCCGCTCCCGCTCGGTCACCGCGCCCAGCAGGGCGCCGGGACGGGTGCATCCGTGGCTGCCGGAGCGGGTGCAGGCCGTCCGCGCCGGACTCCCGGAGCGCTACCGGGCCATGACCGATGCGGCTGGCGGCTGCGGGCTGCGGCAGGGCGAGGTGTTCGGACTGCCGGTGGACGAGGTCGGGTTCGACACAGGGTGGCTGCACGTGGGCTACCAGGTGAAGGACGTCGGCGGACACCTGGTCTTCGCCCCGCCGAAGCGTGGCAAGGTCCGGGACGTCCCTCTGCCGGAGCGCGTGGCACACGCCTTCAAGGCCCACGCCGAGGAGTTCCCGCCCGTGGAGGTCACCTTGCCGTGGCTGACCCCGGACGGGCCACCGCTAACTAAGCCGCTCCTGTTCTCCCGTGAAGAGGGCGGGGCCGTTAGGCGGAGCGACTTCAACACCTACGCGTGGAAGCCCGCCCTGGTGGCCGCCGGGGTCATCCCGGAGCCGGAGAGAGGCCAACGGCACCAAGCCGCCCGCGAGGACGGCATGCATGCCCTGCGGCACTTCTACGCCTCCGTCCTGCTGGACGCCGGCGAGAGCATCAAGGCGCTGAGCGGATACCTCGGGCACTCCGACCCCGGGTTCACGCTCCGGGTCTATACGCACCTGATGCCGAGCAGCGACGGTCGGACCCGCCGGGCGGTCGACAAGCTCTACGAGGCGCTCGGTTGGGCGGCGAGTTCCAAGCCGGACGGCCCCTAGACGGCCCAGGGCGGGTGAACCCGCTCCCGGGCCAGTGGATTGCCTCCGCTGGCCCGGGGCGCTCGCCCACTCCGAGAAGTACCATGACCTGCGGTTACAGCACCTGGAGGTTCTTGCGCAGCTCGAACGGGGTAACCTCGGAGCGGTACTCCTCCCACTCCTGGCGCTTGTTGCGCAGGAAGAAGTCGAAGACGTGCTCACCGAGGGTCTCGGCGACCAGTTCGCTGCGCTGCATCAGGTCGATCGCCTCGCCGAGGTTCTGCGGCATGGGCTGGATGCCCATCGCCCGGCGCTCGGCGTCGGAGAGCGCCCAGACGTCGTCGTCCGCACCGGCCGGGAGCTCGTAGCCCTCCTCGATGCCCTTGAGGCCTGCGGCGAGGGTGACGGCGTACGCCAGGTAGGGGTTGCAGCCGGTGTCCAGGGAGCGGACCTCGACGCGGGTGGAGCCCTGCTTGCCCGGCTTGTACATCGGGACGCGGATCAGCGCCGAGCGGTTGTTGTGGCCCCAGCAGATGTAGGAGGGGGCCTCGCCGCCCGCGCCTGCCGTGCGCTGCGAGCCGCCCCAGATCCGCTTGTAGGAGTTGACCCACTGGTTGGTGACGGCGGCGGTCTCGGCGGCGTGCCGCAGCAGGCCGGCGATGAAGGAGCGGCCGACCTTGGAGAGCTGGTACTCGGCGCCGGACTCGTGGAAGGCGTTGCGGTCGCCCTCGAAGAGCGAGACATGGGTGTGCATGCCCGAGCCGGGGTGGTCGGAGAAGGGCTTGGGCATGAAGCTGGCGTGGACGCCCTGCTCCAGCGCGACCTCCTTCATGACCAGGCGGAAGGTCATGATGTTGTCGGCGGTGGAGAGCGCGTCGGCGTAGCGCAGGTCGATCTCCTGCTGGCCGGGGGCGCCCTCGTGGTGGGAGAACTCCACCGAGATGCCCATCGACTCCAGCATGGTGATCGCCTGGCGGCGGAAGTCGTGGCCGACGCCGCGCGGGGTGTGGTCGAAGTAACCGGACTGGTCGGCGGGGATCGGCGCGGTGCCGTCACCGGGGAGGTTCTTCAGCAGGAAGAACTCGATCTCCGGGTGGGTGTAGAAGGTGAAGCCCAGGTCGGAGGCCTTCTCCAGGGTGCGCTTGAGCACAAAGCGCGGATCGGCGTACGAGGGCGAGCCGTCCGGCATCAGAATGTCGCAGAACATCCGCGCGGTGCCCGGGGTCTCCGAGCGCCAGGGCAGTATCTGGAAGGTGGTCGGGTCCGGCTTGGCGATCATGTCGGACTCGTACACCCGGGCGAAGCCCTCGATCGCCGAGCCGTCGAAGCCGATGCCTTCCTCGAAGGCCTGCTCCAGTTCGGCGGGAGCCACTGCGACCGACTTGAGGAACCCGAGTACATCGGTGAACCACAGCCGGACAAAACGGATGTCACGCTCTTCGAGCGTACGAAGCACGAACTCCTGCTGCTTGCCCATGGGGACAGTCTCACCTCTGCTCTTTACGTTCGTGTTACGCACGGAAGCACTCCACGGGAGTGCTCGACGAAGCACCCGACGGACCTCGAAAGCGGCTGACGAACCGGCTGACGAATGCGGCTTGCCCCCATCATGGCGGATCCGGACCGGCTTGCCGACACCTGTCCGGCTCTCCGACGGCCACCCGGCCCGGGTGACGCACCCCGCCCGCGACATAGCGTCAGTTAGACGATTACACTCGTGGCATGCCCAATCTCCGTCTCGCCCTGAGCCAGATCGACCCCTGGGTCGGCGACCTCGCCCGCAACAGCGATGAGGTGGTGCGCTGGACCAGGCAGGCTGCCGAGGCAGGCGCCCAGCTGGTCGCCTTCCCCGAGATGACCCTGACCGGATACCCGGTCGAGGACCTCGCCCTGCGCAGCTCCTTCGTCGAGGCGTCCAGGGCCGCCCTGGTCGAGCTGGCCGAACGGCTCGCCGCCGAGGGACTGGGCGAGCTGCCGGTGGTCCTCGGCTACCTCGGCCGCTCCGAGCACGACGTGCCCAGGGCCGGCCGCCCGGCCGGTTCCCCGCAGAACTGCGCCGCCGTGCTGCACAGGGGCCAGGTGGTGAACCGTTTCGCCAAGCACTACCTGCCCAACTACGGCGTCTTCGACGAGTACCGCTACTTCGTCCCCGGCAACCAGCTGTCCGTGCTCCGCCTGCACGGCGTGGATGTCGCACTGGCCATCTGCGAGGACATCTGGCAGGAGGGCGGCCGGGTCACCGCGGCCGGCGAGGCCGGGGCCGGACTGCTGCTGGTGATCAACGGCTCTCCGTACGAGCGGAACAAGGACGACGTCCGGCTTGAGCTGGTCCAGCGCCGGGCCGCCGAGGCCGGCTGCCCGCTGGCCTACCTCAACATGGTCGGCGCGCAGGACGAGCTGGTCTTCGACGGCGACTCCCTGGTGGTCTCGGCCGAGGGCGAAGTGCTGGCGCGGGCGCCGCAGTTCGAGGAGAACCTGATACTGCTCGACCTGGACCTGCCCGCGGCTTCCTCGGACCAGACCGACGGGCTGCTGCTCAGCGACGGCCTCCGGCTGGTCCGCACCGAGCTGGGCGGCGACGTCCGGCCCGCGCCCGCCGCGCCCGCCGAGGCCCCGATCGCCCCCCGGATCAGCGACGAGGCCGAGATCTACCAGGCCCTGGTGGCCGGCACCCGGGCGTACGTCCGCAAGAACGGCTTCAAGTCCGTGCTGATCGGCCTCTCCGGCGGTATCGACTCCGCCCTGGTCGCCGCCATCGCGGTGGACGCCGTCGGCGCCGAGAACGTGCACTGCGTCTCGATGCCCAGCCGCTACTCCTCGCAGCACTCCAAGGACGACGCCGCCGAGCTGGCCAGGCGCACCGGGCTCAACTTCCGCACCGTCTCCATCGCCCCGATGTTCGACGCCTACATGGAGTCGCTCGGCCTGAGCGGCCTGGCGGAGGAGAACCTCCAGTCCCGGCTGCGCGGCACCCTGCTGATGGCCATCTCCAACCAGGAGGGGCACATCGTCCTGGCCCCCGGCAACAAGAGCGAGCTGGCGGTCGGCTACTCCACCCTCTACGGCGACTCGGTCGGCGCGTACGGGCCGATCAAGGACGTCTACAAGTCGCTGATCTTCCGCCTGGCCACCTGGCGCAACGAGGAGGCCACCGGGCACGGCGAAGTCCCGCCGATCCCGGAGAACACCATCTCCAAGCCCCCGTCTGCCGAGCTGCGCCCCGACCAGGTGGACACCGACTCGCTGCCCGACTACGACCTGCTGGACACCGTCCTCGACCACTACATCGAGGGCGACCAGGGCCGTGACGCGATTGTCGCCGCCGGGTTCGACCCCGCCCTGGTCGACCGCATCGTGCGGCTGGTCGACACCGCGGAGTACAAGCGCCGCCAGTACCCGCCGGGCCCCAAGATCTCCGCCAAGGGCTTCGGCCGCGACCGCCGGCTGCCCATCACCAACCGCTGGCGGCGGGGCTGACGTCCTGCCGGTGCGCCCCCGCCCGCCGGGGCGCACCGGCAGCCGTCATCTGCTCACCAGCAAAGGGCCGTGAAGTCGACCGCCCGCGGCCGGAGTTCACTAGTACGAGCAGTCAACTCCCGCAGCCGCCGGGACATTTCGTCGGCCGGAAGCCGCTTGCGATCGCCGTGGCCGGGCAGCAGCCATTCGGAGCGCAGCCGCTCGGCCGGCGCGAGTGGGAAGGGGGCCGCCTGCTGCTCCCGACCTGGGACGCGGATGGATCGAGCAGGCGGGACAGGCTGAGACAGCCGGTACAACTGCCGTTCCTCGGCAGTGAGACAGGAGTTGACTCCGCGCACTGGCACGCCCCGAACGGTCTCGGGCGCACTGGTCGCCCGCTTCCGCGACCGGGCGGCGACACGGATCACGTCCGTGGTCCGGCCCCGGGAGGGCGGGGTCCCTCACGACCTGGCCAGACGGGCGCGGTCAGAGGCAACGAGGAGGCGCACTGCCCCGATCAGTACCTGAAGGCGGCAGCGACGGCGCGGTGGTCGCTGCCGTCGGCCGGGAGGGTCCAGGCGTCGGTGGGCTTGAGGCCGCCCTTGCTGAGGATCTGGTCGATCCGGGCCATCGGGAAGGACGCGGGCCAGCTGAAGCCGAAGCCGTCCCCGGCGGCACCCTGGGCCGAGCGCATCTGGGCGGTGATCGGGGCCAGGCTGCGGTCGTTCACGGTGCCGTTGAGGTCTCCGAGCAGCAGGACCCGCTTCAGCGGCTCCGCCTCGATGGCATCGCCGAGCGCCTGTGCGCTGACATCCCGCCGGCCCGCGGTGAAGCCCGCGTCGGACTTCACCCGCACGGAGGGCAGATGCGCGACGTACACCGCGAGCGGGCCCTGCGGGGTGGTCACGGTGGCACGGAAGGCCCGGGTCCAGCCAATCTTGATGTCCACCCCGGAGACGTCGCCGAGCGGGTACTTCGACCAGAGTCCGACGGTGTTCTCGACCGCGTGGTACGGGTAGGCGGCGGCCAGCCCGCTGCTGTACGTCGGGACGGCCTGTGCGGCCAGCTCCTCCAGCGCGACGATCTGCGCACCGGAGTTGTTCAGCATCCGGACGGTCCCCGCCGGGTCGCTGTTCGCGGCGGCCACGTTGTGGGTGAGGACGGTGAAGTCGCCCTTGCCGCTGCTCTTGTCGAACAGCAGGCCGCCGAACATGTTGAGCCAGACGATGGTCGGCAGCAGCACCGCCGCCAGCGCGGTCGCCGAGCGCCGCAGCAGGGCGGCGACCAGCAGCAGCGGCACCGTCAGCCCGACCCAGGGAAGGAAGGTCTCCAGCAGACTGCCCAGGTTGCCCAGCGAGTTGGGCACCGAGGAGTGGAGGGCGAGCAGCCCGGCGGTGAGGACGGCGAGCGCCGCAATGATCCAGCCGCGGCGCCATTCGGGGCGCACTCGGCGGCCGGTGGCACCCGAGGAGGCGGGGTCGCCCTCACCGTCCTGGGGTGTCACTGCCCTGTCCAGCTGCGCCATGGCCTGATCCTCCGTACTGTCCCCGTCTGACCGAGATCATGCCGCTTTGGTCGGATTCTCGGATCAGCCTATGCCGGGACAGACGCGGGTACCGTCGAGGCGGGTTGCGGCACGCGCCCGATCAGTGAGATTCACCACCGGAGGGACTCACCACGGCCGGGGCCTGGGCGGGCGCGGCGATGCCATTGAGGACGGCGTCGACCAACTGCTCGGCCAGCGCGGGATCGTCCAGCGGCGCTTCCTCCCAGAAGACCGTCCGCAGCAGGATCGGGCCCATCACCACCTCGGCCAGCAGCTCGATGTCGAGGTCCGAACGGAACACGCCCTCGGCCACCCCGCGCCGGATGATCTGCCGGACCAGCTCCCGCCGGGGTTCGACCACCCGCTGCTGGTAGATGGTCCGCAGCTCGGGCCAGCTGTTCAGCTGGCCGAGCGCGGTCTTCAGCACCCAGCGCGAGCGCTTGGCCAGGCCCCGGCGGCGCATGAACTCCATCATCGCCACCAGCTCCTCGCGCACCGTGCCGCCGATGAGCTCGGGCTCGGGGGACTCCAGCCGGGCGACCACGTCGACCAGCAGGGCCTCCTTGTTGGGCCAGCGCCGGTAGATGGTGGCCTTGCCCACGCCGGCCGCCGAGGCGATTCCCTCGATCGAGAGGTCGGCCAGACCCGCGCCGTCCTCCATCAGCCGTTCTACCGCGGTGACGATCGCCTGCTCGGCCGCCTCGCTGCGCGGACGGCCGCGCCGCCGGGCGCAGGGCTCGACTGCGGGGCAGTCGGACTCGACGGCGAGGTCGTCGAGGTCGGCTCGTGGCGCCGGGGCCGTGGTGTCGATCTGCATGGCGCTATTCTCCACAGCGGTTCTCCGCCATCCGTTCCTCCGCCACGGCCCGCGCCCGCCTCAGCGTCACGGCCCGCGACTCCTTGCCGATATACCCCCCGACAGAACTGGCCCGCCGCCCGTACCTGGCCTGCCGCCTCCCCGAGCCGCTCAGACCTTCGCGGGCTCCTGCCGTTCGGTCTGCGGCTGCCCCTGGGCGCCGGGCACGGCCGGGGCCTTGGCCGGAAGCAGGAACCAGGCGAGCAGCACACCGACCGCGGTGATCCCCGCGGAGAGCCCGGCGACGATGTGCATGGCGTGGATGAAGGCGTCCTTGGCGGGCTCGATCAGCTCGGCGCGGTGGGAGCCGTCGGCGATCGCCATCGTCGCCTCCAGGGACTCCCCGGCCTTGTCGCGCAGCCCGGCGGGGAGCTGGGCCAGCTGGTCGGCGACGCCGTCCCGGTACACGGTGGAGAGCACGGCGCCCAGGACGGCGACCCCGAGCGAGCCGCCCACCTGGCGGAAGGTGTTGTTGATCGCCGACCCGGCACCGGCCTTCTCACGCGGCAGCGAGCCCATGATGGCCACGGTGACCGGCGGCATGACGTGCGCCATACCCGCGCCCATCACGAAGCCCAGCACGACCAGCACCCAGATCGAGGTGGTGAGGCCGAGCAGCAGGTAGCCGAGGAAGCCGACCGCGATCAGCGCCATACCGCCGGCACAGGTGGCCCGGACGCCGAAGCGGTCCACCACCAGGCGCGCCCGGGGTGCGAAGAGCATCTGGGCGGCGGCCATCGGCAGCATCAGCACACCGGCCTGAAGGGCGCTGTAGCCGCGCACGCTCTGGGTGTAGAAGACGCCGAAGAAGGAGACGCCCATCAGCGCGAAGAAGACCAGGCCGATCACCATGACGGAGCCGGTGAACTGCTTGCGGCGGAACCAGCTGACGTCCAGCGCCGGGTGGTCGGTGTGCTTCTCGTGCAGGACGAACAGGACCAGCGCCACCACACCGCCGAGCAGCGGGCCCCAGGCCGCGGGCGCGGTGAAGTCGGCCAGCTCGCCGCCCTTGATGATGCCGTAGATCAGCGCGACCAGGCCGATGATCGAGAGCACCACACCGAGCGGGTCCAGCTTGCCGGGCCTGGGGTCACGGGAGTTGGGGACCAGGAGCGACATCGCGACCAGGGCGAGGGCCACGATCGGGACGTTGACCAGGAAGACCGAGCCCCACCAGAAGTGCTCGATCAGCACACCGCCGGTGATGGGGCCGATCGCGATCGCCAGGCCCACCGCACCGGCCCAGATGCCGATCGCCTTGGGCTGCTCGTGCCGCTCGAAGACGTTCATGATGATCGCCAGCGTGGCGGGCATCACAAAGGCACCGCCGAGGCCCATCACCGCACGGAAGGTGATCAGTTCGCCGGGCGAGGAGGCCAGGGCCGAGAGCAGCGAGCCGAGGCCGAAGACCAGCATGCCGCCGAGCAGCGTCCACTTTCGGCCGATCCGGTCGCCGAGCAGGCCGGCCGTGAAGAGCAGGCCGGCGAAGACCAGCGTGTACGAGTTGATCGCCCACTCCAGATCGCTCTGGCTGGCCCCGAGGCCGGTGGGGGCGGGCGAGGCGATGGTCTTCATCGCCACGTTGAGGATCGAGTTGTCGAGGACGACGACAAGGAGCGCGAGCACGAGGGTGCCGAGGATCGCCCAGCGGCGGCGATGTATCGCCTCGGGGACCTGCTGCGGTGCGGCTGTGGACATCGGTGAGTGTTCCCGTCCGTACGAGGATGTGCAGACTTACGAGCCGGATCCGTCTCGTAACCCCTTCCTGCCGAGCATATCCTCACTTCCGATACGAGACGGGGCCGTATCGTAAAGCCGAGGCAAAACCGGTGCCGCCTCGGGGGTACTCGGGGTGCGGGGACAGGGCGAACGGCACGCGGGACTGTCCGGTCCCCGCTCTTTGCGCCCGGCGCGCGGCGTGCAAGCATGGGAGCAGATCCGGGGACGCCGCACGGCGCCACGAGACGACAACCCTTCAGGAGCCTGTTCAATGAACGCTTCTCCGCTTTCGCCTGCCCAGACGCCGGACGGCGGCACGCCGACCGTCCTCTACGGCGGTGTCACCAACCGCCGGGTGACCGTCCGCGACCTCGCCAAGGCGAAGCAGCACGGTGAGCGCTGGGCGATGCTCACCGCGTACGACGCCCTGACCGCCGGAGTCTTCGACGAGGCCGGCATCCCGGTGCTGCTGGTCGGCGACTCGGCGGGCAACTGCCACCTCGGCTACGAGACCACCGTGCCGGTGACCATGGATCAGATGGTGATGCTCTCCGCAGCCGTCGTCCGAGGTACCAAGCGCGCGCTGATCGTCGCCGACCTGCCGTTCGGCTCCTACCAGGAGTCACCCGCCCAGGCCATGCACAACGCCGCCCGGCTGCTCAAGGAAGCCGGGGTCGGCGCCGTCAAGCTGGAGGGCGGGGAGCGCAGCGCCCGCGCCATCGAGCTGCTGGTCGAGGCCGGTATCCCGGTGATGGCCCACATCGGCCTCACCCCGCAGTCGGTGCACGCCTTCGGTGGCTACCCCGTGCAGGGCCGCGGCGACGAAGCCGCGCACCAGCTGCTGCGGGACGCAAAGGCCGTGCAGCAGGCGGGTGCCTTCTCGGTGGTGCTGGAGGCCGTCCCGGCCGAGCTGGCCGCACAGGTCACCGAACAGCTGGCGATTCCGACCGTCGGCATCGGCGCCGGGGTGGACACCGACGCCCAGGTGCTGGTCTGGACCGACATGGCCGGGATGACGGCCGGCCGGGTGCCGAAGTTCGTCAAGCAGTACGCCAACCTGCGGAGCGTCCTCGGCGACGCGGCCCGCGAGTTCGCGGCCGAGGTCGGCGCAGGGACCTTCCCGGCACCGGAACACACCTTCAAGTAACGCCCCGGCGAGTAACGCGCAGCTTCAGGGGCGCGGGGAACTGCGCGAGAAACCATGCACCTCCGTGGAGGGCTGGTCGCGCACGCAGTTGATCAGGCAGAGCCCCGCGCCCCTTGGTGGTGCATGGCTGATCGGGTACTCGCGCACCGCAAAGTGCATGGTTTTTCGCGCAGTCCCCGCGCCCCTTGGGCGCTGCGTGGCTCAGGCGCTGCGTGGCTCAGGCGTTGCGTGGCTCAGGCGCTGGCAGTGGGATGACAGCGGGGACAGTGCGATGACAGTGGCGTGACAGTCGGCCCCGGCAGCCTGGGGGCATGACACGAATCGACATCGCCCCGAGTGACCGGGGGCCCCGCAGCGGCAATGCCGTCGAGGTGCGCGGCATCGTCAAGCACTACGGCGAGACCAAGGCCCTCGACGGTGTCGACCTCACCGTCAGGCAGGGCACCGTCCTCGGCGTGCTCGGCCCCAACGGCGCCGGCAAGACCACCCTGGTCCGCGTACTCTCCACCCTGGTCAAGCCGGACGCCGGTACCGCGTACGTCGGCGGTTACGACGTGCTGCGCCAGCCCAGGCAGCTGCGCCGCACCATCGGCCTCACCGGCCAGTACGCCTCCGTGGACGAGCTGCTCTCCGGCTACGAGAACCTCTACCTGATCGGTCGGCTGCTCGACCTCCCGGCCAAGGAGGCCAAGGCCCGCGCCACCGAACTGCTGGAGCGCTTCTCGCTCACCGAGGCCGCCAAGCGTCCGGCCAAGACCTACTCCGGCGGTATGCGGCGCCGCCTCGACCTGGCCGCCAGCATGATCGGCCGCCCCAGGGTGCTCTACCTGGACGAGCCCACCACCGGTCTGGACCCGCGTACCCGCAACGAGGTCTGGGACGAGGTCCAGCGGATGGTCGCCGAGGGCTCCACCGTGCTGCTCACCACCCAGTACATGGAGGAGGCCGAGCAGCTCGCCCACGGGCTGACCGTGATCGACAGGGGCCGGGTGATCGCCAGCGGCGGTGTCAGTGAGCTCAAGACCCAGGTCGGCGGCCGCACCCTGCATGTGACACCGGCTCACACGGCCGAACTGCCCGAGATGGCCCGCTGCCTGCACGAGGCCGGCCTCACGGCCGCCACCGTCTCCGAGGACGCCGGAGTGCTCACCGTGCAGCTCGCCGATGACGAGCAACTCACCACCGTGGTGGGCGTGCTGGGCACCCGAAGCTTCGGCATCGCCTCCATCGACACCAAACTGCCGAGCCTGGACGAGGTCTTCCTCGCCATCACCGCCAAGCCCGCGGTCACCGCCGCCCCGACCCCCGCGAAGGAGACCGTGGCATGACCACCGCGATCGCGTACGAGACCTCAGACCCCCGGATCGGGCCCGGCGCCCACCTGCGGCACGTCGGTGCCCTCACCCGCCGCAACCTGATGCGGATCAAGGCCGACCCGGAGTCGATCCTGGACGCCGTGCTGGTCCCGATCATCCTGACTGTGCTTTTCTCCTACGTCTTCGGCGGCGCGGTCTCCGGCGACCAGCACACCTACATCCAGTACATGATCCCCGGCCTGCTCGGCACCACCGGGCTCAATCTGGCGATGGCGGTCGGAACGGGGCTGAACAGCGACTTCCAGACCGGCGTGATGGACCGGTTCCGCACCCTGCCGATTGGCCGGGCCTCGGTGCTGCTCTCCAAGATCGCCGCGGAGACCCTGCGCTGCCTGCTCTCCTTCACCATCCTGATCGGCTTCGCGATGGTCCTCGGCCTTGAGATCAAGACCGATCCCCTGCAACTGCTCGCGGCGGTCGGCCTCTCGCTGCTCTTCGGGATGTCGGTCGTCTGGATCTCCATGCTCCTGGGCATGTCACTGCGCAGCGCCCAGGCCGTCCAGGGAGTGTCGATGATGGTCATGATGCCGCTGCAGTTCGGCAGTTCGATCTTCGCGCCGACCAACAGCATGCCGGGCTGGCTCCAGTCCTTCACCCACTACAACCCGCTGTCCGCCCTGGCGGACGCCTGCCGCGCCCTGATCAACGGCCAGGGGGCGGTGGCCCACCCCGTGACCGTCGTGCTGCTGTGGTCGGTGGCGATCACCGCCGTCACCGCCCCGCTCGCGGTGGCCAGGTTCCGCAGGCGGGCCTGACCGCACACCGTCCGGCGTGACGTCAAACACCGGCCCCGTCAGGGTCGTTCATCATGGCGGCCGCCTCCGTGAGGGTGAGGCGGCCGCCATCGGCGACGGCCTCCCGGTAGTCGTCCTCGCCGAGCAGTCTGCGCAGGTCCCGGTCGCCGCGCTCGCGCTCCTGCCGCTCCAGGTGCGAACCGCGTTCGCCGTGCAGGGCGCAGTGCGCGCCGAGCAGCACGGCCGCCCGCCTGGCCGGGCGCAGGTCGCCCCGCGACTCGGCGAGCCGCGCCAGCACCCCGACGGCCGGCAGGATCAGCTTGACGGTCATGTGCTCGGTGAAGACCGTGGCCAGGCTGTCCACCGAGTTGACCATCCGCCGCGCCTCGCGCAGCAGCTCCACGCCCCGCTCCGCATCACCGTCGAGGGCCACCACCCAGGCCCGGATCGAGGCCACGATGCCCCGGAAGATCCCCGGTACCAGCGGGCCGAACGACCGCTGGCTCTGCTCCAGGAGGTCCATCTGGTGCAGCGCCTCGGCGTACTCCCCTCGTGAGGCGTGCAGGCTGCAGAGCACCATCCGCCCGTACAGCATCGCCCCGTCGGCGGACCGGTTGCCGGTCTCGATGCTCTCCAGCGCCTGCCTGACCAGCCGTTCGCCCTCCTCCGGGTCGTCGGCGAACAGCGTCTCGCCGAGCTGGACCTGGAGCAGCGGTACCTCCTGCGGGGCTCCGAGCTCCTGGGCCAGCCCGATCGCCCGCCGGTACGCCTCGGCCGCCCGGACACTTTCGCCGCGCTTGGAGGCGTTCTCGGCCTGGGAGGCCAGCGCCTCGGAGATGCCCCACCGGTCGCCGGCCCTGGTGAAGATCTCCAGCGCCTCGTCGCTGTCCCGGACCGCCTCGTCCAGGCCGCCCGCCCAGTCGTTGAGCATCCGCGAGCGTATCTGCAGGATGAAGGCGAGGTCACCGTCCCGCCCGTGGCGGCGGCAGCCGTCGACCGCACCGTCCAGCAGAGTCCGCAGCTGGTCCATCTCCCCTGCCAGGAAGGCCGCGAAGACCCGCATCAGCGCGGGGTAGCGGAAGGACTGCGGCAGGTCCGGGGTGTAGGTCTCCAGCACCCGGCGGGCGAGCTCCGCGATCGCGGGGTCGCCCAGCATCGCCATGTTCCCGGTGAACATGCTGACCAGCCGGTGCAGATGGATCTGCCGCCGGGCCTCCTGGAGCAGCTCGGGAGACATCGGCAACGGCATCTCCAGTGGATCGACCAGCAGTGGGACGGGCTCGGGCGCATCGTCGGCGAAGGGGTCGGGGCCGAGCACGGCGACCGCCTCGTACCAGCCGCGCGCCTCGGTCCGGAAGTCGCGCAGCGACCAGAACCAGCTCATCCCGAGCGCCAGGATCAGCGCCTCCTGCTCCTCGCCCGAGTCCACCGCACGGCGCAGCGCGGCGCGGATGTTGTCCTGCTCGCGCCCCAATACGGCCAGCCAGTGCAGCTGTTCGGGGCCGTGCAGATTCAGTTCGGCGGTGCGGACCAGCTCGCGGAAGCAGTGGATGTGCCGGAGTGCCACCTGCTGGTCGCCGGCCTCGGCGAGCCGCTCGGTGGCGTACTCGTGGATGGTCTCCAGCATCCAGTACCTGGTCTCCTCGCCGAGACCGGCGACCAGCAGGGACTTGTCCACCAGCGAGAGCAGCAGGTCGGCGACCTCCTCGCGGGGCACCTCGGCGTCGTCGGCGCAGACCTGCTCGGCCTCCTCGAGCGTCCAGCCTCCGGCGAAGACGGCCAGGCGGCGGAGCACGGCGCGCTCGCGCTCGCCCAGCAGGTCCCAGCTCCAGTCGACCACGGCGCGCAGGGTCTGCTGACGGGGCAGCAGGGTGCGGGATCCGGCGGTGAGCAGGGCGAACCGGCCGTCCAGGCGGTCGGCGAGCTGGCGCGGGGTCAGTCCGCGCAGGCGGGCGGCGGCCAGTTCGATGGCCAGCGGCAGGCCGTCCAGACGGCGGCAGATCTCGGCGCAGGCTGCGGCGTCCTCGGCCGGGTCGAAGCCGGGGCGGGCGGCGGCACCGCGCTCGGCCAGCAGCCGCAGCGCGACCGGGTCGGGCAGCGGCTCCACCGGCAGCACCACCTCACCGGGCACCCCGAGCGGCTCGCGACTGGTCGCCAGGACGGTCAGCTCCGGGCACTCGGCGAGGAGTTGGTCGACCAGCTCGGCGGCTGCCTGGATCAGATGCTCGCAGTTGTCCAGCACCAGCAGCATCCGGCGCGGGGCGCAGTGCTCGACGATCCGGCGCGCCGGGTCCTCCGTGCGCGCCACCTCGCCCACCGCGCCGCCGGTGTGCAGGACGGTCTCGCGCAGGCCGAGGGCGGAGAGCACCGCGCCGGGCACGTCGGCCGGATCCTCCAGCGGGGCCAGCTCGGCCAGCCAGACACCGTCCGGCCAACTGCCCGCGGCCGCCTGGCCGTCGGTGGCGGCGGCCCGTCCCGCCTCGACCGAGAGGCGGGTCTTGCCGGAGCCGCCGGGGCCGGTGAGCGTGGTCAGCCGTCCTGCCGTCAAGGCGGCCTTCAGCGCGGTGAGTTCACTCTCGCGACCGACGAAGCTGGTCAGTCTCGGGCGCAGGTTGCCGACCGGGCGCGCCGGGGCTGCGGATACGGGGGCAGCCGACGCGGGCTCCGGCTGGGGCTGCCTGGCCACCGCCGGCTCCGGGGCCGTCGAGCGGAGCAGTGCGCGGTGCAGGGCCTGGAGCCCGGCTCCCGGGTCCGCGCCCAGCTGCTCGGCCAGTGCCCGGCGGGCGCGCTCGTACTGCTGGAGGGCCTCGGCCGTGCGGCCGCTGTCGTGCAGGGCACGGATCAGCAGGATCTGCATCTGCTCGTCCAGCGGGCGCTCCGCGCACAGTTCGGCCAGTTCGGCGGTCAGTTCCGCGGCCCGGCCGAGCTCCAGTTCGGCGCCGATCCGGTGCCTGCGGGCCTCCTCGCACTGGGCCTCCAGCCGGGTGGCCGGGCCACTGCGGTCGGGCAGGTCGGCCAGGGCGGGGCCGCGCCAGAGGCCGAGCGCGGCGGTCATCCGCTCGGCGGCGAGCGCGTGGTCGGCGGCACTCAGAGCCTGGCGGCCTTCGGCGAGCAGCCGCTGGAACTCGCCGAGGTCGGTGTGCCGGCCGGTCAGCCAGTACCCGGCGGGCCCCGAGCCGACCTCGTCCCGCCCGATGGTGCGGCGCAGCCGTCCGACCAGCGTCTGGAGGGCCGCCGAGGAGTCCTGCGGGGGCCCGGCTCCCCAGACCTCGTCCACCAGCAGCTCGGCGGGAACGGGCCGCCCCTGCCGCAGCACCAGCGCGGCGAGCAGGGCGCGCAGCCGGGCACCGCCCAGCGGGACGGGGGTGCCGTCGTCCTGATGAGCGGTGGTTGTTCCGAGGATGCCGTAGTGCACGGACACCATTGTGGTGGACGGCCGGGAGGGCGCACGCACATTTGTCCCACCGGGAGAGGGCCGGCACGGAACCCTCGCCCGGCGCCGTCCGTTCACGGGGGACGGCTTGTCCAGGCGCCGTCCGGCCCTGCATGATCGACCTTTGCCCTCCCCTACCTCCCGGAGCACCGCCGCCATGACCTTCGCCGAAACCCAGCGCTCGCGCAGCGAGGACCGCCGGATCAGCCCGGTCTTCTGGGTCCTGCTCGCGACCCTCGGCACCGCAGGCTGGGCGGTGGCGACGGGGTACGGCAATGCGGGCCTCGGGGTCTTCCTCTTCGTGGTGGCGGGCTGGATGGTGTCGCTGTGCCTGCACGAGTACGCGCACGCGCGGACCGCGATGCACAGCGGTGACGTCACGATAGGGTCCAAGGGCTACCTGACGCTCAATCCGTTCAAGTACGCCAATGCGATCTTCAGCTTCGTGCTGCCCGTGCTCTTCGTCGTCCTGGGCGGCATCGGCCTGCCCGGCGGCGCCGTCTACATCGAGCGGCACCGGATCCAGGGCAGGCTCAAGCACAGCCTGATCTCGGCGGCGGGCCCGCTGGTGAACGTCCTGTGCGCGGCCGTCCTACTGATCCCGATCGGCGCGGGCTGGCTGGACAACCCCTCCGTGCACGTCACCCTCGAGGGCCACGAGCTGAACGTCTCCCCGCTGGCCGCGGCACTCGGCTTCCTCGGGCTCCTCCAGGTCAGCGCGGCCCTGCTGAACCTGCTCCCGGTCCCCGGCCTGGACGGCTACGGGATCATCGAGCCCTGGCTCTCGCTGAAGGCCCGCCGGGCGGTCGAGCCCTTCGCCCCGTACGGGCTGCTGGCGGTCTTCATCGTGCTGTGGCAGTCCGAGGTCAACCGGTGGTTCTTCGACCTGGTCTACCGGATCATGGACCTCTTCGGCGTGGACAGCACCTACGCCGCGCTCGGCGACTACCTCTTCCGCTTCTGGAAGAACTGAGGCGCCCGGCAAGATCGGCCGACAGAGCCTAGCCCCGGCCGGCGGCGTCGGCCTTCGCCAGGCGCTCGCGGCGCAGGTAGAACCAGGCGATGTTGCTGGAGACGCCCGCCATCAGCACCCACACCACGCCCAGCCAGTTGCCCTGCACGAAGGAGACCACGGCTGCGGCGACCGCCAGTACGAAGACGATCGAGGCGTAGAGGGCGGTGCGGGGCATGGCTCGGGGCTCCTAACGAATCAGTGACCGTCCCATTCTCGCCGAAGGGCCCCCCGCACCGTCGCAGGGGGCCCTTCGGACACGCTCGGACGGGTGATGGTCACACGTCGGTGACGCGCAGGCCCGCGTGGGCCTTGTAGCGGCGGTTCACCGAGATCAGGTTGGCCACCAGCGACTCCACCTGGTGGGCGTTGCGCAGCCGGCCCGCGAAGATGCCCCGCATCCCGGGGATCCGGGCGGCCAGCGCCTGGACGATGTCGGTCGCCTCGCGGTCGTCGCCGAGCACCATCACATCGGTGTCGATCTGCTCGATCGAGGGGTCCTGGAGCAGCACCGCCGAGAGGTGGTGGAAGGCCGCCGTCACCCGGGCGTCCGGCAGCAGGACGGCGGCCTGCTGGGCGGCGCTCCCCTCCTCCGGCCTGAGGGCGTACGCGCCCTGCTTGTCGAAGCCCAGCGGGTTGACACAGTCCACCACGATCTTGCCCGCGAGCTCCTCCCGCAGGGCGGCGAGGGTGGCCGCGTGGCCGTCCCACGGCACGGCGACGATCACGAGGTCGCTCTCCCGGGAGGCGGTCGCGTTGTCCGCGCCCCGGATGCCGAGGCCCAGTTCGGCGGCCGCGGCCTCGGCGCGCTCCGCCGTACGGGAGCCGATCACCACCTGCTGCCCGGCCTTGGCCAGTCGATAGGCCAGGCCGCGGCCCTGGTCGCCGGTGCCGCCCAGGACGCCGACCACCAGCTGGGAGACATCGGGGAACCGGCGGTCCTGCTCGGTCACTGAATCGTGGGTACTCATGCGGAAGATCCTGCCAAAGCCGGGCCTTCTGCTCCATCCTGTACGGCCATGGACGCGGTGAGAGTTTCAGCACTGACCCGGTCACTGGCGGGTACCGGCTGGCCGGAGAGCACCCGGGCCTTCGGCGGCGTACTCCGCCGGTCCGTCAGCCGCCGCACGGCCGCCGGGCTGCTGCTGGTCGGCACCGAGGGGTACGAACCCTGGCACCTGGCCGCCCACCTGGACACGGAGGCCGCCTGCTCCGGAGTGAGCGGCCTGTCCCCCGTCCTGCTGCGCCACCGCGTCCCGGACGGTTCACCCGTTCATCTCTCCCACGGCGTCGGGCGGTTGACTCAGGCCCGACGTGGCGCCACCGTCCTGGTCGTCGCGCCGGACCCCGTCGAGGCCCCGCTGCTGGAACGCGTCCACGACGCCCGCCGCAGCGGCGCCACCGTCCTCGCCCTCGACACCGGCGACCAGGAACTCGCCGCTCTCGCCCATGAACGCCTCGTCGTCCCGGACGCCACCGAGGAGCCCTTCGGCCTCGTCCAGCACCTCGTCAGCACCGCGGCCGGCACCCGCTCCCGGTTCCGGTTCTTCACCCACCTGCTCTCGTCCCCCGTCGCCCACTGGTAGGCCGCTGCCGGAGAGTCCGGTTCAGGAAGCGCTACCGGCCTTCGAGTTCGGCGGCACGGCGGAGGTCCTTGGGGCGGCCGACGGCGCGGCGCATCCGGTTGAGGTCCTCGCGGCGCAGATAGCGGACGACGAGACCGCCCGGAGCGTTGGCGCAGAGGGCACGGGGGATGAACTCGGCGACGGAGAGGCCGCCCCAGGCCAGGGCCGGGGTGCAGCAGTCACCGGTCACCGTCGGCGAGGTGAACTCGACCTTCGAGGCCGGTGGCCGGTCGGTCTCGGGTGAGTTCACGGGTCCGTCGTAAGGCGGTGTGCAGCCGTTCCAGGACGTGCTCGGGCACCCGGGAGTCATCGGTCATCCGTCCATTCAAGAACACCGCCGCGGCGACGCGCAGCCACTACCCCCCCCCATCCGGCCCGGGAGTGCTGGTGCTGTTCTCCGAGGCGGGTCTGGGTCTGCTCTCCGGACTGCTGCTGCTCAACGCGCTGCTTCCGCACCCCGTGCTGTGGCCGATCTACCTGGTGGCCGCGCTGGTCGCCGCCGTGGACGGTCTGCAGCGGCCCGCGCTGGACTCGCTCACCCCGAGGATCGTCGCGCACGACCAGCTCACCGCCGCATTCGCCCTCAACTCCCTCTACCGGAACGCCGCTTCGGTGGCAGGTCCGGCCCTGGCGGGAGTCATCGTCGCGGTGGCGGGCGTGCAGACCGCGTATGTGCTGGACGTCGCCACCTTCGCGATCTGGAACCAGTCGATCCCCGACGAGCTGCGCGGCCGGCTGGCCGGGGTCGAGCTGCTGAGCTACTCGGTCGGTCCGCAGCTGGGACAGGTCCGGGTGGGCGGCATGGCCGCGCTGATCGGCGTCCGCGGTTCGGTCTGGGTCGGCGGACTGGCCTGTGTGGTCGGCGTGCTCGGACTGACCGCCACGCTGCCCAGGCTGCTGGCCTACGACTCCCGCACCGACCCGCACGCGGCCGCCGTCCGTGCCTGGCGGCAGGCGGAACCGGCAGCCGCTTCCTGAGGTCTCGGACGTCGGATCAGCCGCGCACCACCGGGAGCGCGGGGCTCAGGCCTGCTCGTCGGACGGCGGTTCGGTGTCCTGCCAGCGCGGGTCGTTCCGCCACTCGCGGTTCCGTTCGGCGGCGATCTCCAGCGCGTGGGCGGCCTCCTCCCGGGTGGTGTACGGACCGAGACGGTCCTTGGCCGGGCACTCGGGGCCCTCCTCCACCTTGGCGTGCTTGATGCAGTAGAACCACTCCCCCGGCTTGCCGGTGGGCTTCCGGCCGATTCCCAGCGCCATGGTGCTCTCCCGTCGCTCGTTCGCTTCGGTATGGATCATTCCCGGTACCCGGCTCGCACACACAGCCGGGGCAGTCCGGCGCCCGGCCGATAGACTCGCGGCCATGGCTCTCGTACCCGGCATCCAGTCCCCCACCCGCAAGGTCCCGGCGCACATCGCGCGCCCCGAGTACGTCGGCAGGCCCGCGCCGACCCCGTACACCGGGCCCGAGGTGCAGACCGCCGAGACGATCGAGAAGATGCGGGTCGCGAGCCGGATCGCCGCGCAGGCGATGGCGGAGGCCGCGAAGCTGATCGCGCCGGGTGTCACCACCGACGCGCTCGACGCCGTTGCCCACGAGTACATGTGCGACCACGGCGCGTACCCCTCGGACCTCGGCTACCGGGGCTTCCCCAAGTCGATCTGCACCTCGATCAACGAGGTGATCTGCCACGGCATCCCGGACTCGACGGTCCTTCAGGACGGCGACATCGTCAACATCGACGCGACCGCCTACATCCACGGCGTGCACGGCGACCTCAACGCCACCTACCTCTGCGGCGACGTGGACGAGGAGTCCAGGCTGCTGGTCGAACGCACCCGGGAGTCGCTCAACCGGGCGATCAAGGCGGTCAAGCCCGGCCGTCAGATCAATGTGATCGGCCGCGTCATCGAGTCCTACGCCAAGCGCTTCGACTACGGCGTGGTGCGCGACTTCACCGGACACGGCATCAACACGTCGTTCCACTCCGGTCTGATCATTCCGCACTACGACAGCGAGCGGGCCACCGAGGTCATCAAGCCCGGTATGACCTTCACCATCGAGCCGATGCTCACCCTGGGCACGTACGACTACGAGATCTGGGAGGACGGCTGGACGGTCGTCACCAAGGACCGCAAGCGGACCGCCCAGTTCGAGCACACCCTGGTGGTCACGGCGGACGGCGCGGAGATCCTCACCCTGCCGTGACCCACCGCTTCAGAAGGGAACGGGTGAGCAGACAGGGGCGCGCCCCTGAAAAGCTCCCCGGCCCGTTCCAAAGATGAGGTCCCCTCCCGAAACGGGCTGCTAGCCGATGAGCCACTGCTCCTCGGCGACGGCACCCACCTCGGTGCAGGCGTCGGTGAGAACGTCCAGGACGCGGAGCGCGTCCGGCAGCGGCTGCTCGGGCCCGCGCCCACTCAGCCAGCGGACCTGGGAGCCGTCCGGCAGTGCGGCGGGCGGCAGCAGGGTGTACGAGCCCCGGCAGTGCCAACGCAGGCCCGGGTGCTCGGACATGGTGTCCGGTGTGCTGTCCAGGACGCTCGGCCACCACTCGTCCTCGTCCACCGGGGTGCCGCGGGTGGCCGTGAAGAACAGGTACCGGTCGTCGCCGACGGCCGCGACCGGCCCGCCCACGCCGAGTTCGTCGAGCCGGCCCAGGGCGAGCCGGCCGGCCTCGGCGGGGACGTCCAGGACGTCGTGCGCGCGGCCGGTGGCGGTGATGAAGTTCGCCTGCGGGTCACGGGCGAGCCAGTGGGTCAGCTGCTCGGGGTCGGTGGTCGCCTGGGTCTGCCAGGCGAAGGAGACGGGGTGCTGGGCGGGGGCCGGACAGCCGACGCGGTCACAGGAACAGCGATAGCCGGCCGGGTGCGCGGCCGGGGCGACCGGGAAGCCCGCTCCGACGGCACCTCGCAGCAGATCCAGTCGATAGGCCGCTTCCGCACCGCCTGCCGCAGGCTCCGCCTGCTGCCGCTCACGCCTCCGCCACCAGGTCGTCCACCTGCCGCTGGCTTCCATCGGACCCCTTTCGCACCCTGCCGTGAGCTGCCGTGCCTGGTAGGCACGGCGACCGACGCAACATCCGACGCAACATCCGGGTTCGCCTGCTGCTTCCCGAGTGGTGCTCGATCCGGCACGTCTGCCATGAGCCGGAGCCGGGGTTGCCGGACGGCCAACGCCTGGGTCACGGTACGGAGTACGAGAGTTGGGCTCGGCGGGAAGGCACACCGACGCGCGCCCGACCCGGCCCGTACAGGGCCCGCAGACCCGGGTGAACCCCAGGGGCGTACAGAGCAGGATAAGGGTGCCGGGCGGGTCCGATTGACCGGGGGCGGTGCTGCGGCCGTCCCGGCACCGTCACCGGGGCTCCGTTGCTCCGTCTCTCCAGCGTCACCGCTTCTCCACGACCGGCCCGTTCGCCGGTCGGTCTACGCTGGGGTGATGAGAAGCGCCGAAACCGAATTCGTGGGCGGACCGCTGGACGGCAAGGTGCTGCCGATCATGCTGAGCCCGCTCAACAGCGTCCCCAAGGTCTACCGGGTGCCGGTCCCCGCCCACGGCGAGGTGCCGGCCACCACGCTGGTCTACCGCCGGTCCGAGCAGCGCGACTCCAAGGGGCGGCGCCGGTGGCAGTACGAGTACGACCAGGCCGCCTCCGAGTGATGCCGCCGCCGTCCTGACGGGCAGCGGCGGGCCCGGCGACGGCGGTCGGCACCGGGCCCGCCTCACGGCTGGCGCTCAGCCCTCCTCGGCGAGGATCAGATACAGCTTCCTCCTCGCCTCGCTCAGCACCGCGAGCCCCTTGGTGCGCTGCTCCTCGGTGCCGGTGGTCATCACCTGGCGGACCGCGTGGTCCACGGCGGCGAGCGCCTGGCCGACCTCCTGGACGGCCTCCCAGTCGACGCCGCGACCGGCCTCGCCCCAGGGGGACTCCGACCCGGCCTCGGCCTCCGCCCGGCCGGCCTCGGTGAGCTCGAACTGCCGCTTCCCCGAGACCTCCTGAGCTCGGATCAGCCCCTCCTCCTCCAGCAGCTGGAGGGTCGGGTAGACCGAACCCGGACTCGGCCGCCAGGCCCCGCCCGTCCGCTCACCGATCTCGGTGATCATCTCGTAGCCGTGCATCGGCCGCTCCCTGAGCAGCGCGAGCAGCGACGCGCGGACATCCCCGCGCCGCGCCCGTCCGCCCCGGCGCCCGTGGCCCCAGCCACCGTGACCCCCGCGCCCCCAGCCACCGAAGCCGGGCCCGAACGGGCCCCCGAACGGCCCGCCGAACGGACCGGGCGGCCGACCGGGCCCACCGCCGTAGCCACCGAACGCCCGGCGACCCTCGAAGCTCTCACCGGGGAACTCCCCGCGCTCGGGGCGCCGGCCCTCTCTCCAGAACGGCTTTCCTGGGCGCATGACGCGCACCACCCTTCGAGCATCGGATGCGATGCCCCTCTACCGAAGCATCTCGATACTTCGACGATATATCGCTGACTATCGCCGGTCGACGATCGAATCCGTGCCGCGGCGGTTCAGTGCTCGATCCGGGCCCGGCGGAAGCCGGGGGCGAGCAGGAGGAGCAGCCCGGCGGCCTCGATCGCGGCGCAGAGGGTGTAGGTGCGGTCCAGGCCGACGGCGGCGATGAGGAAGCCGGTGGCGGCGGAGGCGACCGGGACGACGCCGAAGGAGAGCAGGGCGTTGAAGGACGCGACACGGCCGCGGAGCCCGTCCGGGGTGTGGCGCTGCGTCAGCACCGAGGCGAGGACCGCGATCGGGCCGCTGCACACACCTGCCATCCCGGTCAGGGCTGCGGCGGTGGCCACGTCCGGCGCGAGGGCGGTACCGAGGAGGGCGGCACCCTGCACCGTCGCGCACAGCGCGATCCACCAGGCGGGGTGCCCGCCGGCCCTGACCCTGGCCATCAGCAGGGCACCGGCGGCCGCGCCGAGGCCGAAGCCGGTGAGCATCAGGCCGATGCCGCTCGCGCCCCAGCCGCGATGGGCCGAGAGTTCGGCCATACCGATGTTCATGGGGCCGACGAAACCCAGGTTGGTGAGCAGCACGGCGAGGGTGAGCGGGCCGAGGACGCGGTGGCGCAGGAGAAAGGCGAAGCCGGCCCGGAAGTCCTGACCGAAGGAGTCGCGGGGCTTGGGCTGCGCGGCCGCGGCGTCCGGGGCGGTGGCATCCGGGGCTGCGGCCAGCGGGCGCGGGCGGACGGTGGCAAGGGTGGCGGCCGACAGGGCGAAGGTGGCGGCGTCCACGGCGAGAGCCAGCGAGAGGCCGCCCCAGGCGACGATCAGGCCGCCGAGCGGCGCGCCGAGGGAGAGGGCGAGCCTGGCGGCCATATTGGCGACCACCGCGCCGGAGTCGTACTGCTCGGGGCGGAGCAGACGGGGCTGCATCGCCCCGGCCGCCGGGAGGAACAGGGCGTCCACGATGCCGAAGGTGACGGCGAGCGCGGCTAGCACGGCTATGCCGGGGGTGAGCAGGACGGCTCCGGCGGCGGCGAGGGTGACGACGACCCGCAACAGGTCGCTGCCGATCATCAGCCGGCGGATGTCGTAGCGGTCGGCGAGCACTCCGCCGAAGAGCAGCAGAAGCAGCCGCGGCAGTGCGGAGAGGGTGAGCAGCAGGCCCGCGGTGCCGGCCGAGCCGAGGTGGACGGCGCTCCAGGAGAGTGCGACGTACCAGACCTGGTCGCCGAGCTGAGACAGGCTCTGACCGGTCAGATAGCGCCGGAACGAGCCGTTGCGGAGGGCGGAGGCAGCCGGCCCGACGGGGGCGGGGGCGGTCGCGGTGAGGGTCATGGCTTCTCCGGGAAGGCGTGCAGGAAGAGGAAGACGTTCTCGCGGCCGTCGTCGGAGCGATCCTCGGGACGGGTTCCGGGGTCGATGCGGCCCAGCGCCGACCAGCGGCGCAGCAGCTGGTGCAGCTCCTCGCTGAGGGTGCGCAGCTCCTCGGGGGTGAGCCTGAGGTAGTTGTTGGAGGTGATCGCGGCGGTCGCCCACTCGGCCGGCCAGGTCTCCTTGACCGCCTCGAAGGCGCTCAGCCGTTCGAACTGGTCGGCGACCGTGTTGCGGTAGACGGTGTCGGCGACGGCTCGGTCGGCCGGGTCGGTGAACTGCTCGGCGGACCAGGAGACCGCGCCCGGGACGACCCGCCACCAGCGCTCACGCCGGTCCCTGGCCAGTTCGGGGGCCTCCTCGATGAAGCCGCGGCGGCCGAGTTCGCGCAGGTGGTAGCTGAGCTGCCCGGGGTCGGCGTCGGCGATGTGCTCGCCCAGCAGGGTGGCGGTGGCGGGGCCGAGCTGGAGCAGCAGCCGGTAGAGGCGGCGGCGCATCGGGTGGGTCAGGCCCTTGAGCATGTCGGGATCGGTGAGGCGGCGGGGCTCGGTCATGACGGCTACGCTAGTTGCAGAAGATTTCTTCTGCAATAGATTTAGCAGAAGAAAATTACTGCAACTAGGTCGACCACAAGGTGTCGCTCGCCTACCAGTGGTCGCCGGACGGCATCGCCGAGCTGCTACGCCGGGCCGGGCTCGTCGAGGTTGCCAGGCTGGCGCGCGAGCCCGACGAGACCGAGAGGTTCCAGCAGGCCCACCTGCTGGCCCGCAAGCCGGCGCAGTCGCAGCCGGCCGGGACGGGCCTCCCGGCGCAGGGGCGCCCGGCACAGGATCGCCCCGGACGACACCCCGGCAGCGGACGGCCTCCCACCAAGGGCGGTCAGCGCGCTGCGGCGCGCTCCAGGAGGCCGCCACCGTCGCCGGGGACCGGGCGAAAGCCGACTGCGACCAGGAAGCCGGCCGGGTCGCGCCCGGGCACGACGCGGACCCGCAGGGCGGTGGCCTCGGCGGGGATCCGGGCCACAACGGCCTCGACCAGGGCGCGGCCGATGCCTCGGCGGTGCCGGTCGGCGGCGACCTCCACCGCGCCCAGGACCGGCAGCCCGTCGCGGGGGTGGGCGTCGAGATAGTCGGCATAGCCGACCACCGCACCGGAGCCGGCATCGACCGCGACCAGCAGATGCCTGGCCTCGTCGAGGGAGACCATCCAGACGTCCCGCTCCAGCATCGCCAGGTCGTAGCACCCGGCCTCGCCCCGGGAACCCTCCACCACAGCCAGCCGGCCGGGGTTGGACAGCCGCACGGCCAGCAGGCCGGGCAGCCACTCGTCCCTGATCTCCTCGATGACCGGACCGTTCGCGCTCATTGGCAGAACCTCCCCAACATCGGCCTCAGCCATGCCGGTTGCCACGCGAATGGCCCGGGAGCGGGCCCCGGCGTGCCCGCACAGCGCCCCGCACCTGACGGAGCGGCAGACCGTCGACTGCTCCACGGATGCCCAGGGCTCAGGATCGCCTGAACTGACCGCCCATGAAAACAACGAGTTGAAAAATTCTTCATATTCATACATGATGGCGTGCGCTAGCAGTGGCATGAGGTGCGGCTGGTCGGCCGATGCCGACCGTACGGGGAGGGTGACTGTGACCGAAGTGTTCGGCGCGGAGCTGCGCGAGCAGCTGGCCGAGGCCCGCCGGGCTCTGCGACAGGCCGAGGACCTCGGGGACGACGACGGCGTCCAGGCCTATGCCGGGCGGGTGGCCGGGCTCCTGCGGATCGCGGCCGGCCACGGCGTCGAGCTTGCGCACACCGCGGAGGAAGAAGAAGGAGAGAGCTGAGCATGGCCGTCCCGCTGTACCAGGCGAAGGCGGAGTTCTTCCGCACGCTCGGCCATCCCGCCCGTATCCGCGTGCTCGAACTCCTGCAGGACGGGCCGATGCCGGTGCGCGACCTGCTCGCGGCCATCGACATCGAGGCCTCCAGCCTCTCCCAGCAACTCGCCGTCCTGCGGCGCACCAATCTGGTCACCGCCACCCGCGGTGGCAACACGGTGGTGTACGCGCTCAGCACCCCGGACGTCGCAGAACTGCTGCTGACGGCCCGCCGGATCCTCGGCGAGATGATCGCGGACCAGGGCCAGCTGCTGGAGGAGCTGCGCGTGCCCAGCGCCAAGGAGGTCACGGCGTGAGCGAGCGAAGCGAGGAGGGCGCATGAGCGCCGCACACAGCGTCATGGAGAGGCTGTGTGCCGTTCTTCCGAACCGTCGGAGGTGCCCGGCGCGCTCGGGGTCAGGACTCCCAAAGGAGACACCCGGCCATGACCGCCGTGCGCTTCACGATCACCCCCACGACGACCACGGCGCCCCCGCGGCACCGGAGCTCGTCGAGCTGCCTACGCTGAAGGCCGTACTCGCCGACGCCGCTGTACCAGGCTGACGCCTCACATCCGCCCCTGCCCGCGCGGTGGCCGTTCACCCATGACCGCACAGGAGAAGCCATGAGCAACGCCGTCAGCGACGAGAAGAGCAAGCGCAAGGCGATGATCATCCGAGCGTCGGTCTACATCGCCGGCACCCACCTCTTCGCAGGCTTCGTGATCCTGCTCTTCGCCCTCGGCAACCGCCACCACTGAACCCACCGCCGATGAGCCCGTCCCTGCCGATCGGAGCAGGGCGTCGGCCGGTCAGGCGTTCCAGCACTGACCACGCCCACGATGGACTCGGTGCTCTTCAGTGCACGCGCTTCGAGCTCGCGAACATCCGTTCACATGGCCGGTCGGCCTGCGGTCGCTCACGCCGTTACGCCGTGCACCCCGAACTGCAGGAGGTTCACCATCGCGGTGCCCGTGAACACCACCGCCGTCACCACGGGGAACCGTCGAAGACCTGCGCGTTCAGTGATCGTCATGACCAGCAGTATCCGGTCCGGCATGTCGCAGCGGCCAGTGCCGTGGCCTCACGTATTCGGCATGACAGATGTCCCGTGATCGCCCCGTGGACCGAGGACTTCAGCCGCCTCCCGCGTCGACATGCCGATACTCCAGCACATCCCTGAAGAAGGCCCGGTCCGCTTCCGCATCACGGCTGTAGATGATGACGTGTCCACCATTGATCATGCGGCCAGGGTAGGTCCCGATACGGACGGCGCGGTTCTGCCACGTCATACCGGGTTTCTGCGGATCATCCGGATGTCGATCCCCTCTGTTCCGTCTCCGGCCCGGGTGTCAGGAGCGCGGGGTGTCACAGCTCCCAGACGGCACCGTCCTCGGGGCGGTAGTCGATGCGCTGCCAGAAGTACTCCAGGCACCGCCAGTACTCGTAGATGTCCGCGTACCCGGGTTCGGGTGCGTCGAGGAGCCGGAGCAGTCGTGCGCGGGCCTGTGCGGAACGCTCGGTCGCGTCATCGGCGCTCCGGGCGACGGCGCGGCGGAGCACGCTGTCCGTCCGGACCAGGTCCAGCGAGTAGTGGTTCCCGTCGATGGCCCGGCGGTCTCCCGGTCCGGGCTCCTCGCCCTTGAACATGAGAACGCTGTACGGGAAGGTCACGTGCAGTACCGGGCTGAACCCCCTGCGGTTGCAGAAGTCCGAGAGCGCCCTGGCAGGGCCCTGCGCCGGGTGGAAGAAGTCGTCGACGACCACGGCACCGCCCTCCGGGACCAGGTCGAACACGGCCTCCAGCGACTGCGTCACCGAGTCGTACAGGTCCGAGTCCAGGTGGACGAAGGCCAGCGGTCCTGCCGGGGCGTCGGGCCCGCTCAGGGTGTCCGCGAAGAAGCCCCGGACGGGTTGCACGGTGTCGGTCAGGTCGAACCGCCGCAGTGCCCGCCGGAAGCGTTCCAGCAGGTCCTCCTGCTGTGGGGCGCTGCGGTAGAAGCCGTCCTTGAAGTAGGCGTTGTCGAACTCCTGATGCGGTGCCGGCAGTCCGGCGAAGCTGTCGTAGCTGCGCACCCTGCGGCCCTGCTCACGGGCGATCAGTCCCAGCAGCAACGAGGTGCCGCCGAGGCCCACCCCGAGTTCCGCGTAGTCGCCCCCGACCTGCCGCAACCGCCCGGCCAGCAGCTGTGCGTAGCACCAACTGGCCCACGGGTAGGGCGGTTGGAGCGAGTAGGGACCGACCTTCCTGATCAGCTCTCCCAGCGGGCCGGGGAAGTCGCTCTCCAGCATCAGGTCGAACGGGAAGGTGGTGGGCGGGGCCGCCTTCGCCTGCTTGGCGCGTCCGGCTCGGGCGGTGTCACTCATGGGCGTTCTCCGGGTCGAGAAGGGTCGAGAAGGTAGGCGAATCCGAAGCGGACGAGGTCCAGGACGAAGCGGTCGACCGCCGCCCTGGCGCGATCGCTGCCGAGGGCGGCGCGGAGGGTGCCGAGCTGGAGCCCGCCGTCCCGGACGGCCGCCCAGATCCGCCGGGCGTCGCCGTTCAGCTGCAGGGACTTGCCGGTGGGCAGGCAGTGCAGGCTCTCCTCCTCGGCGACCACCTGCTGCTCCTCGACCAGCAGCGCACCGTCGGGCGCCTCGGCGGGCGAGTCGAACGCGGCGGCGGGCTGCGGCAGTTGCAGCATCCCGTACCTGGCCATGGCGCAGGCGATGTGCTCGGTGCCGTCGGCCGGGTCTGCCCCGGCGGCCCGGTCCAGGACGGCGCAGAGGTCGTCGAAGGCGAGCCGGTGCCCCAGCGGAAGTGCCGGCTCTCCGGCACCGACCGTGCCCGCGAGGGTCAGCACCACGTCGTGCCGGGGGTCGTAGACGGCCAGTGCCGCCGGGTGGCCGCCGGCCGTGAAACCCGCCCTGGGGGCGATGGCGCAGAGGGCAGGGTCCAGCCGCACCCGGTCGCTCCCGCGCGGCGGGCGGAACAGCTCCAGCGGCCGGCCCTGCGTCTTGGGCATCCCGGCCTCGTGCGCGGCCCGCAGGAAGACGAACTCCTCGATGTCCCGGGTCTGTACCCGGTGGAACCACTGCCGGGTGCTGCTGGAGCGCTGGCCGAACACCTCTGCGGCGACGGCCTCGGACTGCTCCGCGCTCATGCCGGAGGTGACGGTGTAGTCCAGTGAGAGCGCGAGGTCCGCCTCCGGGGGCGGTTCGACGGGGCGCACGCCGTAGGTCTCCGGGTGACGGGCGACCGGCGAGTGCACGTCCAGGACGAACGGGCTGGCGCCCCACGTCGTGTAGGGGTTGCCGAACTCCTCGCGGGACCTGGTGATGGTCTCCAGCGCGAACTCCACCGTCCGGGCGGTCTCTTCGGGAACCTCGCCGGGGAAGCCCAGGATGGTGAAGAGGTGCACCGGGATTCCGGCGCCGAGGAGCGCGTCGATATTGCGGTCCACCCAGTCGATGCGCACCTCCTTGCGCATCAGGTCGAGCATCCGCTGGTTGTAGCTCTCCAGGCCGAAGGCCAGCCGTCGGCAGCCCGAGGCGTACAGCAGCTCGGTGAGTTCCCGGCTCCAGCCGTTGGCGAAGCGGGTCTCGGCGTACCAGTGGTACGAGCGCCCTCGGCGGACCAGCTCCTCGGCCACCCCGCGCATCGAGCGCAGCGTCATGATCTCGTCCACGAAGACGAAGGCGGCGGCGCCGTGTCTGCGGTGCAGCTCGTCCATGTCGTCGACGACATCGGAGGGTGTGCGCATCCGGAACTTGTTGCTGGCGAAGGGGATCGAGCAGAAGCTGCAGTTCCAGGCGCAGCTGCGGGAGGCGAGCAGCGGCAGCAGCGGCCCGGGGGCGAAGTACCTGCCCAGGTCGTAGTCGGTGTAGTCGGGGCACGGAAGGCTCGTCAGGTCGGCGTCCCGGCCGGGGTTCCGGCGCAGCCGGCCGCCCTCGCGCCATACGGCTCCGGGGACCTGCTCGAGGCTGCCCCCGCCGAAGAACGCCTCGCACAGGGCCGGGAGCGCCTCCTCCCCCTCGAAGGCGACGAAGACGTCGACCAGGTCGAGGAAGGGGTGATCGGGCTCGGTCCAGCGGGTGACCAGTCGGGAGACGTAGTTGCCGCCGAAGACGACCCGGACGTCGGGCCGCCGCCGGCGGACGATCCTGGCGACGCCGAGCGCGGCGATCAGCTGGGTGTCGGCGGAGACCGAGACCGCGACCAGACCGAGGTCCGGTGCCGCGAGCTCGTCCCGGAGTTCGGCCTCCAGCGGCTCCGGGTACGGGTTGCCGATCAGGTCCTCGGTGGCCGCGAGGACCTGGGCGGTGGACGTCGTCGCGTACTGCTGCTCGTTGACGGCGAGGTCGAAGGCCAGCCCCGGGTGTGCGGCGGAGACCACCCAGAGGGCGTTGCGCAGCGTGCTGGTGGCCCACTGGAAGCGCCGGTGGTCGTTCAGCGACTTCTCGTCCCGCAGCACGGCCTTGGCTTCGTCCACATCCCTGACCGCCGAGGGCAGCACCAGCCGGGCCCGTTCGAAGTTCCGGTCCGCCCGGTGCCCGCCCGTGCTCCGTTGGCGCATCCGCGCACCGAGCCGCTCCAGGCCGTCCCCGGAGAGGAGCCGGTCCAGTACGTCGGCGCTCAGATCGCGGGCCCGGGCGGGCCAGCCCGCCCCGCGCAGCGAGGCGAGCAGCAGTGGGACCGCGAGGTGCGGCGCGTAGGCGTTCCACAGCGGTGGGTTGACGAGCAGTGTGGTCGGCTTGGCGGACCTGGCGGCCCGAGAGGGGCGGACCCGGGAGTCCCCGGCTGTCCGCCCCTCCGCCGACCCGGGCCGCGGAGGCTGTGTCATGGCATCCGTTTCGGGGTCAGGGTGCTCGGACGACGGTTACGCGAGGTCCTCGCTGTCGTCCGGCAGCGTGGTGTACATCGCGTACTGGGCAGGCGTACGGATCTCCGGCTCGATGACCGCAGCGGCCGGCTCCTCGATGGCTCCGAGCTGCTCGACCTTCTGCTTGAGCCGGTCGAGGGCGCTGTTCTCCTTGGCCATGCTCTCCCTCCTTCCTGGTGGTCGCGGTGGGACCGGTCGGTACCCACCTGCCGCACCGGGCACGGCCGTGCCCGGCGGCTCTGGGGGTGCGGGCAGCACTGGCGGGGCGGCGGGGCGCGTACTCAGCCCGCGGCGGCCGAGAGCTGCTCGGTGGCGGTCGGCTCGGCCGCCAACCGCGTGACGATTCCCTTGGTTTCGAGGTTGCGCACGACTCGGCGCACATGGTTGCGGGCCGCGTCCCGGTCCACCCGGCCGCCGCTGAACTCCTGGTAGTCGGCGACCAGTTGGGTGAAGTCCTGGCCCTCGCAGAGCTCCATGATCGCCCAGCTGGTGGTGTTGAGGATATGCAGGTCGGGCTTGGCGGGGGTGAAGACCAGCAGGCAGTCCCACTCCTCCATCGGCCGTTCCCGGATACCGTCGGTCTTGACGAATCGGCCTTCCACAAAAGGCATCTGCAGCTACTCCCGTTCGTTGGCTGCTCTCGTTCGCCGGCTGCTCCCGTGCCGCCGTTGTAATCACCGGCGGCACAGGAACGGTCGGCTGTCGGCTGCGGTCAGCCCGCCAGCCGGCCGGGCTGGTAGACCGGCAGACTGCGGCGCAGGTACTCCTCCGGGAGGCGGGTCAGGTCCGTTCCGTTGTTCATCTCCGAGCAGAACGGGTCCTGTCCGTCCCAGCGGCCGGTGAACGCGTAGGCGGTGCTCCGGCACCCGCCGCGGGTCTTGGAGGTTCCGTAGCAGCCGTCGCAGCCACCGGGCCCCGTGGCGTCCCGCAGTTGGCGGTGCAGCGGGTCGTCCCAGGTCTGCAGCAGCGGCACCTCGCGGACGCTGCCGAAGTCGACCAGGCCGCGCAGGTAGGGGCAGCCGATCGCGGTGCCGGAGGCGTCCAGCGCGATGGACTGCCAGCAGCAGTTGGCGTTCTTGGGGTGCCAGGACTTCATGAAGTACACGTCGTCCGGCGGCTGCACCGACTCGATCGCCTCGGTCATCCGGTCCAGCGACACGGACAGGTCCGACCAGTTCTGCTTGGCCCGCCCGAGCGGGTAGAGCCGCAGGCAACCGACCCTGGGGACACCGAGCGACGAGGCCAGCTCGGTGTACTCCTGGAGCTCGGGCGCGGAGTAGCGGTTGACGATACAGGCCATGATCACCTTGATCGGGCTGTCCACCAGCCGGCGGATCCCCTCGACAGCCAGGTCATAGCTGCCCGGCAGGCCCGTGATGCGCTCGTGCGTCTCCTTGCGGGCCGCGAACAGGTCCACCACCACGGTGTTGACACCGGCGCCGACCAGACGGTCCACGGTGGGCTGGTCGAGCAGCGTCCCGTTGGTCCGGATCCAGGTCATCAGCCGCCGCCCGGAGTACTCGACGAGGTCGAGGAAGTCCGGCCGCAGGAAGGGCTCGCCTCCCTCGTAGAAGACATGCATGATCCCGTTGTCGACGTAGTAGTCGACAAGCTTCTTGTGCTCCTCCAGCGTGAGTTCGTCCGGCCGCCCCTCGGGCGAACACACGTCGTCGTAGCACTGGATGCAATCCATGTTGCACCGGGTGGTGGCCTGGACCCAGATCTTCACCGGTTCATGCATGACCGCTTCCACGCAGTGTCCTCTCTTCCTGCTTCCTGTGGTTGTGCCTGTCGTCGGTGCGGGGCGGCCGGCGCGGAGTCGGCCGCCGGGTCTATCGGCCCAGCACCCGGTCGCTGTCGTCGGCCCAGAAGCGGCGGGCCACGGCGCGCCGCCAGTGCGGGCTGTTGTTCGGCCCGGACCGGTGCCAGAGGTGGGGGTGGTGGAAGGAGCAGTGACCGGCCGACACCTCGTGCGCCCGGGTCGGCACTCCGATCGCCACCGGGTCCGGCAGCACCGGCAGGTCCAGCGTCGCCAGATGGTCGAGGCCCTGAAGAGCCCGGCCGTCCGCCGGTTCCGCCGCCGGCGCCGCCAGCTGCGGCGGCCGGAACCGGCCGCGTTCGTGCGTCCCGGGGGCGAAGACCATCGCACCGTTGCCCTCGGTGGCGTCGTCCAGGGCGATCCAGCAGGTCAGAAAGCGGTCGTCGAACTCGGCGTAGACCGCGAAGTCCTGATGCCACTGGATCTCGGCTCCGTGCTGCGGCGGCTTGATGAAGGTCTCGTCACCCATCGGCCGGGCACGCGAGCCGAGCAACTCCGAGGCCCACAGAGCGATCTGCGCCTCGGCCTCGACCACCACGTCCTGCTGGCGCTCCCACCAGTTGATGAAGACCTTGAGCTTGCCGGGGCCACTGCCCGACACTCCGTCGAACTCCAGATGCCGGCCGTCGGCCAGTCCGTACTCCAGGTCGAGCCGGTGGATCAGCTCCGTCCGCTGGGATTCGGTGAGCAGCTGACCGAGGCTCACGCTGCCGGTGTCCCGGTAGGCACCCAGCCGGCCCGCGTCCAGGGTCATGCCCATGGCCTTGCCTCACCCCTCTGCCGCAGTCGTTTCGGGAAGAGCAGTTTCAGGAAGAGCAGTTTCGAGAAAAGCCGTTTCCGGAAGAGCCGTTTCGAGCCGGGAGAGGTTGTCGAGCAGCCACTCCACCAGGTGGAGGCCGTCCGGGCCGAGATCCGCCGACCGTGCCCGCAGCTGCTCGCCGAGATAGCGGGCGCGGTCGCAGGACTGCCGGGCCCGGGGCAGCGCGCCGACCGGCAGCACCGGAAGGAGCGGCGACCGCGGGTGTGCACGCTCCTGGGCCGCCCGGATGAAGAGCGCGGCGAGATGGACGTAGACATGGAAGGCGGCGAGGGCCCGGTCGGGGGACCAGAGGTTGGTGTCGAAGGGGGAGGGCCGGTTCCAGTGCGCGACGATCGGCTCGGCGGCCCGGTCCTGGTATCCGGCGGAGAGGATGGACCGTGAGGAGTACAGATCGTAGAGCCGGTGATGGACGGACTCGTGCACGATCAGCTCGGCGACCGTGAGCGGCTGGTCGCCGGGGACGAGCCGCAGGAACACGGTACCGGGGGCGCCCCGGTCCGAAGCGCTGCGGAACACCGAACGGCCCGCCACCAGCACCACGACCCGGACGTGCGAGAACAGACCGACAGCCAGGCCGCCCAGCAGCGACCGGGCCAACTCGGCCGACCTGAGCAGAAGTTCGACGTCCTCCCGGCGACTGTCGACCGTCCGGGCCTCGATCCCCTCCCGGTTCAGCTGCTCCGCGCAGAGCTCGGCGAACCTGGCCGAGGCCCCCGGAGCAGCCGCCGCCGGACTCCACACCTGCACACCCTCGGCCTGCCCCACACCCTGCCCCGCGAGTTGCAGCACCGGCAGCGGGACCTCCCGCAGCACCCCCGGCTCCCGCTGCCCGCCGATCCGGGCAAGAGTGCCGAACACTTCGCTCTCATCGGCGAGTTGGCCCTGCTTCAGTTCACGCAGGCCGATCTCCAGGGCATCGCGTACGACCGGGTCGAAGAGCAGCCCGTCACTGCGGATCCGCCGCGCACCGGCCGCGACCGCGGGTTCGGGGCGCTGCTCGGCCAGGATGTCCAGCGAGAAGTCGAGAACTTCACCGGCCCGTCGGCGGATCGACTCGGCCCTGCCAAAACTCATGTGATCGGAAAGGGAGTTGCAGACTTCCATGGCGGCGCTGAGGGCGGTCACTCAACCTCCTGATCGACGGGAAACCGAGGATCTACACACAGAGGGCTTGGCCTCGAACGAAGCTACGCACCTGTCCGGGCACTGTCAACGGGTTAGCCTTGGATGCCGAACCAAGGCTCTGACACAGGGGGTTGACGCCAGAACATGGAGAGTTCGAGGTCGGACGGCCGGCCGCTCCCGCCGAGCCGGTCAGGGTCGGATCGGGCGCGGACGACTCCGCCTGCGGCACCGCCCACGCACTCCGCCCCACCCGCTCGGCCCGCTCCGCCCGCTCCGCCCGCGTCGGCGGGCGGCCTCGCCGGGCTGCCCTGGAACTTCTGGCGGCTGTGGGCCGCCGCCTCGGTCTCCGGCCTCGGGGACGGCGTGGTGCTCAGCGCGTTCCCGCTCCTGGCCGCCCGCTACACCCACGACCCCCTCGCGGTGTCCGGGATCTCGGCGGCCGCCCAGGCCCCCTGGCTGGTGTTCGGACTGCTCGCCGGAGGGCTGGTCGACCGATGGGACCGCCGTGTCACCATGCTCCGCGCGGACACGGTCCGAGCCGTGCTGGTAGGCGGGTTGGCCGCACTGGTGGCACTCGACGCGGGCGGTGTCTGGCTCCTGGTGCTGGCGCTCTTCGGCCTGGGAACGGCGCAGACCTTCTTCGACACCTCGGCGCAGGCCGTCATCCCCCGGGTGGCGGGCCACAGCTCACTGGTCCGCGCCAACAGCCTGCTGCAGGGAAGTTCCACGGTGCTGGTCCAGTTCGCCGGACCGGCCACGGGGGCGGCCCTGTTCGCCGCCGCCCCGGCGCTGCCACTCGCCGTGGACGCGATCAGCTTCGTGCTCGGCGTCGTACTCGTGGCGGGAGTGTCCGGCAGCTTCCGCACCACACCCGCGCCCGGGACCGGCGCCGGGACCGGAGCCGGGACCGGAGCCGGGGCCGGGGCCGGGGCCGCGTCCACAGCCCCACCCGCACGCAGCCTGCCCGGCAGCGTGGCCGAGGGACTGCGCTGGCTGCGCGGGGACCGAGTCGTGCGCACCCTTGCCGCCTCGACCGTCCTGCTCGGTCTCGGCAGTGCGGCCGCCTGGGGGGTGATGGTGCTCTTCGCCCAGGAGCACCTGCATCTGGGCAGCACCGGCTACGGCCTGCTGCTGACCGTCAGCGCCGTGGGCAGCGTCGTCGGCAGCGCGGCGGCCGCACCCCTGGCACAGCGCCTGTCCACCAGGACCCTGCTCGCCGTCTCGGCCCTGGGCTCGGCCGCCGCCTTCGCGGGACTCGCCGCCACCTCCTCGCCCCTGCTGGGCGCTGCGCTGCTGGGTCTCAACGGCCTCATGGTCGTGGTCTGGAACGTGGTGACGGTCTCGGAACGCCAGACGCGCATCCCGGACGCCCTGATGGGCCGGGTCACCGCCGCCTACCGGGTCCTCGCCTGGGGCAGCATGCCGCTCGGCGGCCTGCTCGGCGGCGCCATCGGCTCCACCCTGGGGCTGCGCCAGGCCGTCCTGTCCGCCACGGTCGTACTGACCGCCGCCGCGTTCCTGGTACTGCGGGGACTGCCCTCGGCACACGGCGAACCGGTTCCGCCGAAACTCTAGGCCCTCCGGCAATTGGGGCGCGGCCGACGTCGCGACCACGATCGGCCGCGTCCTCCCGCCCGCCGCCGGACGCACGGACTACCGTGGCCGCCATGGCCGGTGAACGAGATCTCCAGAAGCTGCTCAGCGGAATGCGCCCGACACTCAACCCGGGCCGGTACGTGTACTGCACCCTTCCCGCCCGTGTCCCGGCCGGGCTGCGCCCGGTGGTCACGGTCGCCGAACCGGAGGGCCCCACCGTGGTGGTGGCTCAGGAGGAGGCCGACGCCCTCGGCCTGCGCTACGAGTACGTCGCCGCCTGGATCACCCTGCACATCCACTCCGCGCTGGAGGCCGTCGGCCTGACCGCCGCGGTCGCCGGACGCCTCGCCGAGCACGGCATCAGCTGCAATGTGGTGGCGGGCTTCCACCACGACCACCTCTTCGTCGCGGCCGACGAGGCCGACCGCGCGGTCGCCGTCCTGGAGGAGCTGTCCACCTCGGCCTGAACCACCCGACGGGGTACGGCGGGCGCGGCTCGCGCAGTCGGCCGCTGTCCGCCTCCTGCACTCCGTTCCGCTTTCGGGGAGGGCGTCCGGGGTACGAGTGACCGTGGCCCGCCCGGAGGCGGGAGCCCACTGGATTGGGAGGGAATGCCTCGTGCCCTCGGCCCGGGACTGGGCGGCCACCGCCGTCGCCACCCTGAAGGACGCCCTGGAACCGCTCGTCGCCGTCGGCCAGGTCCCCGGCGGCGTGATCACCGCCGGTACGCTCGACGGCCCGCGCTCCACCGCCACCTGCGGCGTCGTCGGCGCCGAGTGCGGCCCCGCCGCCCCCGACGAGCACACCCGCTACGACCTGGCCTCCCTCACCAAGGTCGTGGCCACCTGGCCGCTGGTCGGCCGAGCCGTCCGGGCCGGCCTGCTCGACCTCGACGCACCCGTCCGCAGCTACCTTCCCGACCTCCCGCCCGAGGCCCCCGGCAGCAGTCTGACGATCCGTCACCTGATGACCCACACCAGCGGCCTGCTCGACCACACCCGCTTCGACCGCTATCTGGGAGACCCCACCCCGCTGGCCCAACTGATCTGCCAGGAGGCGCTGATCAGCGAGCCCGGCAGCCGGCACCACTACATCGACCGGGGTTTCATCCTGCTCGGCCTGCTCCTCACCGCCCTGCACGGACGCCGACTCGACCTGACCGCAGACGAGATGTGGCGTGAACTGGGCATGGCCGAAACGGCGTACGGGCCGCTGCTCCGCACGCCGCAGGTCGCACCGACCGAACCGCGCCTGGTGGGGGCGCCTCGGATCTGGGGCACCGTGCACGATCCGAGCGCCGCCCTGATGGGTGGAATCGCGGGCCATGCCGGGGCGTTCAGCACCGCCGCCGATCTGGCCGCCTTCGCCCGGCACGCCCTCACCTCCCCCTGGCTCGCCGAGAGCATGCGGCCCGCCGCCCGCATCGAACCGGGCCGCCACCGCGGCCTCGCCTGGATCACCACCGACGGCGAACCGCCCTCCCCCGTCGGAGCCGTCGCCTACCACCACGGCTTCACCGGCACCAGCCTCCACCTCACCCCGCACTCCGGCCGCTACCTCGTCATCCTCACCAACTCCGTCTACTACGGCCGGGACCGCACCCTGCTGGTGCCGCTCCGCGCCCTCGCCATGACCACCATCAACCAGCCGATGTGACCGAAACGCCCACGCAACGCCCCCGGGGAGCAAGTCCGTTGACCGACCACCTGGCTGCCCGGGCACGAATGGCCGGCGGGCCTCGTCCGCGCCTACGTCGGGAGCAGCGTGCTGCTGACCGACCCCGAGGACAACATCCTGCTGCTGAAGGCGAGTTACCGCGACTCCTGGCTGTACCCCGCCGGCGTGATCGACCACGGCGAGGGCCGGCGCAGTGCGCCGCCCGGGAGGTGCGGGAGGAGACCGGGCTGACGGTCACCGATCTGCGCCTGGTCGTGGTGGAGTGGCGCGACCCACTGCCAGAACAGGCCCAACACGCGTACCCGGCCGTGCAGTTCATGCTCGACGGTGGCACCGTCGCCGCCGACGTCCCGATCCACCCGCAGGCCGACGAAGTCGCCGAGTACGGATTCTTCCCCACCCGGCGGGCCGTCGAGCTGCTGCACCCGTACGCCGTCCCACGCCTCGTACACGCACTCCAGGCCCGCCGGGACGGCCGTACCGCCCTGCTGCACAGCCCCGGCCACCTCGGCTGACCGCCGGGCGCTGCCTGCCCTTCGGGTGAACCTGGGGACGGCCTCGAAGGGGCGGGGATCCGGAACGATCACGTCCGATTACTCTCCGGGCAAGAGTGTCAGACACCCGACCGAGGAGAGACACCATGCCCAGCACATACGAGGAGCCCGCCCCCGGCGACGAGACCACCGGCGACACCAGGTCCGGCGCCATCGGCGACACGGTCAACGACGTTGCCGACGCGGGCCGGGAGAACGAGTTCCCCGGCCGACCGGCCGACATCGACTACGACGGCGTGGAACCCCACCACAACCTGGACTGATGCCCGAGTGCCCCGGTCGACCCCGCCGCGCCGACCGGGGCACTCCGACCGATCGGCGATCCAATGGCCTTGCACCACCGCAGCATCGACCACGACCTCGTCCGGGCCGCCACTCACACCGTCCAGCAGTACGCCCGGGGCGACAACCACACCGTGGCCGCCGCCGCCCGCGCCAGGGACGGCCGGATCATCACGGCGCTCAACGCCTACCACTTCACCGGCGGCCCCTGCGCCGAACTGGTGCTGATCGGCACCGCCGCCGCCCAGGGCGCGTACGAGCTCGACACGATCGTCGCCGTCGGCAACGGCGGGCGCGGGGTCGTCCCACCGTGCGGCCGTTGCCGCCAGGTCCTGTTCGACTACTTCCCCGAACTCGACGTCATCCTCGGCAGCGGGGCAGACTCCGGCACCGGGACCGACGTCCAGCTACGGACCGTCTCCATCGCCCAACTGCTGCCCGCTGCCTACGTCTGGGCCGACCGCCGGTCCACCCCGGGGCCTTCCGAGGACTGACGCCCGCGCTCCCGGCCCCATCGGCGCCCGAAGCGGTGGCCGAAAGCCGACGGGCCGATTCGATCGGATCAGTGGGACGACCTGACAGCACGTCATGGTGCAGACCACAGTGACTCCTCGGACGCATCGGACTGCCGCCCCGCCGGGTACCACCGGCGACCGGCGGGGCACAGCCGCACCACCCAGGTCCGCCTGACGGCGCCCGGTCAGGGACAATGGCGTTTCGTCCCGAGCCCGGCCGGAAGCCGGGCTCACCTTGCAGCACGAGGTCAGGCAGCACATTGTCCGAGAAGCACGAAGTCCCCGCCACCGACGGAAGCCGGCTCGGCCTGCAGGCCGACTGCGCCGACTGCTTCGGCCTGTGCTGTGTCGCGCTGCCGTTCGCCGCCTCGGCCGACTTCGCGGTCAACAAGGACGCCGGGAAGCCCTGCACCAACCTGCAGGACGACTTCCGCTGCGGCATTCACACGCGTCTCCGCGACAAGGGCTTCTCCGGCTGCACCGTCTTCGACTGCTTCGGCGCGGGGCAGAAGGTCTCCCAGGTCACCTTCGGCGGCCGGAGCTGGCGGGAGGCCCCCGACACCGCCCGGCAGATGTTCGACGTGTTCCCCGTGATGCGGCAACTGCACGAACTGCTCTGGTACCTGGCCGAGGCCCTCACCCTGCCGGCGGCCCGTCCCGTCCACGACGACCTCCGCCGCGCACAGGACGGCCTCGACGCCCTCACCCGCCAGGACGCCGCAGCCCTCGCCCGGGTCGACGTGGCCGAACTCCGCCACGAGACCAACGCCCTCCTGCTGCGCACCAGCGAACTGGCCCGGGCCGGCGTCCCCGGCCGCAAGAAGAACCACCGGGGCGCCGACCTCATCGGGGCCAAGCTCAAGGGCGCCAACCTCCGCGGGGCCAACCTCCGCGGCGCCTACCTCATCGCAGCCGACCTCAGGAACGCCGACCTGCGAGTGGCCGACCTGATCGGGGCCGACTTCCGCAACGCCGACCTGAGCGGCGCGGACCTCACCGGCAGCATCTTCCTCACCCAGGCCCAACTCAACGCAGCCCGCGGTGACGCCGCCACCAAGCTCCCGCACACCCTCACCCGCCCCACCCACTGGTAGCCCGCACGCCGAGGACGAGCACCGGGCGCCCGGCGCTCACACCCGCTGCGGCTTCCGCTCCACGGCGAGCGTGATGGCCGACAGCGTTTCGGGGGTGGCGACGCCAGGCAGCAGGTACTTCCAGAGGGTCATGATCCGCTCCGGCAGATCCGCCCGGCCGGAGCGGATGTTCGACAGGATCTGAGTCCCGGTGTAGGCGCCCACCAGCAGCTCGGCGAACTCCTCGATGTCCATGTCGGCACGCGTCTCGCCCTTGTCGCGGGCCACCACCAGCTCCTCCCGGAACCGTTCGGACCACCACGCGTACACCGAGTCGTCGGGGCCGACCGGTCCGCCCTGGTCCACCGCCAGCTGCACTCCTGCGCGCAGCAGCGCATCGTGCTGCAACCCCACCGCGATGCTGAGGGTGATGTCCACCAACTGCTGGAGGCCCCGGGGGGTCCGCGGCAGCCGCAGGTCGGAGGCCTGCTCCAGCATCACGGCCCTCGCGAGGTCCTCCTTGGACCTGAAGTGGAAGTACATGGCGCCCTGGGTCGTGCCGGCGCGGGCCAGGATGGTGGTGATCCTCGCCCCGACGTACCCCGCCTCGTCGAACACTTCGGCAGCCGCGCGGACTATCGCCCTACGGGTCTGAACTGCACGTTCCTGCTGGGGTCTCGTCACTTCAGCCCTAAGTTTTCCCTCGACAATGAAACAGAACGCCCTCTATGTTATTTCTGCAAGGTTCGGCACACCAGCCATTGGTGTGATCACGGGAGGGGTTCCATGCACATGCCTGCGCGCACTGCGGCCGCCAAGGCCGAGGCCGGCGCCGTATCCCCACAGCTCGTCCACCGGTTAGACGGCACGGAGGGCGACGGCCCTGCCGACATCCTGGGCCTCGACTGTGCGTTCTTCCGGCACCTGGAGCCCGGCTCCCCCTGCACGATCACCGTGCTTCCCGCCGCCTGCGCCTCGGGCGCCGACGACAGCGCCCGGCTCACCGTCACGGCCGTGCAGGGCGGCGAGGTCCGCTTCTCGGCCACGGTCACCTATGCCCGCGCCAGGCGCCTGACCGGCGTCCGCTGCGCGGCTCTCTAGCACCGGCGCACGAGAACCGACGCACTCTGACGGAATCGAGGATGAGTCATGCGGACCTCAGATGCCAGGGATGTCAGCTTCAGGCACCTGCGTGCCTTCCTCGCGGTGGCGGAGACACTCAGTTTCACGCATGCCGCGACCCAGCTCGACAGCAACCAGCCCGCGCTGACCCGCTCCATCCAGCGGCTGGAGGAGCAGCTGGGCGTACACCTCTTCTACCGGACCACCCGACAGGTGTCCCTCAGTCCGGAGGGCGTGAAGCTTCGCGAGCAGCTTCGGGTACTGCTCCCTCGCTTCGAGGAGGCGCTCTCCCCCGGCACCGAACGCCCCGCCCTGCGGCTCGGCTTCTCCTGGCTGCTGCCCGACGGCTGGGTGCAGGACGCGATCGTCGCCTTCGAGCGGGAGACCGAAGCGCGAGTGGAGCTGCGGCGGCGGGACGACCCCGGCGCCGGCGTGGACCTGGGAGCTGTCGATGTGGCCATACTGCGCGGCAGGCCACCCCTGGACGGCTTGCGGATCACCCCGCTCGGCAGGGAGGAGTACGTGGCCGTGGTGGCGCAGCACCATCCGCTGGCCGCACGTGCCGTGGTCGAGTGGTCGGAGCTGGCCGGATATCCGTTCGTCGTCAACTCGGTGAGCGGACCGATGACCGACGACGACTGGCCGGGGGGCCTCAGGCCGCGGGTCGCCCTGTGCTGCGACAACTTCGACGAGTGTCTTGAGTCCGTCGCGGCGGGCCGTGGGGTCGCCGTGCTGCCGGATCTCGTCTTGCGGCGCAATCTGCACCCCTCGGTGAGATGCGTCCCCCTGGAGAGAGCGCCGATCATCCCGATCTCGCTGGTCTGCCCGGTCCAGGGGGCGCATCCGCTGGCGGAACACTTCACGCGCGTGGTCAAGCGGATGACGTCCGCACGCGGGGGACGCGCGTCGGCCATCGCTCGGCAGGAAGTACTGACGGCCGGCCCGCGCCGCTGAGGGGTGGTGGCCCGCCGCCGGCCACCACCCGCCGACCGTCACCGGGTCGTACACCCCGTCGCCACCGGTGTGGCGGGTCGGATGGGTCAGCCGGCCACGGGGGCGGCGATCCTGCGCGGCAGATCGGCTCGCTCCCAGATCCCGTCCAGCGCCTTGGCGAAGGCGATCACCTCGTCGTCGCTGTGCTGAGGGGTCGGAGTCACCCGCAGCCGCTCCGAACCGACGGGGACACTCGGCGAGTTGATCGGCTGCACGTAGATGCCGTGCCGCTCCAGGAGCTCGCTCGCGACCTCCCGGCACCTGTCGGCGTCACCGACCAGGACCGGCACGATATGCGCCTCGTCCGAGACCACCGGGATGCCGCACTCTCGCAGCAGCCCCTGGAGTAGGGCCGCCTTGGCCCGCAGCTGCGCGCGCTCGCGGTCGGACCGCCTCAGGTGCCGGACCGCGGCCAGCGCACCGGCCGCGACCGCCGGAGGCAGCGAGGTGGTGAAGATGAACGCGGACGCGAAGCTGCGGACGGCGTCGATCACCGGCGCGGGGCCTGCCACATAGCCGCCCGCGGCGCCGAATGCCTTTGCGAGCGTGCCCTGCACGACGTCGAAGCGGCCCGCAAGTCCCAGCTCCGGGGCCTTGCCCGCGCCCTGCGGGCCGTACATGCCGACCGCGTGCACCTCGTCGAGATAGGTGAAGGCCCCGTACTCGGTGGCGAGTTGGGCTATCCGCTCCAGTGGGGCGACGTCACTCTCCATCGAGTACACGCTCTCCAGCGCGATGAGCTTGGGCAGCGCCGGGTCGGTGCCCGCCAGCAGCTCTTCGAGGTGATCGGCGTCGTTGTGGCGGAAGACGTGCTTCTCGGCCCCGCTGTGCCGGATACCCGCGATCATCGACGCGTGGTTGAGCTCGTCGGAGAAGACCACGCCGCCCGGCAGCCGTCCGGCGAGCACCGTGAGAGCCGCGTCGTTGGCCGAGTAGCCGGAGGGGAAGATCAGTGCCGCCTCCATGCCGTGCAGGTCGGCCAGTTCCTCCTCGAGTCGTACGTGGTAGTGGCTGTTGCCCGAGATGTTGCGTGAACCGCCGCTGCCCGCCCCCGATTCGTCGATGGCCGTCTTCATGGACTCCAGGACGAGCGGGTGCTGGCCCATGCCGAGGTAGTCGTTGCTGCACCAGACACTGATACGGCGGCCGGGTCCCGGCCGGTGCCTCAGTGCCGCCGGGAACATGCCCGCCCGTCGCTCGATCTCAAGAAAGGTCCGGTACCCACCCCGCCGCTTCAGCTCGTCGATCTCGGCGGAGAAGAAGTCTACGTAATTGAACACAAATCCTCCGTACGCACTGCGGGAACCTATGCTGGCGAGAACGTAGCCCACCGCCTCCGGCAAGAGAAATACCGGCGACCGGCGTTCATGGAATGACCGCATAAGACGAGGCAGCGAGGGTCTCGAAGGAGTTATGCGGTCGGCGCATAGATGCCCCGTTCAGGCCATTTCTCTTACCGCCGGAACCTTCCTACAGTTCCTTCTGTGATTGGCCAGAGAAATCTTCGGCCGCGCGCAGCGACCGCGGCAGACATAGCGGAACTAGTCCGACTACGCGGCTACCTTCTCAGCATGGGAGGCGGGCATTATGCGGCCCACAGCCCCGAGGAGGATGCGGCCTGGCGACACGGCTACCGGCAGTGGCTGGAGCGCGTCCTCCTCCGCGAGGACCAGCGGATCCACGTCGCGGCCTGCGGTGCCGCGACCGCCCTGCGGGCCTGCGCCATCGCCGTGATCGACGACCGCGCCCCGACCGCGCACTGCCTGACGGGGCAGGTGGGGTGGGTGCAGACGGTGGTGGTCGACCCGGCGAGCCGCCGCCAGGGCCTCGGCGTACGGGTGATGGCGTACGTGCTCGACTGGCTGCGGGTGCGCGGAGTGCAGCAGGTCGCACTCCAGACGACCACGGACGGTGCCGGGCTCTACCGAAACCTCGGCTTCCGCCCGACCGGCGAGGACCTGCTGACCCTGGACCTGAGAGGCGTATGAGTCATGAAAATCCTGATCGCCGGGCTCGGCTATGCCGGAACACGTTTCCACAAGGCGTTCACGAATACCGGGGAGCCGGTTTCCTTCGCATACGTCGGCCGCACCAGGACACGTACGGACATCCCCTATTACGATGCCGTCGACCGAGCCGTTGCCCATTTCCGCCCGGATGTCGTCGTGGTCACCGTTCCGGACGCCGCGCATGCCTCGGTGCTCACCGCGCTTGCCGGATTCGAGGGATTCGTGGTCGCGGAGAAACCGCTCACCACGTCCGGGGACGATCTGGCGAAGGTCGAGGAGAGCCTCGCGAAGACGTCCGGCTTCTGCCTCGATCTGGTCGAGCGCTATTCCGAGACCACCGTTTTCCTCCGTGACCACATCCGACGGCAGGGCCTCGAACTGGTGCGGGCCCATTTCACCTGGGGCAAGGACCGGATCAACGACCACCGCCCCACCAGCGGCGTGCCGAGCGAGGCCATCCACCCGCTCGACCTCGTCCAGTGGATCGCGGGGGACGGCCAGGGGATCGCCCTGGAGTCCGTACTCGGCACCCGCTCCGACTTCTCCGTCTCCGGACCGGCGGTGCTCGACAGCGTGGCCGTCGCCGGCCGCCTCCGGACGGGCCTGGTCACCGGCTATAGCAGCTTTGTGAACATCACGCGCAAACGCGAGATCGACTTCGTCCTGCGTTCTCCGGAGGGCGACCTGGTGTACGCGAGCGCGGTGTACGACACCCCCGCCTGGGACGCCGACCGGCTGCGCGTATGGCGTCGCACCTCCCACGGCGACGAGGTGATCCACGAACTGGACACCGGCCGGCAGCCCGTACCGGCAGGCGCGGAAACCGTGGTCAAGCTGGGCCGGATGGCAGCCGACGTCACCCGCTTCGTCACCACGGGCCGCCACCCGGAGTCGCCCTTTCCCGACCTGGCGAGCGCGCTCGGCCTGCAGAGGCTCCTGAACGGGATGGAGCGCGACGCGCGGGTCATCGGCCCGGCGGCCTACTTCCCGGACGGCAGGACCGTGCTCCAGGAGGCCGACTGGGAGCGCCTCGGCTAACCGTCACCACTCACCCCTTCTCTCCCCTCCTCTTCTCACCCCTCCCCCGGCCTCACTTCCCCCGGCCCCTCTTCTTGACAGCAGCTCCCCAACTCCAGCTTCCCGACAGCAGAAGGAGACCGCAGATGTGCGGAATCGCCGGATGGGTGGACTTCACCCGTGACGTCCGCCAGGACCACCACACCCTCGAGGTACTCACCCGGACCATGGCCTGCCGTGGTCCGGACGCGTCGGGCATGTGGGCCGACGAGCACGCCGCCCTCGGCCACCGCAGGCTGTCGATCATCGACCTGGACGGCGGCCGGCAGCCGATGACGGCCGAGGACAACGGCCGCACACTGGCCTGCCTCACCTACAGCGGCGAGGTCTACAACTTCCAGGAGCTACGCCGCGAACTGGAGTCCCGCGGCCACCACTTCAGGACCCGCAGCGACACGGAGGTCGTGCTGCGCGGCTATCTGGAGTGGGGGGAGGACCTCGTCACCCGGCTGAACGGCATGTACGCGTTCGCCCTGTGGGACGCCCGCAGCCAGACCCTGCTGCTGATCCGCGACCGCATGGGCGTCAAGCCGCTCTACTACTTCCCGACCGCCGACGGCGTGGTCTTCGGCTCCGAGCCCAAGGCGATTCTCGGCCATCCCGCAGTCCCCCGCCGGGTCGGCTCGGACGGCCTGCGCGAGGTCCTGGAGATGGTGAAGACCCCCGAGCACGGCGTCTTCTCCGGCATGTACGAAGTGCGCCCCGGCCAGCTCGTACGGATCCAGGCCTCGGGGCTGACCAAGCGGACGTACTGGGCACTTGAGGCCCGCGAGCACACCGACGACCTGGCCACCACCATCGACACGGTGCGCGGACTGCTCGACGACATCGTGGACCGCCAGACCGTCGCCGACGTGCCGCTGTGCTCGCTGCTCTCCGGGGGTCTGGACTCCTCCGCGATCACCGCCCTGGCACACCGGAAACTGGGCCCCCGAGGCCAGGGGCCGGTGCGCTCCTTCTCCGTCGACTTCGCCGACCACGGCGCGGAGTTCATCGAGGACCCGGTGCGCGGCACCTCGGACGCACCATTCGTGCGCGACCTGGTGCAGCACATCGGCGCCGACCACAGCGAGATCATCATCGACAGCGCCGAGCTGGCAGACCCGGAGCTGCGCGCCAAGGTTCTGGCCGCACTGGACCTGCCGCCGGCGTACTGGGGCGATATGTGGCCCTCCCTGTACCGGCTGTTCCAGGCGGTGCGCGCCCGCTCGACGGTGGCGCTCTCCGGGGAGTCGGCGGACGAGGTGTTCGGCGGATACCGCTGGTTCTTCGACCGCGAGGCGGTCGAAGCCGAGACGTTCCCCTGGCTCACCTCCGCGACCGGTAAGTACTTCGACGGCAAGTCGCTCTTCGATCCCGGCCTGATCCAGAAGCTGGGCATGCCCGCCTTCCTGCGCGACAGCTACACCCAGGCGATCTCCGAGGCCCCCGTACTCGCGGGCGAAGACGGCGTCAACCGCCGTATGCGGCAGATGAGTTACGTCAACCTCACCCGGTTCGTACAGACCCTGCTGGACCGCAAGGACCGGATGAGCATGGCGGTGGGCCTCGAGGTGCGGGTGCCGTTCTGCGACCACCGCCTGGTCGAGTACGTCTTCAACGTGCCCTGGGAGATGAAGTCGTTCGACGGCAGGGAGAAGAGTCTGCTGCGGGCCGCCACCAAGGACCTGCTGCCGCAGTCGATCGTGGAGCGGGTCAAGAGCCCGTATCCGACGACCCAGGACCCCGCCTACGAGCGCGGGCTTCGCAGGGCTCTCGCCGACATGCTCGCCGATCCGTCCTCGCCGGCGCTTCCGCTGCTGGACGTCCCGGCCGCGAAGAACCTGCTGTCGCGTCCGATGACGGGCATGAGTGCACAGTTCGAGCGTTCCGGCCTGGAGATGGCGCTGGGTCTCAACTCCTGGCTCGCCGCGTACGACATCACCATGGATCTCTGATCCGGCGTGGGCGGCCGACGCTGGATCCGATCCGACGTGGGCGGCCGACGCGCCCGGTGGGAACCGGCCGCCCACGCCCTACCGGCGCGCGTCGGCCGAGGTGTAGCCGCATCTCGCGGCGGAGCTCAGAAGCTGGTCGACCAGGCCGGGGAAGCGGCTCTCCAGATCAGCCAGGCGCAGGGAGTTGTAGCAGCGGGTGCCCTCCGAACGGACACGGAGGACACCCGCCTCCCGAAGGATCTTCAGGTGATGGGTCATCGTCGACTTCGCGATGTCACCGCCCAGCTCCCCCGCCGTGCGCTCACCCCCGTCCGACAGGTCTACCGCGATGCCGAGCCGGGTGGCGTCGCTCAGCGCGAACAGCACCTCCGGAAGGCAGATGTCCTCGGGATCCGGGTGGAAGTATCGGCGCACCCCGTAAGAATCGCACAGCCGACCGCGCACGGATCTGGCTGGTTTTCCCCTCCCCGCTTGCCATCGCCGCGCACCTGCCTAGCATGTATGAATGTTCTAGGATTACCGAACATTGAGGGACTTCATGAAACTCGTCTACCTCCTCGGGCTGGGGGCCTTCGCGCTCGGCCTCGACGCCTATGTGACCGCCGGTCTGTTGCCGGTCATCGCCGACGACTTCGACTCGTCCGTCTCCGCCACGGGGCAGATGGTCACCACGTTCACCCTGGCCTACGCGATCGCGTCCCCGATCTTCGCCACCTTCCTCTCCGCCTCCCGGGTGCGCGTCGGACTGCTCGGCTCGCTCGCCGTCTTCACCGTCGCCAACGCGGGCAGCGCGCTGTCCGCCTCGCTTCCGGCACTGCTCGTCGCCCGCGCCTTCGCGGGCGTCGGCGCGGGCCTGTACCTGGCGCTCGCCGCATCGGCCGCGGCCTCGCTCGTCGACAAGGAACGGCGCGGCCGAGCCCTCGCCGTCATCATGGGCGGCATGAGCTCCGGCACCGTGATCGGAGTGCCTGCGGGAGTCTTCATCGCCCAGCACACAAGCTGGCGCTCCACGCTGTGGCTAGTGTCCGCGATCGGGCTCATCTCCTTCGCCGGGCTCGCGCTGAGGCTGCCCGCCCTGCCGGCGACCACCTCGGTCGGCCTCCGCCAGCGTGCCCAGGTCATCACCGATCCCCGCGTCGCCTCCATCGTCGGTGTCTCCTTCCTCGCCGCCGTCGCCAGCCTCGGGCTGTACACCTACTTCGCGCCGGTCATGGCGACCGAAGCCATGGGCAAGGTGGAGACCATCACTCCGTACCTCTGGGCCTGGGGCATCGGGGGCGTGGTCGGCAGTGCCCTGATCGGCTCCCTGGTGGACCGGGTCCGCCGCCCGTACTCGCTCGTCGTCGGCATCATGGCGCTGCTGGTCGTGGCACTCGTCATGCTCCGCGTCAGCGCCTCGATCCATCCGTTGGTCGCGCTGATCCCGATCGCGGTGTGGGGAGCGGTGGGATGGGCCCTGCAGGTGCCGCAGCAGAACGACCTGCTGGAAGTACGCGGCGACAAGGGCGGTCCGGTGGCCGTGGCCCTGAACGAATCCGCTCTCTACCTGGGCAGTGCCGTCGGCTCGGGCCTGGGGGGCGTGGCCTTCTCGCTCGGCTGGGACGGCTCGGTACTGCCACTGTGGGCGGCAGGAGCGGCACTTCTCGGCCTGCTGCTCCAGCTGACCGTGGTCCGCGCCCTCACCGGCCGGCGTCCCGCACCAGCCGCCCCCGCGGAGCAGGTGCTCTCCGGCGCGAGCGACTGACCGGGGCCGACTCCCCCGGTGGACACCACGGGCACCCCTGGGCACGCCTGATCCACGCCTCTGGCTTTCGACGGAGCCGTACCTCATCCCCAGGTCGCATACGGACACGCACCACTGCCCCCGACAATTGGCCGATGGCCCCCATCTCCCGAAATCCGTTCACGGCCCCTGGCAAACAGAGCCGGGGACCGTGGCGCGCGCTCGCGGAAGTGACCGGCGGCGCGTTGCTGATGCTCCTCACCCAGCAGATCCTGCGGGGCCGGGGCTCGGCCGGCGAGATTCAGCTCCTCCTCGGTGCCCTCGCCCTCGCCCTGCTCGCCGTCCGCCGTCGCTTCCCCACGACGAGCCTGCTGGGCATCTCCGCCGTCGTGGGCCTGCTGCCGGCCGCCGGGCTGCCGGCCGCCATGACCGCGTACACCACGGCCAAGCACCTGACGGCCCCCCGGCGCCGGAGCGCTGTGCTGCTCGCCTCGACCGTTCTGGCGACGCTGTCCTGCGCCGCCTTCGCCCCGGGCATCGGGCTCGGCAGCCACCCGTTCGGGCTCGCGCTCGGCGCCGTACTCGCCGCCACCACGCTGATGGTGCCGGGACTTCTCGGCATCTCGGGCGGCCAGGAGGACCGGCTACTGCGGGCGCTTCGGGAACGTGCCGCCGCCGCGGAGGCGGCCCGCCGGCTCGCGGACAGCGAGTCCCGGATACATGAACGGTCCCGGATCGCTGCGGAGATGCACGACCTGATCGGCCACCGGCTCAGCCTGATCTCGCTGCACACGGGCGGCCTGGAGATGGCACTGCAGAAGGAGTCGCCCGAACTGCGCGACGAGGCGGCCCTGGTGCGCCGGGCCGTCGCAGACGCGATGCGGGAACTGCGCGAAGTGCTCGGTGTCCTGGGCCCGTTGGGGCGGGACACCGGGACCGACGCCCTGACCGACACTACGGGTACCCGATCCGATGTCGAGGCGCTGGCCGAGGAGTCGCGCAGCGGCGGCATACCCGTCGATCTCACCTGGGACGGCCCCGACCTGAACGACCGCGCGGCCCAGGTGCGGCGTGCGGTGCACCGTGTGGTGCGCGAGTCGCTGACCAACGTGCACCGGTACGCCGCCGGAGCCCGTGTCACCGTGGTGGTCACCCACACCGACAACCGTGTGGACGTGCTCGTACGCAACGGGCTTCCGACCGTGGCCCCGGAAGCGGAGACCGGCCTGGGCTCGGGGCGCGGCCACGTCGGGCTGCGGGAACGGGTGGCACTGCTCGGCGGCACCCTGGAGGCGGGCCCGACGCCGGCCGGTGGCTTCGCGGTGACAGCACGGATCCCGGCGCAGCCGGACCCGGGAGCGAGCCTCGCCGCCGCGGGCGCCCCGCCGCGTGAATCGCCGTCCGAGCCGCGCTCCGACCACTCACCCGCCGGTGTCCAACGCCGTGCCGTGAATGCCCTCAGCGGGTTCCTTGGCCTCATGGGCGTGGGCGTGATGATGATGTGCGGCCTTCTGCTGGTCACCCAGGCGTTCCCGGAACCCGACCCCCGCAATCACGAGCCGCCCCGGATCGGGATGTCCCGCAAGATGGTGGAGGAGGCCGTGTACGGGGACAACACATCGGTGCGCGCGGCGGCGACGGGTCGGGAGCCGGCCCACCCGGAGTCCGTGACGAGCTGCATGTACTCGACGTTTCCGTTCGAGGACGCCACGCCGCCGACCGAGGGCGCCGGCCGTGGGGACTCCGCTGCCGCGGGCGCCGAGGAGGGCCCCGATCACCTCAGGATCACCCGGTTCTGCTTCCGTGGCGATACGTTGGCCACGATCGACCGCTTCACCGTACCGATGGTGTCGCGTACGCCACCGTGGGAGTCCCCATGACCGACTTTCCCGCTTCCGACCACCGCCCGATCCGGGTCCTGCTCGCCGACGACGAGGAGCTGATCCGGCACGGCGTCCGGCTGATCCTGCGCCATGCCGAAGGCATCGAGGTGGTCGGCGAGGCGACGAACGGCGAGGAGGCCGTGCGGGTCGCCGGCGAGACCCGTCCCGACGTGGCCCTGATCGATATCCGGATGCCCGTGCTCGACGGGCTCGCCACGATCGAGCGGCTCCTCGCCCTCCGCCCCCGGCCGCAGGTCGTCATGCTCACCACGTTCGGCGACGAGAAGAACGTGACGCGCGCGCTGCGGTCCGGCGCCACCGGCTTTCTCCTCAAGGACGAGGGCCCGCAGGAGCTGATCAGCGCGGTACGGGCCGCCGCCGCGGGCGACGCGGTCCTCTCGCCCAAGGTCACCCGCACCGTCATCGAGCGCATGCTGGGCGGCGATGCCGGCAAGCCGGGACCCGAGGGGGCGTCAGCACCGGCCTCCGGTTCCGTCCCCGGACAGCGGCTGGCAGCGCTCACCGGCCGGGAACGCGACGTCCTCGCATTGCTGGGCCAGGGCCTCGCCAACGCGGAGATCGGCCGTCATCTGGGGATCGGCGTGGGCACGGTGAAGACCCACGTCAGCGCCGTCCTGGTGAAGACGGGCACGGACAGCCGGGTCCAGGCGGCGGTCCTCGCCTACCGGACGGGGCTGCTGTCCTGAGCAGCGGCCCCGCACACCGTCTCTGCCGAAGGACAGAGACGGCCGTCCGCCCCGAGGACTACGCGCGCCCCCGGGCCCGACCTTCGACAGACGCCTCATTCACGCCCTGAGGCCGACGGTTCCGCAGCACGGCGCATCGAGGATGAGAGGCAGTCACAGAACCTCTTCCCCGTAACTCCGGAGCTGACATGTCAATGCAGGCAGCCGCCCCCGTGCCCGCCCACTTCTCCACGGGTTCTGCCGCCGCCCGGGCCACCGGGCTGTGCAAGGTCTACGGCCAGGGCGAGACCCGGATCGTCGCCCTGGACTCGGTCTCGTTGGAGTTCGGACGTGGCCGGTTCACCGCGATCATGGGGCCGTCCGGCTCCGGCAAGTCGACTCTGATGCACTGCATGGCGGGTCTCGACTCGGTCTCCACAGGCTCCGCACAGATCGGTGACACCGAACTGTCCAGCCTGAACGACCGACAGCTCACCCGGCTGCGCCGGGACAGCGTCGGTTTCGTCTTCCAGGCGTTCAACCTGCTCCCCACGCTGACGGCGCTGGAGAACATCACGCTGCCGATGGCCATCGCGGGCCGCAGGCCGGACCAGCAGTGGCTGGACACGGTCGTGGCGACCGTCGGCCTCTCCGGACGACTGAGCCACCGCCCCGCTCAGCTGTCCGGCGGCCAGCAGCAGCGTGTCGCCGTGGCCCGCGCCCTCGCGTCCCGGCCGGAGATCATCTTCGCGGACGAGCCGACCGGCAACCTGGACTCCCGCTCCGGCTCCGAGATCCTGGGCTTCCTGCGGGATTCCGTACGGGAGTGGGGCCAGACCATCGTGATGGTCACCCACGACCCGGCGGCCGCCGCCTACGCCGACCGCGTGGTCTTCCTCGCCGACGGCCGACTCACCGACGAGCTGCTCGCACCAACCGCCGAGGGCGTCCTGGACCGGATGAGGCAGTTCGACACCAAGGCCCGCACGAGCTGACCCGGCCGCCCGCTCCCCGCACGGACCTCCGCCACGCACCCTAGAAGTGGGACCACCGCCATGCTGCGTACAGCCCTGCGCAACGTCTTCGCGCACAAAGCCCGATTGGTCATGACCGCCCTCGCGATCACGCTCGGCGTCGCCTTCGTCTCCGGCACGCTCGTCTTCGGCGACACCGTCACCCAGGCCCTTCGCGGCGCCTCCGCCAAGAACCTCAAGGACGTCGCCGTATCCGTACAGGCCTCATCCCGGCGGAACCCCGACAGCGAGGCGGACGACGCCCGGTCCACGGCGCTCACCAGTGATCTCGCCGACAAGGTCCGTGCCGTGCCCGGCGTCACGTCCGTGCACCCCACCGTCAACGGCACCGCCACCCTGGCAGCCAAGGACGGCCGACCGCTGAACGCCGACAACAACTGGCAGAACCTGGCGACCAACTATTCACCGGACACACCGGACACGGACCGGGACAGCCGCTTCCCCGTCAGCGCCGGACGCGGCCCCACCGCCAGCGGAGAGATAGCTCTGGACCGGCGTACCGCCGAGAAGGCCGGCTACGCCATCGGTGACTCCGTCCGCTTCGCCACCCAGGGCCCCACACTCACCAAGAAGCTGGTCGGCACCGTCAACACTGACGACCCGCGCGTGACCGCAGGCGGCAGCCTCGCGCTCTTCGACACCAGCACCGCACAGCAGCTCTTCCTGCAGGCGGGCCGGTTCGACGAGCTGGCCGTCGGCTCTGCACCCGGCACCGACAATCAGGAGCTCACCAGCAAGATCCGCGCGCTGCTGCCCGCCGAGGGCATCACGGTCACCAGCGGAGCTCAGCTCGGATACGAGCAGGCGGAGCGGATCGCCGAGAACACCAAGGAGCTCACCCGTATGCTCCTGGCCTTCGCCGGGACCGCGCTGTTCGTCGGCGTCTTCGTCATCGCCAACACCTTCACCATGCTGATCGCTCAGCGAAGCCGTGAGACCGCGCTGCTGCGCGCCGTAGGGGCCTCGCGCCGCCAGGTCGTCCGCGCGGTCCTCACCGAGGCCGGGCTTCTCGGACTCGGCGCCTCCGCAGCTGGAATCGTGCTCGGAATCGGTATCGCGACCGCCACGCGGCCAGTCCTCAACGCGAGCGGCGCGGGCCTGCCGAACGGCCCCCTGGTCGTCTCCACGGACGCGCTCGTCCGGTCCCTCCTGGTCGGCGTCGGCGTCACCGTGCTCGCCGCCTGGCTGCCGTCCCGCAAGGCCGCGAAGGTCGCACCGATCGAGGCACTGACCACCGTCGACCAGACACCGCCCAGGCGCAGCATGGTGCTCCGCAACAGCCTCGGCGGGCTGCTCACCGGCGTTGGTGTCCTCACCATGCTGTACGTCTCCACGCAGAAGAACGGAGCCGACACCAACCTCAAAACCGCCGGACTCGGCTCCGTGCTCGCGCTGACCGGCATGATCGTGATCGCACCACTGCTGTCCCGGCCGCTGATCCGGCTCGCGGGAGCGGTCACCACCCGGCTCTTCGGCGTCAGCGGCAAGCTCGCCAAGGAGAACGCGCTGCGCAACCCGCGCCGCACCGCCGCCACCGCCTCCGCCCTGATGATCGGGCTCACCCTGATCACGGGCCTGAGCGTGACCGGCAGCTCTATGAACGCCGCTCTCAAGGCGGCGGCAGTAGGGGGCCTGACCGCAGACTACAAGGTGTCCAACACCGGCTTCGTCGGCATCGACCCCGCGCTCGGCGCGAAGGTCGCCGAAGTCCCGGGCGTCGCGGAGTCGGCGCCCGTCGCCTCCTCGACCCTGGGTGCACGGGGCAAGTTCGCCGCGCTCACCGCCGCGGACCCGCAGCAGCTTGGCAGGGTCTCCGACCTGAAGTTCAGCAGCGGCTCGCTCGCAGACATCGGCCCCGGCAAGGTCGCGCTCTCCGACAAGCTGGCCAAGGACACCGGCCTGTCGAAGGGCGACACCTTCCAAGGCACGCTGGGCTTCGGCCACGACAAGAAGGAGCTGACCGTCGTCGGTGTCTACCAGCAGACCCGCGCCGTCGGCGGCGCCATAGGCACCATGGACGATGTCCTGCCGTACGCGGACGGAGGGAAGCTCGACAGCATTCTGGTCAAGGCCGCGTCCGACCGGAACACGAGCGGCCTCGACCAGGACATCCGCAGGGCCCTCGGCAACAGTCCGCTCCTCCAGGTGCAGAACCAGGAGCAGTTGACGAAGGCTCAGTCCGGCCAGATCGATGCGATGCTCAACATGATGTACGGCCTGCTCGGCATGACCGTCGTCATCGGAGTGTTCGGCGTCGTCAACACCCTGGCCATGTCGGTCTTCGAGCGGACCCGGGAGATCGGGCTGCTGCGCGCGATCGGCCTCGACAACAGGGGCGTCAAGCAGATGGTGCGCCTGGAATCCGTGGTGATCTCGCTGTTCGGCGCGGCCCTGGGCATCGGCACGGGGATCTTCCTGGCCTGGGCGTGCGGTAGCCTCACCAAATCCTCGCTTTCGCAGTACGAGATCGTGCTGCCCTGGGCGCGGCTCGGCCTGTTCCTGCTGCTCGGTCTGGCGATCGGGGTGCTGGCGGCGGTCTGGCCGGCCCGGCGGGCGGCCCGCCCGAACATGCTGCGGGCGATCAACGCGCAGTAGCGCGGGGCGGATTCACACCGCCGCATTACGAGACCGTGAGCGTCCAGCCTCTGACTTGGGCTGCTCAAGCCCCAAAGCCCAGGGCCATGAAGTTACGGCCGTGAGGCTGCTGGCAAGGGGCCTTGATCTGCGATCCCCGGACGCAGGAAGCGGAGCCCCGGTAGAACGGCTTGCCCTCCAAGACGAGTCGTTCACCACGGGAGCTCCGCTGTCCGGACGGTCTGTCATCAGCCGCGAGATCGCGGTAGCCGAAGGTGTCTTGGCCCCGGGCCATCCGGGCGAGTTGACGCGGATCGTGCCCTTCGAGATGGTCGACGCGGCTCTGGCCGAGTGCGGGTCCGTCCAGCAGCGGATACGCAAACTCCCGGCCCACCAGCTGATCAGGACCGCGATCGCCGACGCGACATCGACCGTTCCCGGCGCGGATCCCGACCGGGCGGGCTTCAGCATCACCCTCCAGGCCGCCCGCGACCAGGTCGTCCAGGCCGCAGGCATCATCGCCGACAATCGTGGCGCCGCTCTCGGCGCACGCGGTCAGCCAGGGCCGGGGCGGCAATCGTCACCGGCTCGTCTGCCCGGTTCGTGAACGAGGGGAACGACCTCCTCGAATGGCGCGGTATTTCCGAAGGTTGAGCCCAGCAGTTACACAAACCACAGCGCATAGCAGCCCGCCCCGGCAGTCAATGACTGCCGGGGCGGGCTTAATAGTATTCGGCGGCGTCCTACTCTCCCACAGAGTCCCCTCTGCAGTACCATCGGCGCTGAAAGGCTTAGCTTCCGGGTTCGGAATGTGACCGGGCGTTTCCCTCTCGCTGTGACCACCGAAAGTCTGACGCTGATGTTTGTTGTCGGCGCCAAGCTCTGAAGTCTGCGTTTTATCTTACACGAGCCGCGCCGACGGTTCAGCCACCGGCTCTCCGGCCGGCCTACCGCGATACATGCGGCAGGACGGGTGCTGTGCTGAGCAGTCTGGCACTGCCTCGCATGACGGGACACACTCCGGCAATCAGGGCGCTCCTGAGCCTCTCCCATCGCCACACAATCGCCACAGCACACCGAGAAACAGGCCGCAACAGACACGAAGAGTGAGCAATCGACCACGACTTCGACCGGACAGAAAAAGGCCCCCGCCCTGCATAAATGCAGATCAGGGGCCTCCCTCTTACGAGGCGGCGGACGAGTCGGCCTGTACGCCGGGTTCTGTCTCCCGGGTTGCTTGCGCGGCCCGGGGAGGCGGCCATCCATCTAGGGCTGCCGTTGCCGACAGCCTCGTGCGGTCTACCCGCGGACTCGGGCGAGCAGCCCTCGAACATCCGCGCACGGCGCCCGAAGGCACCGATCTTGACCTTGCTCCGAGTGGGGTTTACCGAGCCGACCGAGTCACCTCGGTCGCTGGTGGTCTCTTACACCACCGTTTCACCCTTACCTGTGGCCGAGGGGGCCGCAGGCGGTCTGCTTTCTGTGGCACTGTCCCGCGGGTCACCCCGGGTGGGCGTTACCCACCACCCTGCTCTGTGGAGCCCGGACGTTCCTCGGCGGGCCCTCGAAAGGACCCGACGCGACCGCCCGGCCGGCTCATCCGCCGTACGGTCATCGTAGCCGGTCGGCGACAGCCTCCCGTACGGGCCCGGCCGGACTCCGGCCCGCACCTGCCTGCGCTGTCAGCGCGCGACCGGGTGGCGCCCCTCCTCGGGGGCGAGGCGGACGGCGACACCGGCGGCGGTCCGGGTGGCCCAGGCGGTCGTGGTCAGCAGTCCGAGCAGCAGGACGACCACACCCAGGCCCGCCACGATCCACCAGCCGGTGTGGCTGGCCGCGGTGAACTTGGCGGCTGCCGCTCCGCCCTTGGCGCCGAACGAGGCACCGGCGGAGGCGGCGGAGGCGACGACCGTACCGATCACGGCGACACCGAGCGACTGCCCGATCTGGCGGCTGGTCGAGGCGACGGCGGCCGCGACACCCGCCTGGGAGACCGGCATGCCGGAGACCGCGGAGTTGGTGATCGGCGCGTTGACCAGGCCGAAGCCGATCCCGAACAGCGTGTATGCGATCAGGAGCAGTGCGGCGGGCGAGTCGTCGGCGAGCCGGGTGAGCAGGACGCCGCTCGCGGTCAGCGCCACACCCGCGACGATCAGCGGGATGCGAGGTCCGTGATGCCCTACGACACGCCCGGAGAGCGGCGCGAAGATCAGCGTCATTCCGGCCATCGGCAGGGTCCAGAGCCCGGCCTCGACCGGGTTGTAGTGGCGGACGTTCTGCAGGTAGAGGGTGTTGAGGAAGAGGAAGCCGCCGAGCGCGGCGAAGGCGCAGACCGCGGTGACGGTGGCACCCGTGAACGGGGCGCTGCGGAAGAAGCGCGGGTCGATCAGGGGCTCTGCGGTGCGCAGTTCCCACCAGGGCAGGACGAGCAGAGCGACGAGGGCGACAGCGCCGAGGGCCAGGATCAGCGGGGAGGTCCAGCCGTGGCCCGGCCCCTCGATGATCGCTGCCGTGCCCGCCCCGAGCAGCAGCACCATCAGCAGCTGCCCGACCGGGTCGAGCCGCCGGGGCCTCGGGGCCCGGGACTCGGGGACGTAGCGGAAGGTCAGGGCACAGGCGGCAAGGCCGATGGGGACGTTGATGAGAAAGATCGAGGGCCATCCGGCGGCCTCCACCAGGAAGCCACCGATCAGCGGGCCGAGCGCCATGCTGATCCCGACGACGCCGCCCCAGACGCCGATCGCCTGGGCACGTTCGCGCGGGTCGGTGAAGGTGTTGGTGATGATCGACATCGCCACGGGGTTCAGCATGGAACCGCCCACCGCCTGCATCGCACGGAAGGCGACCAGCCAGCCCAGGCCGGGCGCGAGGCTGCACAGCAGCGAACCGAGGACGAAGACGACCAACCCGGTCTGGAACACCCGGCGCCGCCCGATCCGGTCGGCGACCGAGCCGGAGAGGATCAGCAGGGCGGCGAGCACCAGGGTGTAGGCGTCGATGATCCACTGGAGCCCGGAGGCTGCCGCACCGAGGTCGCGCTGGATGGACGGCAGTGCGATGTTCACGACCGTGTTGTCCAGCCCGACGATGAACAGGCTGAGGCAGCAGATCGCGAGTACGAGCAACCGCCGTCGGCGAGTCGACGGCGTGGATGGAACGGTTGGTACGTTCACCCGTTGATCATCCCAGAAGGTCGGCGGTGGGGAAAAGGCGTGTCGGCTCGCGAGACGGCCCGGCGGACATACGGGACAGCCCGGTGAGCAGCCGTCCGGTCCCGGACCTCGCGGCCCGGCTCAGGCCGGGGAGAAGCGGACCGTACGGGTGGCCGGGTCCGCCTTGGTGAGCCGGACCCGGATCCGCTCACCGAGCGGCAGGTGGTGGGAGTTGCCGTCGCACCTGGCGATCACGGCCGGTTCGCACAGCTGCACCGTGCCGTTGGCCGGCTTCCGCTCGTCGATGTCGATCACCACGGCGTCGAAGTCCTCGCCTTCGCGCCCGCGCAGCAGCTCGGCCTCGACCAGGTCGATGCAGGCGTGCTCCACCTCATGGGCCCGCCGGTCACCGCTCTCCATCAGCCGGGGCACCCCGGGCAGCGCGTCCTGAACCCAGGCCGGGACATCGGCGCCACCCGCGATCGAGACACAGATCTCCTGGGCGTACCGGTCGGCGAGGCGGCGCAGCGGCGCGGTGCAGTGCGCGTACGGGGCGCCGAGTGCGGCGTGCCCGGGTTCGGCCGGGGCCGGGATGCCCCGGGCGGTGTCGAACGCGTGGTATCCGGCGCCGCGCAGCAGACCGGTGCACTCGTTGAGGAAGGCCGCGTGGGCGGCGCGGGCGGGGCGGAGCGAGCGGATCAGCTCGGGGTAGGACATGCCGACGGGCCAGTCCACGTCCAGGGCGCAGGCGATCCGGCGCAGCCGGGCGTACGCGGACTCGGGCGCGCCGGGGAGCGTACGGAGCAGGCCGACGCCCGCGCCGAGCATGAGCTCTGCGGCTGCCATTCCGGTGAGCAGGGAGATCTGGGCGTTCCAGCCGTCGGCAGGACGCGGGGCGCGGTAGTCGAGCCGGTAGCCACCGTCCACCGGCTCGACCTCCTGCTCGGGGAGGGGCAGGCTGACGCCGCCGCGCGCCTCCTCCTGGGCTTCGCGCAGGCGGCCGATCTCGGCGAGGAGACGGAGTTGCTCGTCGGCGGTCCTGGCGTCGAGCTCGCCCTGGACGGTCTCGTAGTCCAGGCGGCGGCGGGAGCGGACCTTGGCCCGGCGGAGGTCGGCGAGCAGAACGGAGCCGTCCTCGTCGAGGTCGAGCTGCCAGAGCAGGGCAGGGCGCAGCTCGCCGGGGAGCAGGCTGGCGGCGCCCTCGGAGAGGCGGACGGGGTGGAGCGGGATGCGCTCGTCCGGGAAGTAGAGGGTCTGGACCCGGCGCCGTGCCTCGGAGTCGATCGCACCGCCGGGGCAGACGAAGGCGGCAACGTCGGCGATCGCATAGTGGATGCGGTAGCCGGAGCCGCGTCGGGCGAGGTGCACGGCCTGGTCGAGGTCCCGGGAACCGGGCGGGTCGAGGGTGAACAGGTCGAGATCGGTCGCGTCGAGATCGGGCAACCGGGGTACGGCGGCGGCGCGTTCGGCCTCGGCGAGGACTTCGGCGGGCCACTCGGTGCGCAGGTCCATTCCGGCCCGCAGTTCGGCGAGCTCGGTGTTGATCCGGGCGGAGTCGACGGCTCTGACGGTGAGTTGTGGGCGCGGCATGGTCGCAGCGTACGGCCGGTGGGGTGGGGTGGCCCGGTGGCGGCGCGCGCAGGACGCGAGCGGCGGTTCCGGTCCTCGCAACGGGTGCGGTCCGGGCAACGGGTGCGGTGGTGGCCGCCGCCCGGGGTGCGTGGAGGAGTGCGTAAAGTGGCAGGGTTTGCTGCCACAAAGTGTTGATCTGCCGAGAGTGTTGAGGAGTCCGCTGTGCTGGTCCTGTTGCCGCCGTCGGAAGGGAAGGCCGCATCCGGGGCCGGGGTGCCGCTGGCGCTGGACGAACTCTCGCTGCCCGGCCTCTCGGCGGCCCGGGAGACCGTGCTGAACACGCTGGTCGAGCTCTGCTCGGGCGACGTGGACACGGCTCAGGGCGTACTCGGCCTGAGCAAGGGCCTGCGCGGGGAGGTGACCCGCAACGCCGGGCTGCGGACGGCGGGTGCGCTGCCTGCGGGCGAGGTGTACACCGGGGTCCTGTTCGATGCACTCGGGCTGGCCAAGCTGGACGAGGCCGCGTACGAGCGGGCGGAGCGTTCGCTGCTGGTGTTCTCAGGGCTGTGGGGCGCGGTGCGAATCGGTGACCTGATCCCGCCGTACCGCTGCTCGATGGGTGTGAAGCTGCCGCCGCTGGGGGCGCTCGGGGCGTACTGGCGGCGCGAGATGGAGTCGGTGCTTCCGGCCGCGGCTGCGGACGGTCTGGTACTGGACCTGCGCAGCTCGGCGTACGCAGCGGCCTGGAAGCCGACGGGCGAGCTGGTGTCGCGTATGGCCACCGTGCGGGTGCTTCAGGAGCGCGAGGTGGACGGGGTGCTGAAGCGGTCGGTGGTGAGCCACTTCAACAAGGCCACCAAGGGGCGGCTGGTCAAGGACCTGCTCAACTCGGAGGCCGAGCCGGGTTCGCCCGCCGAGCTGGTGGACGCACTGCTCGGGCTCGGCTACCGGGTGGAGGTATCGGCCGAGGGGTCGGCGCGAAAGCCCTGGCAGTTGGACGTCGTGGTGACGGACGTGCACTGAGGGATTCCGGCTGACGGCTTGCGGCTGAGGGATTCCGGCTGAGGGATATCGAATAGCGAATAGCAAATAACGGATGACCGTTGGCAGATTTCAGATTCTGTCAACGGTCATCCGTCATTCGTTGCCGGTCAGCGGCCGGCGGTCGGCGGTACGCGCTCAGCGCAGGTGGCTGGTGTCGTTGAGCAGCCGCAGCGAGGCGTTCCCGTCCGAGTAGTACTGCACGGCGCAGAACGACGCCGCCGACAGCTCCATCCGGTACATCGAGTCCGGCGGTGCGCCGAGCGCCAGCCGCACCAGGGTCTTGATCGGGCTGACGTGCGAGACGACCAGCACCGTCTTGCCCGGGTATCGGGCGAGGATCTTGTCGCGGGCGACGCCGAGCCGGTGGGTGAGGGTGGTGAAGCTCTCGCTGCTGCCGGTCGGCTTGGCCTTCGCCGACCCGAGCCAGGCGGCGAGGTCATCGGGGTAGCGCTCCTGCACCTCGGCGAAGGTGAGCCCCTCCCAGTCGCCGAAGTCCAGCTCCCGCAGCCCGTCCTCGATCCGGACCTCCAGGCCGAGCTTGGCTGCCACGGCCTCGGCGGTCTGCCGGGTGCGCTGCATCGGAGAGCTGACGACAGCCTGGATGGTGCCGCGCGAGGCAAGGGCCTCGGCGGCCCGCACCGCCTGCCACTGCCCCCTCTCGGAGAGCTCGGGATCGCCTCCGCCGCTCCCGGAGAATCGCTTCTCCGGGGTGAGTGCGGTCTCCCCGTGCCGGAGCAGTACGAACGTGGTGGGCGTGCCGAGGTCGGCCGGGAGCGCCCAGCCGGCCTTGGGCGAGGCCGGCGCCGGCAGCTCCTCCTCGACCCGGGCCGCCGCCGGGGCGGTCACCGCAGCCGCCGGACGCACCTTGGGCTCCCACTGGCGCCCGGCCTTGCCCGCGTCCATCGCCTCGTTGGCCAGCCGGTCCGCGTCCTTGTTCTTCTCGCGCGGGATCCAGGTGTACGTGACCTGGGAGCGGGGGAAGACGGCACGCGCCTCGGCGGCGAGCGGCTGCATGTCGGGGTGCTTGATCTTCCAGCGCCCCGACATCTGCTCGACGACCAGCTTGGAGTCCATCCGGACGTCGACACCGGCGTCCGGGTCCAGCTCGTGCGCCGCCCGCAGACCGGCGATCAGGCCCTTGTACTCGGCCACGTTGTTGGTGGCATGCCCGATGAACTCGGCGTCCTCGGCGATGATCTGGCCGGTGTCGCCGTCCCGGACGACCGCGCCGTAACCGGCCGGTCCCGGGTTGCCCCGGGAACCGCCGTCTGCCTCAACGATGAACCTGCGCCCCGCCATCTACCGACCCTCCACCGACAGACCTGCTACCGACCGACCCTCCGCCGACCGGCCCACTACCGACCGATGTCCCACGGACACCGATCAGGCACCGATGTACCACAGACTCAGACGCCCGAGTCGGCCGTCCGCACCAGGATGCGCGAGCAGTTCTCGCAGCGGACGACCGCATCCTTCGGCTCGCGCTTGATGGCGGCCAGGTCCGCGGTGGAGAACTCCACCCGGCAGCCCTCGCAGCGGCGCTGGTAGAGCCGGGCCGCGCCGACGCCGCCCTGCTGCTCGCGCAGGCGGGTGTAGAGCTTGAGCAGGTCGGCCGGGATGACGACGGCGACGGTCTCGCGGTCGCGCTTGACCTTCTCGGCCTCGCTGTCGATCTCGGCGAAGGCCGCGTCCCGACGCTCCTCGGCCTCCTTGAGGATGACCGAGGAGTGCTCCAGGCGGGCCGAGAGCTCGGTGACGCGGGTCTGCGCGGACTCCAGGCGCTCCATGACCTCCAGGACGACGTCCTCCAGGTCGGACTGACGCTTGGCCAGCGAGCCGATCTCGTGCTGGAGGTTCTCCAGGTCCTTCGGGGAGGTGATGGCGCCGGAGTCGAGGCGCTGCTGGTTGCGGGTGGCCCGGGTGCGGACCTGCTCGACGTCCTGCTCGGCCTTGGTCAGCTCACGGGTGGTGTCGCCGAGCTGGGCCTGGGCGGCCACGACCAGGTCCTTGAGGGCGGTGTGATCGGCGTTGATCTTCTCGATCTCGGCGTGCTCGGGCAGGCTGCGGCGCCGGTGGGCCAGCTGGTCGAGGCGGGAGTCGATGGCCTGCAGGTCGAGCAGGCGGATCTGGTCGGCGGGCGCGGCGTTCAAGCGGAAAGCTCCTGTGAATCGGTCAGGTTCAGGTCGGGTTCGGGGTGCGCGAGGTTCTGCGCGAGGTCGTCACGGACACGGGGCCGTCACGGAGGCGAGGTCGTCACCAAGGCGTGGACGTCACAGTCTCGCAGCCCGGTCGTCGGCCGACGAGACCACTGCGGTCATCGGGGCGTGGGCCGTCCACGGGTCGGTGACCACGTGGGAGACCTTGGTCTCCAGCGGCCAGCCGTGCTTCTCGGCCGCTGCGGTCAGCCCGCGCTCGGCGAACTCCAGCCAGGGCCACTCGGTGGCCCAGTGCGCGGCGTCCACCAGGGCGACGGGCGCGGCCTCGGTGGCCTCGGAGGCCGGGTGGTGGCGCAGATCCGCGGTGACATACGCATCGACACCGGCGGCCCGGACCTCGGCGAAGAAGCTGTCCCCGGAGCCGCCGCAGACCGCGACCCGGCCGATCAGCTGCTCGGCGTCCCCTGCCACCCGGACGCCGGCGGCCGTGGGCGGCAGCCCGGCGGCCACCTGGGCGGCGAAGGCGGAGAGGGTGAGCGGCGGTTCCAGTACGCCGATCCGGCCGGTGCCGCGACGACCCGCCGGGTCGGTCGGGTCCGGGATCAGCGGACCGAGGACCCGCAGCCCCACCGCCTCCGCGAGGGCGTCGGAGACGCCCGGGTCGGCGTGGTCGGCGTTGGTGTGCGCGACGTGCAGGGCGATTCCGGCGCGGATCAGGGTGTGCACCACCCGTCCCTTGAAGCCGGTCGCGGCGACGCTGGTGGTGCCGCGCAGATAGAGGGGGTGGTGGGTCACCACCAGGTCGGCGCCCCACTCGACGGCCTCGTCGACCACCGCCTGGACCGGGTCCACGGCGAACAGGACGCGGCTGACCTCGGCCTCGGGGTCGCCGCAGACCAGCCCGACCGCATCCCAGGATTCCGCCCACCGCGGCGGGTACAGCTCTTCGAGGGCACTGATGACGTCGGACAGTTTCGGCACCTGTCGAGACTACCGCGCGCGGAGAGCCCACCGGCCCCCGGCGGGTACGGGCGGGCCTTCGACGTGGGCGAAGCTGCCCGTCGACGTCCCGCACCTCGCCGTCCGCTTCCCGCCGTCGGCCCGTACAGCTGCGCGTCAACCGGCACACCCGAGCGCGAGAACGAGCCCGTAACGGCGCACGGAGGCACGATCGCCGCTTCCGCTCCGGTCACACCCCACGGGTCGCGCGCATTCGAAAACGAATCGAGATCACCCTTACGAGTGAAGTGACCACGCCGGCGTTGGAGGCACACCCGTCTCGAAAGTAACTTCAGTGGTGCGAACGGGAGTTGCCTCGACCTGGGGGGTCGAAAAGGGCGCTCCGCCGAGATTCCGGGCCGTTGCCCGGCGGCGGACGCGGCCGGGGCACAGTCCCGTACTTCCAAGAACCGACCGGATCGCCGGTCCCCGTTGCGGCGGGCACCGGCGGTGGCGCAGAGAAGGGGTGTGAAGCAGATGGGGGCGGGCACACCGCTGCGTACGGCTGGGGGGCCGGGGTCGGTGGACGACGCGCCGGGTGCGGCCGGCACGTTGCTGGAGGTGGCGCGGGCGGCCGTGGCCGGCGGTGGAAGCCGGGGAGCCGAGGGTGACTGGGGTTTCACCGTCGAGGGCTTCTGGTGCACGGCCCGGCCGGCCGCGTCCGGCGCACCGACCGCGTCCGAGGCGTCGGCGATACCCGCGCAGGGGTGGAAACTTCACGTCAGCGCGGCCTCCGAAGCAGCGGCGGAGGTCCTTGCCGCCGTTGCCTCCGCCATCGCCGAAGACCCCTGTGTATTCAAATTCGCGGCCGACCGGGAAAGACTCCACGAAATCAACTCCCGGAACAGCGAGCGCGGTTCCGCCGGGAAATTCATCACCGTCTACCCGGCCGACGAACGGCAGTTCCGGCGGATCGCCGAGGAGCTGCACCGCGCCACCGAGGGACTGCCAGGTCCGACCGTCCTCTCCGACCGGCCGTATGTCCCCGGCAGCCGGGTGCACTACCGCTACGGGGCCTTCGCCGCCCGCGCCGAGCTCGGCAACGACGGCGCGTACCGCTCGATGCTGCACGGCCCCGACGGCAGCCGGGTGGAGGACGTACGGACCGCGAGCTACCGCTGTCCGCCCTGGGCGGTCGACCCCGTCGAGGGGAGGGGGTCGACCGGTCCCGGCACTCCGGGCACGGGGCAGGCCCGAAGCGGCGAGTCATCCGGCCCCCGGGGCCGAAGCGGCGGCGCGCGCGGCGCCGGGGTGCTGCTCGGCGGCCGATACGCGCTGACGGCGGCCGTCCGGCACGGCACCAAGGGCGGCGTCTTCCTCGGCCGGGACACCCACAGCGGCACCGACGTGGTGGTCAAACAGGCCCGGGCCCATATCGAGGTGGACCGGTCGGGCCGGGACGCCACGGTGGCCCTGCGCCACGAGGCACGACTGCTGGAGCGGCTCGACGGCCGCGCGCTGACCCCGCACCCGATCGAGCTGGTCGAACAGGGCGACTCCCTCTTCCTGGTGCAGGAACGGATCGCCGGCCAGACCCTGGGCGGCTGGGTGGCCGAACGGCTGCGCCGCGACGGTACGCCGGACGTCGCCTGGCCCGAGGCCGGCCCGCTTTCCCTCGCACTCACCGACCTGGTCGGGCGGGTACACGCCGAGGGGCTGGTCGTGCGTGACCTGGCACCCGGCAACGTGATGGTGCGGCCGGACGGTTCCCTGCGCCTCGTCGACCTCGAACTCGCGGCGGAGGCGGGCAGTACGGCGGGTTCGGCCGGGACGCCCGGATACCGGGCACCCGAACAGGGCCCGGGAGTGACCAGCTCCCCCGCCGACTACGCCACCGACCTGTACGCCCTCGGCGGTCTGTTCTTCCTGCTCTCGACCGGTCACGACCCACTGCTGCCCGAGGACCTGCCCTCGGCCCGCCCGGTCGCCGACCGCCTGGGCCGCTGGCTGGCCCTGGCCGCCCGGACGGGCGACACCGCGCGACGCCTTGCGCCGCTCGCCCTCGCCCTGCGCGCCGAGGAACCCGAGCAGCGTCGGGGCCTGGCGCAGGTCCGGGCTGCGCTGGGGCGCCCCCGGCCGGCCCTGGACGCGACCGCGGCCACACACTCCCCCGCGGCACCGGGAACCGTCGAGGCTTCCGACGGGCCGGCCACCGCCGACGTGGTGGACCGCCTGCTCGCCGACGGCCTGCGGCAGCTCACCGAGAGCGCGACCCCCGAGCGGCCCGACCGGCTCTGGCCGACCGTCCCGGCCGGCCTGCTGACGGACCCGTGCAACGTCCAGCACGGCGCCGCCGGAGTCCTCGCGGTACTGGCCCGCGCGACGCTCGCCCCGCTGCCCGCAGCCGAACGTGAACGGGCCCTGCGCACCGCGGAGCCGGCCGCCGGGTGGGTCGAACGGCGCTGCGCCGCCGAGCCGGTCGTGCTGCCCGGCCTGCACTTCGGCCGCTCGGGTGCGGCCTGGGCGCTGCTGGACGCCGCCGAGGCGCTGGGAGACTCTGCACTCGCCGACCGGGCTGGCGCGATGGCGCGCCGCGTCCAACTGGCCTGGCCCAACCCGGACATCTGCCACGGTGCCGCCGGGGCCGGGTTTCTGCAGCTCAGGGTGTACCGCTCCACCGGGTGTGCCGACTACCTCGACCGGGCGGCCGAGTGCGCTCACGGCCTGCTTCAGGCCGCGCAGCGCGAGCCGTACGGCACGGTCTGGCCGGTACCGGAGGACTTCGACTCGAGTCTCGCCGGTGTCACGCACCTCGGGTACGCCCACGGGGTCGCCGGGGTGGGCGCCTTCCTGCTCGCCGCCGCCGAGGCCACCGGGGACGACCGACTGCTCGCCGGGGCCCGTGAGGCCGCCGGGACGCTGGCCGCGACCGTACGGCGCGACGGTCCTGACGGGCGCGGCGCCTGGTGGCCGCAGAGTGCGGGCGACGCGGCGAGCGTCAGGCTGGCGCACTGGTGCAGCGGTTCGTCCGGTGTCGGCAGCTTCCTGGTCCGGTTCTGGCGGGCCACGGGCGAGCGCACCGCGTACGAGCTGGCGGTCGCCGCCGGGCAGGCCGTCCTCGACGGCCGGTGGCACAGCGGGGCGTGCGCCTGCCACGGTCTGGCCGGAGACGGCGAGTACCTGCTCGACCTGGCCGAGGCCACCGGCGAGGAGCGATTCCGTTCCGGTGCCTGGGAGTTGGCGAGTCTGATCGCCTCCCGCACCGCGCTCAGGGAAGGGCTGCTCGTACTCCCGGACGAGACCGGCACCGGCTCGACCCCCGCGTACGGAACGGGCACTTCGGGCGCTCTGGCCTTCCTGCTCCGGCTGCGCCACGGCGGCCCACGGATCTGGCTCGATCCACAGCCGCTCACCGTGCGGGCCGGCAGCCCGGCGGCGGTCCCGGGATGAACTCCCGTCCGCCCGGACCAGTCGATCGACCCCGACTCACAGGAGGTGAGCCCACGATGAGTACCGCCACCCGCACCACCGCCCAGGCGCTGCGCCGGCTGAGCTTCACCTTCGCGTCGGACGGATCGCACGCGGCCTGCCTGGCCGCTGCCGCCGACGGCGGCTGGTACCCGGAGACCTGGCGGCTGCCGGTGGACGGTCCGGCCGAGCCGACCGCGCTCTCGCTGCCGGGAAACCGTTCGGAGAACCTGCGTTCGCAGTTGGTCTCCCTGCCGGACGGCCGGGTCCTGGTCTGCCGCCACGACGGCGACCGGCACAGCCTGATCACCGTCTCCGCACCGGCCGACGGTGAACTTCACGCCACCGAGAGCCTGTTGGCGGTCCTGCGGATGCCGGGCCTGCGCCTGCTGCCGCTCCCCGGCGGCCCCCGGACGGCCGAGGAGCCGGTGGCGGTCGCGCTGGGCACCGACACCCGGCCGATGACCACGGTCTGGCTGGTGGCCGCCGACGGATCCGAACCGCGCCGGGTCGCCGAGATCACCGGGCTGCACGGTGGCGGCGTCTGGCTGGACCGCACCGGGCAGCTGCTCGCCCTGGACCGGGTCAGCTCCGGCGTGGTCAAGTCCGTGGTGCTCGACCTCACCTCGGGCCGGGTCACCCCGCTGCTGGAGATCGCCGAGGGCAGCAACGACCGGCTGGTGCTGTTCGACCCCGACACCCACTTCGCGATGGTCCGCAGCGACGCACCCGGCGCCGACCGGCTCGGCTGGGGCACCCTCGGGGGCAGCGAGCCACTGCGCTTCCCGGAGTGCCTCCACGTGCCGGGGATGTTCCTGCGGCCCATCGCCCTCGCCCCGGTCTCCCTGAGCACCCCGGCCTCTGCGGGCACTCAGACCTCCGCAACCGCCCAGGCCGAGCCGGCTCCACGGGCCGACGGCCTGCACCCCGAGGCCGACGGGCCCAGGGTCGCCCTCCAGATCGACCGCGGCGCGGCCTCCGCCCTGGCCCTCTGGCAGCCGAGCGGCGGGCGGCTCGACCCGCTGCCCGTGCCGCCCGGACGGCTCGGTGCGGTCGGCCACTGGTCCACGGCCGGTCTGCGGATGCCGTACTCCGCGCCGCACCACCCGGCCGCCCTGGCCACCCTGGACGTGGACACCCTGCTCGGCCTCGATCCGTCCGGCGCGCCCGCCCTCACCCCCGTACCGCTGCCGCTCCAGCTGGCACCGCTCGGCGCCGCGAGCACGGCCACTCCGTTCACGGCCGGCCCGTTCACGGCCGGCCCAGCGGGCAGCGCCGCCGCACGAACCACGACACAGGAGGGCACCCGCGAGCCCGTAGGCGAGTCCGCGCCCGCACGGTCCACCCCGGCCAGGCTCCCGCACTGCTCGCCGCCCGGCTGGCGGCTGGACGCGAGCGCCGCCCCCGGCGACGGCGGCCGCTGGCACCCGGCGCAGAGCCTGGAACTCGCCGGTCCTGCCGGTCCGATCGAGGCCGTGGTCTACGGCGGTGACGCCTGGTTGAGCTCGCCGCACCTGGTCGTGGCGCTGCACGGCGGCCCGGCGGACGCCTGGCGGCTCGAGTTCGACCCGGCCCTGCAACGGATGGCCGCAGCGGGCCTGGCGGTGGTCGCACCCAACCAGCGCGGCAGCACCGGCTACGGCCTGGAGCACGCGATGGCCATCCGTGGCGCCTGGGGCGGTCCCGATCTCGACGACATCCTGTATCTGCTCGACGGACTGTCAGGTCAGCGTGCCGCACTGGGACTTGAAGCACCGGCCCTCTTCGGTGTGAGCTACGGCGCCTTTCTCGCCCTGCTCGTCGCCGCCCACGCTCCGGCCGAGCAGATCTCCCGCTGCGCCGTGGTCGCACCGTTCCTGTCCGGCACCCGGCTGCTCGCCGAGGCGGCGGCTCCGGTCAGGGCGCTGACCACCCGGCTCGGCGGGAGCGATCGGATCGAGGACGCCCGTGGCCCGCGCGACGTACTCCAGCTCGGCCATCGGCTCACCGCACCGCTGCTGATCGTGCACGGCGACCGCGACGAGGTGGTACCGGTGAGCCAATCCCGTTCGCTGCGACACGAGTTGCTGCGGATCGGCCGCATCGAGGGCGCCGACTTCCGGTACGTGGAGGCGGCCGGGGCGGGACACGAGGTACTGGCCGAGGAGGGCGGAGCCGTCCTGCACGAACTGCTGGCCGCCTTCCTGCGCACCGGACGGCCGACCTAGAGACTTCCCGGTCCGGCCACAGCCGGGCCCGGGAGAGAGACCTGTGGCGGAACGTTTCTGCCGCAGTTGCCGCAGCCGACGGGCATCGCCCGCGCTGCGGACACACCCACCACCGATCGCACTCGCGGCCGGTGAACACCAAGGGGAGGACCCAATCATGGAGAACATGCTGGACTTCGAGACCGACCTCGCTGCGCTGCAGGAGCTGCCCGAGACCGAGTCCGTCGAACTGACCGGCCACGGCGGCGGCTGCCAGTACACCTGCCTGATCCTCACCTGCCTGATCTTCACCATCAGCTAACGCAGGCAGGCCGACAGGCCGGATCAACGGCCGCGCCACACCCTGCGAGGGGGTGGCGCGGCCCTCCCGCACTCACTTCCCGTACCTGAACCCACTTCTCGCACCGAGGGGGTGCACGATGCGCGGCTGGACTCTGGCACTCACCCTGGCCGTTCCCGTCGAGGCCGCCGCGACCCTCGCCCTGCCGGGCGCGGTCGCCGGGGCGGTGGACGCCGCCCTCGGCGGCGGCGCGTCCGGTGCGTCCACCGGCACGGCACTGGCCGGCGCCGCCCAGCCGCTCACCGCCGTGCTGCTGATCGGTGCGGCCGCCGGGGCGCTGGCCGCAGCAGCCGGCCCCGCCTGCACCGCCGACGCGACCGTCGCCCTCCGCGCCCGGCTGCTGCGGCACGTCCTGGCGCTCGGTCCTTCGGCACCCGGCCTGCCACCCGGCGGAGATCTGACCGCGCGGCTAGTGGGCGCGGCGGCCGACGCCGGTGCGGCGTACCCGTCCCGGCTCGGCGCCGTGACCGCACTGCTGACCTCGCTCGGCGCCGTCGTCGGACTCGGTCTGCTCTCCCCCTGGCTGGCGTTGGCGTTCTTCGCCGGGGTCGTGCCCGGCGTAGTGCTGATCAGGCTCTTCCTCCGCACCGCCGGGCAGGTCTTCACCCGCTACCAGGAGGTGCAGTCAGAACTCGCGGCCCGGCTCACGGGGGCACTGGCCGGGCTGCGGAGCATCCACGCCGCCGGTGCCGAGCAGCGCGAGGCCGGCCGGGTGCTCCGGCCGCTGCCCGATCTCACCGCCGCCGGACATGCGCTGTGGTCCGCACAGCGCCGGACGGTGTGGCAGGCGACGCTGCTGGTCGCTGTGGTGGAACTGGCCGTACTGGGTACGGCCGGGTGGCTGGTGGCGGCGGGCTCGCTGCCGCCCGGCGCACTGGCGGCGGCGGCCGGGTGGTCGGCGCTCGGGCTCGGCTTCTTCGAGCAGGTCGAGGCCCTGGTCGGCATCGCACACGCGCGGGCCGGCCGGTCGCGGGTCGAGGAGGTCCTGGCACTGCCCATAGCCGGTCACGGTGTGAACCGACTCCCGGACGGTCCTGGGGAGGTGAGGTTCTGCGAGGTCGTGGTACGGGACGGCGCCCGGGTGCTGCTCGGGCCGGTCGACCTCACCGTCCCGGGCGGCAGCACGATCGCCCTGGTCGGCCGGTCCGGTGCGGGCAAGTCGCTGCTGACGACCCTCGTCGGACGGCTCCGCGAGCCGGACTCCGGGCGTGTCCTGATCGACGGCGTACCCGTGGACGAGCTGAGCAGGACCGAACTGCGGCGGGCCGTCGGATACGCCTTCGAACGACCCGTCCTGGTCGGCGCCACGGTCGGGGAGGCACTGGAGGGAGCAGGCCCGCAGGAGGCTGAGGCCGCGCGGGCCGACGGGTTCCTGGGGAGGCTCCCCGAAGGGTGGGACACCCCGCTCGACGAGCTCCGACTGTCCGGCGGCGAGCTGCAACGACTGGGCCTGGCGCGGCTCTTGGCGCAGCGGGCACGCGTGGTGGTGCTCGACGACGCCACCTCCAGTCTCGACCTCGCGACCGAGCACCAGGTGACCGTGGCCCTCGCCGAGTCCACGCGCGGCTGCACGCGGCTGGTGGTCGCCCACCGCGCCGAGGCGGCGGCCCTGGCCGACCTGGTGGCCTGGCTGGACGGCGGACGTCTGCGCGCCCTGGCCCCGCACGACGCCCTGCTCGCCGATCCCGACTACCGCGCGGCACTGGCGGGCAGCACCCTGGCCGCCGCGAGCGCCTGACCGGCGGCCGCGCCGGCTCTGGCCGACGTAGCGCCCGGTCGACCGGGCCGATATCGCCGCATCCCGCCAACTCGCCCATCAGCAGCGGACCCTGGAAAGAGAGTCAGCGATGCACCGTTCTCCCGGCGATCCGTCGGCCGCCCGCCACGCCGACGCGGGGACAGGCCACCGATGAGCGGCCGCCACAGCGAGCGGCACTGGCGGCCCGCGTCGGGCTGGAAGCTGCTGGTCGACCAGCTCTCCACCACCCGACCGGCGTTGATCCGCGTCCTGGCCTGGTCCGGGGTGGAGGCGCTGCCCGCGCTGCTCTCGGGGATCATCGTCTCGGCCGCCGTCGACCAGGGCTTTCTGGCGGGCCGCCCGGGTGTGGGCTGCCTCTGGCTGGCCGTACTCGGGGCCGCCTTCGCGGTCCGGGCGTATGCGGCACGCGCGGCGTTCCCGCAGGTGGCCGCCGTGGTGGAACCGCTGCGGGACGCCCTGGTCGCCCGGGTGGTGCACGGTGCGCTCAACCGGCCGGACAGCAGCCCGGCCGAGGTCGCCAGACTGACCGAACAGGTCGAATCGGCCCGCCAGTTGACGGCGACCCTGCTGCGCACCCTGCGCGGCGTCGGGGTCACCCTGGTGGCGGCCGTCCTCGGGCTGGCACTGCTCGCCCCGGTGACCCTGCCGCTGGTGCTGCTCCCGCTCCTGTTCGGCGGTCTGCTCTTCGGCCGCCTGCTCCGCCCGCTGGTCGCCCGCCGCCACGCGGCGGTACTCGCGGACGAACGGGTGTCCGCCGAGAGCGGTCTCGCCTTCGCCGGACTGCGCGACATCGCCGCCTGCGGGGCCCGGCAGCGGGTCGGTACGGCGGTCGCTGCGACCCTGGAGGCACAGGGAGGCGCTCTTCGGGCCCTCGGGCGAGCGGCCGCGCTGCGCTCGCTGACAGTCGCGCTCGGCGGCCGACTGCCCGTACTGGCGGTCGTGGCGGCCGCGCCCTGGCTGGTGTCGCACCACTGGCTGACGGCAGGGCAGGTGCTCGGCGTGGCGTCCTACCTGGTCCAGCAGCTGGAGCCCGCGGTGAGGACACTCTCCGGGATGCTGGGCGGCTGGGTGCTTGAACTCGCGGCCGTCCTGAACCGCCTGGCCGCCATCCCCGCCGCACCCCTGGCTGTCCCCGCCGCACCCCTGGCCGTCCCCGCCGCACCCCTGGCCGTCCCCGCGCCCGAAGTGCCGGGCCGTGCCATGGAGGCGGCCGGAGCCGAGGCCGTGGCAGCCGCTCCCGGGCCCCCGAGCCCCCGTACCTCCACGTCCGGCCGCCGCCTCGCCGCCCCGGCCGTACGGGTCACCGGACTGCGCCATGCCCACGGCCCTTCGGCGCAGCCCTTGTTCGCCGGGCTCGACCTGGAACTCGCGGCCGGCGAGCACCTCGCGGTGGTCGGGCCCAGCGGCGCGGGCAAGTCGACCCTGGCGGCGCTGCTTGCCGGTCTGCTCCCGCCGCAGTGCGGCGAGGTACGGGTGGCCGGCGTGCGGCCGCATCTACTGCCCGGCCCGCAGCGCGCCCGACGGCTGGCGCTGGTGCCGCAGGAGGCGTACGTCTTCGCCGGTACGGTCCGCGAGAACCTGTGCTGGCTGCACCCGGAGGCGAGTGACGACCAACTCCGCTGCGCCGTTGAAGAGTTGGGAGCGGAGGAGCTGCTCGCCCGGCTCGGCGGACCCGACGGCGTGCTGCACGACCCCTCCGTGCTCTCCGCCGGTGAGCGCCAACTCGTCTCCCTGGTGCGGACCTACCTGTCGCCCGCGCCGGTGGTGGTGCTGGACGAGGCGACCTGCCACCTGGACGCGGCTGCCGAGACCAGGGTGGAGGAGACGTTCGCCGCCCGGCCCGGAACCCTTGTCGTGGTCGCACACCGGATCGGTTCCGCGCTGCGCTCCGACCGGGTGCTCCTGCTGGACTCCGGACGGGGGCTCCTCGCTCGGCACGGCGACCTCCAGGTGCTCTCCCCGCTCTACCGCGAACTGGTCGGCCACTGGCTGGGATCGGCCCCGCAGGGCGCCTTCGGCCGCGCGGGACACACCGACCGGACGCCGCAGATGCAGGCATCGGCGCTGGTGTCGGTCATACAGCGGCCCTGACGATCTCACTACGCTCATCTCCAAGGCGGCCGATAGGGTGGCCCCCGTACAGGCCCGGGGTGCGCTACCGGTACAGGCGCATCGCGCAACCGGCGGCCAGCGCCCCGGCCCATCCGACCGGTGCCAGACGGCACCACAGACCAGCACCCTTGCACGGAGAAGACGAACCTGATGTCCGAAACCCTCACCGACACCACCGAGCACGACAGCACCGCGCCCGGCGCCGACGAGGCCACGGCCGAGGACACCGCACACGGTCGCCACCGGGGCCTGACCGCATCCGACGACACCACCGACGCCAACCCGCACGGACGCCACCGTCGCTGACCGTCCCGGCCGACCGCGGTCGCCTGCCGCATCCGAGCTGTCCGACCGAGGGGCCCGCACCCGGGCCCCTCGGTCGCTCCGTTCCCGGCCCGTCCCTGCCCGCCCTGCCGCAGACCGAGTCCCCCGGGCTGCCCCTGCGGCCTACCGTCGAGTAGGGTCCAGCAGCCGGGCAATGCACGGAAAACCACCGGACCGACCGCAGGGAGCAGCAGCATGACCGACCTCCGGGAGAGCACCCTTCCGGCACCCGAGGTGCTCGCGGCCTTCGAGTCGGCGACCGGGTTCATGCCGGTGGACGAGGGCCTGGCGCTGTACGCGGCGGCGGTGGAGGCGGCACGTCGGACCGGTGGTCTGCCGGTGCTGGAGATCGGCACGTACTGCGGGCGCTCGGCGATCCTGCTGGCCGATGCCGCGCGGGCGACCGGCACGGTGGCGCTGACGGTCGACCACCACCGGGGCTCGGAGGAGCAGCAGCCCGGCTGGGAGTACCACGACCCGACCCTGGTCGACCCCGAGGTCGGGCGGATGGACACACTGCCCCGCTTCCGGCGGACGCTGCACCACGCCGGTCTGGAGGAGTACGTGATCGCCCTGGTCGGGCGGTCCCCGCAGGTCGCAGCGGTCTGGGGCGGGCGGCTGTCGCTGGTCTTCATCGACGGCGGGCACACCGACGAGCACGCGAGCGGCGACTACGAGGGCTGGGTGCCGCACCTCGCCGAGGACGGTCTGCTGGTGATCCACGACGTCTTCCCCGACCCGGCCGACGGCGGTCAGGCACCGTACCGGGTCTATCTGCGGGCGCTGGCAGCGGGCTTCGAGGAGGTCTCGGTCACGGGGTCGCTGCGGGTGCTGCGGCGCTCGGCCGGCCTCGCGCACGGCCACGAGGGGAACTGACCGCAGAACCGGCCGCACCGCAGATCGCGGGCCTCCTGCGGGCACGAACTCCGATGCTCTAACGTCGTTCCTCGGACCGCACTACAGCGATTCCGCACAGCAAGACCGCACCACCCCGGGCGCTCCGGATGCCGCATACCGCCGTACCGCCGTATCGCAAGGGCGGTACGGTGTCGGCGAACACCCGGACCGTACGGGCGTGTTCGAGACGACAGCGGGGGCGAGGGCGAGGGCATGACCGACCAGGACAACACCGCTCCGGCGGTCTGGGATCCCACTGCGCGCGGAGGCGCGGGTGGCTGGGTGCGCCGCAAACCGGCCCAGGCCCAGCAGGACACACCGGCGGAGCCGGGCTTCCCGCCCCCGCAGGGCGCGCCGTCACAGCAGGGGGCACCGCAGCAGCAGTGGACACCGTCACAGCCGGCCGCGCCGCAGCAGCACACGTCTGCCCCGTACGGGTTCGCCTCCCCCCAGGACGCGCAGACCGCGAAGCTCCCCCCGGTCCCGCTGCTGCCGCCCTCCGCACCGCCCTCCGCCGGGGCCTTCGGCGACGAGGGGCCGCCCCTCACCGCCCGGCCGTACCTGAACGCCTCGCCTCCACCTCCTGCCGCGGGCTACGGGCAGCCGGGCGGCTTCCCCGCCCACAGCGCCGAGCCGACGCCGCCCCCGGGCTTTCCCTCGTCGCAGCCCACGCCGCCGGCCTTCCCGCCCGCGCAGACACCCCTGTCCGGCCAGGGACCCGGGTACCCAGGGCCCGGCTACCCGGCACCCGCCCCGTACGAGGAGCTCGCTCCGTACGAAGGGGCGCAGCCCCGCCGTCGTACGCCGCTGTTCGTGGCACTCGGTGTGGCGCTGGCGGTCGTGGTCGGCGTCGGCGCCGTCTGGCTGATCCAGGACACGGGCGACTCGAAGGGCCAGGCACAGCCCGGCCCCGCCAGCCCGGGGGCGGGCGGCGGCGCGCCGCCACCCGCTCCGGGCAGCACCGGCTCCACCTCGCCGGACGCCTCGCCCGGCGACTCCCCCAGCGCCTCGGCGAGCGATGGCGCAGGGCCGAACGCGGCCGCCCAGGCGAAGTCCCTGGACGATCTGCTCACCCGGGGTGAGGGTGCGAAGGCGCCGATCGGCAACGCGGTGGCCAAGGTGAACAGCTGCCCGTCGAAGTCCGAGATCGACAACGCCGTCCACGACTTCGAGGCCGGCGCCGCCCAGCGGGACCAGCTGATCGCGGACCTGAACAAGCTGGACCTGGGCCAGCTGCCCGGTGGTGCGGACGCGGCGCAGACCCTGCGCAGCGCCTGGCAGCAGTCGGGCGACATCGACCGGGCGTACGCGGCCTGGGCCCGTACCGTGAGCAGCCAGGGCTGCACCAACGGCGCGGCTCCGGACACCGACGACCTCAAGCGGGCGAACGACCTCAACCCGCAGGCCACGCAGACGAAGAAGGACTTCGTCACCAAGTGGAACTCCATGGCAGGCACCTACAACCTGCCTTCGCGCACCTGGGACAGGATCTGAACAACTCGTGACCGGCACCACCGACGAGCGCCCCACTCCCCGTCGCTCCACTCGCTTCCGCCTGACCGTTCTCGGCTGCACCGCCGTGCCGCTCTGCTTCGCCGGCTGGCTCGGCTGGCAGGCGCTGGCCGGCGGGGGCTCGCCCGCTGCCACCGGCACATCTGCCTCCCCGCCGCCGGCCGCTCCGCCACCGGCCACCACCGGCCCCGGCACGGCGCCGGCCTCCACCGGCGCGGGCCCGAGCCCGTCCTCCACGGCGTCCGGCGGCGCGCGCCCCCTGACGGGCCGGACGGTGCTGCTCGACCCCGGCCACAACAGCAACAACGTGAACCACACCGCCGAGATCAACCGCCTGGTGGACATCGGCAACGCGCGCAAGGAGTGCGACACCACCGGTACCGAGACGGACGCCGGTTACACCGAGGCCGCCTACACGCTGGACGTGTCGCACCGTGCGCGGGCGATCCTGGAGGCCAGGGGCGCCAAGGTGGTGTTCACCCACGACGGTGACCGCGAGTACGGCCCCTGCATCGACGAGCGCGCGAAGATCGGCAACGAGGCGCACGCCGACGCCGCCGTCTCGGTGCACGGTGACGGAGCACCGGCCTCCGTGAGCGGATTCCACGTCATCATGCCCGCCAAGGTGACGGCTGGTGCGGCGGACACCTCGGCGATCGTCGATCCCTCCCACCGGCTCGGGGTGACGCTGCGCGACGGTTTCAAGGCCGCCACCGGCGAGCCGTACGCCGACTACATCGGTGAGCAGGGTCTGGACACCCGCAGCGACCTGGGCGGGCTCAACCTCTCCAAGGTGCCCAAGGTGTTCATCGAGTGCGGCAACATGCGCAACTCGGGCGACGCCCAGCGGATGACGGATCCTCAGTGGCGCCAACTCGCCGCCCAGGGCATCGCCGATGCGCTCACCGCCTACCTGACCACACCTGCCGGATAACCTCGCCCAGGGCTGACGATATGCAAGGATTCAGGACGGTTCCGTAGGGTGCTGTGAACTCGGGAACGGCTTGGCCCTAGGCTTTTGCCCGGTTCGGGCGGCTCGTCCGGCCGGTCGACCGACCATCCAACCGCCGTCCACGACACACCGACGAGGGGAACGTTAGTGAATCTGCGCGCTCTCACCAGGGGAGACGCCGCCGTCGCAGGTGCGGCCTTCCTACTGCTCATTGCCTCCTTCCTGCCGTATCGCACCTCCAGCTTCTGCTCCGGCGCCAAGGGTGCGTCGTGCTCCTCCGCCTCGGTGAACGGCTGGACGACCGCGCTCTTCCCGGTACTCCCCTCGGTCTTCCTGCTGGGCATCGTCGCCGCCGCGCTGATCCTGCTCCAGCGCTTCCAGGGGCAGGCTGCGGCCACCCGCCAGGTGCTGGGCCTGCGGCTCGACCAGTGGGGTATCGCGCTCTCGGTCGCCGCGCTGTGGTCCGGCCTGTGGTCGCTGGCCGGCGGCGCCGCCGACACGTCCGGCGCCACCTTCAGCACCTCGACCAGCAGCGGCTTCGGCGCCTGGCTGGCGCTGCTCGCGCTGCTGGTGCTGGCCGGTGCGGCCGCCGGCGGACCGCTGGTGCCCGCGCTGAAGGCACCGCTGCTGCCCGAGAAGCCCGCGACTCCGCAGGGCTACGCCCCGTACCAGCCGCTCGCCGCCACCCAGCCCGAGCACTTCGGCCAGCCGGGGCAGCCCGGTCAGCCGGGCCAGTACGGCTACCCGGCCCCGGCCCCCGAGCACGGCGGCGTCCCGCAGGGTGGCGTCCCGCAGGGCGGCGCGGCGTTCGGCGGCCAGCCGCAGGGCGGCTACGGCTACCCGACCCCGGCCGCCGCCCAGCCGCAGCCCGAGCCGGCCGCTGCCCCGGCGCCCACGCCGGCCCCGCCGGCCGCCGACTTCGCGCCGTTCTGGTTCGCCGTCCCGGTCAACCGTCCGCTCGCGTCGAAGGACAACCCGGCGGGCCCGCCGGTCGGCGAGCTCGTCCCGGGCACCTGGTACCTGGCGGTCGAGCAGCGCGGTGCCGCCCTGGTCGCGCAGCTGCCGGACGGTACGCACGGTCTGCTGAACGACACCTCGGGCATCCAGCGCGGCTGACCCCCGGACCGGACCCACGCAAACGGCCTGCGGTCGTCGGAGCAACCTCCGACGGCCGCAGGCCGTTTCCTTCCCAGCGCCGCGACAGACCGTGCACCGCCCGAGACGAACCGGCCCGATCAGCCACGCACCTGCCTGCGCGACGCAGAGCTGCCCCGATCGGCCGGCCCGTCAGCAGCAGTCGCCGACGACCAGTCCGCTCGGCAGCTGCTCGCCGCCGAAGACCGCCACCGTCGCGTGGTCGCCGCCCAGTGCCGCAACGGCCAGCAGCAGGGCCCCGGCCGTCCAGGTGGTGCGCTCCTCCGGCCAGACGGCGTCGTCCTCGAAGACGTACCCGGTCCAGTACGAGCCGTCGGTGTGCCGCAGGTGCTGGATCCAGCGGAGGATCTCCACCGCGCGGTCGGACTGGCCCACCGCCCAGAGGGAGAGGGCGAGTTCGGCACTCTCACCACCGGTCACCCAGGGCCGGTCGCTGACGCAGCGCACGCCCAGGCCGGGGACCACGAAGCGCTCCCAGTCCTCGGCGATCCTGGCCGCCGCCGCCTCGCCGCGCAGAGCGGTACCGAGGACGGGGTAGTACCAGTCCATCGAGTAGCGGTTCTTGTCGAGGAATCGCTCGGGGTGTTCGGCGATCGCGTGGCGCAGCCGTCCGGTGGCCAACTCCCAGTCGGGCTGCGGCTCTTCGAGGTAGTCGGCGATGGCGAGCCCGCAGCGCAGGGCGTGCAGGATGCTGGAGGAGCCGGTGAGCAGCGCCTCCTGCGGCGCGGTGCCGTCCTCGTCGAGGCGCCAGGCGATCGGTCCTTCGGGCAGTCGCAGCGCGACGGTGAAGTCCAGCGCGCGGCGAACCACCGGCCAGATCCACTCCAGGAAGGCGTCGTCGCCGGTGCTGAGGTGGTGGTGCCAGGCGCCGACGGCTATGTACGCGCAGAAGTTGGTCTCCTTCGACGCGTTGGTCACCTCGCCGTCGGGGCCTCCGTGACCGTAGGAGTAGGCGGCGTACCAGGATCCGTCCGGGTTCTGGTGTTCGGCCAGCCAGCGGTAGGCGGCCTCGGCGGCGGCGTGCTCGCCCGCGGTGTCGAGGGCCATCGCGGCCTCGGTGTGGTCCCAGGGGTCGAGGTGGCCGCCCCAGAACCACGGGATGGCACCGTCGGGCTGCTGGTCGGCGAGGATGGACTGCACTGTCGCGGCGGCCTGCTCGGCGTCCAGTACGCCGTCCAGCAGCAGGGCCTCCGGGACGACGGCCGTCACTCGGCTGCCCGCTGCGGCTTGGAGGCGTACACCACGAAGCTCTTGCCGATCACCGGGTTGAGCGCCTTCTCGGCGGCCTTGGTGAGCTTGCTGATGACGGGGGTGCCGACGATGTCCCAGACCAGCAGCTGGTGGTACGCCTTGACCGGCAGCGCCTTGTCGTTGTTGACGCCGACGGCGCACTTGATCCACCAGTAGGGCGAGTGCAGTGCGTGGGCGTGGTGGGTGCCGTACGGGGTGAGCCCGGCCTCGCTGACCTTCTCGACCAGTTCGTCGCCCCGGTAGATCCGGATGTGGCCGCCCTCGACCTCGTGGTACTCGTCGGAGAGCGCCCAGCAGATCTTCTCGGGCAGGTAGCGCGGCACGGTGACGGCGAGCAGCCCGCCGGGCTTCAGCACCCGGACCATCTCGGCGAGCACACCCTTGTCGTCCGGGATGTGCTCCATCACCTCGGAGATGATGATCTTGTCGAAGGTGTCGTCGTCGAACGGCAGCGCCAGGGCGTTGCCCTCCATCGCGACGGCCGAGGCGCCCGCCGGAGCCTCACCGGCCTGCTCCATCGCCGCGAACCACTTGCGCACCTCGGCGATCTCGTCGCCGTTCTGGTCCAGGGCGACGACGTTCGCGCCGCGCCGGTAGCACTCGAACGCGTGCCGGCCCCCGCCACAGCCCAGGTCGAGCACCCGGTCGCCGGGGGCGAGCGGGAAGCGGGAGAAATCGACGGTCAGCACTGCGGGCTCCCATTCATTGGTGCTGTACTCGATCCCGGGGACGACCCCGGGATCCGGTCCCGTACTACGAGAGTTGACGGATCGTCAGACGACGTAGCGCCAGCCTGCGCCGGAGCGGGCGCGCTGCCCGGCCCCGGTGGCGATCGCCGCCCGGTAGCAGTCGGCGGTCAGCTCGGCCGCGCGCTGCCACGTGAAGTTGGCCAGTACTCGCTCCCGGCCGGCCGCGCCCAGGGCGGCTCGCAGCTGCGGGTCGTCGAGCAGGCGGCCGAGGGCCAGCGCCAGCGCGCCGGCGTCGCCCGGCGGCACCGCCAGGCAGGTCTCGCCGTCCGGTCCCGCGACCTCGGGGATGGCCCCGCCGGTGGTCGCGACCAGCGGGGTCCCGGTGGCCATCGCCTCGGCGGCGGGCAGCGAGAAGCCCTCGTACAGCGAGGGCACACAGGCCACTTCGGCCGAGCGGTAGAGGTCCACCAGCTCCTGGTCGCTCAGCCCGCTGCGGAACTCGATGTGCCGTTCGAGGCCGAACCGCCGCACCGCCTCGGCCACCGGGCCGTCCTCGCGGCGCTTGCAGACCACCACCAGGTGCGCCTCGCGCTCGGTCCTGAGCTTGGCCAGCGCCTCGACGAGATGGATCAGGCCCTTGAGCGGAACGTCCGCGCTGGAGGTCGCCACGATCCGCCCCGGCACCACCGGGACGGACGCGTCCGGCGACCAGAGCCGGGTGTCCGCGCCGATCGGCACGACCGAGATGTTCCCGGGGGCTGCGCCGAGGTGCTCGGCGATCTCGGTCTTGGAACTGCCGGAGACGGTGATGATGTTCTCCAGCCGCTGGGCGACCCGGCGCTGCATCCGGGTGAAGCCGTACCAGCGGCGCAGCGAGAGCCGGCGCAGCCTGGTGGTGGCCGCGTCCAGCTCCAACTGCCGGTCCACGGTGATGGGGTGATGCACCGTGGTGACCAGGGGGAAGCCGTGCCTGGCTATCCCGAGCAGGCCGTAGCCGAGGGTCTGGTTGTCGTGGACGACGTCGTAGCGGCCCTTGTGCCTGGCCAGGTACTGGCGGGCGCGCAGCGAGAAGGTGAGCGGCTCGGGGAAGCCGCCGGTGCGCATGGCGGCGACCTCCAGGACGTCCACCGCGCCCCGGTACTCGGCGAGCTTCGGCGTACGGAAGGGGTCGTCGGCACGGTAGAGGTCGAGGCTGGGCAGTTCCACCAGGCGGACCGATCCCGGGCCGTCGATGTCGTCCAGCACCGGGTACGGCTGCGAGCCGATCACGTCGACATGGTGGCCCAGGCGGGCCAGTTCGCGCGAGAGGTGCCGGACGTAGACGCCCTGGCCGCCGCAGAACGGGTCACCGCGATAGGAGAGCAGGGCGATCCGCAGCGGTCTCGGCAGCGCGGTCATCCGGGGCCCCTTATCCCTACTCACCCGGGCACGGAACGGCCTCAGCGGTAAAGTAGATCACGTTTCATGGTGGTGTGGAGCTCATCGTTGGGCAAGTGAACAATGAGAGACCTCGAAGATACCGGCCCGTAGCCAGCGCTCAGGATCCAGGGCTGGTGATTCACGCCACGCTGCGGCCCCTGCCGGCCGCAGCCGCGACCGCGTGCCCCGGCTGCGGGCCCGCAGCGAGAAGGAGCCCGCCTTGACCGCCGCCACTTCCACCACCGCCACCGCCACGGCCGCCGGGCCCGAGGGTTCGCTCACGCCGCGTCAGGCCGAGCGGCGGCGGCGCATTCTGCGTGCCTCCACGGCGCTGGCCGCCCGGGGCGGGTACGAGGCGGTGCAGATGCGCGAGGTCGCCGAGGGCGCCGAGGTCGCGCTCGGCACGCTGTACCGCTACTTCCCCTCGAAGGTGCATCTGCTGGTCGCGGTGATGCTGGAGCAGCTGGGGCGGCTGCGCGAGCAGGTCAGGCGCCGTCCGCCGGCCGGCGAGGACCCGGCCGCCAGGGTCGCCGAGACGCTCACCCAGGCCTTCCACGCCCTCGGGCGCGAGCCCAGGCTGGCCGAGGCGATGGTCCGGGCGCTCTCCTTCGCCGACCGCTCGGTGAGCCGTGAGGTGGACGAGGTCAGCCGCCTCACCTCCGACATCGTCCTGGAGGCCGCCAGGCTCGGCCAGGAGCCCACCGCCGAGCAGCAGGCGGCACTGCGGGTGATCGGCCACACCTGGTACGCCACGATGCTGGCCTGGCTCTCGGGCCGCGCCTCGCTGGCCGAGGTCCGCGCCGACCTGCACACGGCGGCCCGGCTGCTCACCCTGGGCACCCCCGGACACTCCTGAGCGACGACCACCCGAGCGAGGTGATGGGGAGGCTCACCGGCGGGTACAACTGATACGTGTTCCAGTCCTCGGCGGCGCCCCGGTGCGTCCACGAGCCGACGCGGCCGGGGCGGTGCCGACGACCGGGCCGGATAGAGTCGAGGGCGCGACAACGGCACGCTGAACAACTTCATCCGCCTCCCGATCGGGGAAAGCCGGTGCGACTCCGGCGCTGACCCGCAACCGTGAACCCGCCCGTACCAGCCGTACCACCAGTACGGACCGTACGAGGTCGGGGCAGCCGGAACGCCCGGGCGAGGCGAGCGGCCACACCGGGTTCCGACCCGGTGTCCGTCGAGGTCTACGGGCGGCCCGTCGGGGCCGCTGAACCGCTCATCGAAAGGCAACCCTCCGTCATGCTCACCGCCGCCCGCCTGGGCGCCACCACGCTGGCCGGCCTGCTGCTGGCCGCTACCGCCGCCCCGGCTCTGGCCGACAGTGCCTCCCCGGCCGTCTCGGCCCCGGCCGAGAGTGCATCGGCATCGGCCTCGGCGTCGCCGTCCGCGCCCGCCCCGACCGGCAGTGCCTCCGCCGCGGCCGCGCCCGCGGAGGTGTACGGCAAGAGCGACCCGACGTACGACGGCGTCTGGCGCCAGTCGCTGGCGCTCATCGCGCTGGCGGGCGCTCAGGTCGTCCCGGCCGACTCCGCGGTGAACTGGCTGACGGGCCAGCAGTGCGCCGACGGCGGCTGGCCGTCCTACCGGGCCGACACCGTCGCCGCCTGTGACCCCAGGACGGAGGACAGCAACGCCACCTCCGTCGCGATCCAGGCGCTCAGCGCCGTCGGCGGGCACCAGGAGGCGATCGCCAAGGGGGTCGACTGGCTCAAGGCCACCCAGAACGCTGACGGCACCTGGGCGTTCAATCCCGGCAACCCCGGTGACGCCAACTCCACCGCCCTGGCCGTGAGCGCCCTGACCACCACCCGCACCGACCCGGCGACCGTCGTCAGGAACGGCAGGTCCGCGTACGACGGCCTGGCCGCCTTCCAGCTCGGCTGCGCCTCCCCCGCCGACCAGCGCGGCGCCTTCGCCTACCAGCCCGCCTCCGACGGCACCCTCGCCGCCAACGGGCTGGCCAGCGCGCAGGCCGCGCTCGCCGCGGCGGGCGGCAGGCTGCTGGTGACCGGCACCGACCGCAGCGACTCCCCGGCCGCACCGCTCACCTGCGCGGCCGGATCCACCGAGAAGAACGTGCCCCAGGCGGGCTCCGCCGAGGCCGCAGCCGCATACCTCGGCGCCCAGCTCGACGCCAACGGCCAGCACCTGATGCAGGCCCTGCCCGGTGCCGCCCCGGCGCCCGACTACACCGCCACCGCCTGGGCGGTGCTCAGCCTGATCCAGTCCGGGCACCCGCAGCAGGCCGCGAGCGCCGCCGACTGGCTGGCGAACAACGGCTACAACTGGGCCGCCAAGGGCAACGCGGGCACCGACGCCTCCGCCGCCGCCACCCTGCTGCTGGTCTCGGACGCCTCCAAGCTGGACCCGTACAACTTCGGTGGCACCAACGTGGTCCAGCTGCTGATCGACGCGGGCCCGACCCCCAAGAGCCTGCCGTCCGACGCCGTGCAGGCCGCCTCGGAGAACCCCGACGGCACCCGGGCACCCGGCTCCGGCATCACCGAGGCCGACGACAACGGCGGCTTCTCCCCGATGTGGCTGGTCGGCATCGGCCTGCTGATCGGTGTCGGCGGCGGTCTGCTGATCAGCCTCAACCGCCGCCGCGGCGCTCACCAGCAGGGCACCAGCCGCCCGAGCGGCGAGTCCGGCGCCGACACCTCCGCCGACTCGCCCGCGCCCGCCGCCGAGGCCACCGGGACCGAACCGGCCGAGGCGGACAAGCCCGAGACGGCCGAGCCGGAGGCGGACAGGCCCAAGACGGCCGAGCCGGAGACCGGCAGCGACACCACCGGCAAGCCCGAGGGCAATGAGAAGAAGTGATCCCCGCCCCGCGCCGTGCGGCGGCGGCCCTGCTCGCCGCCGCACTGGCCGTCCCGCTCGCCCTGCTGCTCGGCGCCGCGCCCGCCCAGGCCACCGGCTACCGCTACTGGTCGTTCTGGAAGTGGTCCGACGCCGCCTGGACGTACCAGCAGCAGGGCCCGACCGTGTACGTCCCCCGGGACGGCGGCGTGGACGGCTGGCGCTTCGCGGTCAGCCAGGACGGCGGCCAGAACGCCACCCGTCCAACCCCCACCGGTGACTTCGCCACGATCTGCGCCGACACTCCCGCCCAGCCCGGAAAGAAGCGGGTCGCCGTGGTGCTGGACTTCGGCACCACCGCCGACGCACCGTCGGCCGAGGCCCCGCCCGCACCGCGTACCGCCTGCGCCGCCGTGCCGACCAACGCCAGCTCCGCCGAGGTACTCGCCGTCGCCACCCCGCCGCTGCGCTACGACGCAGGCGGCCTGCTCTGCGCCATCGCCGGTTACCCGCACACCGGTTGCGGCGACACCGTCGCCGACGGCGCCGGGGCGAACAGGACCACCGGGAACAGCACCGCGGCGCAGCGGACGGGCGCCGCCAAGGACAGCGGCGGCCCGTCCCTCGGGCTGGTCGCGGGCGGCGCCCTGGTCGTCGCCCTGGCCGGTGCCGCGTTCTGGCAGGCCCGGCGCCGCCGCCACTGACCGACCCCGTCAGCCACCCTCCCGAGGAACCTCCCCGTGCCCAAGTCCCGTACCACCCGCCCGGCTGTCGGCCCGCGCCAGCTGCATCCCGGCGCCTGGTGGCTCTGGGCGCTCGGACTGGGCGCGGCGGCCTCCCGCACCACCAACCCGCTGCTGCTCCTGCTGCTCGTCGCCGTCGCGGGGTATGTGGTCGTCACCCGGCGCGGTGACGCACCCTGGGCCCGCTCGTACGGGACGTTCCTCAGGCTCGGGCTGCTGGTGATCGGCATCCGGCTGGTCTTCGCGGTCGTCCTCGGCTCACCCGTCCCCGGTACCCACGTCCTTGTCACCCTGCCCCAACTTCCGCTGCCCACCTGGGCGCAGGGGGTCCGGATCGGCGGCCGGGTGACGGCCGAGGGGCTGCTGTTCGCGCTCTACGACGGGCTCAGACTGGGCGCCCTGCTGGTCTGCGTCGGTGCCGCCAACGCCCTCGCCAGCCCGGCGCGCCTGCTGCGTGCCATGCCCGGTGCGCTCTACGAGGCCGGGGTGGCCGTGGTGGTGGCGATGACCTTCGCGCCCAACCTGGTCGCCGACGTCCAGCGACTGCGCGCCGCCCGGCGGTTGCGCGGCGGCACCGACCGGGGCGTACGCGCCGTACTCGGCGTCGGGCTGCCGGTGCTGGAGAACGCGCTGGAGCGCTCCGTCGGCCTGGCCGCCGCGATGGACACCCGGGGCTTCGGCCGCACGGCCGACGTACCGCCCAGGATCGCCAGGACCACCGCCGCGCTCACCCTGCTCGGCCTGCTCGGGGTCTGCGTCTCCGCGTACGGGTTGCTCACTGCGGACGGCGCCGGCTGGGCGCTGCCGCTGCTTCTGCTCGGTCTGGCCTCGGCGGCCGGCGGCCTGATTCTCGGAAGCCGACGAGCCGTCAGGACCCGCTACCGGCCGGACCCCTGGACGTTGCGCGAATGGTCGGTGGCGGGCTCGGGGGTGGCCGCCGCCGGGCTGATGGTATGGCTGTCCAGCCGCGACCCCGGCGCCTTCGCCCCCTCGCTCGTCCCGCTCACCGCCCCCCGACTCCCCCTGCTGCCGGCCCTCGCCGCACTGATCGGCCTGCTGCCCGCCGTCACCGCCCCCACCCCGCCCCGGAGCGCCTCGTGATCACCTTCGATCAGGTCTCGGTCCAGTACCACGACACCGCCGAACCGGCCCTGCGCGGCGTCGACCTGACCATCCCCGAGGGCGAACTCTGTCTGCTGGTGGGCCCGTCGGGCTCCGGCAAGTCCACCCTGCTGGGCACCGTCAGCGGACTCGTCCCGCACTTCACCGGCGGCGTGCTGCACGGCCGGGTCACCGTGGGCGGCCGCGACACCCGGACGCACCGCCCGCGTGAACTCACCGATCTGGTCGGCACGGTGGGCCAGGACCCGCTCGCACACTTCGTCACCGACAGCGTCGAGGACGAACTCGCCTACGGCATGGAGTCCTTGGGCCTCGCCCCGGAGGTGATGCGCCGCCGCGTCGAGGAGACGTTGGACCTGCTGGGCCTGGCCGAGTTGCGGGGCCGCGCCCCGAGCTCCCTCTCCGGTGGCCAGCAGCAGCGTGTCGCGATCGGCTCGGTGCTGACCACCCACCCCAGGGTGCTGGTCCTGGACGAGCCCACCTCGGCGCTCGACCCCGGCGCGGCGGAGGACGTACTGGCCGTGCTCCAGCGGCTCGTCCACGACCTCGGCACCACCGTGCTGATGGCCGAGCACCGCCTGGAGCGCGTCGTCCAGTACGCCGACCAGGTGCTGCTGCTGCCCGGACGCGGCGAGCCGCCGGTGCTCGGCGAACCGGCCGAGGTGATGGCCGGCTCCCCCGTCCACCCGCCCGTGGTCGCACTCGGCCGCGCCGCCGGCTGGTCCCCGCTGCCGCTGTCGGTACGCGACGCCCGCCGCAGGGCCGCCCCGCTGCGCGCCCGCCTTGACGGCCGTACGCCCCCACCCCCGGCCGTCGCGACCGGCGAGGCCGTGGCCGACGTGGACCGGCTGGCGGTGCGCCGAGGACCGGTCCCCGCCCTGCGAGGCGTCCGACTCGCGCTGCACGCAGGAGAGATCACCGCCCTGATGGGACGCAACGGCGCCGGCAAGTCCACCCTGCTCAGCTCCCTGGTCGGCCTGCACCGCCCAACCTCCGGCACGGTGCGCGTCGGCGGGCTGATACCGCACCAGGCCAGGCCCAAGGAGCTGATCCGCCGGATCGGCCTGGTCCCGCAGGACCCGCGCGACCTGCTGTACGCGGAGACGGTCGCCGCCGAGTGCGCGGCAGCCGACCGGGACGCCGCCGCGGAACCCGGCACCTGCCGGGCGCTCGTCTCCCGGCTCCTCCCCGGTATCGACGACGCCACGCACCCCCGCGATCTCTCCGAGGGCCAGCGGCTCAGCCTCGCCCTCGCCGTCGTCCTCAGCTCCCGCCCCGGCGTCATCCTGCTGGACGAACCGACCCGGGGTCTGGACTACGCCGCCAAGGAACGCCTGATCGAGATCCTGCGCTCACTGGCCGCCGAGTCGCACGCCATCCTGCTGGCCACCCACGACGTCGAACTCGCCGCCGAACTCGCCCACCGCACGGTCATCCTGGCGGAGGGGGAGATCGTCGCCGACGGCCCGACCCCCCAGGTCGTGCTCTCCTCCCCCGCCTTCGCTCCCCAGGTCGCCAAGATCCTCGCGCCCTCCCCCTGGCTGACCGTCCCGCAGGTCGTCAACGCCCTCGCCACCGAGGCGGCCTCGTGAACGACCGCACCAGGGCGCCCCTCGCCCGGCCCGTTCCGCTGGGGCGGCGCTCGATCGCCCTGCTCGTCCTGATCTCGGCCATCGGCGTGGCCGCCTTCGGCTGGCCGCTGCTCGCCGACCGCTCCTCCGCGCTGGTCGGCCACTCCGCCGACGCGCCATGGCTGTTCGCGCTGCTGATGCCACTCCTGCTGGCGGTGGTGATCGCGCAGATATCCGAGGGCAGTTCGGCGGGCGGCGGCGAACGGGGGCTGGACGTCAAGTCGGTGGCCCTGCTCGGCGTACTGGCCGCCGCAGGCGCCGCGCTGCGGCCCCTCGGCGCCGGGACGGCCGGGCTGGAGCCGATGTTCTTCCTGATGGTGCTGGCGGGCCGGGTGCTCGGGCCGGGCTTCGGCTTCGTCCTCGGCTCGGTCTCGATGTTCGCCTCCGCGCTGCTCACCGGCGGGGTCGGGCCCTGGCTGCCGTTCCAGATGCTCAGCATGGGCTGGGTCTGCCTCGGCGCCGGACTGCTGCCCGGCCCGGCCACCCTGCGCGGCCGCCGTGAACTCGCCCTGCTCGCCACCTACGGCAGCCTCGCCGCCGTCGCGTACGGCAATGTCATGAACCTCCAGGGCTGGCCCTACATCGGCGGCCAGAGCAGCTCGGTCTCCTTCGTCCCCGGCGACCCGCTCAGCGCCAACCTCCCCCGCTTCGTCACGTACTGCCTCACCACGTCACTCGGCTGGGACCTGCCCAGGGCCGCCCTCACCGCCGTCCTCTGCCTCACCGTCGGCGGTCCCGTTCTGCGCGCCCTGCGCCGCGCGGGACGCCGGGCCGCCTTCGCGGCCCCGGCCGACTTCCGCCCCTGACCAGCCGGGCAGCGACCTCAGGGCGCGAGGCCCCGAGGTGCACGACTGCCTCAGTGGGTCACTTCTTCGGGCCGGCCGACTGCACCACCTCGAAGGACCACAGCGTGGACCCGGACGCGGCCGGACGCTGCGCCGCCTCCCCACCCTCCGCGCTCGGCGGACCCTGACGGTGAGCCGCCTGCATCGGGCCCTCCATCCACGCCTTGAAGTGCTCCTCGCTCGCCCACCGGGTGTAGACCAGGTACTGGTCGGTCCCCTCGACCGGCCGCAGCAGTTCGAACCACTCGAACCCGTCCGAGTTCTCCACCGCCCCGGCCCGCGAGGCGAACCGCTTCTCCAGCGTCTCCCGCATCTCCTCCGGCACCGACAGCACATTGATCTTGACGACGCTACCCATGTGACACCTCTCGACTTCTCCGAAACCTGCGCCTGCCTACGTGATTCTGGCATTCCGGACGGCGCGGTCCGCCACACCACCACTTGACGAAGTTTCAACTGCTCAATGGACCACCATCCATTGCAAACGCAGACTCGGCCGCAACCCTGGGACGGCCTGTTCGCCGGGGCTCCGGAGAGCAGGGCGCTGGCCAGCGGCCGCGACTACCGCGGCCCGGTCGTGGACGGCTGCTGGATGCGCGGCTACGACTACCGCCTCCCCGACCCGGGGCTGCCGGTCCTGTCGGTCAACGCCGCGACCGAGGGGTCGTTCTTCACCGGCCCCGGCTCACCCGTCCCGCTGCAACTGCCCACCAATGACACCGAGTTGCACGAAGCCGTCCGGCGGTACCTGCTCAAGGGCACCACCGAGGTCGCACGGCTCTCCGGCACCCCGGAGGCCGCCCGGCTCCGCGCCTGGGACGACGCCGCCTGGGTACCCGCCCCCAGCTGAGGCCGTACCGGGCCCAGGGCGTCAGAACGAGCGGCCCTCACCGCGCTGGAGGCGCTCGGGCCCGGTACGGTCCGGACGGTCGCGGTCGTCGCGGCACAGCTCGGCGCTGAGGCGGGTGAGCAGGTCGGCCAGGTCTCCGAACCGCTTCTCGTCGTAGTCGCCCAGCAGCGCGGACAGTTGGGAGCGCCTGGCGGCGACCAGCGTCTGCGCGACCTGCTCACCGCGCTCGGTGAGGTGCATCGGCAGCCCGTTGCGTGCGGCCAGGCCCCGGCCCTCGACCTCGCGGGCGGCCGCCTCCACCACGTCGATCGGGACGATCCGGCGCTCGGCCAGTTCGGCCGGCTCCACGTGGCCCTGACGGTGCATGGCGAGGATCAGCCAGCTGGAGGCGGGCATGAGGTCGAGTCCGGCCTCCTCGGTGATCCGGCGGAAGAGGTCCCGCCTGGCGTCGCGCGAGCCGAGTACGGACAGGGCCCGGGCGATCTCGTCCAGCGAGGAACGTTCGACGGGGTTGAGCCCGATGGACTCGCCGAGGTCGGGCGCGGTCACCGTGCCGCGGAGCTTCTGCTCGCGGATGAAGAGCGAGAGGACGAAGGCGACGACGGCCACCGGTACGGCGTACAGGAAGACCCCGGTGATCGACTCCGCGTACGCGTGGTGGATCGCGGCCCTGGCGGCGGCCGGCAGGGTGGTGATGATGCGCGGGTCGGAAGTGACGGACTCGGGCTTGAAACCGGGCGGCAGCGTGAGCCCGGTCAGGGCGTCCCGCATCCGCCGGGTGAGGCCACTGGCGAAGATGCTGCCGAAGATGGAGACGCCGAACGAGGCGCCGATCGAGCGGAAGAAGGTCGCGGCACCGGTGGCCACACCGAGGTCCTCGTAGCCGACCGAGTTCTGCACGATCAGCACCAGCACCTGCATGACCAGGCCGAGCCCGAGACCGAAGACCAGGAAGTAGAGGCTCGTCTCGGTGGTGCTGCTGCGCTCGGTGAGACGGGAGAGCAGCAGCAGGCCGACGGTGGTGACGGCGGTCCCGGCGATCGGGAAGATCCGGTAGTGGCCGGTGCGGGCGACGATCTGGCCGGAGCCGATCGAGGTGAGCAGCATCCCGAGCACCATCGGCAGCATGTGGATGCCGGACAGGGTCGGCGAGACCTGCATGACGACCTGGAGGAAGGTCGGCAGGTAGGTGAGTGCGCCGAACATCGCGAAGCCGACCACGAAGGAGATCACCGCGACCAGACTGAAGGTCCGCGAGCGGAACAGCCGCATCGGGATGACCGGCTCGGCGGCCCTGCGCTCCACCGCGACGAAGGCGACCAGCAGGACCGCGCCGAGCACGGCCAGGCCGATGACCTGCCAGGAGGCCCACGGCCAGGTGGTGCCGCCGAGCGAGGTCATCAGGACCAGGCAGGTGGCCACCGAGGCGATCAGGACGGTGCCCAGGTAGTCGATGGTGTGCCGGTGCTTCACCCCGCTGCGTGGCAGTACCGCGGCGATCACCGCCAGCGCGACCACCCCGACCGGCAGGTTGATGTAGAAGACCCAGCGCCAGCTGAGGTTGTCGACGAAGACACCGCCGAGCAGCGGCCCGAGCACGCTGGTGACACCGAAGACCGCGCCGAACAGACCCTGGTACTTGCCCCGGTCGCGGGGTGATACCAGGTCGCCGACGATCGCCTGGGAGAGCACGATCAGCCCGCCGCCGCCTAGGCCCTGCAACGCCCGGAAGGCGATCAACTCGCCCATGTTCTGGGCGAGTCCGCAGAGCGCGGAGCCGACCAGGAAGATCACGATCGAGGCCTGGAACAGCCGTTTCCGGCCGTACATGTCGCCGAGCTTGCCCCAGAGCGGAGTGGCGGCGGTGGAGGCGAGCAGATAGGCGGTGACCACCCAGGAGAGGTGCTCAAGGCCGCCGAGATCGCTGACGATGGTGGGCAGCGCGGTGGAGACGATGGTCTGGTCGAGTGCCGCCAGCAGCATCGCCAGCAGCAGTGCGCCGATGGGCACCCAGAGGTTGGGGACCGTCACCTGAGGGGGTGTGGGGGTGCCCGCCTCGGTGCCATCGGACGCGGCCGCCGGGTCCGCCATGCCAGCTCCTCGGTGAAGGTCCGGACTGATGATCATCCAGCCTCACCATGATGTCAGGATTGTCTGCTTTAGCCACATTCGATTGCACCGTCCGTACGCCGCCGACACGGGATGGCCGTGAATCGTTCATGCGGGGCAGAACACCACCAACTCGGACAAACGCCACGGGAATGGGCGCTCGACCCTGTCAACTCCCCGGTACCTCCTGCATAATCAGGCGCGTTCGCCATCAGAGCCGTGTCAGAACCGAGTCAGAACCGAGGAGGACCGACCCATGCCGGGAGAGCGCTGCGCCAGGTGCGGCACCGTCCGGACTCCCGGCGGCTGCGCCTGCGCCCCGGCTCCGTACGATCACCCCGACGTGGTCGAGACCGCCGTCCTTCCGCACATCGAAGGACCGCCGCTGGTCCGCCCGTACGTCCCGGCCGCCGCCGAGTACGAGGAACCGCACCCGGACGCCTTCCCCACGGCCCTGCTGCCGCCCGTGCCGCCGCAGGACCCGTACGCCACCGCCGTCCTGCCGCCCGTCCCGCCGCAGCCGTACCGGTCGGTGCCGGCGCAACCGCAGCCCGCCGAGCTCGGGATCTTCGCATTCCAGCAGGCGGACCGGCGCGGTGGTCAGTACGCCGGCCCGCTGGCGGGCGGCGGCCCCGGCGGGCGGGCCGAGCGCCGGGCGCAGGAGCACGAGTCACCCGTCCGGCGCAAGGCCGCGATGGCAGCCGCCGGGGTCGCAATCGTCGTGATCGGCGCGGGCATCGCCTACTCCCTGATGCCCTCCTCCGACAGCGGAAAGGGCAACGAGGCCGTCCCCCTCCCGGTCGTCAGCCTCCAGCCGCCCGCCACCAGCGAACCCCCCAGTGCCGCGCCGACCACCTCGGCCCCGGCGAGCCCCTCGCCGAGCCCCACCAAGGCGAGCCCCCGGCCGAGCCGCACCGCCAGCCGCGCCCCGGCGGCCGCGGTGACGTCGGCGAAGCCGTCCCCGAGCGCCGCGCCGACCACCGCCGCCCCCTCCCCCACGCAGAGCGGGCCGCCCACCCTGCGCCGGGGCATGAGCGGGCCGGACGTGCGAACAATGCAGCAGATGCTCCGGGCCTGCGGTGATCCGTACGTGCGGGTCAACGGCAAGTACGACGGTCAGACCGAGCAGGCCGTCAGCTCGTACCAGCAGTACGCGGGCGTCCAGGGCGACCCCGACGGCGTGTACGGCCCCAATACCCGGACGGCCCTGGAGAGCGGCGACGGCTGCTGAGCCGATCCTTCCGCCCGCACGCGAGAGGGTCAGCCGGCCAGGGCTTCGAAGACACTGAAGGCGGCCATCAGCAGCATCACACCGGCCGCCCCCCGGACGATCAGCTTCATCGGCACGTACTGCAGCAGCTTCTGGCCGCCCACGATGGCGATCCCGCCGACCGCGCACAGCGCCAGCCAGGCGCCGATCCCGACCGAGACCGGGTCGGCGTACTTGGCGGCGAGGTTGGCGGTCATGATCTGGGTCAGATCACCGAACTCGGCGACCGCGACCACCACGAAGCTGGCCCCGGCGACCTTCCAGAAGCTGCCCGAGGACGGCTCCTTGGCACCGTGGCCGTCCTCCTCCTCGTCCCTGTGCCAGAGCAGCATCAGCGCGCCGAGCAGGAACAGCAGCCCCGTGACACCCTCCACCCAGCGCTGCGGCAGCAGCGCCAGCAGGCTGCCGGCCGCCAGCGCGAGTCCCACCTGGAGGGCGAAGGCAGCGGCGATCCCCGCGAAGACGTAGCCCGCCCGGTAGCGGGTGCCGAGGACCAGGCTGGCCAGAGCGGTCTTGTCGGGCAGTTCGGCGAGGAAGATGATGCCGAAGGTGAGAGCGGCGATGGTCAGGCTCATCGGAGGTGGTTTTCCCTTGGTCGGTCTGCCCGGCCGGATCACCACCCATCAGGGGACGCCTCGGCCCGACAGCACTGGTCATGGTCACAGCACTGCGGCCGAAGGTCTCGCCGACACCCCGTGGCGGGCGGGTGTCCCGGGCGCCGGGCCCGCACGAGGCGAGGCCAGTATGTCGACGGTCCGGTGGAGGGCTACTCCCCTTCAACGCCCACCACCCTACCCGACCTGCGCACCTACCCCGTGGGCCACCAGTCCCCTGCCCACCAGCTCAAGCACCACCACGATCGCCACCGCCTCCACCGCGAGCAGTGCGATCAGGACGAACAGTTGCACCGCCCCGGCCTGGACGGGCGTGGCTCCGCCCAGCAGCATGCCGACGAAGGCACCCGGCAGGGTGACCAGGCCCACCGTCCTGGTCTGGTCCAGTGCGGGGACGAGCGAGGTCGCCGCCGCGGTGCGGCAGATCTCCAGCCGGGCGTCGCGGTCCTCGAAGCCGAGCGCGAGCGCCGCCTCCACCTCGCCGCGCCGCTGGCGCAGCTCGTCCAGCGCCCGGCGCCCGGCCAGCGAGGTGGCGCTGAGCGCACCGCCGATCAGGATTCCGGCGACCGGGATGATCGACAGGCCCTTCCACGGCAGCAGCCCGCTGCCGAGCAGCAGTGCCAGGACCGGCAGCACCCCGATCCCGATGGGGGCCGCCGCCCAGGCCCACCCGGGCCCGGCCGTCATCCGCCGTCCGGCCGTCCGTACGGCGACGGAGAACATCACCAGGACGAAGAGGGCGGAGGTCCAGAGCGAGCCGACCACCCAGGCGATCACCAGCGCGACCACGCCGAGCTGCACCACCGCCCGCAGTCCCGCCCGCAGCACGGCGTGCCCGTGTCCGAGCAGTCCCCATCCGGCCACCGCGACCGCCACGAGCAGCAGGGCGGCCGTGACCACCCCGAGTGCGGGCGTGACGGGGAGCAGTTGGTTGGCGGCAGCCACGGCTCAGACCCAGCTGGTGAACCACATCCGGTCCTGCCAGGCCGACATGGGGATCACCTCCGCTGTGTAGAGCGGGTAGAAGTACGCGAAGCAGGCCACGATCGCCAGCACGACGGCTCCTGCGGCGGCCGCGCCGTAGTGGCGGCGGAGCGCGGAGCAGCCGGGCGGGCCGAGCAGCGCACCCAGCATCATGGCCACGGCCAGGCAGAGGAAGGGCACCAGCACCACCATGTAGAACGAGAAGATCGTCCGGTGCTGGTACTGGAACCAGGGCAGGTAGATCGCGGCCACGCCCGCCAGCACCGCGCCCGCCCGCCAGTCACGGCGGAAGAACCAGCGCCAGAGCGCGTACGCGAGCGCGAAGCAGGCCGTCCACCAGAGCAGCGGGGTGCCCAGCGCGAGGATCTGGCTGGCGCAGCCGCCCTGGGCGGTGCAGCCCTGCTGGCCCTGCGGGACCAGCTGCCAGTACATGCTGACCGGGCGCCCCTGGACCAGCCAGCTCCACGGGTTGGACTGGTAGCCGTGCGGGGTGCTAAGGCCGGTGTTGAAGTCGTACATCTGCGCCTGGTAGTGCCACCAGCTGCGCAGCGACCCGGGCACCCAGCTCATCGAGACCTGCGGCAGCGGCAGGTCCACCACGGGCGTGCGGGGCGGGGAGAGACCGGCCCGGCCCTCGGCCCAGTGCCGGCCGAAGCCGCCGCCGGTGGCGAACCAGCCGCTCCAGGAGCAGACGTACACCAGCGCGGCGACGCCGACCGTCGAGAGGAAGGCCGGCAGCGCATCCCGCCGGAGCATCGAGCGCCAGGGGCGGGCCGCCCCGGCCCAGCGGCGTCCCGCCTGGTCCCACAGGACCGTCAACAGGCCGAAGACGGCCAGGATCTGAGCGCCGTTCCACTTGGTGGCGCAGGCGGCACCGAGCAGCAGCCCGGCGGCCAGCCGCCAGGGGCGCAGGCCGAGACGGACCTCGTCCCCGGCCGGTCCGCCCTCGGCGCGGGCGGCGCGCAGGAGTTGGCGGGTGTGGTCACGGTCGACCAGCAGGCAGCCGAAGGCGGCGAGGACGAAGAACATCACCACGCCGTCCAGCAGCCCGACCCGGCTCATCACGAACTGCAGACCGTCCACGGCCATCAACAGGGCCGCGGTGCAGCCGAGCAGGGTCGAGGAGAACAGACGGCGGCCGATCCTGGCCAGCATCAGCACGGTGAGCGTGCCGAGCAGCGCGACCATCACCCGCCAGCCGAAGGGATGCAGGCCGAACGCCGCCTCGCCCAGCGAGATGACCCACTTGCCGAGCGGCGGGTGCGCGATGAACTCGGGCGCCCGCGTGAGCGGGACGATCTGCGGGGCGGACAGGATGTCGAAGTTGGCGTTGTCCGGCCAGACGCCCTCGTAGCCCTGGTGCAGCAGCGACCAGGCGTCCTTGGGGTAGTACGTCTCGTCGAAGACGAAGGCGTTGGGGTAGGCGAGGTTCGCAAAGCGCAGCACCCCCGCGAACAGGGCGACCGCGATCGGTCCGAGCCAACCCGAGTGCCGTACGGCCCGCCCGGGCAGTCCACCGAAGTGCCGGACGGTGCCCGCCCCTGCGGTGGCAGCGGTGCGGACCGGGGTGTCGCTGACCGTCGCGTGCGCCATGACCTCGCCGATTCATCGCTTCCATCGCTGATGGGGCGACAGCCCCGGCCGACACTATGTCGTCCTTGTCGCGAATCCTAGCCAGCACCCCGGTGCGGCGGCCCGTCCACCGCAACTACGGTGAGCTCGCCGTACGGCAGGCCGACGGCCCGCCTTGACCCTCGACCTGGTCGAGGCCGCAGAGTCCTCGACGTGGAGAGCAGGATGCGCAGCATCGGAGAGATGGCCAGGGACAGCGGACTGAGCGTCAGCGCGCTGCGGTTCTACGACGGCGCCGGGGTCTTCGGCCCTGCCCGGGTGGACCCGCAGACCGGCTACCGCTGGTACGCCGACGAACAGCTCGCACACGCCCGGCTGATCGCCCGGCTGCGCCGGGTCGGCATGCCGCTGGCCGATATCTCGCGGGTGCTGGCCGGTCCCCCGTCGCTGGCCCGACAGGCCGTGGACGGGCATCTGCGCCGGCTCGAGGACGGCCTGGCCGACGCCCGCCGCGAGCTCTCCACTGTACGGACGCTACTCGACCTGAGGGAGAACCCCATGAGCCCGATCACCGTGGCCCGACTGACCGTCCGGGCCCGGGAGCTGGCCGCCGCACTGGACGCGGTCCGCTTCGCCGTCGCCACCGATCCGGAACTGCCCGCCGTGAGCGGGATCCTGCTGGAGGTCGAGGCGGACGTACTGCGGCTGGTGGCCACCGACCGCTACCGGCTCGCCGTGGCCCAGGCCCCGCTCAGCGGCCCGGCCGAAGGGACGGCGAGCGTGATCGCTCCGGTCGCCTTCGCGGACGAGCTCCGCCCGCTGCTGGACACCGCCCAGGAGGCCCGTCTGGTCGTCGAGGGCGACCGGCTGATCGCCACCGTGGACGGCCACCCCGTCATCGGCGAACGGATCGACCAGGACTACCCCGACTACCGGCGTCTGGTCCGTCTGGAACCCACCCACCGGGTGACCGTGGACGCCGCCGGGCTGCGCAGTGTCCTGGAGTCGGGTGCCACCAGGAGCCTGGTCCGCAGCCAGGACAGCGCCGCCTTCGAGCTGTCCGTACTGACCGTGGCCGCCGACGGCTCGCTCGCCGTGGCGGACGGCGACTCGGCGGACGGCCTGCGGGTGGGCGTGAACCGCGACTTCCTGCTGGAGGCCGTCGCCGTCGGCGGCGCGGACCAGCTGGTACTGGAACTCGGCGGGCCGATCACCCCATTGGCCATCCGCTTCCCCGACCGCGCCGACACCTTCTCCCTCCTGATGCCCGTCGCCCTCTCCTGACCCGAGCCCCTCCGGGGTTTTTCAGGGGCGCGGGGCTCTGAAGAGCGCCGCGCCCCTGAAAAACAACCCCGAAGGGGGTCCTCGTCAGGCCACGGCCTGGAGCTCTCCGGTCGAAGTGACCGAGACGCGGTCCTGGCCCCGGGTCTGCAGGAGGGCGTTGTCCTGGACGGGCGTCAGATGGCCGCGCAGGCGCAGGGCCAGGGTGACGATCAGCAGGGTGCAGCCCACCATGACCGCGAGGTAGAGCGGCCAGGTGCCGGAGCCGACCAGCAGCACGCCGACGGCCGGGCCGACCGCGATGGCGATCTGCTTCACCAGGGCGTGCGCGGCGTTGTAGGTGCCGAGCATCCGGGCCGGGGCGAGATCGGCGACGATCGGGCCCAGGGTGGGGGCAAGCAGCGACTCGCCGACACCGAACAGGGCGTACACCGCGACGATCGCCACGGTCGCGGCCATCGCCTCGGAGCGGACCAGGCCGGCGGTCAGCGCCATCGTCCAGGCTCCCAGCCAGACCACACCGGCGGCGGCCATCGCGGTGGTGCGGCGACGGCGCTCGGTCAGCCTCACCACGAACATCTGGAGCACCACGATGGTCAGCGCGTTGGCGCCGATCGCCAGGCCCAGGGTGGACGGCGCGGTGCCGACGGTGTCGGTGGCGAAAGCCGCGACACCCGACTCGAACTGGCCGTAGCAGGTGAAGAAGATCAGCCCGGCGAGCAGGCAGAGCCGCAGCATGGCCTTGTCTGCGAACAGCGCGCGCAGCCCCTGCGGACCGTCCTGGCTCTCCTGGACCGCCACCGGCGCGGGCGCCGGCATCCGGGCGGTGCCCGTGACGGCCGCCAGGCCGAGGAAGGTCAGCGCCTCGATGGTGAACAGCCGGGTCAGGCTCGCGGGGTCGGCGACGTTCACGATCTGGCCACCGACCAGGGCGCCGATGCCCATCCCCAGGTTGACCAGGGTGAACTGGAGCGCGAAGGCCCGTGAACGGGTGGCCCGGGTGGAGCAGCGCACGATCATCGTGGCGAGGGCCGGCTGGCAGGTGGTGACACCCGCGCCGAACAGGAAGGAGGAGACCAGCAGAGCGGGTGTGCTCGCGGCGTGGCCGAAGGCGAAGGCGCCGCAGGCTGCCAGCGCCGTTCCGGCGAGCAGCACCGGGCGAGGTCCGTACCGGTCGATCCCGCGGCCGGTGAAGGGCAGCACGGCCAGCGCGGCCAGCGCGAAGACGGTGAACACCATCCCGGCGGCGAGCGAGCCCAGGCCCCTGACCTGGTCCACGTAGACGAACATGTACGGCATCGTGAACCCACTGCCGAACGCGCTGAGCGCATTGCCGATCTGGACGCGGCGCAGCGGGCCGCCCGCCCCTTGACGCTGCTGCCTCTGCTGCTTCACCGTGCCGGTCACCGTGCACACCCTTTCACTGCATACTCTTCGATGCGGAAGATTTAAGCCCTAAAGTTCAGAGCTAAACTCTAAACACCGGAACCGTGAAGCGTCAAAGGCTTAACTGCTGCACCTCTTCATGGGACAATGGGCCGCATGAGCGAACGCAGACCCGCGCCACCGACCGGCGACGAGCTGGACATCGCCGACCAAGTCGCCGTCTACCAGCGGGAATTCCCCACCGTCGACCCCCAGGTCGAGACCATCGTCTCCACCCTCTCCCGGGTCGCCCGGCGGATGAACGTCGCCTACAGCAGGCAGCTCAATGTGCTCGGAATCACCTCCGCCGAGTGGGAGGTGCTCAAGGCGCTGGTCGTCTCCGGCAGCCCGTACCGGATGGGCCCGGGCGAGCTCGCCAAGCGGCTCGGCCTGACGCCCGCCGCCATGACGCACCGGATCGACCGGATGGTCGCCGAGGACCTGGTCACCCGGGAGCGGGACGAGGCCAACCGGGTCCGCGTGATCATCGAGCTGACCGAGAACGGCCGCGACAAGTGGCTGGAGTCGATGCGGATGGCGGCGGTCTTCGAGGAGGAGCTGCTGCAGGACGTCACCCAGGCCGAGCGCCCGGCGCTCTCCGCCATGCTCGGCCGGATGCTGCGCCGCATCGAGCAGACCCAGCCGGACGCCCTGGGGCGCACGGACGACCTGGACTGACCGGTACGCCGGCAGCCCCGGACGAGTGGTCTCGTCCGGGGCTGCCGTGCTGTTCGGATACCGGGGGCCGTTCAGACGCCCGAGGGCCTTTCGGGGTGCGGCGCGATCAGCAGGGGCCGTTGTCCGTCCACACGCCCCACTGCCCGCCGGCCGTCGGGTCCTCGCCCTGGGTCCACCACTTGTTGGTGTAGTAGTGGCCCTTCCAGGAGACCTTGGTGCCCGCGGCGGCGTAGACCGTGGCGGAGTTCCAGCTCGGGGCACCGGCGCAGCCGGCCGGAGCCGAGGAGGACGGCGAGGAACTCGGAGAGCTCGACGGCGAGCCGGAGGGCGAACTGCTCGGCGAGGACGTCGGGGAGGCCGAGCTGGACGGCGAACCGGTCGGCGCCGCCGGGCAGTTGGCGGCGGAGCCGTTGGTCGCGTTCACCATCGAGTCGAACAGCGCGGTCCGGGTGCCCAGGTCGTAGAGCGAGAAGGCGAAGGAACCGCCCAGACCGTTGCAGTGCGCGTAGTCCAGCTTGGCCTGGATCGACTGGGCGTTCTCACCGCTCCAGAAGGTGGTGCCGTCGTAGAAGTACGAGGTCTTGGCGGCGTCGTCCCAGTAGGTGTAGGCCGGGTTGTCGACGAAGCCGTTCAGCTCCTTGTACATCCGGATGCCGTTGACGTTGCCGGACATGGCGGCACCGGTGGCCGGTCCGGTCGCGCCCTGGAACAGGCCGTGGTCGGTGCCGGCGGGTACGCCCGTCCAGCCGCGGTAGTAGAACGGCACACCCATGTTGATCTTGTTGGCGGGGAAGCCGCCGACGATCCCGTACTGCGGATCACCGACCGTCCACGCCTTGATGGCGTTGTCGATCGAGTACTTGCCGTTGCCCGGCTTGACCGGCGTCATCGGGTCGCTCGGGCCCGAGTAGATCGGGGCCTGGTGGTTGGTGGGGCCGGTCGCGTCCCAGGCGCCGTGCATGTCGTACGTCATGACGTCCAGGAACGTGAGGTACTGGCCGAGCTTGTCGGTCTCGACGTTCTGGATCTTGTCCTGGCCGGCGCCGACCGCGGCGGAGAGTGCGTAGGTCTTGTTGTCGGCCTTGCCCTGCGCGTCCAGCTCGGAGCGGAACTCGGCCATCAGCGCGGTGAAGTTCTGCTTGTCGGACGACGAGGCGTCGTTGCCGAGGTGGCCGCCACCGCCCGGGTACTCCCAGTCGATGTCGAAACCGTCGAAGACGCCCGCACCCGTGCCGGGCCCGCCGAAGCCGCCCTGCGCGGGCAGGTTGCCCTTGATGAACATGTCGATGCAGGAGGAGACGAGTTTCTTCCGCGAGCCGTCACTGGCGGCCACATCGGAGAAGTACTTGGAGTAGGTCCAACCACCGATCGAGAGCAGGACCTTGAGGTTCGGGTTCTTCGCCTTCAGCTTCTTCAGCTGGTTGAAGTTGCCGACCAGCGGCTGGTTCCAGGTGTCGGCGGCGCCGTCCACGCTGGTGCTCGCGTCGTAGGTCTTCTGGTAGTCGGCGTACGCATCGCCCGCGCCGTCACCGGCGCTGGGGTTGTTCTCGTCCTGGGAGGCGGCCTTGGTGGTCTCGAAGCAGGTGAGGTTGGCCGGGTCGATGTTGGCGAAGTCGTAGATCAGGTAGTCCAACTTCGAGGCGACACCGGTGTCCTGAATCGTCTTCGGGTAGTACCCGTTGGCGTAGATCGACCACTGGTCGAAGTACGCGACCTTGATACCGCCGCTGGTCGCCGGAGCGCCGGTGGAGTTGGTCGGCGCGGCCTGGGCGGTGCCACCCGAGGTGAGCGCGAGGCTCGCACCGAGCAGCAGGGACGCCGCGGTGCCGACCGCGAGAGCGGCCAGGCTCTTCGGCCGACGTCTGCGGGTCGGCTCCTGGGCCATGGGGAGAGCACGATTCACGAGTGCATCACTCCTCGTCGTGGGGGAGCTGCCGCCCCCTTGGGGGAGGTCACGCGGGGTGGGGCCACGTGGCCAGGGGCATGACAGCGGGATGGGAACGAGCGTGGTCCTGCGGACGGCCGCATGGGCGCGCGGAACCGGCGTCGGCGGTCTGGACCACCGACGCCGGCCCAGGGCTCCCTGCACCTGAGCACAAAAATGGACTAGACCAACTCCGCCGTCAAGAGCCGATGTTGCGACTTGAGCCGGCCTTAAGGTTCACACCTCGTCCGAGCAGCACAACGCCGGTCCCGCCCAACGGCGGAACCGGCGTACGAACCTCAGAGTGTGTCGATCTCCGTCAGGTCGATGTCGATCGTGAACGGCACCCCGACCTTCACCCGGTCGTGGAAGACACCGGTGGGCACGTACGTCCCGGTCGCCGGTTCGAGCTCGAAGACGTAGACGACAGGCCGTCGCCCCTGCCCCTTCTCCACCTCCAGAAATGCGGAACTCCCGCCTCCGCATACTTGCGTGGCTTGGTGTCACGGTCCCGCTGGACCGGATCCGGCGAGACCACCTCGACGGCGAGGGCCACGTCCTGCGCCTGGTAGCCCGTCTCGTCACCGCTCTCGGAGACCGCTTGCGCGCGAACGACCGAGACATCCGGCTCGGGCCGGTCATGCGCGCCGAGGACGACGCTCATCTCCCGGACCACCCGGAGGTGAGCTGGGCACCCACTGCGCAGGCGGTACGCCAGGAGGTCCACCGCCAGGCTGTGAAAGTACTTCTGCGGGCTCATGAAGACGAGGCTCCCGTCGATCAACTCCGTGTGCGGCGGGAGGCCAGGCATGTCGTCGAGATCGTCGGCGGTGAAACCGCCCTCCGGCGGGATGAGCCAGTCAGGTACGGCAGTCATCGTTGCTCCCATGGACGCGATCCTTGCCGACACTGCCAGCGTACCGGGAGAGGTCGAGCAGGACTCCGCTCCTACGGGTGATGGTCAGTAGCGCAACGCCGTGCTCACCACGGCGGTGACCGGGCTGGGCAGGCTGCGGTCGCTGCGGGCCGTCGCCTCGGCGGTCGCTCCTGCGGCGACGTCGGGGACGTCGACCACGACGGCGTCGACGAGCTGGCCCGACTGGTCCTTGAAGTCGACCTCGATCGTGTAATGGCTGCTCTCGGACTGGTGGTTGACGATGGTCAGCGGCGCGTCCGACCGGCCGTCGGTGCCGGTCACCACCGTGCCGATCGTCACCTCCTCCTTGGCGTCCAGACCGCCCTTGATGCTCGCCAGCGCGGACGAGGCCGCCGCCTGGGCCGAGGCGATCGCCGAGGCTACGGAGGAGGCCAGCCCGCCTGCGGCCGAGGAGAGTTGGGAGGCCCCCGAGGCCAGGGCCGACTGTGCGGCGGACTGCGCCGCCGACACCGCCGAGGAGGCCGCGGAACCCGCCGACCTGCCCGACGAGGAGCACCCCGACATCCCGGCCCCGGCAAGCAGCGCGGCAGCGGCGACAGCGGCCGTCCGACAGACCTGACGACGCTTCATGGCGGCCCTCCTCGCTCGACAGCACTCGCCCCCAGCCTTGGCGGGCCCGCCCTCCGCCGCCAACGGACGGTGTCATCCGGGTGAGCGCCCGCGCGCTCGACCAGGTGCGCAGACCGCGCCCCGGCCGTCAGGAGAGGCCGATGCCCTCGGCCTGGGCGGCTTCGTCGGCGGCGCGGGCCTCTCGGCGGCGGACGACGTCCCGGCGACGGCTCACCACGGCTGTTGCGGCGAGGGTGCTGGCGGCGAAGGCGAGGAGGCCGATCCAGGGGCGGTCCAGGGCGTGGCCGGTCGCCTGGTCGAGGGAGTAGCAGCCCGCGCCGGAGACACCGAGGGCCAGGCCGCAGGCGCCGAGCAGGGCGGGGTACTCGTAGCCGCCCGCGGTGGTGAAGAAGCCTCCCGGGGCGTGGACCGAGATGGCGCCGGCCATGGTGCCGGCGACGATCGCCCCGGCGGCCGGGGTGGCGAGACCGGCGACCAGCAGTGCTCCGCCGCCCGCCTCGCCGAGTCCGGCGGCGAGCGCGCTGCGCGGGCCCGGCTCGAAGCCCATGTGCTCCATGGCCTTGGCCGTTCCCTCCAGACCGCCGCCGCCGAACCAGCCGAACAGTTTCTGGGTGCCGTGCGCGATGAGCACTCCGCCCACAGCGGCGCGCAGGGCGAACAGCCCTAGGTCCTTACGGCTGAGACAGGTCATGATGAGCCCTCGGATCGTGCCGGTTGACGGTGCGCCTCCCATACCAGCCGAAGGGCGGGCCCGGCTCGACCCGGGAACGCCATCCGGGCGAACCCGACGCCGCTGAACCCGGCGCCCCCGGAAGCCCCCGGAAGCCCCCGAAAGCAAGGACGGACCCATGTCAGCACGCCGGCCCGAGTACCACCTGGACGGCAGAGCCGTGACCGACGAGCCGTCGTTCTACACCGCCCTGGGACGGGCGGTCCAGGCCCCGAACGACTACTACGGCAGCAATCTGGACGCCCTGGCCGACTGTCTGCGCGGCGGCTTCGGCCCCGAGCCGCCGTTCACCCTGGTCTGGGACGACTCGGCGCGGGCCCGCCGCCACCTCACCAGGCGCCTTCCGGCGGACGGCGGCGAGCAGAGCTACTTCGAGGCCGTACTGGACGTGCTGCGCGAGGGCGGGGTCACCGTGCTGCTGCGATAGCGGCGGTGAACTCGGCTGCCCGTCTGGTCACTTCGGCCCAGTCGGCGGCGGTGACGACGGCGCGCCGCAGGTGGGTGGTGACATCGGGGGTGGTGGAGGTGAACTCCACCCAGCGGATGCCCCCTTCGGCGAGGGCTGCGCAGAGCGCGGCCGCGTCGGGCACCGCCGGTGCGCGCACCACGGCGATCACCCGGTCGGCGGCGAGTCCGTCCAGGGCCATTGCGCTCCTCCGTCGGCGTCGGCGTCGGCCTGACGGCACCCGCCCGGCAGGCCGGACATCAGAAGAAGGTCCTCACCAGGTCGAGGACGCGCGGGAGTTCGGCGTCGGCGTCGTCGATCACGGGAATGAGGGTCCACTTGTCGAAGACGGTGCACGGGTGGGAGAGGCCGAGCCGGACGATGTCGCCCACCTGGACGTCCGTCTCCCGCAGGAAGGCGTGCTGGTCGTTGAGCGCGGTGATCCGCCCGGTGGCCAACCGGCCGCGGCCTCGGACGAGTTGGGGCTCGGGCAGCCCGTCGTCGTAGGAGAGGTCGCGCTTGCCGCCGTCCAGCAGGGCGAGGCCGGCTTCGGGGCGGGAGACCACCCTGGTCCAGCCGTGCAGCGCGGAGCGGAACGGGGTGGTGCCTTCGGCGCGGGCGAGCGGGGAGATACCCCGGTAGAAACCGTCGTCGTGGGCGAGGTAGGCGCCGGAGCGCAGCACCACCCGCGTGCGCAGGTCGGCGAGCGGAGCGAGGAGTTCGGTGACGGTGTCGAAGTACGCGCTGCCGCCCGCGGTGATCCAGACCTCCTCGACCTGGTCGAAGAGCCCTTCGGCGTCGAGGAGTCGGTGCAGCTCACCGAGGTCGGTGAGGTAACGGGCCACGGCGGCAAGGGAGTCGGCACTGGCGTCGTGGGCGAGCGCGCCCTCGTAGCCGCTGGCGCCGGCCAGGCGCAGCCCGGGTGCGGCGTGGACGGCCCGGGCGACGGCCTGTGCCTCGGCGAGTGTGCGGCAGCCGGTGCGGCAGCCGGGGGCACCGAGTTCGACCAGGACGTCCACGGGGGCGGGGGCGCCGCGAAGGGCCGCGTCCATCAGCTCGACGGAACGGACGGAGTCCACCCAGGAGGCGAAGCGGAAGCCGGGGTCGGCGGCGAGGTCGGCGGACAGGCGGCGCAGCCCGGCCGGGTCGAGCAGGGTGTTGGCGAGGTGGATCCGGCGCAGGCCGAAGGCTCGGGCGACGTTGACCTGCGGCAGGTTCGCGAGGGTGATGGCGAGGGCGCCTGCGTCGAGCTGCCGCTGCCAGAGGGCGGGGGCCATGGTGGTCTTGCCGTGCGGGGCGAGGCCGAGACCGTCCTTGGCGCACCAGGCGGCCATCGTGGCGAGGTTGTGGTCAAGCGCGCCCGCGTCGAGGGTGACCAGCGGCGTGCCGAGGTCGTCCAGGGTGGGGCGGGTGGCCACGTACTCCGCGACGGTGGCGCCCCACGCTGCAGCGGGGGCGGCCTTGAAGCGCCAGTCCAGCCGTTCGTCGGCGAGCGCCGCCACCCGGGCTCGGTCGATGACCTGCGGGGCCTGCACCATGGCCGTTCTCCTGTCAGCTCGACTGTCCTGTGCACCCGTCACACGTATTGCATTATGTGCAACGGCCGTTGCATGTCCTGCCGCTGCTGATCTAACCTCAGGGCCGGACCGAGGTCAACGCACACACTCCTCAGGAGCGCCCAGGTGACACCTCCCGCCGCCGTCTGCCTCGGCGAGTCGATGGCCGTGCTCATCCCCGAGCGCCCAGGACCGCTGGAGCAGGCGGAGAGCTTCCGCCGCAGCTTCGGCGGCGCGGAGTCCAACGTCGCCTGCACACTGGCCGCGCTCGGCGTTCCGGCGGCCTGGATCGGCCGGGTCGGCGCCGACGGCTTCGGGCGCCACCTGGTGGGGCAGATCGCCGCGCACGGCGTGGACACCTCGGCGGTCGGCTACGACGAGACCCGCCCCACCGGCCTCTACGTCAAGGAGACCGGCTCCGGCCAGGACCACCCCTATGACCTCGGCGCGGGTCGCAGTCGACTGCACTACTACCGGCGCGGCTCGGCCGCCTCCGCGATGGGCCCGGAGCTGCTCGCCGACCCGGCCGCCGCTCCGCTGCTGGCCGCCGCGCCGCTGATCCACCTGACCGGGATCACCCCCGCGCTCTCCGACAGCTGCCACCGCCTGGTGCGCACCCTGCTGGCCGTCCCGGACAGGCTGGTCAGCTTCGACCTCAACTGGCGGCCCTCGCTCTGGGCCGGACGGGACCGGCAGGCGCTGCGCTTCCTGATGAACGCGTCCGGCATCGTGCTGCTCGGCGCCGACGAGGCCCGCGAGGTGCTCGGCACCGACGACCCGGCCGCCCTGCGCAAGCTGCTCCCCCGTCCGTCCGTCCTGGTGCTCAAGGACGACGGGCGCCGCGCCACCGCGATCGCGCCGGACGGTTCCACCACCACCGAACCCGCCCTCGGGGTGGGGGTGGTGGAACCGACCGGCGCCGGTGACGCCTTCGCCGCCGGCTACCTGGCCGGCACCCTGCGCGGGCTCACCGGGCGCCGGCGGCTGCGCCTGGGGCATCTTGCGGCCGCCGCCACGCTCACCGTCCGCGGTGACCTCGGCCCGATGCCGCCCGCCGCCCTGATCGAGCAGCTCCTCACGGCGGACGAGGCCGAGTGGGCGGCGACCACCGTGGACGCCTCCGGCTTCCACCCGGCGAGTGCCCGATGAGCAGCTCCACGGTCGCGCGCGCGATGCGCCTGCTCGCCGAACTCGGCCAGGGCGAGCGCAGCCTGGAGCAGCTGGCCGCCGTCCTGGACGTGCACAAGAGCACCGTGCTGCGGCTGCTGCGCCCTATGGAGGACGAGCGGGTCGTCCAGCGGGACGCCGCCCACCGCTATCGACTCGGTCCACAACTCTTCGCCCTCGCCTCGCTCGCCCTGGAGCAGCGCGGCGTCCGCGCCGTCGCCGCCCCGCACCTGCGCGAACTGAACGCGGCCACCGGACAGACCGTCCACCTGGCGGCGTACGAGGGCGGCGAGGTGGTCTACATCGACAAGTACGACTCGCGGCACCCGGTGCGGATGTACTCGCGGATCGGCCTGCGGGCCGCCCTGCACTGTGCGGCGGTCGCCAAGGTGCTGCTGGCCGACATGCCGCCGAGCGAGCGGCAGCGGGTGGCGGAGGGGATCGAGTACACCCCGTTCACCGCCAACACCCTGGCAGGACCGCAGGAGCTGCTCGCCGAGCTGGCCACCGTCGCCGAGCAGGGCTGGGCGCGGGAGAACGCCGAGCACGAGTCCTTCATCAACTGCGTCGCCGCGCCCGTCCGGGACGCCACCGGGCGGGTGGTCGCCGCCGTCTCCGTCTCGGTGCCGGACATGCTGCTCACGTACGAGCAGGTGCTGGCGCTGCTGCCGCACCTGCGGGCCGCCACGGCCGCCATCTCCGCAGACTGCGGGTTCACCGCAGCCCGACCTGACCGCTGGGAGCACCCATGAAGACCGAAGTCCGTACCGCCGGCGCCCCCGCCCCCGCCTGGGTCTTCTCCCAGGGGGTGCGCAAGGGCCCGATCCTCCAGGTCTCCGGGCAGGGCCCGCAGGACCCCGCGACCTCCGAGTACCTCCACCCCGGTGATGTGAAGGCGCAGACCCGCCGCACCCTGGAGAACGTGCTGGCGGTGCTGGAGGCCGGGGGCGCGACCGTCGAGGACGTGGTGATGTTCCGCGTGTACCTCACCAAGCGCGAGGACTTCGGGCCGATGAACGAGGTCTACGGCGAGTTCATCGACAAGCACATCCGGGGCGGCGTGAAGCCCTGCCGCACCACCGTGTTCGTCGGGCTCCCGCACGAGTCCATGCTGGTCGAGATCGACGCGCAGGCCGTCATCGGCTGACCGTCCGTCGGGGCCGGGGCGCGGCAGGCGGATGCCGCACCCCGGCTGACGCATCCTTGGATCATGTCCGCCTTCAATCTGAGCAGCGCTTTCGTCACCCTCTTCGCCGTGGTCGGCCCGCCCAAGGTCCTGCTGGCCTTCGCCCATCTCGCCCGCGACCGCAGCGAGGCCGAGCTGCGCCGCCTGGCCCTGGTGAGCACGGGGCTGGCCGCGGTGGTCGGCGTGACGATGGCGTACACCGCGGACTTCCTCACCGCCTTCTTCCACATCAGCGACCAGTCCCTGCAACTGGCCGGTGGCGTGATCTTCTTCATCTACGCACTCGCCCTGGTCCTCGGCGTCCACGTGGGCGTCGGGGAGGTCGAGGAGGGCCGCCTGGCCAACCCGCTCGCCGACGGGGTGCGCGAGCTGCTGCTGCCGTACGTGGCCAGCCCGCTGGCGATCACCGCCGTGCTGGTCGGGTCGCTGGAGAAGGACACCTGGGGCTGGCACTCCACCATGGCCAGCGCCTATGTCGCGGTGGTGGCGATCAACCTGCTCTCCGTCCTGCTGCTCTCCCGGCTGCTCCGGCTCACCCACCAGACCTCGCTCGAAGTGCTCTCCCGGCTGCTCGGGCTGCTGCTGGCGGCGGTCGGGGTGGAGCTGTTCCTGAACGGTCTGGCCAGCCTGGGCGTGGAGTTCTCCTCCTCGCACTGACCGCTCGTCAGGGAATCTCCACCGGCCGCCAGGGCACCGGGCTGGAGAGGATCATCGAGCTGGACGGCTGGCCGTAGGCCGCCAGACGGTCGATCAGCTGCTCGAACGAGCCCATGTCCGGCGCCGCCACCAGCAGGACGCAGCACGCGCCGCCGGTGACCCGGTGCAGCTGGAGCACCTCGGGCCAGCACGTCACCTCGGGGTCGCGCAGCACGCACCGCGGTCCGTAGCACTGGATCTGCACCAGCGCGGTGACGGCCAGCCCCGCCCTGGCCAGGTCGATGTGCGCGTGGTAGCCGCCGATCACCCCGTCCGCCTCCAGCCGCCGGACCCGCTCGGCCACGGCGGGCGGGGAGAGCTTGACCCGGCGGGAGAGCTCGTTGAAGGAGAGCCGGGCGTCGCCCTGCAACTCGGCGAGCAGGAGGCGGTCGACGGCGTCCATGGCAGCTCCGGGAAGAGGTTTTGGAGTCATAAGCCTGAACCGGATGAATGGCTTTCAAACGTAAGCCGATTCCTCCGATCCGGTGTCCGCCGCCCATTCAAGACGCGCCCCGGACCGCCGCACAATAGTGTCCCAAGTGATCGGCGGTGACGGCGGCTCTTCCCCGGGCACCCAGGAGGGATCGGCATGGCGCAGAACGGCATCAGCACCCCCAGGCTCTCCTTCAGCCCGGACGAGGAGTCCGGACACGGCACGCCGTACGCCCAGTACGTCCGCCTCGACACCCTGCACAGCCTGCAGCACCCGCGCAGCAAGGTGGACGCCGAGCTGTCGTTCATCATCACCACCCAGGTGATGGAGCTGCTCTTCGACCTGCTGCGGCACGAGTGGACGGCCGCCCGGCAGGCCCTGCGCGAGGACGAGGTGACCGCCGCGCTGGCCGCGCTGCGGCGCGGCACCCACGTCCAGGACGTGCTGAACTCCTCCTGGGACCTGCTGGCGACCATGACCCCGCTGGAGTTCGGCGCCTTCCGGCCGGTGCTCGGCGAGGCGTCCGGCTTCCAGTCCTCGGCCTTCCTGCGGCTGGAGTTCCTGCTCGGCAACAAGAGCGAGTCCCTGCTGCGGATGTACGAGACGGCCCCCTCGGTGCACGCCGAGCTCACCGCCGCCCTCCAGGCGCCCAGCCTGTACGACGAGGTGCTGGCCCTGCTGGACCGTCGCGGACTCGCCGTCCCCCATGAGAGCGGCACCGGCCGCTACCGGCCCAGCGAGGAGGTGGGGGCGGCCTGGCAGCGGGCGTACACCGAACCCGAGTACGCCGAGCTGGCGCGACTGGGAGAGGCGCTGCTCGACACCGCCGAACGGGTGACGCGCTGGCGGCAGCGGCACCTGTCGGCGGTCAAGCGCTCGATGGGGGACAAGCCGGGCACCGGCGGCTCCAGCGGGCTGAGCTGGTTGAAGCAGTCCGCCGACCAGGACGTCTTCCCCGAGTTGTGGACGGTGCGCACCCGTCTCTGACGTACCGTCAGTCCACCGAGGGCGGCGCGGGGGCGAACGCGTTCGGCAGCGAGTCGAGCCGTAGCGGCGGTCGCCTCGGGACTCCGGTCCGCTCGGCCACGTCCACGATCCGCCAGGCGATCCGGTGCACCGCCATCTCGTACTGCTGACGGTACTTGCGCAGGCTTGCCAGGCCGTACAGCCCCTCGTCCGTGTAGGCCGCACCGAGGCCGCTCTCCACGTACTGCAACCTGGCTGCCACGGGCGGGAGTTCGGGCAGTGGCACCGGCGACCACAGGACCGGGACGATTCCGCTCGACCAGCCCGTCAGCCGTCCCCGCCGCTCGAAGGCGGACCACTCGCGACCGCACCGCTCGCTGCGGAAGTAGGTCGGGGAGTACAGCGGGACCAGCGCCCGGCAGCTGGCCAGCGCCTCGGCCGCCTGCTGCTCGGCAGCCGGGTCCGCCGGCTCCTCCCGGTACATGAATCCGGCGGGCACCCCGCTCGGGAGGGTGGTCAGTTGCAGCACCTCCTCGGCCAGGTCCGCGAAGAGCTGCTCCACCAGCGGTTGCGGCCGGGAGGCCACCGGATAGCTCAGGAAGAAGTACGGCCGCGCGGGCCCCTCTGGCTGCGTCTGCGCCCGGGGCGGCCGCGAGTGCGAGGGGGCGGGCGGACGGCGGGAGGCGGTCGGGCTCTGGGAGGAACGCGACGGGGCCGAGGCCGGTTCACCGGTGACGGCGGGATTGCGGGAGAACAGGAAGGGACGCTCGGGCCCCCTGATCGAACTGAGCGACCAGCGCGGATCGGCGGCCGTCGGCTCCACCACGTTCTGCAGCACCTGACTGAGCGTCAGCTCCTTCGTCCCACCGGGCTGTCCGGCCCGCAGCACCTGGCCGAGACCGGCGGCGAAGAACGGGCCGCCGCGGTGCCGGACGCTGATCACCGTGTGGACCTCGGGATCGCTCTCCTCCCGTCCGACGACCGTCTCCGCCTCCTCCTGCCATCCGTCGAACACCAGCAGGCGATTGCGGGCCCGCCCCGCGGACACCGCACTCAGGACGTCGGCCCAGCTCACGGGCGGCTCCCCCGGACGGGACCCGGAGCCGAGTGCCAGACCCTCGCCGGGCGGGCGGATCACCGTGCCGCCGACATAGACCACCAGGGCGTCCTCGGCCTCGCCCACGGCCGCCCGCAGGGCGCGCTGGAAGCCGGCGGTGTCGTCCACCCCCAGCCAGACGTGCTCGGGGGCGATACCGACCAGCGCGCGGCTGGACAGCGCTGCGGCCAGGCCGGTGAGGTCACCGTGGGCCCGGACGTCCTCGTCGTCCGCCAGGGGGTCGGCGGCGGAGGCCCGGGAGGTGGCGACCAGCAGCACGGCCCGCGAGCGCTCGGGGTCGGGCAGGCCGGGCGGCGCCTGGGGGACGGGCACCGGCTGGCGTTCCGGCTGCGTTATCCGCTGGGTCACGGGGGCGGGTGGGCCGTCCAGCAGACGCAGCGCGGCGGGGCTGATCAGCGCGAAGGCGCGCCGTTCGACCGCGACCACCGCTCCCCCGCTGCCGGTGGCCGCCAGCGCGGCGAACTCGCCGGGTACCCGGCCCGCGCGGTCGGCGATCTGTTCGCCGACCCGGGCTAGCAGGCCGACGGCCTGGTGGGTGGTCGAGCGCGGCAGCGTGTGCAGCAGCAACTCCCGTACCCCCGCGCGGAATTCGAAGTGGTCGCGACGGCCCTCGCGTTCCTTCAGCAGCCCGCTCACCACCACCTCCGCCAGATGCTGGGGCTGGGGCCTGGTGAAGCTGGCACGTTGCAGCAGCCGCATCACGGGCAGCGCGGGCGTGGTGAGCGCGGTGAGCCCGGCCAGCGTGAACGCCTCCCGGGAGGCCACCGAACGGAAGCGCAGCACCAGCTCCTCCGGGCCGAGTTCGTGCGGCTCTGGCAGTGGCCCGGTATCGCCGGGACACTCCGCCGGGGCGTCTCCCACCAGCAGCGCCGAGCCGATCACCTGGCCCCCGGTCGGACTGCCCACCAGCCGGGCCCAGTTGGCGATCCACCCGGCGCCCGGCTCCAGCACCGGAACCGGCACCTCACCCCGCCCCGACGGCACCTCGCCGAAGGAGGCGAAGCGGTAGGCCGAGTTCGGCACCCCGGCCTCCGGCGCGGAGAACAGGCCGACCTCCGGCGCCAGCGCGGCCAGCGGCCACAGGCGTTCGGGCAGCGGCTGCACCACGGCGACCGGGGCGCGGCCGGCGAGCGCGTGCAGCGTCCGGTACCAGCGCCTGCCGGCCGCTCCTGGCCGCCACTGCGGGCCCATGCAGTCGCTGAGCACCAGAACCGCCGTACGGGCGTTGGCCAGCGGGCGCCGCAGGAGCCGGCCGCTCTGGTTCAGGCAGGACTGCACCACCTGGCGGAAGGCGCCGGTCTGCACCAGCAGGGTGCGCAGCTCCTCGGCCAGCGGGCGCCAGAGTGCCATCGTGGGGCCGCAGTCGAAGACCAGGTGGAGGTCGAGCCACCGCTCCGAGCCGGGCCGCAGCACCGGCAGCCAGTGCACCTGGCCCGGCTCGCGCAGCGCCTCGGCCAGCCGGTTGGCGGTCGCCGTCTCGTCCAGGTGCGAGTGCCTCGGGTCCGGGACTCGCCGCTTGAGCGGGCGCAGCGCGCGCTGAAGGGTGAGCGGACGGGCGAGCATCGGGGCGCTCGGCGTGGGGATGGCCGCCACGGCGGCCACCGCGTCCTCCGGGTCACCGGAGGGCAGGTGGAGGGCGGTGCGGACGCTCTGTCCCTCGCCTGTGGCGCTGCCCGCCCTCCGGCCGTCCGCCTGGCCCGGGTCCGAGGTCCGGCGGTCGGGGCGGCGGACGCCGCTCCCGGCCGCACCCTCCCCCGTGCCCGTCTCCGCCGCGCCCTCGCCGCTGCGGGCGGCCAGCCAGAGCAGCTCGGCCAGTTCGACCGGTCCGGGATCGGCCAGTCCCAGTTCGGTGAGCAGGAAGGCGAGCTGGTCGAGCGGCCCGGTGGTGGCCACCACCGGGCCTGGTGGACGGTCAGAAGACATCGTCGTCCTGGCCTCTGCTGAGGTACGGCATCACCTGGGCCGCGAGGGCTGCCCGGTCGGCGGCCTCGGCGAGTTCGGGACGGGAGGTCAGGTAGATGGCGTTGAGCAACTGGTCGGTGGCGAGTTCGCCGTCCTCCCGGCGGCCCAGGAAGACCTCGACGATCTCGCCCACCAACCGGGCGTCGGACTCCGGCAGATGCGCCTTGACGATCTCCTCCAGCTCGGCGCCCTCGGGGCGGCGCAGCTCCAGGACGACGCAGCGGCGCAGAAAGGCGGCGGGGAACTCGCGTTCGGCGTTGCTGGTCAGCACGGTGAAGGGGAACGCGCGGCAGCGCACCCGGCCGCCCGTGATCGGTGCCCGGCCGTGCCCGTCGGCGGTGAGCACCTCCGCCCCGAGCTGCCGCGGCGCGGCACGGACGAGTTCGTCGATCTCGTACTGGCCGTCCTCCAGGACGTGCAGCAGGTCGTTGGGGAGGTCGAGGTCGCCCTTGTCGATCTCGTCGATGAGCAGCACCCGGGGGCGGCGGTAGGGGAGCAGCGCGGTGCCGAGCGGTCCCAGCCTCAGGTGCTCGTCGAGACCGACGCCCCGGGCCTGGGGCCCGGCCTGGTTGGCCGCGTAGAGGCGGGAGAGCGGGTCGTACTGGTACAGGCCGTCGCGCAGGGTGGAGCGGCTGCTGATGTTCCAGCGCAGCACCGGGCCGAGGCCGAGTTCGCGGGCGACGGCGTACGGGAGGCTGGACTTGCCGCTGCCGGGCGGTCCGGTGACCAGCAGCGGACGGCGCAGGTAGAGGGCGGCGTTGACGAGTTCGACGGTCTCGGGGGTGGGGCGGAAAGTCCCCGCCCGGTGGCCTGCGGTGGCGGCGCCGGGTTCGTCGGGGCCGTCCGGCTGCGCGAGGGGGCCGTCCAGCGGCGGTCCGCCGTCGAAGGCGCGCCAGGGCGGCGGCGGGGGCAGTTCGGCGAAGGCGTCATGGGGTTCCTCGACGCCCCGGTAGATCGGCTTCAGCGGCATGCTGCGGACCCTCTCCTGCTGCTAGTCCGCCAGGTGGCGGGGTGGTTGGGCGGTCGGGGCGACCCCGTAGGGCCGGTGCGGGCTCGGCACCACCTGCGGGTCCTCCCAGAGCAGCACCAGTCCGGCCGACCAGTGCCCGGCCGGGTCGTCGCTCTCCTCCGCCTGATGACGCAACTCCCTTACCCGGCGGGGAAGATCGTCCGGCGGAACGTCCGCCAGCTCGGCTGCCAGTCTGGCAAGGAAAGCCGTGTTGCGGCAGGTCTGCGCGTGCGCATGGTCGGTGGTACAGGCGTACTGGGGCCAGAGCACGGCGGGCGCACCGGCCTTGAGCGCGGCGGCGAGCAGCGGCTCGAACGGGTTGCCCTTGGGCGGGCTCGGCAGCATGGGCACTTCGGCCCGGCCCACCGGGCGCAGCCGCTGGTAGAACCGCCTGCTGTCCGGGACGGCGGTGCACAGGATCGGGTACAGCATTGCGCCCCGGTACTCGCGCATCCTGGACCACTTCATCTCCAGGTGGCGCCGGTCGGCCGCGTTCCCCCGGCGCTGCTGGTCCACCACCACCACGGCGTGGTCGGCGCCGAGCGGGCCGAAGTCCTTGCGCCTGGCCCAGCTGTGCACGGGCTGGGTGAGCCACTTCCTCGGCAGCGCGAAGATGATCAACTCTGCGCCGTCCGGCTCCAGTTGGCCGATCTCCTCCTCGATCCGCTCGCGGACGAAACCGGGCAGCATCGAGCTGAGCATCGTCCTGGAGTGCGGCTCGCCCAGCGTGCCGTCCCTGATGGTGGAGACCGCCACATGGAACATCCTGGTCCCGGCACCGCTGGGCTGGATGTCCACCAGGATCGGGCGCCACTTCTCGCGGCGCGGGCCGTGCACCGGCTCCGGACGGGGGTGGAGGTGGGCAGTGGGGGCCGGCCGGTACGGCTGGGCGACCGGGGACGGCCGGGCAGCGGGGTGGTCGGCGATTGCGGCACGCCAGTGGTGCAGTCCGACCCTGAGCTCCGTACCCTCGACCAACTCGGCGACTATGGTGGCGAATTCCAGAACCGGGTGCACACGACCGACCGGCTGCGGAACCTCGGCGAGCAGATACCAGCCCGCCTCCCAGAGACTGCGCGGGCGGGTCGGCGGGTCGGGACAGCCGAGCGGACCTGCCGCCGAACGGTACAGCTCCAGCGGGTCGGCGGCCACCTCCGCGCTCTCCAGCAGCAGCCGCAACTCCCGTACCGCATCGCGGTCCACCGCTGCACCCGGCAGCCGGTCGGCCAGCTCAGGGGCGTACCGCGCGATCGCCTCAGCCGGCAGCATCTGCCCGAGCCGGACGGCCGGGACCCCGGCAGGCCGCCTGGCCCGGTCCTCCGCGGGCCGCCAGAGCGTGTCCTGAGCGGCCGTCACGATACCGACCACCTCGCCGGTGGCCGCGATCACCACCGGGCCGCCGCTGAATCCGGGGGCGAGCGGCATACCCGTGCCCTCGTGCTCCAGCTGGACCAGCTCGCCTCCGATCCGCAGCGCCCCCCTGGTCAGCCGGATCTCGCTGCTCAGGCCGCCGTCGTGCCCCTCGGGGAAGCCGTACGCCGCCAACTGCGGTGCGTGCAGGCCGTTCCAGCCGTGCAGCGGCGCGAACCGCGCAGGAACGGCGATGTACGGCGGCAGCGGGCGGTCCAGCTCCAGCACCGCCACGTCACCCGTCCCGCCGGTGCGCTCCCCCCATGGACCGCGCACGGCGACGGTGGCACCGATCGGCGGATGGTCGGGGCGGGCTGCCAGATGGACGACGACACGGGTACAGCCCTGCACCACATGGGCGCAGGTGAGCACCCGCCGCTCGGAGATCAGCACCCCGGCACCCGCCGTCGCCAGCGGGCCGCAACTGCTGATCCGGGTGAGCCAGGTGACGTCCCGCCGGGCCGACTCGGCGTCCGCATCCGCACTGTCGGGCCGGTCGGGCCCGGGTATGCCCCGGGGCTGTGCCGGCTGTTCGGGTACGCCCTGCACAGGCGGACAGTGGGCCGTCTCGTCGCACATCGGCTCGTCCCGTGTCCGGGAGCCCGTCATCAGGATTCGTCGCGGGCGGCCGGAATTCGCTCGGGCGACCAGACGAGTTTGACGGTCAGATGGGCATCGGTGGCGGTCTTGGCGATCAACGCTCCGGCCTCGGCCGAGAGTTTGACGCCGAACGCGATCTCCACCGCGTCCGGCTTCAGACTGCCGTCCCGGAATGCCGCGAGTGCCGACTCCGCGGCGATCCGGACACCCGCGAGCGCCTGTTCGAAGGTCGCCGCGGCACGCTCCACCCCGGCCGCGACGACCGTCGAGCTGCGGCCGACCGGCTGCATGCCGTACGACTCCTCGACGCCCACCCCTGTTTCCGCACCCTCGACCCGCACAACGGCGCCGTCGGCGGTCACGAACTCCGCGTACTCAGGCAAGACTTCCCCCTCAGCGGTCACTTCAGGTCATCCGACGAAGTCTGACGCGATCGTCGCACAGCGTCGCTCGCAGCGCATCGGTTCCCGACGGATCCCCCCGAGCGGGTGACCGATTCATCGGGTTATCGGGTGGCTGAGGGCGATTCGCCATAGTTACGGAGATTGTGACCACCCGTCGACTGTGATGCCCGCGACGACGGGACCGGCCGTGCACCCACGCCGCCGACGGTGAGCGGCCCGCCTGCGGCAGGCCCGGCCGGAAGGGGCGGGCCCTCCGGGCGGCTGACGCGCGCCGTTCAAGAACCGCCCCCGCCCCCTGCTGCGGCACCACGCATACAGCGGACCCGAACCTCAGTCGTACGGATTGTCGTATGAGGCTCCCATCGGCTGGTTCCGGTCCCTCGCCGCTCCCCCGAACGAGACTCCACCCGCGCGGGGACCTCGGCAGCGCCCGCTCGCACGGAACGGGCGGACCCCGCCCGCCGGGCCTGCGGCCTGCGGGTGTTAGCGTGCCGGGGGCTCCGCCGACCGGACCCCACCGGTTGCCCGCCGTCCGCTCGACCGTGGGACCGGCTGCCGTCCGCGAAGGGTGTCTCCTCCCATGGCCAAGCTCCTGTTGAGCCTGCACGTCCTGGCCTCGGTCCTGTTCATCGGCCCGGTGGCCGTCGCCGTGAGCATGTTCCCGCCCCGCGCCAAGGCCGCACTCGCCGCCGGTCCCGACCAGGTCTCGGCCGCCGCCTCCGTCCGACTGCTGCACCGGATCACCCAGGTCTACGCGCTGCTCGGAATCGCCGTGCCCGTGATGGGTGTGGGGACCGCGCAGGTGATGGGCATCATCGGCCAGCCCTGGCTGATCGTCTCGATCGTCCTGACCGTGCTGGCGGCCGGCTCGCTGCTGCTCTTCGTCCTGCCCGCGCAGCAGGCCACCGTCGACGCGCTCGACGCGGCACCCGGGAGCGAGGAGCACACCCGCGCCGGTGGCAGCCTGCGCCTGCTGCCGATGACCGCCGGGGTGTTCAACCTGCTGTGGGCCGTGGTGGTCGTGCTGATGGTGGTCCGCCCGGGTTCCACGACCGGCGTCTGAGCTCCGGCAGCACCACGCCCGCCCGCTTGACCGCCCGCGCCACGATCGCGGGCCGCGCAGTTCCCCGTGCCCCCGGGGAACTCGGCATGTGCCCAGGGCGGGTCACCGCTGGTCCAGGGTGAACAGTTCGGCCGCGTTGCCGTAGCAGACTGCCCGCAGCCACTCCTCCCCCAGCCCGAGTCCGGCCAGCCCGCGCAGGGCCTCGATGTAGGGGTAGGGGATGTTCGGGAAGTCCGTGCCGAGCAGGATCCGGTCCCGGAGCGCCGCCAGCCTCGGCAACTCGTCCTCGGGGAAGGGCGCGATCTCCTCGCTGAACCCGGTGAACGCCATCGTGGTGTCCAGGCGGGCGGCCGGATACCGCTCCACCAGGTCGAGGAACTCCTCGTACTCCGGCATCCCCATATGGGCCACGACCAGCCGCAGCCGGGGGTGCCGGGCGAGGACCGCTCCGATCGGCCCGGGCCCGGTGTGCTTGCCGGGCGCGGGGCCCGAACCGCAGTGGGTGACCACGGGCACGCCGCTGTCGGCCAGTCGGCCCCAGACACCGTCCAGCAGCGGATCGGCGGGATCGTACGCGCCGACCTGAAGGTGTGCCTTGAAGACCCGCGCACCCTGCTCCAGCGCCGCGCCGACGTACTTCTCGGCGCCGTCCTCCGGGAAGAACGTCGCCGTGTGCAGGCAGTCGGGTGTCCGGGCGGCGAAGTCCGCCGCCCAGGAGTTCAGCCAGGCGGCCATACCCGGCTTGTGCGGGTACAGCATCGAGGTGAATGCCTGCACCCCGAACTCCCGCAGCCGGTCGATCCGTTGCTGCTCCTCCTCGCGGTAGGCGATCGGCCAGGTCCGCCCGGTCAGCGGGCCGACCTCGTCGAAGTAGGCCCAGACCTTGGCGAGTACCCGCTCCGGCATGAAGTGGGTGTGGATGTCGATCAGCCCCGGCAGTCCCAGGTCCTGCCAGAACTGCCGGACTTCCGCCGCATCACTCATGCCGTGCCCTGGCGAGGACCGCCTCGGTGTCCACTCCGGTCGGCAGGGTGCCGTAGGCGCCACCGTGGTCCCCGCCGAGACGCGAGGCGCAGAATGCCTCGGCGACCGCCGGGTCCCCGTACCGGACGAGCAGCGAGCCCTGGAAGGCCAGCGCCATCAGCTCGACCAGTCGCCGCGTCCGGTACTCGATCTCGTTCAGGTCTCCCAGCTGCTTGCGCAGTTCGGCGACCGCGGCGTCCAGCCGACGGTCCGCGCCCGCCGCCGGATCGAGCTCGCCGAGGAAGGCCTCGACCGTGGCGGGGCGCCTGGCCATCGCCCGCAGGACGTCGAGTGCCGCGACGTTTCCCGATCCCTCCCAGATGGAGACCAGCGGGGCCTCCCGGTAGAGCCGGGGCATGCCCGACTCCTCGACGTACCCGTTGCCGCCGAAACACTCCAGGGCCTCGGCCGCGTGCCCCGGACCGCGCTTGCACACCCAGTACTTGGTGACGGCCAGCCCCAGCCTCCGGACCAGCGACTCCTGTTCGTCACCCGCGAGGGCCAGGTCGGTGGAGTTGGCCAGCCGCAGCGCGGCCGCGGTCGCCGCCTCGGACTCCACCACCAGGTCGGCCAGTACGTTGCGCATCAGCGGCTGGTCCACCAGCGCTTTGCCGAACGCCCGCCGGTGGGTGGCATGGTGGAGTGCCCGCACGGCGCCCAGTCGCATTCCGGAGGCGGCGCCCAGGGTGCAGTCGAGCCTGGTCATGTTGACCATCTCGATGATGGTCGGCACCCCGCGCCCCTCCTCGCCGACCAGCCAGCCCACGGCGCCGTCGTACTCGATCTCGGCGGAGGCGTTGGAGCGGTTGCCCAGCTTGTCCTTGAGCCGTTGCAGCAGGATCCGGTTCCGGCCGCCGTCGGGCAGCACGCGCGGCAGCATGAAGCAGCTGAGACCGCCCGGCGCCTGCGCCAGCGTCAGGAAGAGGTCGGACATCGGGGCCGAGGTGAACCACTTGTGGCCGGTCAGCCGGTAGGTGCCGTCCGTCTGCGGCGCGGCCGTCGTGGTGTTGGTGCGGACATCGGAGCCGCCCTGCTTCTCCGTCATCGACATTCCGGCGATCAGCCCGCGCTTGCCGCTCGGCTCGCGCAGCCCGAAGTCGTACTCGGTCGAGGCCAGCAACGGTTCGAACTGCCGGGCCAGTTCGGGTGTGGATCGCAGCGCGGGCACCGAGGCGTAGGTCATGGAGATCGGGCAGCTGTGGCCCGCCTCGACCTGGCCCCAGACGTAGAACTTGGCCGCACGGGCGGTGTGCGCCCCCGGCCGGTCGTCGCGCCAGGGTGCGGCGTGCAGGCCGTTGGAGACGGCGACGCGCATCAGCTCGTGCCAGGCGGGGTGGAACTCCACCTCGTCGATCCGGTTCCCGTACCGGTCGTGGGTGCGCAGCACCGGCTCGTACTCGTTCGCCAGCCTGCCCCAGCCGGCGGCCTGCTCGGTACCGGCCAGCAGGCCGAGCCGGTGCAGTTCGGGCTCGGCCCAGTCGGCACCGGCCCGGCCGAGCGCGGCGAGCAGGGTGGGATCGGCGGCCACGTCATGGCCGTACAGGTCGGGCACCTGGTTGGTGACCTCGTGCGTGGACGGCATTGCGTCCTCCTAAGGGTCGAGTAGCGGGGTGGGTCTCCTGGGACCTGTTACCGAAGTTCCGCCGGGCCCGCGGCGGCAGCCCCGGATGCCACAGCCGGCCGGACTTCCGAAACGGGCCCCAGGGCACGCAGGGCGAAGGTGACCAGGGCAGGGATGACTTCGCCCGGACCGGCGCCGGCGGCGAGCGGGCCTACCAGTGCCTCGCCGACCGCGCCGACCAGCGCGGCGGCGGTCAGTTCGGCGTCCTGGTCGGGAAGTCGGCCGGTGGCGATGGCCGAGCGGATCTGGTCGGCGATCAGGTCGCGGAACGCCCGCCGGAAGACCAGGCGCTCGGCGTCCACCACCGCGTCGGCGGGCTCGGCGAGCAGGGCATGGGCGAGCCGGGGAGCCTTGAGGGCCCGTGCGGCGAAGGTCTCGACCACGGCCGCCACCCGGCCGTGCGGGCCGTCCCCCCGGGCGGCGGCCACAGCGACCGCCTGCGCCACGGCCGCGACCTCCCGGCCGACCACGGCGCGGAACAGCTCGACCGCGAGTTCGGCCTTGCCCGCGAAGTGCTGGTACATGCTGCCGGTGGCGATCCCGGCCCGGTGCGCCACCGCCGCCATCGAGCAGCCGCCGTAGCCGCGCTCGGCGAGCAGCGCGACGGCAGCCTGCAGCACCGTCTCGCGCTGGGCGTCCAGCCTGGCCTGGACGGCGGGGGTGCGTCGGTATGCCATACCAAGAATTGAAGCACTGATTCAGAACTTCGCCCAGAGGGCGCGGACAGAAAGAACGGGCCGCCCGAAGGCGACCCGTTCAGCGCGGAAGGAACCGCAGGCAGCCGGCTACGGCCGGGGCAGCGTGCAGGTGTCCAGCGTGAGGTCCAGCCTGTTGCCGGTCGTGAAGCAGGCCGGGATGTTGTAGGTCTCCTCGGCGTAGTTGATGCCCTGGCGCACCGTCACCTGGCCGTTCTCGTCGACCTCGCACGGGTTGTTGACCGTGCAGCTCTCACCGTCCTCGTTCCCGGTGTTGTTGACCGCGACGACCTGCCCGGTACTGGTGTCGATCACCGGCGAGCCCGAGGTACCCCCGATGGTGTTGCAGCTGGAGGTGTACCGGACGGAGTCCTTCCAGGTCCAGTCACCCTCCTTCAGGCGGTAGACGAAGCCGTCGACGTTGCAGGAGTAGATCTTCTTCCAGTAGCCGGAGACCACCTTGATCCCGGAACCCGCGGCCGGATGCGTCGTCGACATCGTCAACGGGCTTACGCCGTAACGGGACTTGATCGAGGCGTAGCTGGTGTTGAGCTGGTAGAAGGTCACGTCGGTGTCGGTCATGGTGCTGTAGACGACCTTGGTGGCCCGCAGCGTCCCGAGCCGGCCGCCGGTGGAGTTCAGCAGGGTGAAGCTGCGACTGGAGGGCTGATCGACGATCACCTCACCCGCAGCGGGCATTCCGGTTTCGAGGCAGTGCCCGTTGGTGAGAATCAGAGCCGGGTCGGCGGCGGCGGAGTCGGGCATCCGCACCAGCGATCCGGAACAGTCGCTGAGCGCCACCGTCCCGGAGAAGTCCACCGTGACGGCGGGCGCCTTGGCGTTGGGGGCGGCAGCGGCGGGAACGGCGCCGGCCAGGGCGGATGCCCCGGCCAGCAGGAGAGCGGAGAACGCTCCGATGAGCGGCTTCTTCATGCGAGTGCCTCTCGGTGTGGGGGTCCTCCAAAATTGGCGTGGGCATGGTTAGTTGTCAATACAGTGCAAGGAACTGCCTGGTGCCGGACCGTCGGTCCGCGAAAGGCGTTTGAACTTCCGTCAGGCATCGCGCCAGTGGCGGCGACCCACACTGATCAGCCGCAACTGGGTGCACGCCGTCCGGGCGATCCGCCGCTCCGCTGCGGGCCCGTCGGCATCCAGGAAGGCAACGGCGGTCGCGACCATGTGATCGACGTACAGCTCCGCGAGCATCCGCACGTCCGCCCCGCTCCAGCCCGCCGACTCCGGCTGCGCACCGAGCGCCCGGGCCACCTCGTCGGCGAACCGCGCCAGCTCGGCGGCGATCGCCTCCCGCACGGGCTGCACTCCTCCGTGCCGCTCGCGGGCGAGGAAGCGGACATGCGCCCGATGACCGGCCACATGGCCGGCGATCAGCTCGACCGTTCGGTCGATCAACTCCTCGGCGTCGCCCTTCTCGGCGAGCGCCGCCCGGATCATCCCGTGCAGACTGGCCAGCGACTCCTCCACCAGGGCGACACCGAGCTCGGCCAAGTCCCGGAAGTGCCGGTAGAACCCGGCCGGCGACATGCCCGCCTCCCGGGTGACCTCGCGCATACCGAGGCTGCTGAGGTTCTGATGCTCCAGCAGGTGCAGACCCGCATCCAGGAGGGCGCGGCGACTCTGCTGCTTCTGGGCCTGTCTGACCCCCACGGTGTGACTCACATCATTCAGTAAACAACTGTTTGCCGACTTGCACCAGCGTAGAGTGGAGAAGTCGGCGAACACTTGTCATCACAACTGTTCGCCGAATGCGAGATCGCCACTGCCGCAACGACCGTCCGTGAAGGGCTGGCCATGCTCCTCGTCGTCATCATCGCCATGGGTCTCCTGGCCGGAGCCGCGATCCACACCTCCCTCCCGGTCTTTCTGACCGCCTCCGCCGCGATCACCGCCTGGCTGCTCGCCTTCGGCGTCCGCGAGCACCTCAGCCGTTCCCGCCTCGCCCGCGCACGCCGGAACTGACACCCGTCGGCACCCCTCAGGAGTCCTGCCATGTACCTCCTCAGCACCCAACGCGTCGTCCGGGACACCCAGAACACCGGGACCACCGCGAGCAGCGCGAGCACCGAAAAGGCGGAGAACGCCGACCAGATGGCCGTCGCCTCCTTCATCCTCGGCCTGCCCGGCCTGCTGATCTTCAATCTGGTGCTCGGTCCGCTCGCTCTGACCCTCGGCACCCTCGCCCTGGTCCGGCAGACCCGGCGCCGGGGCCGAGCCCTGCTGGGAATCGCCCTCGGCCTGGCCGACCTGGCCGTCCTCGCGACCACCGTCCTGGCCGGTCACGGCACCATCTGGCAGCTCGGGGCCTGAACGTCCCCGCCCCAGCCCCCAGCCCCCGGCCCGTGGACGTGGACCGAACGGGCGAAGCGGCGCCCGCGCGCAGCGATTCGAGCATCGGGTGCGACGGAGCGTCAATAGTGTGATCCGGACCGCTCTCATTCAGATATGGGCACATGATCAGTCAGCCGACGGAGCATCAGATTCGGGCAGCGACGGAACGGTAGACCTCCGAGCGACCGGTGCCCCGCCCGGTCCGACCACGAGGACACCGATGCTCCGCCCGCTCCGCCTGACTTCGGCCCTTGCCCCGCTCGCCCTGACCGCCGGGACCCTGCTCGCCGCCGCGCCGCCCGCGCAGGCCGCCGCCATCCCGGGACCGGGCTTCCCGGCCCACTACACCGCTCCGTACATCGAGACCTGGCGATCGGGCGCCTCGCTGACCGAGGCCAACCGGGCCACCGGACTGAAGTACTTCACCCTCGCCTTCGTGATCAGCAACGGCAGCTGCAACGGCGCCTTCGACGGCACCGTCCCCGTCGAGAACAAGGACTGGCAGTCGGCCGTGAACGCGCTGCGGGCGGGCGGCGGAGACGTCATCACCTCCTTCGGCGGCGGCGCCGGCGCCGAACTCGCCCTGGTCTGCAACTCGGTGGACTCGCTGAAGGCCGAGTACCGGCGGGTCGTCGACACCCTGAACCTGACCAGGATCGACTTCGACATCGAGGGCCCCACCCTCGACAACGCCCCGGCCGTCGACCGGCGCAACCAGGCGCTGGCCGAACTCCAGCGGGAGTACGCGGCGGCCGGCCGCAGGCTGGGCGTGCACTACACGCTCCCCGTCAACCCCTACGGCCTGTCGCCCAACGCGGTCCGGCTGCTGGAGAACGCCAGGGACCGGGGGCTCGACGTCTCCGTGGTCAACATCATGACCATGGACTACGGTCCCGAACTCGACATGGGCAAGACCGCGACCACGGCCGCCGCCGAGCTGCACAAGCAGATGGCCCGGATCTGGCCCGAGAAGACCCCCCAGCAACTCTGGGGGATGCAGGGCAACACCCCCATGATCGGCGTCAACGACGCCACCAACGAGATCTTCTCCACCAAGGACGCCACGACGCTGACGGACTTCGCCACCGCCAAGGGCATCCAGCTGCTCGCCTACTGGTCGCTGGGCCGCGACAGGGCCTGCCCGACCGACGGCTCCCTCTCCGAGGGGTGCAGCGGCACACCGCAGAACCAGCACGAGTTCGCCCGTATCCTGAACCGGCCCACGCAGCCCGAGCGGACGGTACCCGACTGGTGGTCGCCGCGCTGCACCAACCAGACGGCCTGGACCTGCGTCTGGCAGCCGGTGTTTGAGCGGCTGGATCAGACAGGCGCTCCTGCGGCGGTACCGCTTGTCGGCCGGTTCAGACCAATGGCCTGATCGCGGTCGGGGCGTCGCCCGGCCGGGTCGCGAGCTCCTCGAACTCGTTCACCTTGTCGATGTCGTTGCCGCTCATCGAGATGTTGGTGACGCGCTCCAGGATGGCCTCGACGACGACCGGGACCTTGAACTCGGCGGCGAGCTTCTTGGCCTCCTCCAGGGCCGGCAGCAGGTTCTCCGGTTCGGTGACGCGGATGGCCTTGCAGCCCAGGCCCTCGGCGACCTTGACGTGGTCGACACCGTAGACGCCCAGCTCCGGCGAGTTGATGTTCTCGAAGGAGAGCTGGACCTGGTAGTCCATCTCGAAGACCCGCTGCGCCTGACGGATCAGGCCCAGGTAGGAGTTGTTCACGACGACGTGGATGTAGGGGATGTTGAACTGGGCACCGACCGCCAGTTCCTCGATCATGAACTGGAAGTCGTAGTCACCCGAGAGGGCGACGACCTGGGCCTCGGGGTCGGCGGTGGCGACACCCAGCGCGGCCGGGACGGTCCAGCCGAGCGGGCCGGCCTGGCCGCAGTTGATCCAGTGGCGCGGCTTGTAGACGTGCAGCATCTGCGCACCGGCGATCTGCGAGAGACCGATGGTGGTGACGTAGCGGGTCTCCGGGCCGAAGGCTCGGTTCATCTCCTCGTAGACGCGCTGCGGCTTGATCGGCACGTTGTCGAAGTGCGTCTTGCGCTGCAGGGTCGCCTTCCGCGCCTGGGTGGAGGCGGCCCACTCGGTGCGGTCCTTCAGCCGGCCTGCGGCCTTCAGCTCGCGGGCGACCTCGACGAACAGCTCCAGCGCGGCCCCGGCGTCCGAGGCGATGCCGTAGTCCGGTGCGAAGACGCGGCCGATCTGGGTCGGCTCGATGTCGACGTGGACGAACTTGCGGCCCTCGCGGTAGACGTCCAGGCCACCGGTGTGACGGTTGGCCCAGCGGTTGCCGACGCCGAGGACGAAGTCCGAGGCGAGGAAGTTCTCGTTGCCGTAGCGGTGCGAGGTCTGCAGGCCGACCATACCGGCGTTCAGCTCGTGGTCGTCCGCGATGGTGCCCCAGCCCATCAGGGTCGGGATGACCGGAATTCCGGTCAACTCGGCGAACTCGACCAGCAGTTCGGAGGCGTCGGCGTTGATGATGCCGCCACCGGCGACGATCAGCGGGCGCTCGGACTCGTTGAGCAGGGCGATCGCCTTCTCGGCCTGGGCACGGGTCGCGGTCGGCTTGTAGACCGGCAGCGGCTCGTAGGTCTCCGGGTCGAACTCGATCTCGGTCAGCTGGACGTTGATCGGGAGGTCGATCAGAACCGGTCCTGGACGGCCGGAACGCATCAGGTGGAACGCCTGCTGGAACACGCCGGGGACCTGGGCGGCCTCCAGGACGGTGGTCGCCGCCTTGGTGAGCGGCTTGGCGATCGAGGCGATGTCGACCGCCTGGAAATCCTCCTTGTGGAGGCGGTCCGTCGGGGCCTGGCCGGTGATGCACAGGATCGGGATCGAGTCACCGGCGGCCGAGTACAGGCCGGTGATCATGTCGGTGCCGGCCGGGCCCGAAGTGCCGATGCAGACACCGATGTTGCCGGGCTTGGTTCGGGTGTAGCCCTCGGCCATGTGGGATGCGCCCTCGACGTGACGGGCGAGCTTGTGCTCGATGCCGCCGCCGGCGCGCAGCGCCGCGTAGAAGGGGTTGATCGCTGCGCCCGGCACACCGAACGCGATCTCAACGCCCTCGCGCTTGAGGATCTCCACTGCCGCGCGGGCGGCTGTCATACGAGGCATCGGGTTTCTCCTGCGTCGGCCCGGTGGTGGTCGGGGGCTCTTCCGCTCCGTGGCGACCGGATGCTGCGGGTGGCACTGCGACCACCGGCAACCAATTCCACGATACGGAAGAATAGTTTTGGCATGCGAAAGCAAAGTAAGCCGACCCCCGCGCAGCCGTCAAGGGGCGTCCAGCACGCGGGAGCCGGACCGGGCGGATCGCCGCCCGGGTCTGGAGTTCCGGACCAATGGAGTGATGGACTCTGAACACACCTGGCAGCAGCGCGGGAGAGGGGCTCGGGGATGGGTTCGCAGACGGGCAGGAGCGAAGGCGCGGGCAAGGGGACGGACGCGGCGAGGGAGTGGTCGGCGTACCAGTTCGAGATCTACCTCGACGGCGTGGCCGGTACCGTTCCGCGGATGCCGACCGACCTCACCCGGCTGGAGGAGATGGCCGCCGAGCGGCTGGCGCCCGGACCGGTCGGATATGTCGCCGCAAGCGCGGGCAACGGCCGTACGGTGACGGCCAACCGGGCCGCACTCGACCGCTGGCAGATCGTGCCCCGGATGCTGCGGGACGTCGGGAAACGGGACTTGGCGGTGGAACTCCTCGGCGTGAGCCTGCCCGCCCCGCTCGCGCTGGCGCCGGTCGGGGTGCTGTCGATCGTGCACCCGGAAGCCGAGCCGGCGGCGGCCCGGGCCGCCGCCGCGCAGGGCGTCCCCTACATCCTGTCCTCGGTCTCCAGCACGCCGATGGAGCAGGTGGCGACCGAGATGGGGGACGCCGAGCGCTGGTTCCAGCTGTACTGGGGCAGGGACCGCGAGGTCACCCTGAGCTTTCTGCGGCGGGCGAAGGCATCAGGTTTCAGCGCGCTGTTCGTCACCCTGGACACCCCGATGCTCTCCTGGCGCCCGCGCGACCTGGACCAGGGGTTCCTCCCGTTCCTGCGCGGTGTCGGCACCGCCAACCACTTCAGTGACCCGGCGTTCCGGGCCGGGCTGGCCAGGCCGGTGCACGAGGACCTGAACGCCGCCGTCCTGCACTTCCTCGGGATGTTCTCCGACCCGGGCAAGACCTGGGCCGACCTGGCGTTCCTGCGCGAGCACTGGGAGGGACCGATCGTGCTGAAGGGCATCCTGCACCCCGACGACGCCCGGCAGGCGGCCGACGCGGGCATGGACGGAGTCGTGGTCTCCAACCATGGCGGGCGACAGGTCAACGGCGCGATCGGGGCCGCCGACGCGCTCCCGGACGTGGTCGCGGCCGTCGGTGACCGGCTGGCCGTGCTCTTCGACAGCGGCATCCGCACCGGCGACGACGTCTTCAAGGCACTCGCTCTCGGCGCCCGCGCCGTACTGCTCGGCCGCCCGTACGTGTACGGGCTCGGCCTCGACGGGCAGGCCGGGGTGGAGCATGTGATCCGGGCACTGCTGAACGAGTTCGACCTCACGCTCGCGCTCTCCGGCCACACCTCGGCCGCCCGGCTCACACCCGACGCGCTCAGCCGATCGGTCTGAGCACAGCGCTACCGGTGCCACCGAAAGCCATGAACTGCCACGCCTCCAGGAGAGAGCCCCGTATGCCGGAACAGACCCGCCATCTGCTGAACGCCGAGCGGCTCGCGCTGCTGAAGCCCACCGCCTTCGTGGTCAACACCGCGCGCGGCGCGCTGATCGACCAGGACGCGCTCGCCGACGCCCTGGAGGCCGGTGCGCTGGCCGGAGCGGGCCTCGACGTCTTCGACCCCGAGCCGCCGACCGACGGACTGCGCCTGCTGCGGGCACCCGGGGTCGTACTGTCCCCCGCACGTCGGCGGGGTGACCCGGGAGACCGTCGGCCGGATCGCGCTGGCCGCCGTACAGAACGTGATCGAGCACCTGGCGGGGCGTCCGCCGCGCGACGTCGTCTCCTGAGCGGCACGCCGCCCGGGCCTGCTGCTGAGCCCGCACGCCGCCCGGGCCCCGACTCGCTCCGGCCCGCCGTCCGCCGGGGGGACGGGCTCGGCAGGCGACGGCCCGAGGGGTGTGTTTGTGTGGACAGCACTGACCCGGCTGTCCCACGAACTCCCCACCGGGAGAGGTGATCCCGCGTGACGCTGCCACCCTTCGGCTCCGACGACCCGTTCTCCGACCTGCTCAGCCGCTTCTTCGGAATGAGCCCGCTCTCCTCCCCACCCGCCGTGCAGCGCGTGCCGATCGGCCGACTGCTGAGCGACTCCGCCAGGACCCTGCTCTCGGTCGCCTCCGACCGGGCCACCGAGGACGGCAGCAGCGACCTCGACACCGGCCACCTGCTCTGGGCCGCCACCCAGGTGGAGCAGTCCCGGCATCTGCTGGAACGTGCGGGAATCGACCCCGAGCAGCTCGCCAAGGAGCTCCGCACGACGCTCCCCACCGGCACGTCCGAAGCCTCCGGGACCTCGACCGACGGCGAACCCTCGCTCACCCCCGCCGCCAAGCGCGCCCTGCTCGCCGCCCATACCCGCTCGCAGGCCGCCGGTGCCTCGTACATCGGCCCCGAGCACATCCTGGGCGCGCTGATCGGCGAGGACCGCTCGGGCGCCGCCCAGGCACTGCGCAACACCGCTCCCTCCGAAAGCGCCCTGCGCACCGTCCTGGACGGCCGGGGCATCGGCGGTGAGCGCACGGGCCCCGCCGGCGCCGCCGGTGACACCCCCACCTTGGACGAGTACGGCCGCGACCTCACCGAAGACGCCCGCGCCGGGCGGCTCGACCCGGTGGTGGGGCGGGCCGAGGAGATCGAGCAGACCGTCGAGATCCTCTCCCGCCGGACCAAGAACAATCCCGTCCTGATCGGCGAGCCCGGCGTCGGCAAGACCGCCATCGTCGAGGGACTGGCCCAGCGGATCGTCTCCGGCGACATCCCGAGCAGCCTCAAGGACAGACGGGTCGTCGCCCTCGACCTGACCGGCCTTGTGGCCGGATCCAAGTACCGGGGCGAGTTCGAGGAACGGCTGAAGAACGTCATCGACGAGGTCACCGCCGCCGAGCAGAGCGTCATCCTCTTCCTGGACGAGCTGCACACCGTGGTCGGCGCCGGGGCCGGCGGCGAGGGCTCGATGGACGCCGGGAACATCCTCAAACCGGCACTGGCGCGAGGTGAGTTGAGCGTCGTCGGGGCGACCACCCTGGACGAGTACCGCAGGCACATCGAGAAGGACGCCGCACTCGAACGCCGCTTCCAGCCCGTCCTGGTACCCGAACCGACCGTGGAGGAGACCGTCCAGATCCTCCACGGCCTGCGGGACTCGTACGAGGCGCACCACCAAGTCCGCTTCACCGACGAGGCGTTGGACGCCGCCGCCACCCTCTCCGACCGCTATGTCAGCGACCGGTTCCTCCCCGACAAGGCCATCGACCTGCTCGACCAGGCCGGTGCCCGGGTACGGCTGCGCAGCCTCTCCGGCAGCGGCCAGGCGGTCGAGGCCCAGGAACGCCGCACCAAGCTGCGCCGCGAACTGGACGAGGCCGTCGCCGACGAGGACTACGTACGGGCTGCCAACCTGAAGACCGAACTCCGGCAGGTCGAGGAGGAGTTGGCGGCAGTCGCCGCAGAACGCGAGGGCGTCGTCGAGGTGACCGTGGACGACATCGCCCAGGTGCTCTCCACCCGCACCGGGATCCCGGTCTCCCAGCTCAGCCAGACCGAGCGCGAACGGCTGCTGAAACTGGAGGAGCACCTGCACCAGAAGGTGATCGGCCAGGACCAGGCGGTCACCGCCGTCGCCCAGGCCGTCCGCCGCAGCCGGGCCGGGATGGGCGACCCCCGCCGGCCCACCGGCAGCTTTCTCTTCCTCGGCCCGACCGGCGTCGGCAAGACCGAACTCGCCAAGGCCCTGGCCGAGTTGCTCTTCGGAGACCCGGACCGGCTGATCCGCTTCGACATGAGCGAGTTCCAGGAGAAGCACACCGTCTCCCGCCTGGTCGGCTCCCCGCCCGGCTATGTCGGCTACGACGAGGCCGGACAGCTCACCGAGGCCGTCCGCCGCAGGCCGTACAGCGTGCTGCTCTTCGACGAGGTCGAGAAGGCGCACCCCGACATCTTCAACATCCTGCTCCAGGTGCTGGACGACGGCCGGCTCACCGACGCCCAGGGCCGCACCGTCGACTTCCGCAACACCGTGGTCATCATGACCAGCAACATCGGCTCCCGGCGGATCCTCGACCACTCGGGCCATGCGGACGAGATCCGCGAGGACCTGATGCGGGACCTGCGGCTCCAGTTCAAGCCCGAGTTCCTCAACCGGATCGACGAGATCATCGTCTTCCACGCGCTCGGCCGGGACGACCTGCTGTCGGTGGTGGACCTGCTGCTGGCCCGCAGCGAACGCCTGCTCAAGGCCCAGGGCATCCAGCTCGACATCACGCCGGCGGCCAGGCAGTGGCTGGTCGACAAGGGCTACAGACCGGAGTTCGGCGCACGGCCGCTGCGCCGCACCATCCAGTCGGAGCTCGACAACCGGATCTCCAACCTGCTGCTGGACGGCAGCGTCCGGGAGGGCGACACCCTGGTCGCCGACGTGTCCGACGGCGGTCTCACGGTCTCGCTCGCCCGCCCCGAAACAGGCTGACCTCTCCATTCACGCTTTTCGCTCCATTCGCGACACGCGACGCGATCGCCCCGACCCGACCGTCCGGCCGGGGCGATCACGCGACTGGCGGGGCCCGGCCCAGGGTCACCCCATGCCCCGTGCTCCAGAAGCTCGAACTGATTATGAGTCAGACACCCATACTGGCAGGCATGTCCAACCAATCACCCGTGGTCGGCACCACCGCCGGAATGGTCCGTGGCAGCAGCGAGGACGGCATCTCCGTCTTCCGTGGCATCCCGTACGCCCAACCGCCCGTCGGCCCGCTCCGCTTCGGCGCGCCCCGGCCCGCAGAGCCCTGGGGCGGCATCCGCGATGCCACCCGGTTCGGGCCGCCCCCGCCGCAGTCCGGACCGGCCCGGCCCGGCCGGCCGGCACGCCGGAAGGCGGGGGCTGGCCGACCCTCGACATCTGGCCCCCGGACCTCGGCGGCGACTCCGGCCTGCCGGTGATCGTGTGGATCCACGGCGGGGTCTACCTGGCCGGGTTCTCCGGCGCCCCGGCGTACGACGGCTCCCTGATCGCCCAGCGGGGCGTGGTCCTCGTCACCTGCAACTACCGTACGGGTGCCGAGGGTTTCGCCCTCTTCGCCGACGCAGAAGCACCCGCCAACCGGGGCCTGCTCGACCAGGTCGCCGCCCTGGAATGGGTCCGGGAGAACATCGGCCGCTTCGGCCGCGACCCGGACCGGGTCACGGTCTGCGGACAGTCGGCGGGCGCCGGTTCGATCGCGACCATGCCGGCCATGCCGCGCGCCGCCGGTCTCTTCCGGCGGGCCATCGCCCAGTCCGTCCCCGGGATGTACTGCACCCCGGCCTTCGCAACCGCATCTGGTCCGGCCATCCCATCGGGCCCTTCGACCTCGGCTGAGGCAACGGCCCCCGCCGCGCCGCAGATCAGCGGGCTGTCTCGGCGTTCACCCAGTCCAGGTAGGCGGCGCTACCCGTGACCACGGGGACGCCGATGATCTCCGGCGTCCCGTACTCGTGCTGCGCTCCGATGAACGCTGCCAACCGATCACCGAGATCGGCGCGAGTCTTGAAGTCCACCCGCCACTCCGCCGAGTCCTGGACCTCCCCCTCCCACCAGTACACCGACTGGATCCGGTACACCTGCGCACACGCAGCCAGCCGCTCACGCACCACCGCGGTGGCCAACTCCCGTGCCTTGTCCTCGGCTTCGTGGGTGGTGGTCACAACGATGAAGTCACGGTTCGTCATGAATACCAGCCTAGGGCCCCCCGAAGGGAACACCTGAACACCGCTCGAAACCGTGAAGCCCCGGCCGCCGAAAGGGGACTACGGCCCGCCTCCCCGCCCGGACTTCTCGCCCGCCGTCGGCCGGTACTGTCGCATGCCTGGTCACGTTCTTGCCGCCGCCACCCTGGGCATGCTGATTCGTGCCAGGACCGATGCGCGTGGAGGGGCGGCAGGCCACCAGTGCGCCACCTTCACGGAGAACCGGATACCACTGCCCGCTCTCCCCTCCCCGCCGGTGGCCGCCGAGACGGCGATCCGCATGAATGCCATCCACCACCACATGCTCAAAGTGCCTCTCCGCAGGGCATCACAGTGACTGACGGCTCTGACCGGCGTGGCCTCGGATCCGATCCGGTCCCGCCGGCGGCGTCATCCTGTCCGCTCCCGCGTTCATCACCCACCACCTGCTGATCCACCGCCAGCCGAACCGGATTTCCGGATGCACCACACCCTGAGCAAGGAGCACAACTGAGATGGCCCGTATGCCCGGCGCCGAATGGATCGGCCCCACCCCCAACCAGTACACCGGCGGCATGGTCGAGCACCGCGGCCTCGTCCTGCACATCGAGCAGAGCAACAGCAACGACAGCGTCGACACCTGGTTCAAGGACCCCACCGCACAGGCGTCCGCCCACTTCACCAACCCGAAGGCGGGCCCACTGCAGCAGCTCGTGGACACCGACGACGCCGCCTGGACGGAGCAGGCCGGCAACCGTCACTGGGTGTCCGTCGAGCACGAGGGCTACTCCGGCGATTCGCTGACGGCCTCTCAGATCGACAATGACGCACACCTGCTGGCCTGGCTGCACACCACCTACGGTGTTCCCCTGGTCAGCACGGACGACCCCAACGGCCAGGGGGTCGGGTGGCATGGGATGGGAGGCGATCAATGGGGCGGCCATCCCAATTGCCCGGGCGAGCCGATCAAGGCCCAGCGGCCGCAGATCATCGCCCGCGCCCAGCAGATCCTCGACCGGCCCACTCAACCGCCCGCCGGCCCCGCCTGGCCCCGCGAGTACCTGCAGCTCCAGTCCCCGATGCTGCACGACGACAACGTGCGCACCTGGCAGCAGCGCATGGCCGACCGCGGCTGGAACATCACCGTGGACGGCTGGTACGGCCCGGCGTCGGCCAGCATCTGCCGCCAGTTCCAGGCCGAGGCGAACCTCGACCCCGACGGCGTGGTCGGTCCGGTCACCTGGGACGCCGCCTGGACCGTTCCCATCACCAACTGACCTTCGACAACGAGGAGATCGCCGTGTCCGATGCTTCCCGCCGCACTGCCCGCACCGTACTGCAGCTTGTTCTCGGCCTCGCCGCAGGCCTCCCGATGCTGGTGCACAACGCCGGCCTGCCGGACACCCTGCCGGGGCTCGGCACCGCGCTGGCGGTAGCCGCGATCGTGACCCGCGCCATGGCATCGCCGATCGTCGACCGGCTGCTGCCGTCGTGGCTGCGGACCGCCCCCGCGCAACCGCCGCCCACCTCGACCGTCCCGCCGCCTGCCACGGACGGGGGCGCCAGCGCCTGACAGGGAGCCCGGCGCACGAGCCGCGCACCCCGATAGGCCGGTTTCGCTGAGACGCGCGGTCAGTTGGCGATCCTGCTTCAGAGCACCGACCAGTCCGACGGACCCCTGACCGATCTCGACCAGCACGTCGACCGACTGAAACGTGGCCGGTGGCCCCTGCCTGCGGTTGGCGCGTTGACGGCGCTCGGCGCCCTTATGCGCCCGCAGCCAAGCCGCCCCGCTCTCCTCGCGAAAGCGGGGCCGCTCAGTCATTCCGAAGTCTCATAACCAGGCCGTGCAGCATTGGCGATCGCAGCCGGTGCAACTTCCCAAGGGAACACGGCCGGTACGCACATCCCGAAGCGTCCTCTGCGGCCGGCCACAGATCCGGCAGCCCGCGCCCAGACTTTCGGAAACCGCGGAGCACCTGGTCCGCGGATCCGTGTCGCTTCGGGGTGCAGCCGCTACGACGTCCACGCCATAGGCGAGATGAACCATCGGCTTGACCTGATGAGCCACCAGCTGTTCGACGCTGGGACGCTGACCGGCGAAGGACGCTCCGTACAGCGCCGGACCAGGCTTCCGCGGCTCTGCGGCAGCTCGACGCCGACCTTCACGGCTGAGCTTCAGTCGCCCTGACAGACTTGATCAGCACGGCAGTCTGGCAATGTAACGTTCAGTGCCCCTCGATCGGGTTCTCATGAGAGTTAGGAGCCACAGCATTGGACTGGTATCTGGCGGCGCTGAAGAACTACGCCGGTTTCAGCGGTCGGGCCCGCCGCGAGGAGTACTGGATGTTCCTCGTCGGGAACATCGTCGTGTGGATAGCCCTGGGCATCGGTGACGTCGTTCTGGGCGTGCCCATCCTCACCCGGGTCTACTCGGCCGCCGTGCTGATCCCGTGGCTCGCCGTGACCTTCCGCCGCCTGCACGACACCGGCCGGTCCGCCTGGTGGCTGCTCGTCATTTTCCTGCCGTTCTTCGGCTTCATCGCCCTACTCGTCTACTTGGCCAGCAAGGGCGAGCCGGACGCGAACAGGTACGGCCCGAGCCCGAAGGCCCATCCTGCGCGGGCCTGACGCCCGATGGCGGGTGGCCGGACCTCTTCGGCTGGACGCTGCACCACGCGTGCGTACCCCTATGGCGCATGGGCGGGGCCTCACCATTCGGCGCGGCTTGTCCTTGGGCATTCAGGTATCCGAATGCCGTTCGATCGGATTCGCCCAGCACAGCTCCGGGGAGGCCGAGAGCTCGGACTGCTCTGTCGCACCAAGGTTGAGCGATCTCACCGAAGCCTGGTGACTGGCCAGTTCGTCTCATCGGTGTCGTATCGTCGCCGGCGTCTGCGCTCTCTCCGCGTGGGACGACGCTGTGCGGCCCGGGGCCCGGCGTGATCGCCGGACCCCAGGCCTCGTCATGACTGATTGTCAGTTATTCGATGAGGTACCAGACTTGGCGCTAGCCGACGCGTTTCCGATCTCTCGGGTCACGATCGGCCACTCGTGCTTGTAGATCGGGAACGGCAGATCCTTCTCGAGGAGCGGGGTGCCGAGGATGGCGATGCGGGCCATCACGGCTCCGTTCACGTCCAGGCCGCCGTAGAGGCCGGCCTTGCCGTCGACGGTCGGTTTGGCGCCGCTGGTGTCGACGCTGACCGTGCCCTCCACCGCGGCGCGCAGGTACGGCTCGACGGTGGCCTTCACGCCCAGGGTGTCGTAGAGGGCGACCGAGCCGTCGGCGACCAGGCCGGTACGGACATTGGCGTTGCCGGAGAACGTGGCCTTGACCGGGGAGACGGTGGTGGCACCGGGGTCGGTGGCAGAGGTCCAGCCGCCGGCCTTGGTGTAGTTGGCGTGGATGCCCCAGTTGCCGGCGAGGTTCTGTTCGGTGTCGACGGTGATGGTGCCGTCGGCGGAGACCTCGGCGTAGACGGTGAGGTCGAGGGTGATCACGACGGGCACCGGGCCGACCATCACCACGGGGGTGGCGGTGAGCTTGGCGATCGGAATCTTCACCGGGCCGGTGGACGCGGTGAGTCCGGCGGTGACGTGCCAGTTGGCGTGCGCGCCGAGGTCGAAGCCGACCTTGGCCTGCTGCAGGCTGAGAAGGCCGCCCTGGTAGGTGAAGTCGACGGTCGGGTCGAGTTCGAGCGAGCCGGAGAGCTTGGCCGAGGCGCCGCCCGGCAACGGGACGGTGGTGTTCGCGTCCAGTTTCAGTGCGGCCGAGGCGGAGCCCTTGGCTCCGTCGGGGTTCGGGACGTAGGAGGCCTTGAGGTCCTTGAGCTGCGGCGTGACCTTGATGTTGTGCGGGTCGAGGGCGGTGCGGATGTCGGCCCAGGTCCGGCCGAGCAGTTCGGAGATGGTGGCCGGGCGGGTGCTGACCGCCACCTTCCCGTCTGCGGCCGGCTGGACGTCGGTGATCGCCAGCAGCGCGCCACGCGGCGCGGCGGCGGACGGGGGGCTGTCGATCAACTGACCGGTGCGGACGGCGGCGGTAGCCGTGGCCGTGGCTGTCGGACTGGGAGTGCCCTCGACGGCGTCGGCGGCGGTGAGGACGGCCTTGCCGGTCTGCTGGTCGTAGGAGGCCAGCTTGAGGTCCGGGGTGCCGGCCACGACGGGCTGCCCCGACGGGGACGGGCTGGCCAGGACCGCCTTCGGCGTACCGGAGGCGGTCGGGTCGGCGGTCGGGCCCCCGGCGGTCGGGGTGACCAGAGTCACCTTCGGGATCCCCGTGGGGGCCGGCGTGTCCGGCAGACCCGTGGCGGTCGGGGCGGGTGCGGCCTGGGCGGCCGCGGCCGTGGGATCGGCGGGCGGGGCAGCCGGCGTCGTAGGGTCGCAAGCGCAGAGCGCGAGCAGGGTGGATGCGGCGAGCGCGGGCAGCGCGAGGGTGCGTATGGACAAGCTGGTAGCCACCTTCGGCGTGAGGATCGGGGAAGGCAGAACAGGTCTGCGCCTGCGTCGGCATGTTACTGACAAGTAGTCAGCAGTGGCTAACGGCTGCTCAAGTAACGCTCAAGACACGAAGGCGTCGCGGCATCGTGAGTACACGTGCCGCCGCCTGCCGAGCCTTCCCGCGTGGCGACTCCCGCAACGCGAAGTGTGCGTCGATGGTCTCGGACTGACGCCAAGTCATGCGATCCGGCGCCCCGCTCTTGCCGCCGGCCCCGTTCGGCGGCATGTACTGCGCGCCCGCTCCTGCCCCCCGCGGTCCGCCGCCGGCCATGCGCTCCGCTCCTGCCCTAGCCGACAGGCGGGGAGACCGGCCGGGTGGCGCACGGCGTAGCCCCGTGGTTCGCGTTGCGGATCACCGGCAGGCTCGCAGGATGGCTTCTTGCGCTGGTTCCCAAAGGGAGCCCAGGAGGTTCCCCTGGGAAAACCTCTTCCTAAACCTGTTCCGTCCAGTCCTTCCCTGTGGTTCACCCGTTCGGCGCACAGTGAAGGCGATCGGCCATGAAGGCTTCTAGATTTTCAGTAGGCATGATCGGTGCCGAGCTGATCAGGGCGGTCAGCGGCAACATGTCCGACACCGGCTTGCTCGGTGTAGCCCTCGCAGGCGTGGCCAGACACGACCTGGACCGGGTGACCCGATTGAGAGAGCAGGTGTATCCCCATGCGTCCATCGCCTCGAATCGTCAGCGCTCTCGCCGGCCTGGCCATCGCCGCAGGTGGCATCGTCATCTCCGCCCCGGCCGCCCACGCGGATCTGGGAGACTGCACCACGTACCTCCAGAGCCGGGGTTTCGAAACCACAGACGTTGCCCGCACGGCGTGCTACTACGGCCTGGTGGGCAACCAGAGCGGGTGCGTCAAAGAACTGACGCAGCTCGGCATCCAGGACTCGGTCGCGACAGAGGGGTGTCACCGAGCCGCCCCGTAAGGACTGGCTCGGGCGCCCCGCAGTCCTTCCCGCGCCTGCCCGATGAACGTCTACTCCCACGTCGCCCAGGACACCCAGCGCGAGGCCCTCGGCGACATGGACCGGCTGCTCAAGCGCCGCCACTGATGTCAGGGTGAGATGTCAAAGACCCCGGACCAAGATCGGTCCGGGGTCTTGTGGCTGGTGGGCGCAGACGTGTCCGGGTCGTACGGATCAGCTGAACCGGGCGAACCTGGCCACGGTCAGAACGGCGTGAGTGCGCTCCCACATGACGGCCTGCGGCGCCGACCACAGGTCCGCCCAGAGCTCTGCCTCCCGCTCCCGCAGCATGCCGAGGTCATCGTCCTTCGCGACCAGCGGAGCAAGAGGAAACCTCGGCGGATCCCCTGGCCTGCCCTCGGCAGGAAGACGAGTCATCGCCACGGTGGCATTGCGCAGACGACGCTCCCCGGCAGGCTTCGATGCCGGCCCCATCCCAGCCATCGCGATCACCCTTAGCCAAAGTCACACAGAGTTACCCTCGGAGCGCCCCGAGGGTTACTGGATCCGCACCGATGGCGATGGCCATCCCCGGCGGTCCCCGGCGGTCCCTGGCGGTCCCCGGCAAGATCGAAAAGGGGGTCACCCCCTGGGGTACAGTCACCCTCCGTCACGACCGGCCCAGCCACCAGGCTGATGCCGCGCAGTCTCGACGCTGTGACACGAGGCGCACAGCCCGCGCCCGTGCTGCGGGTCGTTGGGGTCTCGGCCAGCTGCGACCAGCTCGCGGCGGCTCAGCGGGTAGTGGTCGGTGTGCTTGCTCGGCGCCGTGCCGCACAGCTTGCAGAGCGGATCGTGGGCGAGGACGGCGGTGCGGAACTCGCGCTCGTGCTGGCGGGCGGTGCCGCGTCGCCGCTCGGCCTCACGTCGGTGATCGTCGCACCGTCCGCCGGTCGTGTACTCGGGACATCCGGCGACGGTGCACACGGTGTAGGCCCGGCGTCGGGTCACAGGGCCCTCCGATCACAGTTCGGCCAACCTTCTCCGCTGGAGTGAGTGAACTGCCATGCTCCAAGGAGTGCCTGACGGTCCGCCCAAAGAGTGCAAGCGGCACCATCAGGGCTTCCCTTTGCCCAACCAGTCAAGGAGCAAGGAGGAACCTATGCGCAGAGCACCTAAGGCTGCCGCCGTATCCCTGGCGACAGCCGCTGCTTTCGCCCTCGCAACCCCCGCGGCCACTGCCACGCCCGTGCGGCCCGCGACCACCGTCTGTGCCGACCTGCGCGTCGGCGGCGCTGTCCAGGCGACGCTCTGCAAGTCGTGGTGGCGGGTGCGCCCGGGTGTCTACAACGGGAAGTGGTGGACGACGTTCTCCCGGTACGGCACGCAGTTCTACGTCAACGTTGACGGCAGCGTGCGCCGCGTCCACCGCGATCACGGGTCGTGGACCGGAGCTCGTTATGCGTACATGGAGGTCTGTGACGCGCACTCAGACCCCCAAGAATGCTCGGGTTGGTGGTAGACAGTACGCCCGGCCACCTGGCGGCGCGCTAGCCGTACGTTCGGCCCGCGCGCTCCCGGGTGGAGCGCTCGGCGAGGGCGATATCCAGTCGCCGGTACATCGGGCGGCCCTTCTCGTCGAGGCCGGCCGGGGCGAGCTTGCCGCGCCGCTTCCACTGGCGGATGGTCGCGGTGTCGACCTTGCAGAGTGCGGCGGCCTGAGGTCCAGTCAGCAGCTCGTCCATGTCGACCTCCTCGGGAACGCCGAAGGGCCCGACCGGAGTTGGTCGGGCCCTTCGTGATGATGGCGCACGTGTGGTGCCGGCAGCAGCGTGACACAGCTGGCGATCTTGCGCAAGGCCTTACGGAGCATCGGCTCTGGCGGTGGCTCAGGGCGGTGCGGAGCTAGTGCTGCACCGCGTTAGATCGTTGAGGGTGCGTTTGTCCAGGCAGTGGGGTCGTTGAGGTAGAGGCCGCACGCGCAGTCGAGGGCTTCTTCCGGTGATCCGGCAGGGTAGCCGCTGGGCAGGACGTTGTCCTGGTAGCCGTCGCGGCTGGCGAGGTAGATGGCGAAGCCCCAGGTGTGCAGGACCCCGCCGAAGCGCAGACGGCACAGCGGCAGGGCCTGACCGCCGGGCAACGTCCCCGTGACGTAGGCGAATCCGGCGCGAAAGCGCACGTCGACACCGGCCAGCTGCGGCCAGCGCGAGCGAGCGTGCTCAGTCAGGCGCTGGCGCGCGGTCCCGTGGATGGTCCAGGGGCCGGCGCCGGGGATGTCGCTGAGCTCGGCGCGGTGGATGTCGCCGGGGCGGTGCGGCGAGCTCGTTGATCAGGGCGTCGGCCCGCTTGAGCTCACCGCCGAGCTTCCGCACCTTGGCGCCGAGTCCGCCGGCGGTCCGCCGAGCCTGCTCCAGTTCCTCGCGCAGTCCTTGGACGGCGAGGCGGAGCGCGGGGCCTTCGGCGGCGGTGAGGAAGCCGCGGGCGGCATGGTCGACCAGGCGGTCGAGCAGGATGTCCGGGTCGGACGGCACAGTTCTCCTTCAGAATGGGGTCGTTGTGGCGGCCGGTGACGGGCGTCAGAGGGTGTCTTGAGGTTGTGAGGGGCCTCGGCGTGCCAGGCTGGCTGTACGGCTACCACCTGGGGGTGCGGGATGGACGGCGGCGGGCACGACGGCGGGCACCACCACGGGTTCGGTGGTCACCACCACGGGCACCATCACCACAGCGATGACAGCGCCGCAGGGATCTTCAGCAACAGCCATCACCGTGGTGGCCGGTGGCCGAAGGACACGCGCGGATGGGTAGTCGTGGCGGTCTTCGTGCTGGTGCTCTTTGCACTCGTGCTCCTCGTGCCTTAGCCAGCGGACGATCATGTAATCGCCAGGGCGGGCGTCGTAGGCGTAGGTCCGATCGAACCAGTGGTCGCGGGCGGGCGGATCTGAAGTTCCACCCTGCAGTTGGACACTCTCCGTCTACGCCGCGAGGGTGTGACCTTGCTGGTGCCGTTGGCGGATCTCGAGTGGCGTGAGGTAGTCCCACTGGGGGTTCTTGCGCAGGCGCCTGCGGTTGTAGAAGGTCTCGATGAATGCGAAGACCTCCGCGCGGGCGGTGGCGCGGTCCGGCCAGATCCGGGTGCCGATCTCCTCCTTCAACACGGCGAAGAAGCTCTCAGCGGCAGCGTTATCGTAACAGGAGCCGACTCGTCCCATCGACTGCCTCATGTCCAACTTGCTTATCTCGGTTCGGAATTCAGTCGACGTATATTCACTTCCGCGGTCCGAGTGGAAAATGCAGCCGCGCTCCAGGCCGCCGCGGCCGGCGGCCATCCGCAGTGCGGCCACCGGCAGCTCGGCGCGGTGGTGGTCGGCCATCGCGTAGCCGACGACCTCGCGGGTGGCCAGGTCGATCGCGGTGGCCAGGTAGAGCCAGCCCTGCTCGGTCGGCAGGAAGGTCATGTCGCCGACCAGCCGCACTCCGGGGCGGGGCGCGGTGAAGTCGCGACCGATCAGGTCCGGGGCGAAGACCGGCTTGCGGGCCTGGCGGGTCAGCACGCGGCGCCGGCGCCGGGTGACCCCGATGATGCCGCGCTCGCGCATGATCCGCTCCACCTTCTTCCGGTTGACAACCCGGCCCTGGCGTCGCAGTTCCGCATGAACGCGCGGGACGCCGTACGCGCCCTTGGACGCGAGGTGGATCACCGTGATCTCGGCGGCGAGCAGGTCCTCGGCCCGTTCCCGGGCCCGGCGGGCCTGCTCGCCGGCGCGCCAGGCGTAGAACGAGGAGCGGGCGATGCCCAGGGTTCGGCAGATCCGCTTGACGCCCCAGGCGCCGTGGTGGTCCGGGCTCACATGTCCCAGTCTCCAGGTGTCCAACCGCAGGGTGGAACTTCAAGCGTGTCCGCGCTGCTCGTCTGTACAGGCCGGCACTGGGGCTGGACGCGGTGTGCTGATGCGGGTGAGCGGTTGATCGCGGGAACCGGCTGCCCCCGGCGACGGCGTCCTCGTCGAACGTCTGACGTAACGTCAAAATTTCTAATTCTGCCACAACTTGCGTGAATTCCCTTTAAGCTCTTGTTAAGAATGGCGGCTTTCCGCCACTCCACGGACTCCCTCACGAGCTCGGGCCTCAGGCCCTTCTGGAAGATGAGAGCAGGGATGACAGGTACACGTGAACAGGTGAACGACGTCGCACGCGGGCCGGATCGGCGGCGGCCGGGCGTGGTCAGTCGCCGCGGCGTAGCCCGCCTCGTGGCGCTCGCCCTCGGGATCGGTAGCTGCTCGCTGGCGATGCCGGCAGCGTTTCCGCAGACGGGTGACGGGTCGGTGACGGTCCGGGTCGTCCGGGCCGTGGACGCGAGCGGAGTGTGGACGCCCGCGCTGGAGCCGGGTATCGCGGGTGTCAAGGTGACGCTCACGGACGACGCCGGCGTCGGCATCGACGGGGTGACGGCGGCCGATGGCACGGTGACGCTGGCCCCGGCCGCGACCAAGGCGTCTCGCGGCAAGTACCGGGTGCAGGTGGTGAATCCGAAGCCGGGTGTGCTGTTCCCGGCGTTCGCCTCGCGCCAGGGCCTGGACGGCGCGCCGAACCAGCTGAGCAGCAACGAGGAGTTCGTCGACCTCTCCGGCGGCAAGAACGTGGCGTACACCACCGGGCTGTGGAACCCCGGTGACTACTGCCAGAAGAACGCGCCGCTGGTGACGACCTGTCAGCCCACCACGCGCGAGGGCGGGGCCCAGCGCACGCTGGTGTCCTTCCCGTACAGCGCACGCGGCCAGGACGGCCTGGACGTCAACGTCACGAACATCGCCACCAACGCCGAGACCGGCACGCTGTACGGCATCGCGTGGAACAAGGCCGACAAGCGGGTCTTCTCCTCGGCGGTGGCCAAGCGCGGCACCGACTACGGCCCTGGCGGCGCGGGGGCGGTCTACGTCACCGACCTCGCGCAGAAGAAGACGACGCTCTTCACCGCCGTGCCGAACGCGGGCAGCACGGTGCACGGGTCGGGGACGGACGACGCCTTCCTCGACGTGCCCGGCAAGGAGAGCCTCGGTGGCATCAAGGTCACAGACGACGGCAAGGACCTCTTCGTCGTCAACCTGAACGACCGCAAGCTCTACCGCTACGACGCCTCCGTGCCGACGGCCTCGGCGCCGAAGGCCGCCTACGCCATCCCCGACCCGGGCTGCCCGGCGGCCGAGGACTGGCGGCCGTTCGGCCTCGGCCTCCAGGACGGCACCGGCTACCTCGGCGGTGTCTGCTCCGGCCAGTCCACGGGCAAGCCCGCGGACATGCTCGCCGTGGTCCTGCCGTTCGACCTCGCCACCGGCGTGTTCGGCAAAGCCGTGCTGGACCAGCCGCTGGACTACCCGCGCCAGTCCACCGTCGGTAGTGGCCCGTGCGACGGCGCGGGCTGGTTCCCGTGGACGAGCACCTACCCGACCACGCAGAACGGCCGGGTGTGCGGCAACAGCACCATCGCCAATCCGGAACCGGAGTTGGGCGAGGTCGCCTTCGAGACCGACGGCTCGATGCTGCTGGCCTTCCGCGACCGCTTCGCCGACCGCGGGCCGGGCGCCCCCGCGCCGGGCTCGGTCTCCAACGTCATGTCCGGCGGTGACCTGAACAAGGCCTGCCCGTCGAACGGCATGTACGTGATGGACACCAACAACGGCTGCGGGCTGTCCCCCCGGGGCACCCGGTTCTTCGACACCGCCTGGGCCGGGGTGGGTCACCACAACACGGCGTTCGCCGGCATGGCGCTCTCCAAGGTCGAGAACACCATCGCGGTCTCCGCCTTCGACCCCGACCACACCCCCGTCGGCTACGGCACGTCGTTCCTCCAGCGTGTCGACGGCAAGCAGGACCCGATGTTCGGCCTGCGCCTCACCCCGAAGGGCACCAGCGCCCCGTTCGGCAAGGGCGCCTCGATGGGCGACCTGGAGGTGCTCTGCGACCAGGCGCCGCTGCAGATCGGCAATCGGGTCTGGTACGACCCCGAGCGCAAGGGCATCCAGAACCCGGGCCAGCGCCCGGTCGAGGGCGCCACCGTCCACCTGTACGACGAGTCGGGGAAGATCGTCGGCACGACGAAGACGACCGCACGCGGCGAGTACTACTTCGACGACTCCAACGTCACCGGCGGCCTCAAGCCGAAGACCAAGTACACCATCCGCATCGACAACCCGGCCGACTACGCCAAGGGCGGCCCGCTGTACCACTGGGTGCCCACCGATCACGACGTCGGTGACAACCACTTCATCGACTCCAAGGGCATCGTCCCGCCCGACGCCAAGTTCCCCGAGCGGGCGCTGACCACCGGCGGACCGGGCGAAAACAACCACACCTACGACTTCGGGTTCCGCCAGCAGGACGGCGCGCTGCGCCTGGTCAAGCACGACCAGGACGGCAAGCCACTGGCGGGGGCGAAGTTCCAGCTGTGGAAGGAGACGAACGGCACCGACGGCCTGCAGACCGCCGGGACGAAGCCGGACACGGCGATCGGCGGCCCCTGCACGACCGGGGCCGACGGCATCTGCCAGGGCAGTGGCCTGCCGGGGACGTACTACTGGCAGGAGATCAGCCCGCCCGCTGGCTACGCCGTACCGGATGCGACGGTGTTCGGCCCGCTGGAGCTGACCTCCGACAACCTCGACGCCGGGGTCTCGGTGACGGCGGTCAACCGGCTGCTGCCCACGCCCACGCCGACACCGACCGCACCGCCGCCGACGGCGGCACCGCCGACGCCTGCCGCGCCGGGCTCCGCGCCCGGCTCACACCTGGCGTTCACCGGCATGAACCAGCTGGTCCCGATGGCACTGGCCGGTGGTGCCGTGCTCACCGCCCTCGGCGCGGCGCTGCTCGTGCTGATGCGCAGGCGCAGGGCACAGCACCGCTAGCTCCCGAGCGGGGCAGCCGGCACCGGTGACCCCGGGCCGGAACGGGCGGGTTCGCGGACCGGCAGTCCGCGAACCCGCCCGACTGCATGACCGATCGACGAGAGAGACCAACGAGAGAAGGCGACTGCATGGCTACGAAGGCCAGGACCGACGGCCGTACGCCGCGTCGGACCCGCTGGCTCAGAACACTGGTCGCGATCACGGTGGGCGGCACCGCGGTGGGCGGCGTAGCCGCCTACCGGACCCTCTCCGGCCACAGCACCGAGCGGCCGGTGACGATGGACGAGGCATCAAGGCTAGCCCTGTCGCGGCTGAACCTGTACCAGGCCAGCCCCGTGGCGTTGACCCTCACGGCCACCGAGGGCGGCGGCGTGGTGCTGCGGGTCAGCGGAGTCGTGGACTACCGAACCCACCGGGCCGTGGGGAGCTACCAGACCACCGGGCCCGCCAGGTCATCCGCGTTCCCCGCGTGGCAGCTCGACCACGGCCTGGTCGTCTGGGACAGCGACGGCCTCGGCCTGGCTCCCGCGCTGGACAACAGCCCTCCCTGGCAGCAGGCCGAACACATCCCGCGCTCGGGCTGGTCACCGCGCTCCTACACGACCGATCCCCTGGATGCCGGGCTCCAGTTGCTGATCGAGCTCGGCGCGGACCGGCCCGACAACCCAATGCTGCTCGCCCAGTCAGGAGCCCGCTGGCTGGGCCGCGACCGGATCGACGGCCGCGACTACGACCGGATAGCCGGACCGCGCGCCGAGGGCACCACGCCCGGTACGGGACCCGATGGCGGGCGGTCGCCCCTGACGTACTGGCTCGACAGCAACGGCGGCCTGCTCCGGGTGACGATGCGGATGCCGGGCCTGGGGACCCCCACCACCCTGGAGTTCTCCGGACACGACGGCGGCGCCAAGCTCCCCGAGGCGCCATGGGCCACGGACTGACCGCCGCACGGCATGTCTTCAGTGCGGCTGTGGCACAGCACCGGCGTCCGTCGGGAGCGGGTACGCGTCCGGGTCGACGGCCCCCGGCAGGCCGGTTGCCGCGCTGGCCGGGACCGCCGGGTCCGGCATGGACGGCTGGGTGGACGGAGCTGGCACCTGGCTGAAGGGAACGCCGGGCGGAGCCTGCACCAGCGCCGGCTGGCCCGGCGGCAGTGCGCTCCGGCCGCCGGCCCCGCAGCCCGCGAGGCCCTCCAGACCGTCCGGGCTCTGGGTTGCGGGCTGGTTGCCGCTGAAGCAGTTGCTGGGATCGGCCGCGGCTAGTACCAGGTCGGCGCCGTTGCCAGTGACCCGGTTGCCCTCGACGCGGTTGCCGCTCGCCGGGTGCCCTGGCGGATCCGTGACGATCACTCCGGCCGCCTTGTTGCCCTGGACCAGGTTGCGCTGGACGCGGTTCCCGGTGCCGCCGCCGATGCCGATCCCGATCCCGAAGCCCCCGTCAGCCTGCTCGGGCGTGTCGGCGGCGTTGTTGTCGGCGACCACGTTGCCCGCGATCACCGCGCCGTGCTGCGGCGCGAGCGCCTCCTGGTCGTTGGAGTTGACCGTGACGCCGACCCGGTTGCCGGCGACCCGGTTGCCCAGCACCAACAGGCCCTCGGAGGCGTTGGTCAGTTCGATGCCGACTGCGTTGTGCTCCATGGTGTTCCCGCGCACGACGGTGTCGCAAGGCCGGCACTGGCCGACGTAGATGCCCGAATCGGCCTGCCCGGAGGTGTAGGAGTCCTCGATCACACCGCCACGCGCATCGAACGCGTAGATGCCGTACAGGCCGTTGTCGTAGGCCGTCACCCGGGTCGCACGGAAGCCCTGGACGGCCGGGAAACGGGCGGTATCCAGCGGGTTGTACGCGGAGCCGCCGGCGCCGTGCTGCTGCAGCCGCTCGTCGGTGACGCCGGTGAACAGCACGCCGTTGGCCAGGTAACCGTGCACGGTGAGGTTCTCCACCACCGAACCGGCACCGGTCACGGTGATGCCGTTGACCAGGCGCACACCGCCGTCGAAGACCACCGCGTTGCGGTCCGTTCCGCGCACCACCACACGGGGTTTGGCGACGTACACGCTCTCGCGGTAGACACCCGGGCCGATCAGCACCGTCTCGCCCTCGCGGGCGACGTCCAGCGCCTTCTGCACCGTGGGGAAGTCCTCCGGCACGCGCAGCACGCTCCCAGCCGGATGCCGCGCGTCAGCGGACTTCGAAGCGGCCGAGGAGCACCCGGCGACCGCCATCGCGACCGAGACGACCAGCACCGACAAGCGCCGCAGCGCCGCGGCCCGGAACACCGCCGGTGGAGCTGCCAACCGGGCCAATGGATCGTCAGGAAGCATGATTTGCATGGCAAGTGTTCTATCGTCTCCAATAGCGTCCATGTCTACCGAACCGGGAAATACGCAGCAGCCGGCGGGACTCGCCGCAACCGGGTTCGGGCGGCGCAGGGCACTGCTCGCGGCCGGGGCGGTGCTCGCCGCCGGGATCGGCGCGGCAGCCGACGAACTGACGAACGGCGACCGGGCGTCCAGCCGGAGCACCGCCTCCAACGCCCTGCCGCCCGCGCCCGCGATCCCCTTCCACGGCGCCCGGCAGGCAGGCGCGATGTTCTCCCAGCAACCCGCCACGCAGCTGATCTCCTTCGACCTCCCGCAAACCTCCGCCGCCACCGACCGGGAGACGCTGCGCAAGGTCCTCGGCGCCCTGACCCGCGTCCTGTCCACCGCAGCCTCCGAGACGCCGCCCGACCCGCGTCTACAGGGCGCCGGCACCACCCGGCTCACCTCCCTGGTCGGCGTCGGCCCCGCACTCGCAGCCCGGCTCGGCCTCAACGTTCCCGCCGAACTGGCCGATCTGCCGCCCTTCCACGGCGACCGCCTCGACCCGGCACGCAGCAACGGGGACCTGCTCATCCAGCTGTGCGCCTCCGACCGCTGGACTGCTACCGTCGTCGCCGAGCTCGCCGGCACGGCCGCCCACGCCGCCGGCGCCGTCCCCCGCTGGACCCAGTCCGGCCTCCTGCCCCACACGGCCCCGGACACCACCCCGCGCAACCTGTTCGGCTTCAAGGACGGCACCGCTAACCCCGACGATGCGGCCGCCGAACAGTGGGTCTGGGGCCCACCGGGCCCCCACCACAACGGAACCGTCCTGGTCTACCGCAGGATCCGGATGGACGTCGCCGGCTTCGCGGCTCTCCCCAAGGAGCGGCAGAACCTGGTGATCGGCCGCCAAGCCGACAACGGCGTTCCGCTCACCGGCACCGCCGAGCACGACGACCCGGACATCTACGCCAAGAATCCGGACGGCTCCTACGTCATCCCCGCCACGGCCCACGTCCGCCTCACCAGCCCCCGCCTCGATGGCGGCGCGCGCATGCTCCGCCGCAGCTACAGCTACGACGACGGACCAGACGACCGCGGCCTGTTGTTCTGCGCCTTCATGCGCGATCCCGCCGCCTTCACCCGCGTCCAGAACCGTCTGGCCACCCGCGACGCGCTGACCCCCTTCCTGGAGCACCGGGCCTCAGCCGTGGTCTACGTACTGCCCGGCGCCACCCAGGGCGGCACCCTCGGTGAGAAACTCTGGGAATGAAGCCGCCGGCTGCGGCGGGAGTACCGCGGGACGGCGGTGCGGACCGACATCGCCCGCCTCGACATGGCGGTGCAGCAGTGCGGCCAGGGTGGGTGCAGACGGCAAGCCGGAGTTCGCCATGCCGCAGGGCGATGCGGACGGCGCCGGATGGGACACGGCCAAGGGCACAGCGTCACCACCGGGCTCCTGGCAACGAGAACCACGATCCGGCTGACCATCCGGCTGGAGCGCGGGGTGGTCCCCTGGGCGTTGCACAAATATGAGACCGGGGCCAGCGACGGGATCTCGGCACCGCTTGAGCAAGCTGGAGCCTCGGACCCGGCTACCTGGTACATCGTGGCCCGAGCGATACCCAAAGCCGAGTGGCTGGAGGCTGTGGAACTCTCAACCGGCCGGGTGCTCTGGCAGGCCGAACACCTTGAGAGGCCGCTCCTCCCGGCATGCGACCCGATCGGTCCGGTAAACCTGGAGCAGCTTGAAGAGGATCTCCAACACGGTTACCGCGCATACGCCGTGGCCAACAATGACCCGCAAGCACTGATGCGCCAAGCTTGCGTGGTGCCCTCGCAGGTCAACGCTGCGCGTGAACTCCTGCGAGATAGAAGCTCGCTGGGCCAGCTCTGGAGCAGCGCCGCGATTCGCGCCCTGTGCGAGCAAGCGGAGTCTCTCCCTGACTGTCCGAAACGCTGAAGTGCCTTGCTCGGTTGATCGCGCTCATCGCCGCCCCGACAGCCGCTGGTCGTCGCCCCTGCGTGGTACCGGCATGGTCGGGTCGAGGAACAGGTCCCACAGCGCCCAGACCATCGAGTCGAGCTGGTCTGGCGAGTCCTCGGTCTCCCCTTGGCCGACGAAGGTGGTCATCTGCTCTTCGAGTTCGGCGAACAGCTGGGCGGGGCCGACGTGGTGGACGCGGGACTGCTCGTACAGCTGCGCCACCGGAGCAGCTCGGGCTCGCTTGCCTCGGGTGGCGTGAACGATCCGCCAGCTGACCCGCGGGTCGACTTCCTGGAGGAGGGCGGGCAGGTAGTCGCCGCCGTTGTTGGCCTCGATCACGACGCAGTCGGCCTGGTACTCGTGGTACAGCTCGGCGGCGCGGCGCATCGCGGCGGTCGGCGTGAACCGGTCCTGCTCGGCGTGCAGGACGTACCCGCGGGGCCGGTTATCCCCGTAGGCGGTGGTGAGCGGCCAGCCCCGGCCGGCCACGGTGAACGCCGTGTGGTCGGCGTTCTCGTGGCTCTTGGTGGCCGGGTCCACGGCGACGACGACCCGTTCCATGTCGGGCAGGTTCTCCCGGTGCTGGCGGAAGCCTTCGACCTCCAGCATCCAGCCCTGCCACAGCGCGCCCTCGACGTCTTCGAGCAGCTCGCCGGACAGCTCCTGGCGGCCGAGCCGCGTGCCGGCGTACTGCTCGTCCAGTTCCGCTCGGGCAGCCGGGGACAGGTTGGCGTCGTTGTCGCGCATGTGCCCTCGGGTTAGCACGACGCGCGGCTTGTCTCCGCCTTCCGTTTGGCGCTGCTCCTGGCGTCAGCCGCGCTCGACCAGTCGCTTGATGTGCGGCAGCGGCTTGGGCGTGGTGGAGATCAGCATCTGTGGGGTGTCGGCCTCGCGCAGGCAGAACCACAGCATGTCGTAGACGTCCTGCGCGGTGTTCCGGGACCAGGCGGCGTACTCGTCGCACCACGCCTTGTCGAACGCCCAGCCGCGCAGGTTGTCGGGGGTCTCCGCGCCGAAGCCCCTGATGATCGTGCCGTTGCGCAGCCGGATGCTGGTCTCGCCGAGGCTGGAGTTGTACCGGGCGATGTCCTCGGGCGGGATGACCGCGAGCAGCCCGGACTTCGGGGAGTCGAAGCAGATGTCCCGGACCAGGGTGGCGTTCTTGGCGACGACGGCGATCTGCAGGCCGGGTGCCTTGGCCCACTCCCTGACGGTCTCCGCTGCGGTCCTCGTCTTGCCCCAGCCTCGGCCGGTGAGCGGCATCCACACCGTCCACGCCCACGATGGGGTTCGCTGGGCGGCGCGGGCGTGGTTGTGCAGCCAGCCAGTGTGCGGCAGGCCGTCGCAGTCGGGGCGATCGCACGCCCACCGGCGCCGGGATATCTCGTCGGCTCGTACGAGCGCGGCGACCTCGGCCTGCAGCTGCTGAAAGCTCATCACCGATGGGCTGGTGAACGCCTCGATGCCGCGCCGACGAGACCAGCCTGCCCGTCCACTGCTGGGCTTGCCGGGGCGGGCGCTCACGAGGCGGTCTCCTCTGCTGCGATTCGGCGTTCGAGTTCTCGGCGCAGCTGCTCCATGCGGGCGCGACGCTCCTCGTCGGTGAGCTCGGCGATGTCGATGGCCTCGGGGTCCTGGTCGCCAGGGGTCCAGATGGGTTCGTCGCCGACGGCTCGGCGCTCGATGTCGGTGGCCACCTGGAAGCAGCGCAGGAGGTCACCGGGCGACAGCTCGCGGGGGTCGAGTGTCTGGAGGCGGGCGACGGCCTTGGAGAGGAAGGCTTGGGCGAGGCGGGCGTGCCGGCGGGCCAGGTCCCGGCGGGCCTGGCGCTGCTCGGCGAGGAACACGCGGTCCTGCTCGCGGTCCCAGGCGGTGGCACGGGTGAAGTTCCACCCTGCGGTTGGACACTGTCCGTCTACGCCGCCAAGGCGTGACCTTGCTGGTGTCGCTGTCGGATCTCGAGTGGCGTGAGGTAGCCCCACTCGGGGTGCCTGCGTAGGCGCCTGCGGTTGTAGAAGGTCTCGATGAACGCGAAGACCTCCGCGCGGGCGCTGGCACGGTCAGGCCAGATCCGGGTGTCCAACCTCGAGGGGAAACTTCAAGCGTGTCTTCATCCCCACGCTGGGGCATCTCAAGCTCATCGACCTCCGGGCTCGGCATATCCAGGAGATGTTCGCCAAGATCTGGGAGAACAACGAACTCCACGCGCAGAACCGGGTGTTGGCGGCACAGGCGTACGCCGCCGAACGCGTCGCCCACAAGGCGTGGAAGGAAGCCGACCGCAGCCGCAAGGACCCTGCACTGCGCGCCGCCTGGAACGCAGCCAAGGCAGCCCTGCGCGAAGCTCGCGCGATGCCCCGGAACATCACCGGCCCCGGCACCCAGTTGAAGTTCAGGAACACCCTCAGCGGAGCTCTTGAGGACGCCGTCACCGAAAAGATCATCTCGGAGAACTGGACCAAGCAGGTCACCCTTCCCAAATACACGCCGCCGAAGCCGCTCGTCTGGACGCCAGCCCGGGTGAAGGCGTACCGCGAGACCCGGTGTGAAGCCGGGCAAGGTGATGGTGTGGACTCCCGAGCAAACCGGGAGGTTCCTGGACTGTGTGGCCAAGCACCGGCTCTACCCGATGTTCCACCTGATGGTCTTCCGCGGCCTTCGGCGTGGCGAAGCCGCCGGCCTGCCGTGGGCCGAAACGGATCTGGAATTGGGGGTCGCGCACATCTCCGAGCAGCTGGTCACCTCCGACTACGAGGTCTGGGAGGACACGCCCAAGAGCGACAGCGGCGCCCGCACCATCGTGCTGGACTCGGAGACGAAGAAGCTCCTGGAGCTGTGGCAAGCCCGTCAGCAGGTGGAGCGCGGGGAATGGGAGAAGGAGCAGGCCCACGCCTGGACCAACAGCGGCCTCGTCTTCACCTGGGAGAACGGGACCTCCTACCACCCCAACTACCTCTCGCAGGTCTTCAGCCGCCTCCTGGACAAGCACGGGCTTCTCCCTGTCCGCCTGCATGATCTGCGGCACTGCGCCGCGACGCTCTCCCTGGCCGCCGGCATCCACATGAAGGCGATCCAGGTCATGCTCGGGCACTCCTCCTACGGGCTGACCGCCGACACCTACACCTCGGTTCTCCCGCAGTTCGAGCAGGCTCAGGCCGAAGCTCCCCTGCTGCTCGTTCCGCGTGCCACCGCAGTGGCACGCGAGCTTGCCCCCGAGACCTCCGATCAGGGCATGGCGGAGTCGGGTGTCCCCGGCCGTGTCCCCGGAGAATCGGCAACCTGACGCAGCGTCCCCAAAATGTCCCCAACAGACGAGAAGGGGCCCTCCAGTGGATCACTGGAGGGCCCCTTCTTCATGCTCTGATGCTGGTCAGAGGGGGTGGGCGCAGACGGTTTCGAACCGCCGACATCTGCTTTGTAAGAGCAGCGCTCTACCACTGAGCTATGCGCCCCCATCGTGGCGCCTGCCGGGAGGCCCGGTGGCGTACGACGAGGGACAACACTACCTGGTCCTGGGGGTGGTTCGCCGCATGCTTCCGGTGGGTGGGTGAATGGGTGGGATCGGGCGGGGATCGGGAGGGGTGCCGGGGAGGAGTGGTGATCCGTAAGAATGGGTGGGATCGGGCGTTCGGTGCTGAGCAGGGAGCGGTGGCGTGAGGGTGGCCGGCGGTGGCGGCGGGCGGGGCGGCTGGTGGCGGCGGAGCGAGAACCTGCGCGAGGAGGCCAAGGCTGCCCGCGACGCAGCTCAGCAGGCGTTCTACGAGTTGGACTCGGCCCAGCGTGAGGCCGAGCTGGCAGTCGAGACCGTGCGGGCGGCGGAGGACGGCCCGGCCGCGCGGCAGGCACTCGCCGACTACCAGCAGATCTCCGCCCGGGTCGACGAGGCGAGCGTCGGATATCTGGCCGCGCTGGACGCGCACGATCTGGACGCCGAGGAGCTGGACGCCGGCACCGCAGCGCGGGCCCGGCAGGAGCTGGAGCAGGCGCAGCGCCGCCTGACGGCCGAGCAGACCGAGCTGGGCCGGTTCCTCGAACGACTGCAGCCGCTGCTCCAGCACGCCGAATCGCAGCTGATCCGCGTCACCCCGGCCGTCGAGAAGGCGAAGCGGGCGCTGCTGGGGGCGACCACCGCGCTGGAGGCCGTACGGGCGGCCGGGCTGCGGGCGGACGATCTGGCGGCGCACCTCGCCGAGCTGGCTCCGGAGCTGACCCGGCTCAACGAGGGTGCGGCGCGGCACGGTGTGGCGGCGACGCTGCGGCGGGCGGAGGACGTGGCGCAGCGCGCGGACGTGATCCGGACCTCGGCGGAGCAGCGACCGGAGAAGGCACGGGAGATCGACCGGCGGGTGGCCAGTCTGCGCACCAGGATCGAGGCGCTGGAGACCAGGGCGGGTACGGTCGAGCCGGTGCTGAGCGAGTTGCGGCGACGGTTCAGCACGGCGTGCTGGCAGGACCTTCAGCGGGTTCCGGCCCAGACCGCCGAGGCGGTCCGGACGGCGCAGCAGAAGCTGAACGAGGCCGCCCGGGCCCGGGACGAGCAGCGCTGGGCGGATGCCACTGGCGCCATCGGCACGGTGCGGGCCCTGCTGGAGACGGCGGACGGTTCGGTGGCGGTGGTGCACGAGCGGCTGCGGCAGCTGAACGAGGTGGCGGTCAATCCGCAGCAGGAGATCGAACGGACCCGCTTCGCGCTCCGCGACGCCCAGCGGCTGGCGATGGCCGGACGCAAGGCGCCGGATCCCCGGCACGCCGGGCCGCTGGACGCGGCGGTCACGCGGCTGGACGGTGCAGTCGAGAGGCTGGAGGCGTCCGGGCGGCACCCCGACTACTGGCTCTTCCTCACCGAGATGGCGGGGGTGCGGGAGACTGCCGCGCAGGTGGTGGCGATGATCCGGGGCAGCCACTGACCCAGGGCCCGGCCGTGAACGGCCGACGCGGCACCCGCCCGGACGGACGGACATGGGACGGACGCTGCGGGCGTGGGACAGACGCGCGGGTACGGAAGCAGGTACAGGTACAGGTACAGGTACAGGTACAGGTACAGGTACAGGTACAGGTACAGGTACAGGTACAGGTACAGGTACAGGTACAGGGAGCGTGCGGGCACGGCAGACGTCCGGCGCGGTGGCGGACTTGCCTTCAACCTGAACGGTGGGCTGGGTACGCTGCGGGGTATGCCACGCTACGACTTCCGCTGCCGCTCCTGTGGAGCCACCTTCGAGCTCCGCCGTGCCATGGCGCAGGCCAACGACCCTGCTACGTGCCCGGACGGGCACACCGACACCGTCAAGCTGCTCTCCACCGTTGCGATGACGGGCGGTTCGGCCGCCGCCGTAGCCCCCAGGCCGTCCGCCGGGGGCGGAGGCGGTGGCTGCTGCGGCGGTGGCTGCTGCGGCTGACGCCCTCAGCACCACAGCACCACAGCGTCCCGCACCCCGCACCACGGGCGAGGCTCAGGCCCTGCCGGACACTCCCGCCCGCACGTGGTGAAGGAACTGACGGACGATCTCCTCCCCCGCCGCCACCCCGGCCTGGGTGAGTGCGGTGACACCGGGGGCCGTCCAGCCGGTGTCCGCGAGCTCGCCGTGGCCGGGGCGCCAGGCGTGGTCGGCGGCGAGCAGCAGGTCGAGGTCCAGCAGCGAGTCGCCGGCGGCGAGGACCGTCGTGGCGCCCGTCCGCCGCTCGACCTCGGCGAGGGCGGCGCTCTTGGTGAGCGGGGCGGGGACGGCGTACACCTTGCGGCCCTGGAGGGAGACCGTCCAGCCGAGTTCGGCGCACCAGCCGGTGAGCTCCGCCAGCCAGCCGTCCGGCAGTTGGGCCCGTTCGATCACCAGGTATGCGAACAGGCCGTCGGCGGTGCGGCGCTTGTGGGTCCATTCGGGGTCGGCGGCAATCGCGAGGTGCTCCACGATCTCGTCGAGCGGTGCGCTGCCGGAGGCGAGTCGGGCGTGCACCTCGGCCTGCCAGTCGGGATCGGGTACGCCGTCCACCAGCAACTGCCCGCCGTTGGCGCAGATTGCGTACGAGGGGATCCAACCGGGCGTCGGGCCTGGCAGGTTGATCCGCTCGTACTGGGCCCTGGTGCGGGTCGTCGCCGGTACGAAGCGAGCCGACCCGGCCAGTTCGGCGAGGAGTCGGGCGGCCTGCTCGGTCATGAAGGAGAGCACGTGGCCGTCGTACACCTCGACCGAGAGCAGTCGGGGCGCCAGGTGGTCGGGGACATCCAGGGCGAGCGCCCGATTGGAGTAGATCAGGGTGCGGTCGAGGTCGCTGGCGACGAGGAATTGACTGTTCATCAGTTTCATCACGCGCGCTCCGCATCGACCGACGCGCAGCCGGCCTTGACCGCCGTGCCGTCGGCGCCGGTTGCGCCGCGGCTGTATCGGGGGTGGATCAGGCCGACGCAGCTGTAGGGCAGTTCGTCCACCTCCTCGACGGGAACGCCGCGCTGGTCCGCGAGCAACCGTACGTGGTCGAGGTCGGCCCCGGCGCCGCGCCGCGCGAGGACCCGCCAGGGGACGCGCCGCAGCATGACCCGGGTGGTCTCGCCGACGCCGGGCTTGACCAGGTTGACGTTGTCGATGCCGTACTCGGTGCTGATCCGCTCCACGGCGGCCCAGCCGGCCCAGTCCGGTGTGCGGTCGGTGGCCGAGAGCCCCGCCGCCGCAGCCTCGGCCTCGGCCCGGACGGCGGTGAAGTGCCCGGCCACGGTGGCCAGGAAGGCATTGGAGACGTCGGCACCGGCCAGCTCCCGGTAGAACTTCGCACCGTGGAACTCGTCCGGGCCGATCAGGTCGGCGCGCAGTACGGTGCGCGAAACCAGGCCGGAGACCGTGGAGTTGAGGCAGGCGGAGGGGATCAGGTAGTCCTCCCGGGTGCCGTAGGTGCCGACGCAGCGCCCCGGGTCGGCGAGTACGGCGAGCTCCGGGTCGAACGGCGTACCCGCCAGCGCGTCGGCGAGTTCACGGGTGATGGCGCCCTTGCCGGTCCAGCCGTCCACGAAGACGACCGCCGCCGGGTCGTGGTGGGCGGCGAGGTGGCGCAGGGCGACCTGGTCGATGCCCCGGCCGCGCACGATGGAGAGCGTGTAGTGCCTGGTGTCCAGGCCATGGGCGAAGGCGAGCCAGCGGCGGATCAGGATGCCGACGGGCGTCCCGGCCCGCGCGAGCGAGGCGAGGACCAGGTCCCGGCCTCGCTCGCGCACCAGGGTCTCGGCGACCGTGCCGACGGCCAGCGCGACCCGCCCGGCGGACACCGCCAGCGCCTGCCGGAACAGCTCCTGGTACTCGGGGCTCGGCTGGTACTCGACCGGCAGTGACTCCGCGTAGTGCGCGCCGCCCGACTGGACGGCCTCCTCCCGCTCCTCGATGGGTGCCTCCAGCTCGACGTCGGAGAGGTCCTTGAGCAGCCAGGTGACCTCCTCGGCCGGGTACGAGGAGAACCCGGGGCCGGAGAGCGGACGGGCGGCGGATGGGGCGCTGGCAGTAGACATGGCGGCCTTCGAACGGGGTGTACGGCTGATCGTCGGACGGTGGGACGTCATCGCGGTGTCCGGGGGCGGTACGAGGGGAGAACGACGAGCACCACCTGGTCGGTGACCCGGCGCAGTTGCTGGATCAGGGCCCGTTCGCCCTCGTGCAGGGCCGGGGTGTCGGCCGGTCCGTCCACCACCAGGACGATGGCGTCGAAGCGGCGGTCCGGGTCGGCACCGGGGGCGACGTTGTAGGCGAAGCGCTCGGCGGAACCGTCCGCCGGGGCGTCGTGGGCCGGGAAGGCGAGCCGGGTGCGGATCGGGTAGCCGGGATCGTCCACGGCCAGGACCGGCGAGCGGGTGGTCGTGGAGAAGCGTACGCGAGGCTCGGCCGCGCCGACCGTCTCCCGCCCCGGCTCCCGCTCCAGCAGCTCGGCCAGCGCGCCCGCCAGCCGCAGCGGGACGTACATCAGCTCCTCGAAGCCGAGCACCAGAACCCGGTTGCGCCCGCTCACCACGGGTGCCAGGTCGGCGGCCAGTTCGGGCAGCAGCGCTTCCAGCACCTGCCGGTGCGCTCGGGTGAAGCCGTGGCGACCACCGTCCGGAAGGTCCTCGGGCCAGTCCGGCTCGACCCGCACGACCGGCGCAGAACCGGGCAACGCCGGACCGGACGGCGGAGAACCCGGCAGCGCAGAACCGGACAACGCCGGACCGGACGGCGGAGAACCCGGCAGCGCAGAACCGGACAGCACAGAACCGGAGTTCGGCACCCCCGAGTCCGACAACACGGAGTCCGACAGCAGGGGGCTCGGCTCGGCGGCCGCGATCAGGGCCTGGGCCCGGGGCAGCAGGTCGGCGGGCAGCTCGACGCCACCGACCGCGGTGGCCACCAGGTCCACCCGGGCGCCGAGTTCGGCTGCTGCCTCGGCCAGCCGGTCCCGGTCTGCGTCGGTCCGCAGATCGACCAGGGCGACCACCACGTACCGCGAACGCGGGTGGTCGGCGTGCAGGGCACGGATGGTGTTGAGCACGGTGGTGCCGGTGGAGAACTCGTCGTCCACCAGCACCAGCGGGCCGTCACCGGCCAGGAAGGCTGGGTGCTCGGGGAGCAGCAGGTGCGAGGTGGCGTGGGAGTGCTCCTCCTCGAATCCGCCGACCGGGGTCACTCCCGCGACCGGGCGGCGGGTGGAGTGCAGGTAGGGCGCGTCGAGCCCGTCGGCGACACTGTGCCCGAGGGCGGTGGCGGTCTCGGCGTAGCCGAGCACGACCGCCCGGCCGGCATCGTCCTGACCGAGCAACTCCCGTACCCGTTGCCCGAGTTCGACGCCGACCCGGTGAACCACCGCCGGGCGCTGCGGTATGTGCTTGCCGAGCACCTGGGAGACCAGCAGGTGGGCACGCTTGGGGTTGTTCGCCCGCAGTGCGAGCCCGATCAGCTCGGGGAGCGCCGGCGAGCCGGTGAGTCCGAGGCCGAGCCGGTCGGTGACCCACTGGCCGGTCCAGGGGGCGGGTGCGACATGCGGTACTGCGGTCAAGACTCCTACTTTCGATGGTGCGTCGAGCATTGAGGCGGCGACTCCGGCTCAGCCGCAGAGCGAGGCGCCCAGCAGCTCGGCGAAGCTGACGTCGTCCCGGGCCACGCCGAAGACCTCGGCGCGCAGCAGGATCCGCTCCGCCCAGGCGCGGTGCGGCTTGGCCTCGTTCATCTTGTTGGTGTACGCCGAGCGGGAGACTCCGCCGCCTCCCCGGTGGCGGTCGAGGATGTCGAGGGCGTCGGAGTACTCCTCGTGCGTGACCACCGAGAGCGCGTGGACGGCGGGGACATGGCTGGGGTGGATGCAGGTCTTGCCCAACAGGCCGTTGGCGCGGTCGAGTTCGATCTCGCGGATCAGCCCGTCCAGGTCGTGTTCGATGATCCGCCGACGGACGCCGACAGCCGGTGGGTCCGCCGCCAGGAAGGGGGTGCGGCGCAGCTGCGGCTTGAACATCCGCTCCTGGACGGGGAAGTACTCCCAGACCGGCCCGGTCACGGTGAATCCGGTACCGTCGGCCCTGCCGAGGACGTTGACCACGTCGGCGATCACGCCCGCCACCAGCGCCACGTCGTAGGCGGTCAGGTCGGGCGAGCGGCGCAGCCCGTAGGCGGAGCACAGGTCGGTGACCCCTAGCCGGACGGCCAGGATCCTTTCCCGGTGTTTGTCCAACAGGGCTGCGATGTCGAAGAGTTGGCCACGCCTGGTCTCCAGGTGGGCCAGTTCGGGGGACTCCAGGACCGGCATCGCGAACAGTCGCCGTCCGGAGTGCTCCTCCGCCTCGTCGAGCGCTTCCAGGAAGGCGCCGCCGCACTCCTCGGTGAACTTGGGCAGCACATAGCCGGCGAGCAGTCCGGCCGCCGGGCCGAGTCTTCGGGTGAGGTCGGTGATCTGCCCGGGGGTGCGAACGCGCACGAAGAGCAGCGGGAGGTCCGACGGTCCGCTCGCCCACAGATCGGTGAGCTGCCGTACGAGGTTGGCCTCGGCGCCCGCCACCTCGTGGTCGGCTATCGCATCTTCCAGGCAGAGCACCATCGAGACCACCCCGCCGGCCGCCTGCTTGCGGATGTCGGCCGCCAGCGTGGGCCTGGTGGCCGGGCTGTACAGGGTCGCGCCCAGCGCGGTGGCGAGCACGGACGCGTCGCTGTGCAGGTCGAAAGCGACCGGCTGCTCCAGAAAGAGCCGACTGCGTACGTCGTCAGCGAGGTGGCCGAAATGGCGCAAAGTGCTCTCCATCGGTTGGTAAAGCGGCGACGGCGCCGAGGGCGGTAGTGGTACTGGCATCTAATAGACGGTCCACCCGTCCGGAAAGTTCGCGACTGCGGGTCGGCGATCGCAGATCGGCCGGAGCCCGGACAGCGGCCCATCGTATGGACGGATTCGGCCAGATCCGGCTGGGAAACCTCGAGTTCTCGGGACCTTACCGTGATCGTCACACGACCCGGCCCTCGCCCGGGCTGCCCCGCTCGGGGAACCCGGCGATCCGGCGGCGCGCCGCAGCCGCGTTGTCCGAAGCGGCGGCGAAGCGGCAGGATGGTGCGCTATGACGCACGTGATGGCCAAGGGCGCCAACATCTCGCTGACGGCCGCCGCCGTGCGCGCCGTGCTGCGCTGGAGCGCGGCTCCGGGGACTCCCGACGTGGACGCCTCCGCACTGCTGCTCGGCTCCGCCGGCAAAGTCCGTTCGGATGTCGACTTCGTCTTCTACAACCAGCCGCTCCACCCCTCGGGGACGGTGCGGCACCAGCCCAAGCAACAGACACCGGACGGCGGGGAGGTCTGGGACACCGTCGAGGTCGATCTCGCCCAGCTGCCGCCCGAGGTGGACCGGGTGGTACTGGCCGGATCGGCCGAGGGCGGCTCCTTCCCGGCCGTACGCGACCTGCGCGTGGTGCTGTACGAGGCCGGGACCGGGGCCGGCGACGCGGTGCCGCCGATCGCGGAGTTCACCGTCACCGACACCGGGGACGTCACCGCACTGATCGCCGCCGAGCTGTACCGCCGGAACGGCGCCTGGAAGTTCCGCGCGATCGGCCAGGGCTATGCGACCGGCCTCGGCGCACTGGCCACCGAGTACGGCGTCACCGTGGAGGACGACGACGCCGCACAGCCCGATCAGCAGCACACCGCACCAGCCGCACCCGAGGCTTCCCCGGCCACCACCCGGCCCGACCCGCGCGACGAACCGGGCACCTACACGCTGGCCCCCGCCACCCCCCTCCCGCAGGCCGCGCCCCCGGTGCCGCCCACCGCGCCCCCGATGCCGCCCCTGCCGCCTCAGCAGTCACCCCAGCAGCAGGCACCGCAGCAGCAGCCGGGCTACGGCTACCCGCCGCCACCGCCGCACGCCCCCCAGCCCACATACGGCTATCAGCAGCAGCCCTACGCCGCCCCTACGGCCACCGGTTACAGCTACCCGCCCCAGGCGCAACCGCAGCCCGGGTACGGCTACCCCCCGCAACCCCAGCCCCAGCCGCCCCACCCGAACGCGTACGGCCACCCGCAGGCCCCCACCCAGCCGCCTCAGCAGGTTCCGTACCAGCCGCAACCACCCGCCCCGCCCCAGTCGTTCGCGCTGCCGCCCCAGGGGCCGCAGTTCCAGCCCCGCTGATCCGATCCGCTACTCCGCCCCGCCGGAGCCCGGCGCGCTCGGCGTCTTGTAGCCGCGCTGCCACTGCATCCCGAAGCCGTACAGCCGGTCCAGGTCCGACTGGAAGCCGTGCACATAGCGCACTTCCCGACGGACCGTCAGCTGTCCGTCCCCGGCGTTCTCGATCAGCACCACCGCACACGAACGGGCCTGCGGCGCCCGCTCGTCGAGGCTGATCTCGATCCGCGGCCCACTCTGCGGCACGATGGTGAGCGTCGCATGCGTACGGTCGAAGGCGGGCGTGTCGTCGTAGATGTAGACGAAGATCAGCAACCGCCGGAACTGGTCCTTCTTCTCCAGGTTGACGTACATCGTCTCGCCGGACGGCGCCCCGTAGACGTCGTCACCGCTCAGCTTGATGTACGGCGGGTGCTGGAGATCGCCGAAGTACTTGCCGAGCGGCTGGACCACGCCCCGGGTGCCATCGGTGAGTTCGTACATGCAGGCGAGGTCCAGGTCCACGTTGACCTGCTGGCCCTGGTTGCTGGTGGGCTCCATCGGGCGCAGGATGCGGGGGTCGAAGAGCCTGCGCAGCGCGCCCCTCGCGCTGGCGGCACGGTCGGCGGACCTGGCCGTCCAGTGCAGGTTGACGTAGAGGTACCCGGTGGTGGCGGCGGAGCCGGTGATCGCGTGCTGCGGCTGGGACTTGGTCAGCGTGACCTTGTTCTGAACACCGGAGTCGAAGGCCCCGCGCTCCCCGCGCAGAAACTCCCAGACCGAGACCATCGCGTCCTCCCCCACACCCCGGCAAAGCCCGGACTCAGCTGAACGATCCGCCACGCACGGGCCCCATCGTGCCCGAAGCGGACCCCGCCGTGCCATACACCCCTACCCCGCCGCGTCATCCCGGAGTCACAGTCAGAAGTACGGCGTGTCACGACATCGGACGGGAAGTCATCTCCCGTACCATGCGCACTCCCAGGACGCGATATCGTCTCTCCGCACAGGTGTACCTTCCCTGTCCCTTCCCCACCGCTGTACCGAACTGCGGAAAGCCGAGGCCCACGCCGCGATGAACCTCTCCTCCATACAGTTAGCCTGGTCCGTGATCGGCGGCGCAGCCCTGCTGTTCACCGCCGTCCTGGTGGGCGTCCTGCGCTTCAGGGGCACCAAGTCCGGCGGGAACAACGACTCCTGGGAGCGCAGCGAGGAGCGCCGCCGCCGCAAGGAGGCGGTGTACGGGATCGCCTCGTACGTGCTGCTGTTCTGCTGTGCGGGTGTCGCGGCCGCGCTCTCCTTCCACGGCCTGGTCGGCTTCGGTCAGCAGAACCTCGGGCTCTCCGGCGGCTGGGAGTACCTCGTCCCGTTCGGTCTGGACGGTGCGGCCATGTTCTGTTCGGTGCTGGCGGTGCGCGAGGCCAGCCACGGTGACGCGGCGCTCGGTTCGCGGCTGCTGGTCTGGCTGTTCGCCATCGCCTCGGCCTGGTTCAACTGGGTGCACGCCCCGCGCGGCAGCGCACACGACGGCGCTCCGCAGTTCTTCGCCGGTATGTCGATCTCGGCAGCCGTACTCTTCGACCGCGCGCTCAAGCAGACCCGCCGGGCCGCGCTGCGCGAGCAGGGTCTCATTCCGCGCCCGCTGCCGCAGATCCGCATCGTCCGCTGGCTGCGCGCACCGCGCGAGACCTATGCGGCCTGGTCGTTGATGCTGCTGGAGAACGTCCGCAGCCTGGACGAGGCGGTCGAGGAGGTCCGCGAGGAGCGGCAGGCCAGGCTGGACGCCAAGTCGCGTGCCCGCAGCGCCGATCGCCGTGAGCGGGCCGAGCTCAAGGCCATTGCCCGCCAGGGCAGCCTGCTCGGTCGCCCCCGGGGCGGCCGCCAGGTGCCCGCCATCGCCGCCGCCGGTGCCGGAGACGGCCAGTCCGCTACGGAGCCTGCGCCAGCGGGGGACCCGTTCGCCAGGGCCGCCGCCCACTCCTCGCCCGAGCCCGCCGCGCTGGGCGCGGCCCGCCGCCCGCGCGCGGCCGTCGAGAGCGCCTCGGGCTTCGCAGCCTCCACCGTCGACCTGACGGCGGAGGACGACACCCTGGCCATGCCGAAGCTGGACTCGCTGGAGCGCAAGCTGCGCGCCATCGAGAAGCAGCTCGGCTGATCCGGCCCACAGCCGGACACTGTGCTCCGAACTGCACGACGGCCCCCGCGCCCGAGGCGCGGGGGCCGTTCGCACATCGCCCGGGTCGGCAGTCCGTCAGGCGGAACTGCCCTCCAGAGCCTGCTCACGCCGGTTGCGGACCATCGAGGAGGCGAGCGCTGCGCCGATGAAGGCAACGCCGATCAGGCCGGTGACGATCTCCGGGATGTGGTACCGGATCGAGGCCAGCAGGATCAGCGCCAGCGCACCGATCGCGTAGTGCGCGCCGTGCTCCAGGTAGACGTAGTCGTCCAGGGTGCCCTTGCGGACCAGGTAGACCGTCAGCGAGCGGATGTACATCGCGCCGATGCCCAGACCCAGGGTGATCTGGAAGATGTCCTGGGAGATGGCGAAGGCGCCGACCACACCGTCGAAGGAGAACGAGGCGTCCAGCACCTCCAGGTAGAGGAAGAGGAAGAACGCGGCCTTGCCGCCGACCTGGACGATCGACTTGCCGCTGCGCTGGGCGCTCTCCTCGGCCTCCTCCTGCTCCTCGAGCCCGGACTCGAAGACCCCGGAGAGCCCGTTGACGGCCAGGTAGGTGGCGAGGCCCAGCAGACCGGCCAGCAGCACCGTCTCGGCGCGGTCACCGGCGAAGAAGTTGGCAGCCAGGGCAAGCGCGACCAGGGCTATCACCGAGGAGAGCGCGTCCAGCTTGCCGATCTTCTCCAGCGGCTTCTCGATCCAGTGCAGCCAGTTGAACTCCTTCTCCTCCAGGATGAAGCCGAGGAAGATCATCAACAGGAAGATGCCGCCGAAGGCCGCGATGGCCGGGTTGGCCAACTCCAGGAACTGACCGTAGGTGTGGCCGTCGTAGGTCTTGCCGGAGTCCAGCGCCAGCTCGACGACGGTGGCGGGGTTGAGATGCGCGGTCAACGCAACCACCGCCAGCGGGAAGACCAGTCGCATACCGAAGACGGCGATCAGCACGCCGACGGTGAGGAAGATCTTCTGCCAGAAGGGGTTCATCCGCTTCAGGACGGTGGCGTTGACGACCGCGTTGTCGAAGGACAGCGAGATCTCCAGGATCGAGAGGATCAGCACGACGCCGAACCCCTCGGCTCCCCAGATCAGGCCGGCAGCGATCAGACCGGCGATCGTGATGGCGAATGACCATCCGAATGTGCGGAGGAACACGAGGTCAGTTACCTTTCAAATGCATGTACGTAGCGGGTTTTACTCTACGTTTACGCCGAAATCGAGAGCAATGCCGCGCAGGCCGGAGGCATAGCCCTGGCCCACGGCGCGGAACTTCCACTCGCCCTGGTAGCGGTAGAGCTCGCCGAAGATCATGGCCGTCTCCGTGGAGGCGTCCTCGGTCAGGTCGTAACGGGCGATCTCCTGGCCGTCCGTCACGTTGACGACCCGGATGTACGCGTTGGAGACCTGGCCGAAGTTCTGCAACCGGGCTTCGGCGTCGTAGATCGAGACCGGGAAGACGACCTTGTCCACCTGCGGCGGTACGAGGTCGAGGTTGACCACGACCACCTCGTCGTCGCCCTCGCCCTCACCGGTCAGGTTGTCGCCCTGGTGCTCGACCGAGCCCTCGGGGCTCCGGAGGTTGTTGTAGAACACGAAGTACTCGTCGCCCATCACCCGGCCGTTGGCGCAGAGCAGGGCGCTCGCGTCCAGGTCGAAGGGCGCGCCGGTGGTCGAGCGGGCATCCCAGCCCAGGCCGACCTGCACCTGCGTCAGATTCGGCGCGGCCTTGGTCAGCGAGACGTTGCCACCCTTGGCGAGCGTGACGCTCATGGCTGTTCTTCCTCCCTCGTCCCCGTCCCCGGGGCTCCGTCCGGCGCGCTGTACGTCTTTCGCACAGCGCAAAGGGCCGCAGCAGGGCGCCTCTCAGGTGTACGCCCTCGCAGCCCTCAGCGGGTGCCTCCAACCCGCTGAACTTGCTGAACTCCGAGCCCGGCGCCCGAGCGGGGCACCGGACCGGGGAACAGCAGAGGCCGGGGGGGGGGGGGGGGGCCCCCCCCCCCCCCCCCCCCCCCCCCGCGGGCCCCCCCCCCCCGGGCCCCCCCCCCCCCCCCCCCCGCCCGGGGGAAGGGCCCCCCCCCGGGGGGGGACCAGG
>NZ_JARZAJ010000015.1 GCF_029892105.1 Kitasatospora sp. GP82 | reverse complement strand
CAGGGGGGACCCTGTGGGAGAGTAGGACGCCGCCGAACAATTTTTCAGAGAAGCCCCTCCCGGGGATACCGGGAGGGGCTTCTCGCATTTCCGGGGCCAGAAACCCGGTTGTGTGGCGTGGTGAATGATGAGGGGCGTGACCACCTCGCGCCCTGGCTTCCGTGGGCCACGAGCATCAACGACGTCGAGGAGACCAGGCGTTGGCTGAAGCAGTTCGCGGAGGAGCAGGCCAAGGACCGTGGTCGGATGTACGGGATCTGGCTCGACGGGGTGTTGGTGGGAGGCGTGCTGTTCCAGGTGTTCAGGGCACGCTCGGGTATCTGCGAGGTGGGCGCCTGGCTGGCTCCCGAGGCCGAGGGGCGTGGGCTGGTGACGGCGGCGGTGCGACGCATGGTCGACTGGGCGTTCCAGGAGCGGGGCATGGCGCGGGTGGAGTGGCGTACCGAGCCGACGAATCTGCGGAGTATCGCGGTGGCGAAGCGGTTGGGTATGACGCGCGAGGGCGTGCTGCGGGACGTGTTCCGCTTCCAGGACGGCCGGCGTGACCTTGAGGTGTGGTCGCTGTTGGCCTCCGAGTACCGCGGGCAGGGACCGGAGCAGGGCCGGTAGCGCGGCACGACGGTTCAGAGGCGGCCGGCCGCCTTGAGGGCCAGGTAGGCGTCGGCGAGGGCCGGGGGCAGAGTGGCGGGCGGGGCGTCCAGGACGGTGGCGCCGTGCCTGGTGAGGCGCTCTGCGGTACGGCGGCGGTCGGCGCGGGTCTGCTCGGCGGCGGCCGCGCCGTACACGTCCCGGACGGTGCCGCGAGCGGTGGCGAGGTCGTCCAGGCGCGGGTCGGCGACGGAGGCCAGGACGACCTCGTGGCGGCGGGTGAGCAGCGGGAGGTGGGGGAGCAGCCCTTCCTCGATCGGGCGGGCATCGAGGCCGGTGATCAGCACGATCAGTGAGCGGTGCGGCGCCATCCGCAGGGCGCTGGAGGTGAGCGCGCGCATGTCGGTTTCGAGCAGTGCGGGTTCGAGGGTGGCCATCGCGTTGGTGAAGGCGGGCAGGATCTCGTTCGGCGAGCGGCCGACGACGCTGCCGCGCCGGTGCAGATCGTGGGCCAGGAGGTCGACGCGGTCCCCGGCCCGGGTGGCGAGGGCGGTGAGCAGCAGGGCGGCGTCCAGGGCGGCGTCGAGGCGTGGAGCGTCGCCGACACGTCCGGCACTGGTGCGCCCGGTGTCGAGCACGATGAGGATGTGCCGGTCGCGTTCGGGGCGCCAGGTGCGGACGGCGACGGTGTTGCGACGGGCGCTGGCCCGCCAGTCGATGGAGCGGACGTCGTCGCCGGGCAGGTACTCGCGCAGCGAGTCGAACTCGGTGCCCTGACCTCGCGCCAACACCGAGGTGCGGCCGTCGAGTTCGCGCAGTCGGGCGAGCCGGGAGGGCAGGTGCTTGCGGCTGGTGAAGGGGGGCAGGGCGCGGACCGTCCAGGGGGCCCGGTGGGAGCCCTGACGGCCCGCCAGGCCGAGTGGGCCCATGGAACGTACGGTCACTCGGTGGGCGTGGTGGTCGCCCCGGCGGGTGGGGGCGAGCAGGGTGGTGAGGCGACGGCGTTCCCCGGCCGGGATGGTGACGGTGTGCCGGGAACCGGCGGCGGCGGTGCCGGGGCGCCAGGCGGAGGGCGGCCAGGCGTCGCGGAGTTGGGCCCGAAGGGGCCGCTTCGAGGGGTTGGTGACGGTGAGTTCGACGGTGGCGCTCTCGCCGAGCCGGATGGCGGTGTCGCCGCTCCGGTCGAGGCGCAGGGTGCGGACCGGAGCGGCGAGCGCCAGGTCGACGAGGACGCCGAGGAGTACGGGCAGGGTGACCGCGCCGATCCCCGCCCACGAGGGCAGCAGGAGGCCCACGACGAGCGCGCCGAGCGCGGCGAGCAGGGCGGTCCGGCCGGTCAGGACCATGGGGTGTACTCCCTTGGTGGTGCCGTGAGATGGCTGAGCGTCAGCGCGGTGCTGGGGTCTGGGCGAGGACGGCCTGGATGACGGTGTCGGCGGTGACGCCCTCCATCTCGGCCTCGGCGCGCAGCTGGACCCGGTGCCGCAGGGTGGGCAGGGCGAGGGCCTTGACGTCGTCGGGGGTGACGTAGTCGCGGCCGGCCAGCCAGGCCCAGGCGCGGGAGGTGTTCAGCAGGGCCGTGGCGCCGCGCGGGGAGACGCCGATGGACAGCGAGGGCGACTGCCGGGTGGCCCGGCAGATGTCCACGATGTAGGCGAGCACCTCGGGGGAGACGGTCAGTTTGGCGATCCTGGCCTGGGCGGCGGCGACGTCGGCGGGTCCGGCGACCGGGCGGACGCCTGCTGCGGCGAGGTCGCGCGGGTCGAAGCCGGCCGCGTGCCTGCTCAGTACCTGGAACTCCTGGTCGCGGTCGGGCAGCGGCAGGACCAGCTTGAGCAGGAAGCGGTCCAGCTGGGCCTCGGGGAGGGGGTAGGTGCCCTCGTACTCGACCGGGTTCTGGGTGGCGGCGACCAGGAAGGGGACGGGCAGCCGGCGGGGGGTGCCGTCCATGGTGACCTGGCGCTCCTCCATGGCTTCCAGCAGGGAGGACTGGGTCTTGGGCGGGGTGCGGTTGATCTCGTCCGCGAGCAGGAGGTTGGTGAAGACCGGTCCTGGCTGGAAGGAGAACTCGGCGGTGCGGGCGTCGTAGACGAGCGAGCCGGTGACGTCGCCGGGCATCAGGTCGGGGGTGAACTGGATCCGCTTGGTCTCCAGGCTGAGCGCCGTGGACAGGGTGCGGATCAGCAGTGTCTTGGCGACGCCGGGTACGCCTTCGAGCAGCACATGGCCGCCGCAGAGCAGGGCGACGACCAGCCCGGTGACGGCGGCGTCCTGGCCGACCACGGCCTTGGCGATCTCGGCGCGCAGGGCGGTGAGGGCGGCGCGCGGGTCGCGACCGCCTTCCGGGGATGTCAGGGCCGGGGATGTCGGGGTCGCGGGCGCCTGGGTGGAGGGCTCGTTGGGGACCTGCTCGGTCACGGCTGTCGTACCTGCCTTTCCAGGGCATCGAGGTCGTCGGTGAACCGCACCAGGGCGGCGTCGTCGGTGGGTGGGGTGCCGTACAGCAGGGCGTGGACCTCGGCGGCGGGCCGACCCGACCGGTCGGCGACGGCGGCGCAGAGCGCGGCGGGGTCGGGTTCGCCCGCGGTCGGCGGGACGCCCAGGGCGGGGGCGAGCCGGTGCCGGGCGGCCTGGCGCAGTGCGTCGGCGGCGCGGCCTCGGGCCTTGGCGCGCTGGTAGAGGCGGGCCCGGCCCTCGGTGGTCTCGGTGGCACGGACCACCACGGGGAGGTTCTCGGTGACCACCGGGCCGAGTCGGCGCCCGCGCCAGACGGCGGCGAGCAGTGCGGCGACGGCGAGTTGGAGGCCGGCCCAGGTCCAGCCCCTGGGGATGTAGTCGTCGAGGGTCCGCTGTCCGCCGGCCGGTGCGTCGCCGGCGGCGGCCGCTGCGGCGTAGTCGGGCAGGTACCAGACGAGGCGCTGGCGGGAGCCGAGCAGGCCCATGCCGAGCGAGGCGTTGCCGTCCTTGTCGAGCCGGTCGTTGCTCAGCAGCCGGCCGGAGCCGAGGACGACCAGTTCGCGCGAGCCGGGGCCGGTGTGCCGGATCAGCGGGTAGGCGCCGAACCGGGGGTAGCAGGCTGTGTCGCCGGCGCCGGGCTGGTAGAGCAGGCCGCCGAGTTCGGCGTGGCCGGCCAGGTCGGCCTCGGGGAGGGGGCAGTCGGCGGGTACGCCGGTGGAGCCCGCGCTCCTCGGTATGCCGCCCGGGGTGGTCGCCAGGGCGATGCCGGGGGCGAGCGCGGCGAGGGCCGGGGCCTCGGGCGAGATCAGTACGAGGCGGCTGTCGCTGCCCCGGCGGACCTCGGCGATGCGGGCGAGCTGAGGTGTCGTCAGCAGATCCGGCTCGGGGAGGACCACGGTGGTGCCGGGCTCGGCGAGCGCTGCGGCCAGGTCGTCCTGGGTGGCCACCGTACGGGTCGTCAGGCCCTGCTTCTCCAGCAGGGCGACGACGGCGCGGGCGCCGTCCCGGTCGGGGGAGCGCGGGTCCAGCGGTGGGTACTGGCCCGAGCCGCCGAGGCCGGCGATCAGCAGGCCGACGAGCAGCAGCAGGACGGCGCAGAGCAGGAACCAGCGCGAGCGGAGCCAGAGTTGACGGTGGGTCGGCGAGACGCTTGTGGTGGATTCGGGGCCGGCGGTGGTGAGCGTCATACGGCGCCTCCGCCGGTCGGGACGAGCACGGGCCTGGTCTGCCGCAGGGCCCGGTCGAGGTCGAGCAGGGACTGGTAGGCGGCCTGGTCGGCTGCCTGCTCCCCGTACGCGATGTCGTCGAAGGTGCGGGCGGCCGCGGCGAGCGCCGTGGCGTGTGCGGGCAGGGCGCGGCCTGCCTCGGCGGCGGCCTCGTCGGCGGTGCGGCCGGGCCGGACGTCCAGCACGGTGCGCTCCTCCAGGGACCTCACCAGGGCGCGCATCTGCTCGCGAACGGCGGCGGCCCACTCGCCCGCGGCGGCGTGGGCGGCTGCGGCGCTGCGGTGCTGGTCGGCGGTGCGCGGTCCGTCGGTGGTGAACAGGGCTGCGGCGCTGCGGGCCTGGCGGCGCGGGGCGCCCAGCCGCCACCAGACGGCGGCGACGACCAGCGCGGCCACCGCCAGGAAGAGCAGCAGGCCGACGACACCGTTGCCGCCGACGGAGCCGAGCTTCTCCATGGCGTGGCCGAGCTGCTCCTGGATCCAGGTCATCGCCTGCTGGAGCAGGCTCGGATCGTGCTGGTGGTAGACGGGATTGAGCAGTTCCCGGCGGGCGTCGTCGCGGGCCGGGTCGCGTGGAACGGTGACCGGGGCGCCGCTCGTGAGCAGCGCCCCTTCCCCCCAGGAGGCCATCTCTGTCAGATCCTCTGCGGTCCGCCCTGGCCCGGGACGGTGGGGCCCTGCGGCCCGCCGGGACCGGCAGCGCCGGACCAGCCGGCCCCGCCGAACTCGGGCAGCCCGGCGGCACGGGCGAGTTCGATGTCCAGGGCCTCGCGGCGGATCCGCTGGTCGACGTAGAGCAGCACGTTGACACCGGCCGTGACCGGGATGGTGATGGTGGCGGCGATGGTGCCGCCGATGCCGAGGATCACCAGCTCCGCGGGCGTGGCGCCACCGGTCAGCGCGCTGAACGGCGAGCCGGTGGGCGCGGCGTTGTCCGGCGCGAGGAGGACGGCCAGGAAGACGCACGGCATCACGATGATCGAGCCGACGATGCCGATCACGATCCGGCTGAGCAGGGTGACGCCGAAGACCCGCCACCAGGCGCCCTTGACGAGCCGTCGGGAGCGGGACAGCGAGGCGATGACGCCCTGCTTCTCCAGCATCAGGGCCGGCGCGGCCAGGCTGAGCTGGATACCGAGCCAGAGCGCGACCGGGACGGCCGCCAGGATCGGCAGGAACAGCAGGGCGATCAGCCCGGGGCTGGGGACGCCGCCGATCAGTACGGCTATCAGCGGGACGGCGGCGAGCAGGAAGATCCCGGCGATGATCAGGCTGGTGAGGGCGGTGACCCCGGCCAGCCTGAGAAGCCGCGGCCGGGCGGCCCGCCACGCCTCGCCGAGGCCGGTCTGCTGTCCGAGGATCGCCTTGCTCACCACCATGGTCAGCAGGCCGGACGCGATGATGCCCAGCAGGAAGTTCACCGGGTAGGTGGCCAGCAGGCCGATGACGGGGCCGGCGGAGCGAGGGCTGGCGTGCTCCCACGCCTGCGCCAGCGCGGTCAGGGTCTGTTCCAGGGCGGCGACGCCGAGGGAGAGGCCGAGGGCCGTCCGCCAGTGGCGGCGGACGGTGGAGACGGCGCCGTCCAGGATTTCGCCGACGCCGAGCGGGCGCAGCGGGATGACGCCCGGCTTGGGGCTCGGTGGTGCGCCCCAGCCCTGGTAGCCGCCGGGGCCAGGCTGCGGGCCCCATCCGGGCTGCGGGCCCCAGCCCGGCTGCGGGCTCTGCGGGCCGGGGGCAGCGCCGTAGCCGCCGCCGTACGGGCCGGGGGCGCTCCAGCCCTGGGCGGGCGCGTCGGCGGGTGCGGCGGGGGTCTGCGGTGCGGACGCCTGCGGTGCGGACGTCGAGGGTGGTGCCGACGGCCCGGCGGCCTCATGGGGTGGCTCGGGCGAGCTGGGCGGGGCCCAGCCCGGGTTGTCGGTCATCACTGCTCCTCGTAGGGGCTGCACGGGGTTGCGGGGCGCTCGCGGTGTCGGCCGAGCGGCGCCCTGTGCCGCCCATCGTGCCATGGTGGTGCCGGACGCCCCAGAGGTGTTCCCATTGCTGATCGACAACGGTCCACGTGATCTGGTCAGCCTGCGAACTTTGCGACGATATGACTGAGTTGACGGTAGGCTCCACGCCGAAATGGCACGGCTGTGCGGCAGGTCACAATCCGGTAATGAGAGGATGGAGACATGAAGGGACGCGTCCTCGTCGTTGATGACGACACCGCACTGGCCGAGATGCTCGGCATCGTGCTGCGTGGTGAGGGTTTTGAACCGTTTTTCGTCGCCGATGGCGACAAGGCGCTAGCCGCGTTCCGGGAGACCAAGCCGGATCTGGTGCTCCTCGACCTGATGCTTCCCGGCCGGGACGGCATTGATGTCTGCCGACAGATCCGCTCGGAGTCCGGTGTGCCGATCGTGATGCTGACGGCCAAGACCGACACGGTGGACATCGTGGTCGGCCTGGAGTCCGGTGCGGACGACTACGTCACCAAGCCGTTCAAGCCCAAGGAGCTGGTGGCTCGGGTACGTGCGCGGCTGCGCCGTGCCGAGGAGCCCACGCCCGAGCAGCTGACCATCGGCGATCTGGTGATCGACGTGGCGGGCCACTCGGTCAAGCGGGACGGCCGGGGTATCCCGCTGACCCCGCTGGAATTCGACCTGCTGGTCGCCCTCGCCCGCAAGCCCTGGCAGGTGTTCACCCGCGAGGTGCTGCTGGAACAGGTCTGGGGCTACCGGCACGCCGCCGACACCCGGCTGGTCAACGTCCATGTGCAGCGCCTCCGCTCCAAGATCGAGAAGGACCCCGAGCGGCCCGAGATCGTGGTGACGGTGCGCGGCGTCGGCTACAAGGCCGGGCCCAGCTGACGTGACGCACCAGGCTGACACCCCCCCGTCGGGCTCCGCCGCCGACGGGGACCCGGCTGTGCGCGGAGACGTGCTGAGCTCGACCGTGCAGGGCCAAGGGCCCCGGCGGGGTCCGGCCGCGCTCCTCGCGTTGGTGGCACGTCAGCTTCGTCGTCCCGTGCACCGCGTGCTCGCGCTGTACCGGCGCTCCATCCAGGTCCGGGTGGTCGCCGCCACGCTGCTGCTCTCGCTCGCCGTGGTGCTGGTGCTCGGCGTGGTGGTGGTGGCGAACGTCCGGGCCGGACTGCTGGAGGCCAAGAAGCACTCCGCGCAGGGCCAGGCCATCGGCGGCTTCCAGATCGAGCAGGAGAAGATCAACGAGGCCATTGACGTACAGGCGAAGGCCGGTACCAGTGGCAGCGACTCGACCGCCGACGAGCTCAGCACCTGGCTGATCAAGCAGGTCTCCGACCTCGCCACCGGCGGGACGGGTGTCTACTCGGTGATCGCCATCGTCCCGACCACCGGGCAGGAGGAGAACGCGCCCAGCGCCGGACTGCGCGGGGCGTGGTACTCCGGCAACATCCTGCCCAGCAGCATCACGCAGCAGATGCGCCTGGACGTGGCCGCCGACCAGTCGGTCGCGCACGAAAAGGTCACCAAGATCCAGCGCGGCCCCGAGAACGGCAGTGCGCCCTACAGCGAGCCCGGCCTGGTCATCGGCAAGCAGTTCAACGGGCCCGACGGCCGCCCCTACCAGCTCTACTACGTCTTCTCCTTCGGGCAGGAGACCAAGACCCTCGGCTTTGTCACCGGCACGCTGGCCACCGCCGGTGTCTTCGTGGTGATCCTGCTCGGTGTCATCGCCTGGCTGGTGGTCCGCCAGGTCGTCACCCCCGTCCGGATGGCCGCCGGGATCTCCGAGCGGCTGGCCGCCGGGCACCTGGAGGAGCGGATGAAGGTGACGGGGACGGACGACATCGCCCGCCTCGGTGACTCCTTCAACCGGATGGCCAACGGCCTGCAGGCGCAGATCCGGCAGCTGGAGGAGCTCTCCAGGGTGCAGCGGCGCTTCGTCTCGGACGTCTCGCACGAGCTGCGCACCCCGCTGACCACCGTCCGGATGGCCGCCGACCTGATCTACGACAGCCGCGAGGACCTGGACCCGATGGCGGCCCGCTCCGCCGAGCTGCTCCAGGACCAGCTGGACCGCTTCGAGTCGCTGCTCGCCGATCTGCTGGAGATCAGCCGCTTCGACGCGGGCGCCGCGATCCTGGACGCCGAGCCGGTGGACCTGCGCGACATCGTGACCCGAGTGGTGGAGGCCGCCGATCCGCTGGCGCAGGCCAAGGGCAGTGCGGTGATCATCCGGGGCGCGGAGGAACCGGTCGTCGCCGAGGTGGACTCGCGGCGGATCGAGCGCATCCTGCGCAACCTGGTGGTCAACGCACTGGAGCACGGCGAGGGCCGGGACGTTGTCGTCCGGCTCGGCTCGGCCGAGGGCGCGGTCGCGGTCGGTGTCCGCGACTACGGCATCGGACTCAAGCCGGGCGAGGCATCCCGGGTGTTCCACCGATTCTGGCGGGCCGACCCGTCCCGGGTTCGGACCACCGGCGGGACCGGCCTCGGCCTGTCGATCGCGGTCGAGGACGCCCATCTGCACGGCGGCTGGCTCCAGGCCTGGGGCGAGCCCGGCGGCGGCTCGCACTTCCGGCTCACCCTGCCCCGCACCAGGGGCGGGGAGGTCGGCCGGGCGCCGTTCCGGCTGGAACCCGAGGACTCCCGGCACAACCGGGGCCTGGACACCCAGGGCACCCCCTACCGCCGGGCCGCGCGCCCGGCGGGGGCGACCGCGCTGACCGCCTCCGACGAGCGCGCCGGCGCGGCCGCCCCGGAGACGCCGGAGACCCCGGAGACCGGTCAGAGCAGCTTCGGCAGCGGGCTGGGCGGTGTGCTGAGTATCGGCCCTGGTCTCGGCAAGCTTCCGACGGCTCCGGTCTCGGACCCGTCCGACGTCCGGGCGGCCTCGGCGGGGTACGGTGCCACCGGTGCCCACGTGGTGGTGGACCGGCCGGTGGTCCGCCCGGCGGCGCAGCAGCCCACGGCGGGCGGTGCGGCTGCGAGCGACGAGGCCGCCGACGACAAGGCTGCCGGTAGCGGGACTGCCAAGGGCAGTGGTGCGGTCGAGAACGGTGCTGCCGACAACGGCACTGCCGGGACCGGTGCTGGGGACGTCGAGACGGAGGGGCAGCGTGCCAGGGACGGACGGCAGGACGACTGAGCCGAGCGCCGGGGCCGCGGACGCGGGCGGCCGGATATCCGGGCGGGGTCGCCGCCGATGGGGCCGGCCGGCGCTGGTCGTCCTGACGGCACTGCTGGCCGGTGGCTGTGTGCCGATGCCCGACGACGGCCCGCCCGAGCGGGTGGAGTTCGCGCAGGCGGCGGGGGCGGAGAACCTCCAGGTGCGGGTGTACCCGGTCGCGCCGTACCCGGGCGAGGACGTGGCCAATCTCCTGGCCGGTTTCCTGGACGCCTCCAACGCCGACGAGCCCAACTACCAGACCGCGCAGAAGTACCTGACTCCTGCTGCCATCGCACGTTGGCGGCCGGAGGCCGGGGTGACGGTGCTGGCCAAGAGCCCGAGCCGGGTGATCACCGATCCCAAGGACGGTGACGCGAGCGTCGACATCCCGGTGGGCGGGACCCAGGTCGGACAGATCGACGTCCGGCACACCTACCGCGTGGTGGACAATGCTCCGTACCAGGAGAAGTTCACCTTCGTGAAGGTGAAGGAGGGGCGGGACCGGGCGGAGTGGCGGATCGACCGGCTGCCGGACGGTCTGATCGTGGATCAGACCAACTTCAGGAACGGCTACCGCGCGGCCCATCGCTACTTCTACGCGGAGTCCGACCCGTCGGTGGGGGGAGAGCAGGCGCCGGTGCTGGTGCCCGACCCGATCTACCTGCGGCGCCGGACGGACCCGCTGACCGCTGCCGCGCAGGCGCTGGCCGAAGGCCCGTCCGACTGGCTGGGCAGTGCGGTGTACTCGGCCTTCAACGGCGCGAAGGTGGTGAACGGCGTCTCGGTGGGCGACGGCCGAGCCTCCGTCAGGGTGGATGTCCCGGACTTCAACGCGCAGCCGAAGCTCTGTCAGCAGATGGCCGACCAGCTCTACTTCACCCTGCTCGACCAGCAGGGCAAGGGCCAGCTCGACCGACTCGACCTGAGCGGCGCCAAGGGCAGCTGCTCGGTGAGTGCCGCTCAGGCCCAGTCCGTCGCCCCCGGCAGTCTGGCCGCCGGAGGGCCGGGACTTCCGCAGGCCTACTACCTGTCGGACGGCGGGCAGTTGATGCAGATTCAAGGTGCCGGTGAGGGAACGCCGGTGCCCGGCGGGCTGGGGCAGCCGCAGTCGGGGCAGCCGCAGATCGGGGCGGTGGCGGTGCGGCGGGACGGCAGTGCGGCGGCGGCCGTCAGCAGTGACCAGCGGCAGCTCTTCGTGGTCGGCCTCGGCGCCAACGACCGGCTCGGCAACCCCGTGGTCAGCAGCAGCGCGGGCCAGTCGAACCAGGGCCTGACCTCGCCGAGTTGGGACGGGCAGCAGGATCTGTGGGTGGTCGACCGGGACCCGGCGGCGCCCAAGGTGCTGATGGTGCGCGGGCGTTCGGTGATCCCCGTGGCGGTCGGCGACCTCGGCGGCCGTACGGTGCAGGCGCTCAAGATCTCCTCGGACGGGGTCCGCGTCGCCCTGGTGCTGGCGGACCGCTCCGGGGCTCGGACGCTGATGATCGGCCTGGTGGTGCACTCCGGCTCGCCCGCGCACCCGGAAGTGCGGATCACCGGTCTGCGGCCGGTGGCACCGCTGCTCAGCGAGATCGCCTCGGTGTCCTGGGCGGACACCGACCAACTGCTGGTCCTCGGCAAGGAACCGGGAAAGCTGCAGCAGCTGCACTACGTGGGCACGGACGGCTCGCAGAACACCGACTCCCCGTTGCAGGGCGGCGAGTCGATGACCGCGATCTCCGCCTCGGAAGTCCGCTCGGGCGACCAGGCGCTGCCGGTGCTGGCGGTGTCCACCAGCCAGCAGATCTACCGCCTCCAGGGCAACCAGTGGCGCGAGGTCGCACCGCAGCACCACGGCACCTCCTTCAGCTACCCGGGCTGAGGCCCGGGGCGGTCGAGGGTCGGCGGCTCGGTGCTGCTCCAGGGGCGGCCCTGGGGCCGGCGCGGCCGAGAGGCGGCTGGCCGGTGCGGATGGTGGCGGCCACCGTCGCGGCGGCCTGCGGCGGGAGGCCGGCGGCACCCAGCGCCCGGGCAGCCTCGGCCAGGCTCGCCCCGGTGGTGACCAGGTCGTCCACCAGGACCAGCCGGTGGAGCCGGTGGGCCGACGGCCGTCGGCCTGTGGGACGGCCGGTCAGCCGGGCGGCCAGGCGCGCGGGCACCATGAGCGCGCCGTGCAGATTGCGCCGACGCTCGGCCGCCGAGAGACCGGACTGGTCGGCGACCTCCCGCCGGTGCCGCAGCACGGGGGCGACCTGGGCGGCGAGCCCGGCCCGGCGCAGCTCCCCGGCCGCCGCGCGGGCCCGGCGCAGGGTGGGGTCGTGCCCGCGGGCCCGGACGGCCCGCCGGGTGGAGGGCATCGGGACCAGGAGGACGGGCCCGGGATCTTCCGGGGGACCGAGTGCGGAGCGGACGGCTGCGGCCAGTGCCCAGCCGAGCGGCCCGGCCAGCGAGAGGGCACCACGCTCCTTGTGGGCGAGCAGCAGCTGCCGGACCGGGTCGGCATACGGCGCGGCGGCGTGCAGCGGGGGCAGCCTGGACGGGGGCGGCTGCGGACCGGACGGCCCGGCGCGGGCCGTTCGCAGGGCGGACCGGCAGGTCGGGCAGAGTGGGCTGCGCCCCGTGCGGCAGCCCGCGCAGCAGGCCGGGAGCAGCAAGTCCAGCAGGTCGCGGAGGCCGAACAGGTGGCCGAGGGGTCGCGAGTGACCGGTGTGCCCGGCCTTCCTGGTGTGGTCGGCGGTGGGGGCGGAGGCGGCTGTGGAGTCGGTGGCGGAGGTGGTGACGAAGGCGGGAACGAGATCTGTCACGTACTCCTCCCGAGGGCTTCCAGGAGCGGAGACTGGGCCTTACGGTGGACCGCCTCGGTGCTGTTGTCCAGCCGTTTACCCTCGTTTCACCCGCAAGAGGGTAAACAGGGTGAAACAGCTGGACCGCCGATGCTGTGCCGCTACCTTGTTCGACTGGGGAGGCGAAATCCCCCCATGAGGTGTTCTATGAGGCTCCAAGGGGTTTCAAGCGTTCCTGGTGGGGAGGAAGTGAGGTGAGGGCCAGTCGCGATCGTCACCCTCGGCGAAGCGGAGGGTCGGCGGCAGAAGGGCTGGTCCGGCTGGGTCTCAGTCCGGTCCGGTAAGCACTCCGGATCGGCGTCAGCACGAGGGATCGGAGTTCTGCGTGGACATCGTCGTCAAGGGCCGCAAGACCGAGGTGCCCAAGAGGTTCCGCGAGCACGTGGCCGAGAAGCTGGAGAAGGTCCAGAAGTTCGACGGCAAGGTGATCAGCCTCGACGTCGAGGTGTCCAAGGAGCACAACCCGCGTCAGGCCGACCGGTCCGAGCGGGTGGAGATCACCCTCCGTACCCGTGGCCCGGTGATCAGGGCCGAAGCCGCCGCTGGTGACCCGTACGCGGCGCTCGACCTGGCCTCGGCAAAGCTGGACGCGCAGCTGCGCAAGTCCGCCGACCGGCGCCGGGTGCACAAGGGCGGCACCGGCGGCCGTACCCCGATCAGCGTCGCGGAGGCGACGGCCGCACTGGCTGCACTCCCCGAGACGGCACCGGCCGAGGGCGCGGCCAACGGTGCGGTCCGCAAGACCATGATGGGATCCCTGGAGGTGGAGGGCGACGGACCGCTCGTCGTCCGCGAGAAGACGCACCCCGCCGCGCCCATGTCGCTGGATCAGGCGCTGTACGAGATGGAGCTCGTCGGCCACGACTTCTATCTGTTCGTGGACAAGGACAGTGGGCTGCCGAGCGTGGTCTACCGCCGTCACGGCTACCACTACGGTGTCATCCACCTGGAGCCCAACGGCGCGGCCGTCGGTGAGATCGGCGGCGTCGGCGGTGCCGGCGGCGCGATCGGCGAGCCGGACGAGGACTGACCTCGGCCGGCCAACGGCCACCCGGCCGGCAGCGGCGGCCGCCGCTGCCGGCGACAACGGAACAGATCGACTGATCGGGTGACCCCGGTGGCTGGAGCCGCCGGGGTCACCCAGCTGGGCGGTCCGACGCCGGAGGGTGATCGCGCGCTGGTCGGCCATGGAATGATGGCCCGACACTGACCGACGATGGGGGAGGAGCGGATGGGGGAGCACTTCAGGCCCGGTGCGGGGGGAAGCATCGGTGCAGGGCAAAGCCCGGAGCGAGCAGGGCAGTTCGGACAGCCGCAGTACCCGCAGGGACAGACCGAACCGATCCGGGTGCTGGTGGTCGACGACCATGCGCTGTTCCGCCGCGGCCTGGAGATCGTGCTGGCCGAGGAGGAGGACATCAAGGTCATCGGTGAGGCCGGGGACGGCGCCGAGGCCGTGCTCAAGGCCGCCGACCTGCTGCCCGACATCATCCTGATGGATGTCCGGATGCCCCGGCGCAGCGGTATCGAGGCCTGCACCGCGATCAAGGACGTGGTGCCCAGCGCCAAGATCATCATGCTGACGATAAGCGACGAGGAAGCCGACCTCTACGAGGCGATCAAGGCCGGTGCCACTGGTTATCTGCTCAAGGAGATCTCCACCGACGAGGTGGCCACCGCGATCCGGGCGGTGGCCGACGGCCAGTCGCAGATCAGCCCGTCGATGGCCTCCAAGCTGCTCACCGAGTTCAAGTCGATGATCCAGCGCCGTTCGGACGACCGGGAGCTGGTGCCGGCCCCCCGGCTTACCGACCGGGAGCTGGAGGTACTCAAACTGGTGGCGACCGGAATGAACAACCGGGAGATCGCCAAGGAGCTGTTCATCAGCGAGAACACCGTGAAGAACCACGTCCGGAACATCCTGGAGAAGCTCCAGCTGCACTCCCGGATGGAGGCCGTGGTCTACGCGATGCGGGAGAAGATCCTCGAAATAGGGTGACCGCGCACCGGGCCGATCACGCCGCCAGCAGCCGCTCCAGAGCCGGCCGCAGCCGCTCGTCGCCGAGCTGCTCGATCCGGACGGTGTCGCAGCCCACCCACTCGGCGGCCTCGCACAGTGCCCCGGCCAGCGCCTCGACGTGCTTCGGCGCGTCCAGCGAGACCTGACGGGCCACCAGGGTGCGCCCCTCGCGGGCCGGGTCGACCCGGCCGACCAGGCGGCCCTGGGAGAGCAGCGGCATGGCGAAGTAACCGTGCACCCGCTTGTGCCTGGGGGTGTAGGCCTCCAGCCGGTGCGTCATGCCGAAGACCCGCTCGGTGCGGGCGCGGTCCCAGATCAACGAGTCGAAGGGCGAGAGCAGCGTCGTACGGTGCCGCCCGCGCGGCTCGCTCGCCAGGGCTGCCGGGTCGGCCCAGGCGGGCGCGCCCCAGCCCGCCACCTCGACCGGCACCAGCGGGGAGTCGGCGAGCACCGAGTCGACCTGCTCGGCCTTCAGCCGGTGGTAGTCCATCAGATCGGCCCTGGTGGCCACGCCGAGGGCGGCCCCGGCCTGGGTGACCAGCTGCCGCAGACACTCGGCGTCGGAGAGCTCCTGCCCGAACAGCTCGGCCGGGACCGCCTGTTCGGCCAGCTCGTACACCCGCTTCCAGCTGCGCCGCTCGGTGCAGACCACATCGCCGAAGGCGAGCGCCCGCTCGACCGCAATCTTGGTGTCGGACCAGTCCCACCACTCGCTCGTCCTCTTGGCGCCGCCTAGCTCGGTGGCGGTGAGCGGACCCTCGGCGCGCAGCTTGTCCAGGACGTGCCGGTACGTCTCCGGTGCCACCTGGTGGCCCCAGAGGTGGCCGCGATCACGGTGGCGACGGCGGCGGAAGGCGAACAGCGGCCACTCCTCCACCGGCAGGATGCAGGCCGCGTGGGACCAGTACTCGAAGGTGCTCTCCGTGCCCCAGTACGCCGACTCGACGGTGCCCCTGCCGATCGCGCCCAGGCGCGCGTAGGGCACCAGCTCGTGCGAGCGGGCCAGCACCGAGATGGTGTCCAACTGCACCGCGCCCAGGTGCCGGAGCACACCGCGCACCCCGGCACGGCGATCCGGGGCGCCCAGCAGCCCCTGGGCCCGTAGCGCGATCCGGCGGGCCTGGTCGGCCGAGAGCGTCAAGGTCATGCCCGCGAGCCTAGAACGCGGCACTGACAGCGCCCGACCCGGTGGCGCTACGCTGGGTTCGCCATACAAAGGGGGAGGCAGGATGTGGGATTGGCTGTGGATGCTGATCCCCGCCGTGATCATCGGTGGGGGCCGGGTGGAGCGCGCGCTGAAGACCCGGCACAGGCGGAAGTTGGAACTGCTAGAGGTCGCCGAGCGGCAGCAGCGTGAGCTGGAGGCGGCGAACCGGCCGCCGGAGCCGGTCTGCGGCTGCACCCATCACCTCGCCAAGCACGACCGGAGCGGCCGCTGCCACGAGGATGTCGAGGCCCCGGTCGCCTGGGACGCGGACCGCAGGCCGGTGCGGTACGAGCCGCGGCCGTGCAACTGCCAGCAGTACATCGGACCGGAGCCGCTGGGCACGGTCTTCGCGGCGGAGTTGATCGACCCTCGCTGAAGTGCCTTCTGCAGCGCCCCTTTTGCCCGGTAGCGTGCCACTAGGAGGGATTCCTCTCCCGGGTGACACGGGAATACCGTGCTGACGCACCTCCCGGCGCGTTGGCCTCCTCGCATACGATGGCCCATACGGTGGGGTGACCCACCTCGCAGTCGTCCAGAGCCGATCCAGGCAAGGAGCCCGCTCAAGTGTCCGTCTTCGACAAGATCCTGCGCGCAGGCGAAGGAAAGATCCTTCGCAAGCTGCAGCGGATTGCCGCCCAGGTCAACTCCATCGAAGAGGACTTCGTCAACCTCGCGGACGACGAGCTGCGTGCGCTGACCGACGAGTACAAGCAGCGCCTCGCCGACGGTGAGAGCCTGGACGACATCCTGCCCGAGGCGTTCGCCACCGTCCGCGAGGCGGCCAAGCGAGTCCTCGGCCAGCGGCACTACGACGTCCAGCTGATGGGTGGCGCGGCCCTGCACTTCGGCTATGTCGCCGAGATGCGCACCGGTGAGGGCAAGACCCTGGTCGGCACCCTGCCCGCGTACCTCAACGCGCTGACCGGCAAGGGCGTCCACCTGATCACCACCAACGACTACCTCGCCGAGCGCGACTCGGAGTGGATGGGCCGGGTGCACCGCTTCCTCGGCCTCGAGGTCGGTGTGATCCTCGGCAACATGTCGCCCGCGGAGCGCAAGCGCCAGTACGCCTGCGACATCACGTACGGCACCAACAACGAGTTCGGCTTCGACTACCTGCGCGACAACATGGCCTGGTCGAACGAGGAACTGGTCCAGCGCGGCCACAACTTCGCGGTCGTCGACGAGGTGGACTCGATCCTCATCGACGAGGCCCGTACGCCGCTGATCATCTCCGGCCCGGCCGACCAGGCGACCAAGTGGTACGCCGACTTCGCCAAGCTGGTGCTGCGCCTCAAGATCGACCGCGACTACGAGGTGGACGAGAAGAAGCGCACCGTCGGTGTGCTGGAGGAGGGCGTCAGCCGGGTCGAGGACTACCTCGGCATCGACAACCTCTACGAGTCGGTGAACACCCCGCTGGTCGGCTTCCTGAACAACGCCATCAAGGCCAAGGAGCTCTACAAGCGCGACAAGGACTACGTCGTCATGAACGGCGAAGTCATGATCGTCGACGAGCACACCGGCCGTATCCTGGCCGGCCGCCGCTACAACGAGGGCATGCACCAGGCGATCGAGGCGAAGGAAGGGGTGGAGGTCCAGAACGAGAACCAGACGCTGGCCACCATCACCCTGCAGAACTTCTTCCGCCTGTACGACAAGCTGTCCGGCATGACCGGTACCGCCACCACCGAGGCGGCCGAGTTCCACCAGATCTACAAGCTCGGCGTCGTCCCGATCCCGACCAACAAGAACCCGCAGCGCATCGACCAGCCCGACCTGATCTACAAGTCGGAGCCGGCCAAGTTCGCGGCCGTCGTCGAGGACATCGCCGAGAAGCACGAGAAGGGCCAGCCGGTGCTGGTCGGCACCGTGTCGGTCGAGAAGTCCGAGTACCTCTCCCAGGAGCTGCGCAAGCGCGGCGTCCCGCACGAGGTGCTGAACGCCAAGCACCACGAGCGCGAGGCCCTGATCATCGCGCAGGCCGGCCGCAAGGGCGCCGTCACCGTCGCCACCAACATGGCCGGCCGTGGCACCGACATCATGCTCGGCGGCAACGCCGAGCACCTCGCGGCGGCCGAGCTGGCCCAGCGCGGCATCACTCCGGACACCCCGGAGGAGTACGACGCCGCCTTCCCGGGCGCGCTGGAGAAGGCCAAGGCGGCCGTCAAGGCCGAGCAGATCGAGGTCCAGGAGCTCGGTGGCCTCTATGTGCTGGGCACCGAGCGGCACGAGTCCCGCCGTATCGACAACCAGCTGCGCGGCCGCTCCGGCCGTCAGGGCGACCCGGGCGAGTCCCGTTTCTACCTCTCGCTCGGCGACGACCTGATGCGCCTCTTCAAGGCGGGCATGGTCGAGCGCGTGCTCTCGATGGCCAACGTCCCGGAGGACGTGCCGATCGAGTCCAAGATGGTGACCCGGGCCATCGCCTCGGCGCAGACCCAGGTCGAGCAGCAGAACTTCGAGATCCGTAAGAACGTCCTCAAGTACGACGAGGTGCTGAACCGTCAGCGCGAGGTCATCTACGGCGAGCGGCGGCGCGTGCTGGAGGGCGAGGACCTGCAGGAGCAGGTCGGCCACTTCATGGACGACACCGTCGAGGCGTACGTCACCGCCGCGACCGGCGAGGGCTTCGAGGACGACTGGGACCTGGAGAAGCTCTGGGCCGCCCTCAAGCAGCTCTACCCGATCACCCTCGACCTGGAGACGCTGGAGGAGGAGGCCGGCGGCTCGGCCGGGCTCACCCCCGAGTTCCTCACCCGCGTACTGCAGGAGGACATCCAGGCCCAGTACGGCGCTCGCGAGGACCAGCTCGGCTCCGAGATCATGCGCGAGCTGGAGCGCCGGGTCGTCCTCTCCGTGCTCGACCGCCGCTGGCGCGAGCACCTCTACGAGATGGACTACCTGCAGGAGGGCATCGGCCTGCGGGCGATGGCGCAGCGCGACCCGCTGGTCGAGTACCAGCGCGAGGGCTTCGACATGTTCACCGCGATGATGGAGGGCATCAAGGAGGAGTCCGTCGGCTACCTGTTCAACCTGGAGGTCCAGGTCGAGCAGCAGGTCGAGGAGGTCCCGGTCGCGGACGAGGCGATCGAGGAGACCACCGCGCTGCTGGAGAAGCTCGCGAAGGACTCCGGCGCCGCGCGGCCCGAGATCAAGGCCAAGGGCCTGGAGGCCCCCAAGCCGCAGCGACTGCACTACACCGCACCGACGGTGGACGGCGACGACACGGTGATCGAGGGCGACTTCGAGGACGTCGCGGGCGAGCTCGACGGGGAGGGTGACGGCCTGACCCGGGCCGAGCGCCGCAAGGCCGCGAAGGCGGCCAAGGGGCGCCGCCGCAAGGCCTGACGCGCGGTCGACTCCGCCAGCCGGGGCGCCACTTCCCGTTCGGGGGTGGCGCCCTGCGGCGTTTCTCGGGGCAGGACCAGGTCCGGGCCGAGGACAGGCCCTAGCGGGCCTCGACCGCGGCGCACTGCCACTGTTCTGTGCGGCGGTGCCGTTCGAGACGGAAGGCGACCATGTGGTGGCGGTGCCCGAACTCGACCCGGACGCACACCTCCAGCGCTCCTGGGCCCGGGGCGGAGTCGTACACCCGGCCGAGCCGGTGGCCGACGACCTGGCCGCGCGGGCGCAGCGGGCCGCTCCTGACCAGGGCGGTGAGCTGCTGGTAGCCCGGGACGGTGGTGTGCCGCTGGAGCTGGCCCGCCGGGCGGCGGCCGGTGAGGACCTCGACCAGCCGGTGTGCGAAGCGTGCGGCGAGCTCGCTGTGGCCACCGCCGTGGGCCGGGGCGCAGGCGGCGCGCGGGTGGCGGGGGCGGCGCGGCTCGCTCACGCTGTGGGCATGGGCATGGGAGTTGTGCGCGGGCGCGGAGGTCGGCGCGGGCGCGGTGCAGGGGCGCGGGTGGAGGACGGGGCGCCGTGAGTGCGGATGCCCGGTGTGCACCAGGGGCCGTACGCGAGGGGCACGGAGCGTCGCGAGCTGCGGGGCGACGGCTGCGGGCTCGACCATGAGCGGTACCTCCGGCGGGTGCGGGATCGGTGGTGGGGCCTGTCGGGACCTTGGTACCCGTGCCGGGGCGGGGCGGCAATCATCCCTCGGCCGGTGGTCGGTGCTGCGCGGCCGGTCACCTATCCGGGTGACATCCGTTGCGGTTCGGGCGCTGTGGGGCGGGCTGTACGGATCCCGGGTTGACGTGAACGGGGAGCCGAGGGTGCTCGAAGGGGGACGTACGCTGGGTGGCATTCGCGGCACAGGCCAGGTGCGATGACGCTGGTACCGGTGGGTAGCGGGTGATAGCCAGGAGGATCGGGGAAGACGAGCCGGAGACCGGAGAGGCGGCAGCGGAATGGTGACTCAGCCCTCGCCCAGGCCGGCGGGGACGGACACGGGCCCTCTCCGGGCCGCGGGTACGTCCTCGCCGGCGGCCGCCGGCGCGACCGGCCGGGCCGGGAGTGAACGGGCCAGGGTCGGCCGTCCCGAGGCCGACGGTGCCGAGACGGAGCGGGGCGGCTGCGATCGGGTGCCGGTGAACGGCAGAAGCGTGAGCAGCAGAAGCGTGAGCAGCAGAACCGTGAACGGCAAGGCCGTGAACGGTGCGGTGGTGAAGACCGCCGTGCCGGCCGGTGTCGCGCCGGACGGGGTGCGGCGCGGGCTGGTCCTGGGCGGTGGCGGCATGCTGGGTGCGGCGTGGACCATCGGAGCGCTCTGCGCGATCGAGGAGAGCACCGGCTGGCAGCCGGGGCGGGCCGAGGTGATCCTCGGGACCTCTGCCGGTTCGATCCTGGGCACCATGCTGGCGGCCGGGGTGCGGGCCGAGGAGCTCAGGGACCATCAGCGCGGTCTGTCGATCCGTACCGGGCCGTTGGCCGGGGTGGAGTTCGACTACGACACTGCCGTGGGCGGTGCCCTGCCGCCGCGTCCTCGGCCGGGCATCGGCTCGCCCGGCCTGCTGCGGGACGCCGTCCGGCACCCGCGCGAGTACCCGTTCCTGACCATGGTCTCCGCCGTGGTGCCGACCGGTCGCGGCTCGGTGGCGCCGGTCGGCGACCTGGTGCGCGGGCTGGTCGGTGCGGACGGCTGGCCGCTCGGGTCCGGGCTGCGGGTGGCGGCGGTGGACTACCGCACCGGCCGCCGGGTGGTCTTCGGCGACCCGGACGCACCCGTGGCCGAGGTCGACCAGGCGGTGATGGCCTCCTGTGCGATCCCGGGCTGGTTCGCGCCGGTGGAGGTGGCCGGCAGCCCGTACGTGGACGGCGGCTGCTGGTCGGCCACCAACGCCGACCTGATGGCCGACCGCGACCTGGACGAGGTGTACGTGCTGGCGCCGATGGCGTTGCGCCCGGCCTGGGCGGACTCCGGGCACGTGGACGCAGGGCGGGGCACGGTCGCCGCGCTGCGCGAATGGCGGGCCAGGGACCGGCCGAAGGGTGTCCTGGCCCAGCTGGTCAGCCGCTACCGCCGCACCGTGACCCGGCAGATGCTGCGCGAGGCCCGCCACTTGCGGGATTCGGGCGTCCGGGTGCGGCTGCTCGCGCCGACGCTCGAGGACCTGGCGGTGATGGGCCCGAACATGATGGACCCCGCGCGTCGCCCCGAGGTGCTGGAGACGGCCCTGCGCACCAGCAGGGTGGCCCTGACAGCCGTCCAGTAGGCCCGGATCGGCAGCTCAGGACGCCGGCGCCGCCGGGTGGTGCACCGTGCGGTCCGCGCCGAGTTCCCCGCCCCCGTGGGTGGTCGGCCGGCGGGACCGGCGTACGACCGGGGCGTGAGCCGTATTCTTGGTGCGCGGTGCGATCAGGTGTGATCGGCCGTCCGTAGCGGCTCTGTCGTTGGAAGAACCCGAGAACCGGAGTGCCCCCGATGCGCGTGTACGTGCCCACCACCTTGAACGGCCTGGCGGCGGCGCACCCGGGCGGAGCTCTCGACGAGTCGGCGGCGTACGCCGTCACGCCCGCGCTGCGCGAGTGGTACGTCAGCGACGACCTGGAGGAGCTGGAGTACGCGGCCCTGAACCGGGCCGCCCAGGGCTCGCTGCGGCTGCTCGCCGCCGACCCCGAGGCGCCGCGCCGCCGCGTGGTGGTCGCGGTCGAGGTGGCCGACTCGGCGGTGGCGCCGTTCCCGGGCGACGAGTACCAGGACCAGTCCTCCCTCGGCCGGATCGTCCTGAGGGAGCCGGTCCGGCTGGCGAAGGCCGCTGCCGTGCACGCCGACGTCGCGGACACCGAGGTGGTCGAGGACGTCGCGGCCGCCGTCGCGGCGATCGAGGCCGCCGACAAGGGCGATGCGGACGCCCAGTTCACCGTGGACGGCGCCGAGGACCACGACCTGCTCTGGTTCGCGACCCAGGAGATCCCCACCCTGCTCGCCTGAGACCCTCCCTGTCGGTCTGTCGGTGGATCCCGTTACCGTTCCCGGGTGCGCACTCACATCGTCTGGGACTGGAACGGCACGCTCTTCCACGACATGGAGGCGGTGCTCGAAGCGAGCAACGCCGCCTTCGCGACCATGGGCATCGCCCCGATGACCTTGCAGCAGTACCGGGAGTCGTACGAGATCCCGATCCCGCGCTTCTACGAGCGCCTGCTCGGCCGCAGCCCGAGCAGCGCGGAGTGGGAGCAGCTGGACGGGGCCTTCCACGACCGGTACACCGAGCTGCGCGGCCGCTGCGGCCTCACCGAGGGCGCGCACGGTCTGCTGCGCGAGTGGCAGTCGGCGGGCAACACCCAGTCCCTGCTGTCGATGTACGAGCACGAGCAGCTGCTGCCGGTGGTGGACGCCTTCGGGATCACCCAGCACTTCGTCCGGGTGGACGGGCGGGTCGGGGACGCCGGTGGGCGGAAGGCCGGTTTCCTGGCCCGGCACCTGGCCGTGCTCGCCCCGCAGGTCGAGCCGCGGCGCACCGTGCTGATCGGGGACGCGGCGGACGACGCGCTGGCCGCGCTGGAGTCGGGCGCCCATGCCGTGCTGTACACGGGTGGTTCGAACAGCCGGTCCAGGCTGGAGAAGGTCGGCGTGCCGGTGGTGGACACTCTCGCCGCGGCGGTGGAGCTGGCAGCGGACCTCGCGGCGTGAGGCTCCGCGCCCCGCGTGGTCGCCCGATTGCGCAGGCGGCTTAGCGGCGTGTCACCGGGGCCCGGTCGGGCCCGGCTGGTCAGTCTGGAGCGACCCCGGACGAACCCGGACCGATCGGAGCCCAGCATGCCCATCGACGCAGTGACCCAGGTGCCGGCCCCGGCCAATGAGCCGGTGCACTCCTACGCCCCGGGCAGCCCCGAGCGGGCCAGGCTGGAGGCGAAGCTGGACGAGCTGGCCGCCGAGCAGATCCCGCTGCCGATGACGATCGGCGGCGAACAGCGCTTCGGCGGCGGTGAGCGGATCGAGGTGGTCCAGCCGCACCATCACGCGGCCAGGCTGGGCGTCCTGGGGAACGCGACCAGCAAGGACGCCAGGCTGGCGGTGGACGCGGCGCTCGCGGCCGCGCCCGGGTGGCGCTCGCTCTCCTTCGACGACCGGGCGGCGGTCTTTCTGCGGGCAGCCGATCTGCTGGCCGGTCCGTGGCGGGAGACGGTCGCGGCGGCGACCATGCTGGGCCAGTCGAAGACGGTCCAGCAGGCGGAGATCGACGCCCCGTGCGAGCTGGTGGACTTCTGGCGTTTCAATGTGCACTTTGCCCGGCAGCTGCTGGCCGAGCAGCCGGCCTCCTCGCCGGGGGTGTGGAACCGGACGGACCACCGCCCGCTGGAGGGCTTCGTCTACGCGATCACGCCCTTCAACTTCACGGCGATCGCGGGCAATCTGCCGACCGCCCCCGCGCTGATGGGCAACACCGTGGTCTGGAAGCCGTCCCCGACGCAGACGCTCTCCGCGTACTACCTGATGCGGCTGCTGGAGGCGGCGGGCCTGCCGCCCGGCGTGATCAACATGGTGACCGGCGACGGACAGCAGCTCTCCGCGGTGGCGCTGGCCGACCCCGACCTCGCCGGGCTGCACTTCACCGGCTCCACCCGGACCTTCCAGTCGCTCTGGCAGAGCATCGGCGCCAACATCGGCTCGTACCGGACGTACCCGAGGATCGTCGGCGAGAGCGGCGGCAAGGACTTCCTGCTGGCGCACCCCTCGGCCGACCCGGCGGTGCTGAGGACCGCGATGCTCCGGGGCGCCTTCGAGTACCAGGGCCAGAAGTGCTCGGCGCTGTCCAGGGCCTATCTGCCGCGCGGTCTGTGGCAGCGGATCAGGGACGAGTTCCTGGCCGAGGTGGACGCGCTGACGGTCGGTGATGTCACCGACCTGAGCAACTTCATGGGCGCCCTGATCGACCGGCGGGCCTTCGAGAAGAACCGGGCGGCGATCGACCGGGCCCAGCGGGTGCCCTCGGTGGAACTGGCGGCCGGCGGCCAGTACGACGACGCCATCGGGTACTTCGTGCGGCCGACCGTGCTGGTCTCCTCGGACCCGCGCGACGAGATCTTCCACACCGAGTACTTCGGTCCGATTCTCGCCGTGCACATCTACGAGGACGCCCGCTGGGAGGAGGCGCTGGAGCTGGTGGACACCGGGGCGCCGTACGGGCTGACCGGGGCGGTGATCGCCCAGGACCGGCCCGCGATCGCCCGGGCGGTGGAGCGGCTGCGGTTCGCCGCGGGAAACTTCTACATCAACGACAAGCCGACCGGCGCGGTGGTCGGGCAGCAGCCCTTCGGCGGCGGGCGCGCCTCCGGGACGAACGACAAGGCGGGTGCGGCGCAGAACCTGCTGCGCTGGACCTCGGCGCGCTCGATCAAGGAGACCTTCGTACCGCCGACCGACCACCGCTACCCGCACATGGGCTGAGCGTTTCCCGGCACCGGGCGCGGTCGGAACCTGACAGAGCCTGACACGTGGACGGGGCACATTGGACAAGATGTCCAGGACGGATCGATCTTCCTCTGAGTTTGTGCCTCCATGTCCCCTGACACCTTCGTTTCCGGCGGCTAGGCTGGCTGGCGTCGTCGGGTTTGGCATCACAGGCCAAATGACCTCATGTACCCAGACGAGAGGCATCTCATGCGTGGCATGAGCATCTTTCGTTCCGCGCATTAGGGCGGAATCTGGATCATGAGGGAAGATTGCAGACAGACCCGGCGGTGCACACCCGACACCACCGAGTCACGCAACGGCGCGCGACAGGAGCCAGACAGCCATGCAGACCAAGCTGGACGCAGCCAAGGCCGAACTGCTCACGAAGGCAGCAGCAGCCGCTGAGAACAGCCAGGTGGGGGGAGCGGCGCCAGGGGAGGGTCTGAGCAACGGTGCTCTGACCGCATACCTGCACCACTACTACCTCCACACCGCGCCCGAGGACCTGATCGACCGGGATCCGGTCGACGTCTACGGTGCGGCCGCCTCCCACTACCGACTCGGGCTCAAGCGGCCCCAGGGCACCGCCGAGGTCCGGGTGTACACCCCGACCGTCGAAGAGAACGGGTGGTCCTGCGGCCACACCGTGGTCGAGGTGGTCACCGACGACATGCCCTTCCTGGTCGACTCGGTCACCAACGAGCTGACCCGCGAGGACCGCGGCATCCATGTGGTCATCCACCCCCAGCTGGCCGTCCGCCGTGACATCACCGGCAAGCTGCTGGAGATCCTCGACATCGACGCCTGCTCGCGCAGCAAGGCCGCCGGGGCCGAGTGGCCGGCCGACGCCGTGGTCGAGTCGTGGATGCACATCGAGATCGACCGTGAGACGGACCGCGAGGACCTCCGCTCGATCGAGTCCAACCTGCGCCGCATCCTCGGTGACGTCCGCGAGGTCGTCGAGGACTGGTCGAAGATGCGTGACTCCGCGCTGCGCCTCGCCGACGAGCTTGCCGAGCAGCCCCCGGCCCACCTGCCCGAGCAGGAGGTCGGCGAGGCCTGGGAGCTGATGCGCTGGCTGGCCGACGACCACTTCACCTTCCTCGGCTACCGCGAGTACGACCTGGCCGAGCACCAGGGCGAGGAGGTGCTGCGGGCCGTCCCCGGCACCGGCCTGGGCGTGCTGCGCTCCGACCCGCTCAGCCACGACACCGACCACCACCCGGTCAGCGAGGCCTTCGGCCGCCTGAGCGCCCCCGTCCGCGCCAAGGCGCACGAGAAGAAGCTCCTCGTGCTGACCAAGGCCAACAGCCGTGCGACCGTGCACCGCCCGGCGTACCTGGACTACGTCGGCGTCAAGAAGTTCGACGCCAACGGCGAGGTGATCGGTGAGCGCCGCTTCCTCGGCCTGTTCTCCTCCGCCGCGTACACCGAGTCGGTCACCCGGATCCCGGTGGTCCGCCGCAAGGTGCAGGAGGTGCTGGCCGACTCCGGCTTCAGCAGCGAGAGCCACGACGGCCGCGACCTGCTGCAGATCCTGGAGACCTTCCCCCGGGACGAGATCTTCCAGACCCCGGCCGCCGGGCTGCTCTCCATCGCCACCAGCGTGCTCTACCTGCAGGAGCGCCGCCGGCTGCGGCTGTTCCTGCGCCAGGACGAGTACGGGCGCTACTTCTCCGCGCTGATCTACCTGCCGCGCGACCGCTACAACACCCGGGTCCGCGAGCGGCTCACCGCGATCCTCAAGGATGAGCTCAACGGCGACGCGATCGACTACACGATCTACTCGACCGAGTCCGTGCTCACCCGTCTCCACCTGGTGGTCCGGGTGGCCAAGGGCAGCGAGCTGCCGCAGCTCTCCGACGCCGACGTCGAGCGGATCGAGGCCAAGCTGGCCGAGGCCGCCCGGTTCTGGATGGACGGCTTCCACGACCAGCTGCACCTTGAGCTGGGCGAGGAGAAGGCCTCCGAGCTGGGCCGCAAGTACGCCAATGCCTTCCCCGACGGCTACCGCGCCGACTTCACCGCGCGCACCGCGGTCTCCGACCTCAAGCAGATCGAGTCGCTGAGCGGGGAGGGCGACTTCCGCCTCAACCTGTACCAGCCGGTCGGCGCGGGCGACGACGAGCGCCGCTTCAAGATCTACCGGGTCGGCGGCCCGATCTCGCTCACCGAGGTCCTGCCCGTGCTCTCGCGCCTGGGCGTCGAGGTGCTCGACGAGCACCCCTACGCGCTCACCCGCGCCGACGGCTCCACCGCCTGGGTGGTCGACTTCGGCCTGCGGCTGCGCGAGGTCACCGGCCTCACCGACGAGGCCCGCGAGCGCTTCCAGGAGACCTTCGCGGCCACCTGGACCGGCAAGGCCGAGAACGACCGCTTCAACGAGCTGGTCATGACCGCCGGGCTGACCTGGCGCCAGGCCATGGTGCTGCGCGCCTACGCCAAGTACCTCCGCCAGGCCGGGAGCACCTTCTCCCAGGACTACATGGAGGACGCGCTCCGCAACAACACCCACACCACCCGGCTGCTGGTGAACCTCTTCGAGGCCCGCCTCAGCCCCGGCCACCAGCAGGGCGCCGCGGAGCTGACCGAGGGCATCCTGGAGGAGCTGGCCGGTGCCCTGGACGAGGTCGTCTCGCTGGACGAGGACCGCATCCTGCGCTCCTTCCTCAACCTGATCAAGGCCACCCTGCGGACCAACTTCTTCCAGCACGACAGCGAGGGCAACTGGCCCTCGTACGTCTCGATGAAGTTCGACCCGCAGGCCATCCCAGACCTGCCGGCCCCGCGCCCGGCCTTCGAGATCTGGGTCTACTCGCCCCGGGTCGAGGGCGTGCACCTGCGCTTCGGCAAGGTCGCCCGCGGCGGTCTGCGCTGGTCCGACCGGCGCGAGGACTTCCGCACCGAGATCCTCGGCTTGGTCAAGGCCCAGATGGTCAAGAACACCGTGATCGTCCCGGTCGGCGCCAAGGGCGGCTTCGTCGCCAAGCAGCTGCCGGACCCGTCGGTGGACCGCGACGCCTGGATGGCCGAGGGCATCGCCTCGTACAAGACCTTCATCTCGGCGCTGCTGGACATCACCGACAACCTCAAGGGCGGCCAGGTCGTCCACCCGCGCGACGTGGTCCGCCACGACGAGGACGACACCTACCTGGTCGTCGCCGCCGACAAGGGCACCGCGACCTTCTCGGACATCGCCAACGGTGTGGCCGAGTCGTACGGCTTCTGGCTCGGCGACGCCTTCGCCTCCGGCGGCTCCGCCGGGTACGACCACAAGGGCATGGGCATCACGGCGCGCGGCGCCTGGGAGTCCGTCAAGCGCAACTTCCGCGAGCTGGGCGTGGACACCCAGTCGCAGGAGTTCACCGTGGTCGGCATCGGCGACATGTCCGGTGACGTCTTCGGCAACGGCATGCTGCTCAGCGAGCACATCCGCCTGTTCGCCGCCTTCGACCACCGGCACATCTTCCTCGACCCGAACCCGGACGCCGCCACCTCCTACGCGGAGCGCCGCCGGCTCTTCGACCTGCCGCGCAGCTCCTGGGACGACTACGACAAGTCCCTGATCTCCGCCGGTGGCGGGGTGCACCCCCGGTCGGCGAAGTCGATCCAGCTGACCCCGCAGGTCCGCGCGGCCCTCGGCATCGCGGAGAGCCGGCTCACCCCGGCCGAGCTGATGAAGGCCATCCTGCAGGCGCCCGTCGACCTGTTCTGGAACGGCGGCATCGGCACCTACATCAAGGCCACCAGCGAGACCAACGCCGAGGTCGGCGACAAGGCGAACGACTCCATCCGCGTCAACGGCGCCCAGGTCCGCGCCCGCGTCGTCGGCGAGGGCGGCAACCTCGGCTGCACCCAGCTCGGCCGGGTCGAGTACGCGGCGGTCGGCGGCCCGGAGGGCACCGGCGGCTGGATCAACACCGACTTCATCGACAACTCGGCCGGTGTGGACACCTCGGACCACGAGGTGAACATCAAGATCCTGCTCAACCAGGTGGTCGCCGACGGCGACATGACCATCAAGCAGCGCAACGCGCTGCTCGCCGAGATGACCGACGAGGTCGGCCGGCTCGTCCTGCGCAACAACTACGCGCAGAACGTGGTCCTCGCCAACGCCGTCAAGCAGGCGCACAGCCTGGTCAACGTGCACTCGCGCATGATCAACCGCTACGAGGCGGACGGCCAGCTCGACCGGGCCCTGGAGTTCCTGCCCTCCGAGCGCCAGATCCGCGAGCGCCAGCAGTCCGGGCGAGGGCTCTCCCAGCCCGAGCTGTCCGTGCTGCTCGCGTACACCAAGATCGTGCTGGCCGAGGAGCTGCTCGCCACCGACCTGCCCGACGACCCGTACTTCCGCAGCACGCTGCACGAGTACTTCCCGACCGCACTGCGTACCCGCTTCGCCGATGCGATCGACAAGCACCCGCTGCGCCGGGAGATCATCACCACCCTGATCGTCAACGACACGATCAACCGCGGTGGCTGCACCTTCGCCTTCCGCCTCCGCGAGGAGACCGGGGCGACCATGGCGGAGATCGCCCGCTCGCACACCGCGGCGCGCGCCGTCTTCAGCCTGGAGGACATCTGGGACGAGGTCGAGGCCCTGGACAACCGGGTGCCGGCCCGGATCCAGACCAAGATGCGGCTGCACTCGCGCCGCCTGGTCGAGCGCGCCACCCGCTGGATGCTCAACAACCGGCGCCAGCCGCTCGACATCGCGGGCACCATCGAGTTCTTCCGCGACGGTGTCGACCAGGTCTGGGGCAGCCTGCCCAAGCCGCTGCGCGGCGAGGACCTGGTGTGGTTCGAGTCGGTCTACCAGGAGCTGGCCGAGGCCGGTGTCCGCGAGAGCCTGGCCACCAGGATCGCGGGCCTCTCCTCGACCTTCCCGGCCCTCGACATGGTCGAGGTCGCGGACCGCTCCGGCGCCCAGGTCGCCGAGGTCGCCGAGCTCTACTACGACCTCGCCGACCGCCTGCAGATCACCCACCTGCTGGACCGGATCATCGACCTGCCCCGCACCGACCGCTGGTCCTCGATGGCCCGCGCGGCCATCCGCGAGGACCTGTTCGCGGCCCACTCGGCGCTGACCGCCGACATCCTGGCCTGCGGCCCCGAGGGTGCCACCCCCGAGGAGCGGTACGAGGCCTGGGCCGAGATCAACAGCACCCTGCTGGGCCGGGCGCGCACCACCCTGGACGACATAAGGAGTTCGGACAACTACGAGCTGTCCAGCCTCTCCGTCGCGATGCGGGTGATCCGTACGCTGCTGCGCACGGGCTCGATGCGCTGAGCATGACAGCACGCTGAGGGCGGCACCGGTTCCTTCCGGTGCCGCCCTCGCGGCGTTTGCGTGGGGGCCTTTCAGGGGCAAGGGGGAGCTCTTCAGGGGCGCGGGACTCTGAAGAAAGCCTCCTCGCGCCCCCGAGAAAGCCCTCTCCGTGGCCCCAGCGCGGCTGCCTTTCCCCGGGGCCGGCTCAGGGCTGGGTGGCGGCTCTTTGGAGGGCGCTGGCGAGGAGGGCCAGATCGGTCGGGCCGTTGCCCAGTTCGCGGACCGGGCGGCGGGTCGGCGGGGCGCCGAGCTGTGCGGGGTCGATGGCGACGACGGTCGGGCGCAGGGTGGCGGTGCGCGGGATGCGGCCGCTGACCCTGGCGGTCTGGAAGGCCGTCACTCCGCCGTCGGGGCGGCGGAGGTAGCCCCGTCCGGGGGTGTCCTCGGTAAGGGCGGCGGCGTCGCCGAGGTGGATCAGCAGGTCGGAGTCGGCGGGCTCGGCCGTGCGCAGGGCGATCCGCAGGGAGGCGGCCTCGTCCACCTCCGTACCCGCTGTCTCCTCGGGCGCGCCGGTGGTGACCACCAGGTGCACCCCGAGGCGCCCGCCGCGCTGCGCGACGGCCGCGAGGGCACGCGCCAGCGGCCGGCCGGCCGGGGAGGTGGGGGCCAGCAGCGCCTCGTAGTCGTCCACCGCCACGATCAGCCGGGCGGGTGCGGCGGGCTGGCTGTCGGCCCCCGCCCGGGGTGCGGTGGCCAGGGCGGCGGCGGTGGTGACCGGGCCGATCGGGCCGCCCGCCGTCACCAGGGAGACGCCGGGTGTACCGCCGAGGGCGCGGGTGGTGTGCCAGGAGGTGAAGTCGAGTCCGCCGAGGACGGACTCGCGGTGGGCGAGTTCGTCCAGCAGGGATTCGGCGGTGAGCAGGGCCTGCCGGGGTTCGGCGGCGGCGTCCAGATGTTCCGTCACATGCGGCAGGTCGGTACAGCTGCGCAGGCCGGACGAGTCGTCGGGGCCGACAGGGCCCCGGGCCTCGATGACGGTGATGCGCAGCCGCTCCGGCCGTTCGGAGACGGCGAGCGAGGCGAGCAGCGTACGCAGCAGCTCGGTCTTGCCCGCGCCCTTGGCGCCGCCGATCAGCAGGTGCGGGCCCGTGGCCTCGCCGGAACCGAAGGGCTGGGGGCCGACCAGGTCGGGGTCGGTGAGATCAATGGTGCAGTGGTCGTCGCGGCTGGTGCCGAGCAGGGCGGTGGCGGTGCCTGGGCTGGCGGGCAGGTCGGCCCAGCGGGCGGAGAGCTTGGCGGGGGTGACGGTGTCCAGCCGCAGCAGGTCGAGCAGGCGCAGCGCGTCCGGCAGCGGGCCCCGGCTGGCGGGGGAGGACTCGGTGAGCGGGGCGAGGACGCGGGCGAGCCGCTCGGCCCAGGCGGCGGAGACGGCGTCCAGGGACACCTCCTCGATCACCTCCCGCCCGGCTGCTCCGGCGAAGGCACCTGCGGGCACCGGCCGGGCGAGGGTGAGCTGGGTGGCGACCTCGCCGGTGATGACGGCGGTGGCGCCGAGCCCCGGCGGCAGCTCCTCGGGGCGCTCGGCGAGGCAGACCGGGAACACCCGCCCGGCCGGGCCCCGGGCGAGCAGCAGCTCCAGGGCGCTGCGGGCGGCGGGGCTGCCCGGGGCGCCGTCCAGCACCAGGACGGTGGCGGGTGGGGCCGCGGCGGCATCCAGGGCGGAGAGGGCGGTGAGTTCGGCGAGGCGGGCTTCGGCCTGCTCGGGGCCGAAGCCGACCAGCAGCCGGCAGTCCTGCCCGTGGGCGGGCCGCAGATGCGGCAGCCACAGGGCCCAGGACCAGTCGGCGGTGCGGGTTTCGTCGGCACTGAGCAGCACCAGGTTCAGGCTGCTCGGCGGGTGCAGGGCGGCGAGCTGGGCGACGGCGGCGCGCGCCAGCCCGGTGAGCCGGGCGCGCGGCCCGGCCAGGCCGAGGCTGCCGGAGCTTCGCAGGTCGACGGTGACGGGGACGGCGGGCAGCACGGTGCCGGGCGCGGTGCCGGGGCCGCCGGGGCTGTCGGCGGTGCCGAGCCGGAGGGTGAGCGCGTCGGGGTGGGCGGGGCCGCGCTCCCAGAGCCGGGGCCCGGTGCCGAGTGCGGTGAGCAGCAGACCGGCCGGGTCGGGCCAGCGCTCGCGCTGGGCGGCGGTCTGCCGCAGCCGGGCGGCGGCGTGCTGCCGGGCGGCGCTGGGCTGGCTGTCGGCGGCGGTGGCGGAGCGGCCGAGCGTACGGGAGAGCAGGGCTCGGGCGCGGCCGCCGGGGGAGGGCGCTTCGGTGGCGGCGGGCGCGGGCGGCTCGGCGGAAAGGGCCTTGGCGGGTGGTGCGGGGGCGAGCTGGAGGCGGCCCTGCCCGTCGGGTACGGCCTGCCGGGGCGCCCCTGAAATCTCCCCCAGATCTGCGTGCGGGCCCGCAGTGGCCCGGGCCGCGTCGCTCCTGGCGACCTGGAGGGTGGATTCGCCGAGGCGGATCAGCCCGCCGTCGGGCAGGTCGGCGGCGGCGCCGCGGAGGAACCGGCCGTCCACGGTGGTGCCGTTGGTGGAGCCCAGGTCACGGACCGTCACCCGGCCGTCGGGGCCGAGGTGCAGGGCGAGGTGGAGCCGGGAGACGTCGGGGTCGTCCAGCGGTACGTCGGCCTGGCTGGAGCGGCCGACCTGGATCTCCTGGCCGTGCAGCCGGTGCACGCCGCCCGCATCGGGACCACCGACGACGCGCAGTTCGGGCGCGGTGCCGTCGGCCGGTTCGTCGGCGTCGGGGTCGGGCTCGTTGAGGCAGAGGACGGCGCCGTCCAGCAGCGGGGGGTGGCCGAGCAGGGCCTGGTCGTCGAGGCGCTGGGTGCCCGCGTACAGGTGCACATGGGTGGCGGAGCGCGGCCCGCGCACGCCCACCGCACCGGCGAGTGCGCCCGCGACGGTGCCGAGTGCCGTACCGACGGGGGCCGTGACCAGCACGTCGGTGGCCCATCCGGCGGTGACCGAGGAGGCGGCGGCCGAGCCGCTGCGCGGTCGGAGGACGGTCAGCCGGATCTGCATCTCGCCCGGTCCCTTCTGCTCGTCGTGCCGACGCCGTGCCCTCGCTTGCCGTCACACGTGTGGCGCATGCCATCCTGCCACCCGGGACCGACAGTGCGCGCCCGGTACCGGATTTGACGATCTTGCGATGATCGCCATGGTGGAGCCGACGGGCAGTCAGGTCAACCTGTCCCCCTCCCCGACCCCTAGGGGAGACCCCCGAGGCTCCCTGTGCGCTCTCGGCGGCACGGCTCGGCCACTGCCTCTCAAAGCCGTGCGCTCACCGTTAGAGTTGCCGAAAACACGGGCCCGGCAGCCCGGTCGCGAATGGGCCCCTCCTGCCCGATGGAGGGCAAGCTAGGGAGAGTCACAGGTGCGGCCAGTCGGCAGCAAGTATCTGCTTGAGGAGACCCTCGGGCGCGGAGCCACCGGCACCGTGTGGCGCGCCCTGGTGCGGGAGGACGCCGCCGTACCCGGGATCGAGCCGGGGCGGCCGGTCGCGATCAAGATACTGCGCGAGGAGCTGGCCGCCGACCCGGATGTGGTGATGCGCTTCCTGCGCGAGCGCTCCGTCCTGCTGCGGCTCACCCACCCGAACGTCGTCCGGGTCCGCGACCTGGTGGTCGAGGGAGAGCTGCTCGCCCTGGTGATGGACCTGGTCGAGGGCCCGGACCTCTACCGCTACCTGCGCACCAACGGCCCCTTCAGCCCGGTCGCGGGCGCGCTGCTGATGGCCCAGATCGCCGATGCGCTGGCCGCCAGCCACACCGACGGCATCGTCCACCGCGACCTCAAGCCGGCCAATGTGCTGCTCGCCACCGTCACCGTGGACGGTGCCGAGCAGATGCATCCGATGCTCACCGACTTCGGCATCGCCCGCCTCGCCGACTCCCCGGGCACCACCCGCACCCACGAGTTCGTCGGCACCCCGGCGTACGTCGCCCCCGAGTCCGCCGACGGCCGCCCGCAGACCGCGGCCGTGGACGTCTACGGCGCCGGGATCATGCTGTACGAGCTGGTCACCGGGCGCCCGCCGTTCCAGGGCGACAGCCCGGTGGCGATCCTCCAGGCCCACCTGCGCGAGGAGCCGCAGCGCCCGCGCACCATGCCCGAGCCGGTCTGGACGGTGATCGAGCGCTGCCTGCGCAAGAACCCCGCCGAGCGCCCGAGCGCCGTCTCGCTGGCGCACGCCCTGCGGGTGGTCGCCGCCGGGATCGGCGTGCACTCCTCCCCGGCGGCGGTGGATGCGGCGATCGAGGTCGGCGCCCTGCTGCTGCCCGACCCGCTGCTGACCGCCGGGCTCGAAGCCGCAGCCCCCTTCGGCGAGGCGGACCCGACCCAGGTGCTGCCCTCGGGCGCGGGCGGCTACAGCCCGGCGGCCGCCACCCAGGTGTTCGGCGCCGAGGAGCGCACCCAGCTGATGGGCGGCGGCCCGGCCGGTGCCGAGGACCGTACGCAGCTGATGGGCACCCCGGCGGGCGCGCCGGACCGGACCCGGGTGATGCCGCCGATGCCCCCGGCTCCCGCAGGGCCGCCGCAGGCCGAGACGCCGCACCCGTGGCAGACCCAGCTGCGGGCCGCCCGCGACCGCAACCAGCAGACCGAGATCGGCTACCTCGGCGCCGAGGAGCTGGCCGCCCCGCAGGTCGCCCCGCGCCCGTACCAGGCCCCCCGGCCCGGCCAGCAGCCGCCTGCCCAGCCGTACGGCCGGCCGCCGCAGGAGCGGCAGCCGAACCCCGGCTACGCCCAGCGGCCGCCGGTCGCCCCGCCGCCCTACCGTGCCAACCAGGGCGGCCAGGAGCCGCAGCCGTACGGTGGCCGACAGCAGTACCAGGAGCCGCAGGGCTACCAGCCGCCGCAGCCGTACCAGCAGCCGCCGAGGTCCGGGCAGGGCTATCCGCAGGCGTACCCGCCGCCCGCTCGGCCCGCCCCCGCGCCGCAGCCGGCCCGTCGGGCCGAGCCCGAGTCGCCGCGCAGGGCCGAGCCGCCGGCCCCGCAGCCGCGCGAGCCCCGGGAGCGCGAGCCCCGCCGCGAGGCGCCGCCCGCGCGTGAGCCGCGCCGCCGCAGCCCGAACCGGATGTACATCCCCGGGCTCGGCTGCCTCAAGGGCTGTCTGATGGTGCTGCTGATCCTCGCGGTGGCGGCCGTGGCGCTGTGGAACTTCACACCGCTGCCGCACTACTGGGACAACGTGCACCACTGGTACACCAGCGTGAGCGACTGGGTCGGCAGGTACACCGGCTAGCTGACGCCCCGGCAGTTCGCGACTTTGGCGCTTTGTCGACAATTCACGATATTTCTCGTCAATTGGCGTCCCTCGGAGCCCTCCCGGCGTCTCTCGGAGGGCTCCGAGGCGCGTAGGTTGGTCGCCGAGCACCGACCTATCGAGCCCACGGAGCAGCATTGGCACGCAAGATCGGCAGCCGGTACACCGTCCACCAGGTGATCGGCCGGGGTTCCGCGGGGACCGTGTGGCTCGGCGAGGGGCCTGACGGGCCGGTGGCAGTCAAGCTGCTGCGCGAGGACCTGGCATCCGACCAGGTACTCGTCGGCCGCTTCGTCCAGGAGCGGACCGCCCTCACCAGCCTGGACCACCCCCGGGTGGTCGGCGTGCACGACATGGTGGTCGACGGCAGCGATCTCGCCCTGGTGATGGACCTGGTGCAGGGCACCGACCTGCGCACCCGGCTGGAGCGCGACGGCGTCCTCACCCCCCAGCACGCCGTCTCGGTGATCGCCGACGTGGCGGACGGCCTGGCGGCCGCCCACGCGGCCGGGATCGTCCACCGCGACGTCAAGCCGGAGAACGTCCTGCTCGACCTCGCCGCCCCGCCGGGACCCGGCGGCGCCCCGCGCGCCAAGCTCACCGACTTCGGCATCGCCCGACTGGTCGACGCCCCCCGCCGCACCCGCGCCACCCGGATCATCGGCACCCCCGACTACCTCGCCCCGGAGATCATCGAGGGCCTGGAGCCCAGGGCCGCCGTCGACATCTACGCCCTGGCGACCGTGCTGTACGAGGTGCTCGCGGGCTTCACCCCCTTCGGCGGCGGACACACCGGAGCCGTTCTGCGCCGCCATGTGACCGAGTCCGTGCCGCCCGTACCCGGCCTGCCGGACGGCCTCTGGCGGATCATCGCCGAGTGCCTCGCCAAGGCCCCCGCCTCCCGGCTGCGCGCCGCCGAGCTCGCCGAACGCCTGCGCGAGCAGCTCCCGCTGCTCGGCGAGCTGCCGCCGCTGGCCCTCCCCGCGCAGGGCCAGCCGCCCGCCGAGGAGGCGCTCACGCCCGGCGAGGCGGTCTATGCCGAGGCCGACTCGGGCCCCGGCACCCATCGGCGCCGCCGAGGCCCTGCGGTACCGCTGGTGCCAAGCCCCTCCCCGGACTCCACCCGGGACACCCACACCAGCCTGCGCCGCCCCTCCCCGAACGAGCTGGCCTCGTACGCGGCCGAGTCGCACGCCCAGCGCAGTGTCGCCCCCCACGTGCACCGCAAGGGCCGCCGGGCGCTGGTCCGGCGGCGCCGGACGATCGCGGTGCTGATCGCTCTCGTGCTGCTGCTGGCGGGCGCGGCGGCCGCGTACGCGGCCTTCGCCTCCGGCGACGGCAGGGGCGGGGGCGGGCGCGGCGGTGCCAGGGAGGGCGGTCGCGTGGGCGCGGCGGCCCAGGTACGGAGCATCCAGGCGGCCTTGAGTCCCTTGCATGCGCCGGTGATCCCCGGGTTGTAGCCGAGCTCCCTCGCGGAACCATTAGTCTTGGATACGTGGCAGCCGTCGATCCTTCCGAAGAGCTCAAGTCCCTCGAAACGACCATGGGGTCGATCGAGGCCGTCCTCGACCTGGACAAGATCCGGGCCGACATCGAACGCCTGGAGGAGGAGGCAGCCGCCCCCAACCTGTGGGACGACCTCGCCAACGCGCAGCAGGTGACCAGCCGGCTCTCCTTCCTGCAGGGGGAGCTGCGCAAGGTGCAGACCCTGCGCGGGCGCGTCGACGACCTGTCCGTCCTGTTCGAGCTGGCCGAGTCCGAGGACGACGCGGACACCCGCGCCGAGGCCGAGAACGAGCTTCAGTCGGTCAAGAAGGCCGTCGAGGAGCTGGAGGTCCGTACTCTCCTCTCCGGTGAGTACGACGCCCGCGAGGCCCTGGTCAACATCCGTGCCGAGGCCGGTGGCGTGGACGCCGCCGACTTCGCCGAGCAGCTGATGCGCATGTACCTGCGCTGGGCCGAGCGGCACGGGTACCCGACCGAGGTCTACGACACCTCGTACGCGGAGGAGGCCGGCATCAAGTCCGCGACCTTCAGCGTGAAGTCCCCGTACGCCTACGGCACCCTCTCGGTCGAGCAGGGCACCCACCGCCTGGTGCGTATCTCGCCCTTCGACAACCAGGGCCGCCGCCAGACGTCCTTCGCGGGTGTCGAGGTGCTCCCGGTCGTGGAGCAGAGCGACCACGTCGACATCGACGAGGGAGACCTGCGGATCGACGTCTACCGCGCCTCCGGCCCCGGTGGCCAGGGCGTCAACACCACCGACTCCGCGGTCCGGATCACCCACCTGCCGACCGGCGTCGTGGTCTCCTGCCAGAACGAGCGCTCGCAGATCCAGAACAAGGCCTCGGCGATGAACGTGCTCCAGGCCAAGCTGCTGGAGCGGCGCCGTCTGGAGGAGCGGGCGGCGATGGACGCGCTCAAGGACGGCGGCAGCTCCTGGGGCAACCAGATGCGGTCGTACGTTCTGCACCCGTACCAGATGGTCAAGGACCTGCGCACCGAGTACGAGGTCGGCAACCCGCAGGCCGTGCTGGACGGCGACATCGACGGCTTCATCGAGGCCGGTATCCGCTGGCGCAAGCAGAGCGAGATCGCCGAGAGCCAGGGCTGAAGCGAGAGCCGGAGCTGAAGGCAGACGAGAAGGGCCCCCGGGAGACCGGGGGCCCTTCTCGTCTGCCTGAGTGGCCGGTGTCTAGGCCAGCGCCTGCTTGGCGATCAGTGCCACCGCCAGCAGCCCTACCAGCAGGGCGATCAGGGTGGCGGGGGTCAGCGCGGCGAAGGGGCCCTGCTCCTGCTGGAGCCGGGCGCGGTTGGCGCGACACACCCGGCAGCGGCCCTCGCTCACGCGGCCGTTGCAGTTGGCGCACACCAGATGGTCGCAGGTCATGCGATCTCCTCCTTGCTGCTAAGCCAACGCACCGGACGCGGCTTTGGTTCCGCTTCCCTCCACTGTGCCAGGTTCTGGACAGTACGGCCCGTGGGCTGTGAAATCGCTCGCTTTTTTCAGGGCAAATACGGACATTCTTCTTTTGGCTCCCGGGCGGCGACTGCAAGCCGTCATCCGTGTCGCGTAGGGTCCCAGCCTGGAGGAGGGGCAGACGGCCCTTCCTGCCGACCGAGGAACGGCGCCGCGAGCCGCACCTTCCGGCCTTGAGTTTAACGATCGGGTCACGGAGGTTTGGCCGAGTCGGTCGCCATTCCACCTAGGATGGCCTCCGTGATGCAGCCGTGATCAGATTCGACAACGTCTCCAAGACCTATCCCAAGCAGAACCGTCCCGCCCTGTCGGACGTCTCGCTAGAGATCGAGAAGGGCGAGTTCGTCTTCCTGGTCGGCTCCTCGGGTTCGGGCAAGTCCACCTTCCTGAGACTGTGCCTGCGTGAGGAGCGTCCGAGCACCGGTGCGGTGCACGTGCTGGGCAAGGACCTCGGCAAGCTGTCCAACTGGAAGGTGCCGCACATGCGGCGCCAGCTGGGCACCGTCTTCCAGGACTTCCGCCTGCTGCCCAACAAGACGGTGGCGCAGAACGTGGCCTTCGCCCTCGAGGTGATCGGCAAGCCCAAGAGCGCCATCAACAAGGTGGTGCCCGAGGTGCTCGACCTGGTCGGCCTCGGCGGCAAGGAGGACCGGATGCCCGGTGAGCTCTCCGGTGGTGAGCAGCAGCGCGTGGCGATCGCCCGGGCCTTCGTCAACCGTCCGATGCTGCTGATCGCGGACGAGCCCACCGGTAACCTCGACCCGCAGAACTCCGTCGGCATCATGAAGCTGCTCGACCGGATCAACCGCACCGGCACCACGGTTCTGATGGCCACTCACGACCAGGCCATCGTCGACCAGATGCGCAAGCGGGTGATCGAGCTCGACAAGGGGCTGCTGGTCCGCGACCAGGCCCGCGGCGTCTACGGCTACCAGCACTGAGACGCCCCGCCCGCCAAGTCGCCCCACCCGCATTGACCCTGGAGTGAGAAAAGCATGCGCGCCCAGTTCGTCCTGTCGGAGATCGGTGTCGGTCTTCGCCGCAACCTGACGATGACCATCGCCGTCGTCGTCAGTGTCGCGCTCTCGCTCGCCCTCGCCGGTGCCAGCCTCCTGGTCAGGGACCAGGTCAACTCGATGAAGGGTTACTGGTACGACAAGGTCGAGGTGAGCATCTACTTCTGCACAAAGTCCGACGCGAAGACCTCCGCGCAGTGCTCGGCCGGTGCCGCCACCGACCAGCAGATCCAGGACGTCAAGACGCTGCTGGACAAGATGCCGCTGGTGCAGTCGTCCACCTTCGAGAGCTCGGCGGAGGCGTACAAGCGCTGGAAGGACACCAACCCGGACAACCCGCTGCTCGCCGCCGTCGGCGCGGAGGCGATGCCGCAGTCCTGGCGGGTGAAGCTGAACGACCCGGAGAAGTACGACGTGGTGCAGAGCGCCTTCGCGGGCAAGCCCGGCGTCAAATCGGTCGAGGACCAGCGCAAGATCCTGGACAACCTGTTCGGTCTGCTGAACGGCCTTCAGGCGGCAGCCTTCGTGATCATGGTGCTGATGCTCTTCGTTGCGCTGCTGCTGATCGTCAACACCGTCCGGGTGTCGGCCTTCAGCCGACGGCGCGAGACCGGCATCATGCGCTTGGTCGGCGCTTCGAACTTCTACGTCCAGATGCCGTTCATCGCCGAAGCCGCGTTCGCCGCGCTGCTTGGTGCGATGCTGGCCTCCGGACTGCTGCTGGCGGGGCACTTCTTCGTGCAGAACTTCCTCGCCCAGCGGGTGCAGTTCATCCACTTCATCGGGCTCTCCTCGGTGCTGACGGTGATCCCGCTGCTGATCGTGATCGGTATGGGCATGGCCGGTATCGCCGCCTTCATCACGCTGCGGAAGTACCTCAAGGTCTGACGCGGCATCATGGAACGGCCCCGGACGGCACCACGCCGTTCCGGGGCCGTTCCGTTTGGACCACCGCCGCGACCTGCGGCGCCTAGACTCCGGTGCCATGGCACGAACACCACGCGGAGTACGGCAGGGCGCCGCGCTCACCCTGGTGTTCGGCACCGTACTGCTCGCGGGTGCGGCCACCGGGGCCTGGGGCGGACCGACCACCGCGCCCGGACCCCTCTCGGCGGACGCCGCGCACCGGCCCGCCGGCGCCGACCTGTCGGGTGCCGACCTGTCCCCGCAGCAGGCCGAGCAGCTGGTCGCGAGCGGCGAGGATCCGTGGGCCGCGTACTACAGCCCCCAGGCGTACCAGGACTTCACCCAGGGCCGGTACCTGGGCGTCGGCCTCTCGGTGGGGCGCGGGCAGGACGGAAGCACGGCCGTGTCCCAGGTGCAGCCCGCCGGGCCGGCCGAGCAGGCCGGGATCGCGCCGGGCGACCGGCTGCTGCACATCGACGGCGTCCCGGCCGACCGGCTGCCGGTCACCGAGGTGGTGGCCCGGCTGCGCGGCCCGGCCGGGGCCGACCGCAGGGCCGGTTCCATGGTCGCCCTCGCCGTGCAGCGCCAGGGCGGCCCGGTGCGGGAGCTGGTGCTGCGGCGGCGGCTGCTGGCGGCGCAGGAGGTGACGGTGGCGCATCCGCGGCCCGGCGTGGTCCGTGTCGCCGTCCGGGGCTTCACCGACGGCGTGGCCGAGCAGGTGCGGGCCGCCGTCCGCGGTGCCCACGGTGTGGTGCTGGACCTGCGCGGCAACTCCGGCGGCCTGGTCGAGGAGGCGGTCGAGACCGCCTCTGTCTTCCTGGACGGCGGCCCGGTGGCCTCGTACGAGGCACGTGGCGAGCGGCGCGAGCTGACGGCGGCCCAGGGCGGGGACACCACCACCCCGCTGGTCGTGCTGGTGGACGGCGGCACCATGAGCGCCGCCGAACTGCTCGCGGGCGCCCTCCAGGACCGCTGCCGCGCGGTACTGGTCGGTGCCCGTACCTTCGGCAAGGGCACCGTGCAGCAGCCCAGCCGCCTGGCCGACGGCTCGGTACTGGAGCTCACCGTCGGCCGCTACCGCACCCCCGGCGGCCGCTCCCCGGACGGCACCGGCCTGATCCCCGACGCCCCGCTGCCCGCGGGCGGCACCCCGGAGGACGCGGCGGCGCTGGCCGACACCGTACTGTCCGGCCTGGGCAGAGGCTGAGGGTGCGTACGCGCTTCCCCGCGCCCCCGAGGTGTGCACGCGGAAAGAAAGGGGCTGCCAGCCGGTGTCCCGAGGTGCGAGAATATCGGCGCTATGGCAAAGGAAACGGGAACGAAGCTGATCGCGCAGAACAAGCGGGCGCGGCACGAGTACACGATCCTCGACACGTACGAGTGCGGCCTGGTGCTCACCGGCACCGAGGTGAAGTCACTGCGCGAGGGTCGTGCCAACCTGGTGGACGGCTATGCCTACATCCAGGGGCACGAGGCATGGATCGACAACGTCTTCATCCCCGAGTACACCCAGGGTACGTGGACGAACCATACGGCGCGGCGCAAGCGCAAGCTGCTGCTGCACCGGATGGAGATCCGGAAGATCGAGGCCAAGGTGAAGGAGACCGGCCACACCCTGGTGCCGCTCTCCCTCTACTTCAAGGACGGCCGGGTCAAGCTGGAGCTGGCGCTCGCCGTCGGTAAGAAGCTGTACGACAAGCGGCAGACGCTGCGTGAGAAGCAGGACCGCCGCGAGTCCGACCGCGCGGTGGCCGCGGCCCGCCGCCGCCAGCGCTGACCTTCTACACGACTGTCGCAGTTCTGTACCAAGGAGCCCTCGCTGTCGGAACCGGTGTTTCCCGTCAGTACGATCGCCCGGTGAACGTCTCCCTGCTTCAAGGCTGGCTCCCGGCCACGATGAAGGCCGTGGCCGTGCTGGCGCTGCTGGCGGCCATAGGCTGGCGCGACTCCGGCTGGCGGCTGCGCCGACTGCCGATCGCGCTGGGCGTGGCCGTCCTGCTCACCGTGCTCTCCGCGCTGGGTGTGCTGTACCTGTCCGGGGTCACCGACCCGCTGCCGGTCAGCCTCTGGATCTGGCTCGGCGTCGCGATCCTGGCGCTGGCCGTCCTGGTGGTCGGCTGGCGCGGGGCGCGCTGGTGGCAGCGCGCGACCGTACCGGTGGCGGTGCTGCTCGCGGTCGCCACCGGCGCGAACGTGATCAACCAGGAGACGGGCTACTACCCGACCGTCGGTGATGCCATCGGCGAGCTGAGCGACCAGCCGTTGCCGAGTCAGATCACGGTGGACCAGGCGAAGGGCATCACCGGCAAGACCGCCACCGGCCGGATCGTCACGGTGGACATCCCCAACACGGTCAGCGGCTTCGCCCACCGTCAGGAACTGGTCTATCTGCCGCCGGCCTGGTTCCGCAGCAAGAACCGGCCCAAGCTGCCGGTGGTGGAGATGGTCGGCGGCGAGTTCTCCGCTCCCGACAACTGGGTGCGGATCGGCAACGCCGCGCAGACCGCCGACGCGTACGCCAGGAAGCACCACGGCTACGCGCCCGTGATGGTCTTCGTGGACCCCAGCGGCGGCTTCAAGGTGGACACCGAGTGCGTCAACGGTCCGGCGGGGAAGGCCCAGGACCACCTGACCAAGGACGTTCCGCCCTATGTCGAGACCACCTTCGGCACCGCCACCGACCCCCGCAAGTGGGGCGTGGCCGGCTGGTCGATGGGTGGCACCTGCGCCCTCACCATGGCGGTGACCCACCCCGATCTCTTCGGCCACTTCCTCGACATCTCCGGCGACCTCGGCCCCAACACCGGCGACAAGCAGCAGACGATAGCCAAGCTGTACGGCGGTGACGCCGCCGCCTGGTCCGCCAACGACCCGCTCACCGTGCTCGCCCACCACCCGAAGTACCGGGGGATGACCGCCCTTCTGCTGGCCGGTGACCAGGAGAGCCGCCAGACCGGCCAGATGAAGCAGCAGCTCGAACCCGCCCTGCACAAGGCGGGAATCTCCACCCGGGTCGCCGTCCTGCCCGGCAAGCACGTCTGGCAGTTCGCCGCCACCGCCTTCGAGCACGACTTCGCGATGCTCGCCGAGCAGGTCGGCACCCCCGGCTCCCGCCCGGCCGCCACCCAGCCGCCGGCGGTCGCGCCCGCCCTCCCTTAATGAGCTGGACCCCTGCCCGTCACTGCGCGTACCATGACTGAAGCACCACCGGAGCGGCTTGCCGGTCCGGAGATGCCAGTAAATAGTTGCTTGCCAACAAAACATGGGGATGATCGGTTTCGACAGGGGAAGTCGAAACAGGGGAAGCGAGCCGAGGAACGCGGCAATGATCTCGTTAACCATCTGCCGCAAAAATATAATCGCCAACTCTAAGCGCGATTCCCAGCAGTTCGCTCTCGCAGCCTGATCTGCGAAAGTGAATGGGTGTCAGACCGGGGAGTTCCCGACCCGGACCCTGGCATAATCTAGGGAACTCAACCCGCCACTCGGGCTGCGAGGGTGGTGGGGAAATCAAACAGCAGCTGGGCCTGTTGGCGGCTTGTCCGCGTGACTGCCAGGGCCGAGAAAATCACAGCGGACTGCGCTCGGAGAAGCCCTGAATCCACTCCACTGGACCCGGGTTCGATTCCCGGCATCTCCACCAGACCCATGTGCATGTGAGCCGTCCTCCGTCCCGGAGGGCGGCTCTCGTGTTTTCGCGACCGGCTCGGGTCCGCTCCCGCGACGGGCTCGGCCTGCCGCGCAACACGACGGAAATCGGAGCGACCCGGGGGCGTCACCGCTGCGCGGGAGGATGACCGTTCCCACCCGATGACCCGGATCACCCCCGGACGGCCCGGGAGCACCCCGCCCGGACCCCTGCGCGGCCGGCCCCGGGAAGCCCCACCCGAAGGACCCCGACCATGGATGTCCCGATCCCAGGCACCGCCCACGTCCCGCCGCTGGCCGGCTTCACCATCGGTGTCACCGCCGCCCGCAGCTCCGACGAGCTCACCACCCTGCTGCAACACCGGGGCGCCGCCGTACTGCGCGCCCCCGCGCTGCGGATCGTGCCGCTCGGCGGCGACACCGAACTGCTCGCCGCCACCCGCGCCCTGCTGGCCGCCCCGCCCGACCTCGCGGTCGCCACCACCGGGATCGGCTTCCGGGGCTGGACCGAGGCCGCCGAGGGCTGGGGTCTGGGCGACGAGCTGGCCGCCTGCCTCGGCAAGGCCGCACTGCTGGCGCGTGGTCCCGAGGCCGAGGCAGCGATCCGGGCCGCCGGGCTCCGGGAGCAGTGGTCGGCCCGGTCGGAGTCCTCCGTCGAGCTGCTCGAGCGGCTGCTCGACCAGGGCGTGGACGGCCGCCGGATCGCCGTCCAGCTGCACGGCGCGCCGCAGCGCGACTTCGTCGACTCGCTGCGGGCCGCAGGTGCGGACATCGTCGAGGTTCCCGTCTACCGCTGGCTGCCGCCCGTCGACAGCGCCCCGCTGGACCGCCTGCTGAACGCCGCCTTCACCGGCGCGCTGGACGCCGTCACCTTCACCAGCGCCCCCGCCGCCCTCGGCCTGCTCGACCGCGCCGCCCGGCGCGGCCGTACCGCCGAACTGCTGCACGCCCTGCGCCGCGACGTCCTGCCGGTCTGCGCCGGCCCGGTCACCGCCGCGCCGCTGGAAGACCTGGACGTACCCACCGTCCGGCCCGAGCGGACGCGGCTCGGCGCCATGGTGCAGACCCTCACCGCCGAACTTCCGCTCCGGGCCCGCCGTCTCGCCGTCGCCGGACACCGCCTCGAGCTGCGAGGCCAGGCCGCGCTGGTCGACGGCCGGCTGCGGCACGTACCGCCCACCGGGATGGCCCTGCTGCGGGCACTGGCCCGACGCCCTGGCTGGGTCGTACCGCGCGCCGAACTGCTGCGGGCCCTGCCCGGCAGCGGCGGCGACGAGCACGCCGTCGAGACCGCGATGGCCCGCCTGCGCGCGGCCCTCGGCACACCCCAACTGGTCGCCACCGTGGTCAAACGCGGCTACCGCCTGGCCACAGACCCTTCGGCTCCGGGACGGTGAGCAGGCAGCGCTCTCAGGGGCGCGGGGAACTGCGCGAGACGGAAGGGGCTCATGCTCTGTTCCCCGGAGCGCAAGCGGTCGCGGGGTGCGACGTGACGCCCGATCCCGGCTGACCGCCACCATCTCCCGTTTCGCGCAGTTCCCCGCGCCCCTGAAGGCCTGCGGCCCCCGCGCCCCTGAAGACCTGCGGCCCCCGCGCCCCTGAATGCCTGCAGCGCCGGGTTTCCGGGCTGACGGTTGGCATCGGGGGGTTTGCTGCGCCCGTGGGGAGGGCTGTCTGGCGTAGGATCATCCGTCCGCCTTCTGTCCCAGGGGCGGCGATCCATCACCCGCAGACGCACCTCAGGGGGCTCTTTGGGCGCGCACGGCTCAGCCCAGCATTTCACCGCCGCAACCACCGAGGCCATGCACAGCACCGCCATGCACAGCACCAGCACCGCCGACACCACCGCCCACCCCGACAGCACCGGCGTTCTCGCCGTCGGCACCGACATCGGCACCGACATCGGCACCGACATCGGCACCGACATCGAGGTCGACGGCGACACCGTTCGCGATCGCGAGATCGCCGAGGAGCAGCGCCACCTCGACACCGTCTACCACCGTCTCGAGGAGAAGCTCGCCGAGGCCGAGTACATCCTGGAGGACGCCGTGAAGCGGGTCCAGGTCGGTACGCCGGGTGCGCTCGCCGAGCGCGACGCCCAGGTCTACCGCGCCGGTGCCCACCTGCACCGGCTCAACAGCGAGTTCGAGGACTTCCTGTTCGGCCGGATCGACCTCCAGCAGGCCGACGCGCCCGAGGAGCACGGCATCCCCTCGCAGACCCCGCTGGACGCGGCAGACCCGGCCGTCGCGGAGACCCTGCACATCGGCCGCCTCGGCGTGCTGGACGCCGAGTTCGGCCCGTTGGTGATCGACTGGCGGGCTCCCGCCGCCGCGCCGTTCTACCGCGCCACCCCGGTGGAGCCCGGCCGGGTGATCCGCCGCCGGGTGATCCGTTCCAAGGGCCGCCGGGTGATCGGGGTCGAGGACGACCTGCTGCGCCCCGACCTGACCCCCACCCTGGACGGCCGCGAGCTGGCCGTGGTCGGCGACGGTGCGCTGATGGCCTCGCTCGGCCGGGCCCGCAGCCATTCGATGCGCGACATCGTCTCCTCCATCCAGAAGGAGCAGGACGAGGTCATCCGCGCCGCCGCGGCCGGGGCGACCCTGGTCACCGGCGGCCCGGGCACCGGCAAGACGGCAGTCGCCCTGCACCGGGCCGCCTTCCTGCTCTACCAGGACCGCCGCCGCTACGCCGGTGGCATCCTGGTGGTCAGTCCGACCCCGCTGCTGGTCTCCTACACCGAGGGCGTGCTGCCCTCGCTGGGCGAGGAGGGCCAGGTGGCGATCCGCGCGGTCGGCAGCCTGGTGGACGGCGTCGAGGCGGAGCGGTACGACACGCCCGAGGCCGCCCACGTCAAGGGCTCGGCCAGGATGGTGCAGCTGCTGCGCCGGGCGTCCCGCGCCGCGCTGGAGCTGAACGCGCCGACCGAGCTCAGGGTCTTCGCCCGGGGCGAGGCGCTGCGCCTGGACGCCGGCCGTCTCAAGGCGGTGCGCGGCAATGTGATCGGCAGCGGCGGCACCCCGCTCAACCTGCTGCGCCCGCGTGCCCGCCGGCTGCTGCTGGACGCGCTCTGGCAGGAGGCGATCAGGCATCTGCCCAAGCCCACCGACCACTACGGCCGCGAGCAGCGCCAGGAGGAGAAGGAGTCCTTCGACGAGTACGTCTCGGACGAGGCGTCCTTCCTGGACTTCCTCGACGCCTGGTGGCCCGTCCTGACGCCGCGCCGGGTGCTCGCCACGCTCAGGCACGCCCGGCACACCAACCGGATCGCCCGTCGCACGGTCGCCCCGGACGAGGCGCGGCTGCTCGGCGCGTCCTGGCGTCATCTGACCGACCGGGGCGAGGGCACGCTGTCCACGCACGATGTGGCGCTGATCGACGAGCTGCAGCTGCTGCTCGGCGAGCCGGCCCGCCCGAAGGCGCGAGAGGTGGACGCGGTGGACATGCTGACCGGTCTGGACGAGGTCACCACCTTCGCCGATCGCAGTGCCCACCAGCGCGAGCGGGTGCCGGTGGAGCGCCGTGAGTACGCGCACGTGATCGTGGACGAGGCGCAGGACCTCACCCCGATGCAGTGGCGCATGATCGGCCGCCGTTCCCGGATGGCGACCTGGACCATCGTGGGCGACCCTGCGCAGTCCTCCTGGCCGTACCCGCAGGAGGCGCAGGCCGCGCTGGACGAGGTGCTCTCCGGCAAGCCGCGCCGCCGCCACACGCTCACCGTCAACTACCGCAACCCGGCGGAGATCGCCGAGGTGGCGGCCAAGGTGCTGGCACTGGCGGCACCCGGTACGCCCTCACCGAGCGCCGTCCGCTCGACCGGGACCGAGCCGCGCTTCGCGGCGGTGCACGACCCGGCGCCGGAGGCCTTCGCCGCCGCCGCCCGGGCCGAGCTGACCCGGTTGCTGGCCGAGGTGGACGGCACGGTCGCCGTGGTGGTCCCGATGGACCGCCGGGCCGAGGCCGCCGAGTGGACCGCGGGTCTGGGCGAGCGGGTGGTCGCGCTGGGCAGTCTGGAGGCCAAGGGCCTGGAGTACGACGCCACGGTGGTGGCCGATCCGACCGGGATCGCCGGTGAGTCGGAGGCCGGGCTGCGGGTGCTGTACGTGGCGCTGACCCGGGCCACCCAGCGTCTGACGGTGCTCTCCGGGCCGGACGACCTGCCGGACGCGGACGGCGTCCCGGCGCTGCTGCACGGCTGAGCGCCGGGGCCTGGGGAGAGGCTCCGGACGGCCCGTCAACGACGAAGGCCCCCACCGTCGGTGGGGGCCTTCGCCTGTTATGTCAGTGACACCGACCCGCCATGCTCGCCTCGCGGCAAGTGGTCGCTCGAAGCGACGAAGGTTGGGCCCGGGGGCTTGGATCGAGCCGGTGTCTCGTCCAATGTAACGCATCGCTGCGGGAAGGCCAGCGGCTCGCGGCAGATTTTCCGCGTCCGGATGCCGTGACCGGAGGGTCCGTTGTGGACCCCGTGCAATTAATGACCAATATTTCTGGCTACTCACTGGTAGGTGCGACCATCGAGGTCTAGCATGCGCTGGGCAGTCTTCAACAAACTGTTGAACAACTGGCCCTGCTGCCAACCCTCTCAGTGGATGGAAGAAGGACGTCGATGGCGACGGTGCCAAGTGTCTCGAACTCGATCACGGTGCGTCTGGAGGTCCCGGCCACCGGCAACGCCGTGAGCTCGATCACGACGGCCGTCGAGTCCTCCGGCGGCTCGGTGACCGGCCTGGACGTGACCGCCTCGGGTCTGGAGGCGCTGCGGATCGACGTGACGGTGGCGGCCGCCTCGGTCGCGCACGGCGAGGAGATCGTCGAGAAGCTCCGGGCGATCGACGGGGTGACCATCGGCAAGGTCTCGGACCGCACCTTCCTGATGCACCTCGGCGGCAAGATCGAGATGTCGTCCAAGCTGCCGATCCGCAACCGTGACGACCTGTCGATGATCTACACCCCGGGTGTCGCCCGGGTCTGCATGGCGATCGCCGAGAACCCCGAGGACGCGCGTCGCCTCACCATCAAGCGCAACAGCGTCGCCGTGGTCACCGACGGCTCCGCCGTGCTGGGCCTGGGCAACATCGGCCCGCAGGCCGCACTGCCGGTGATGGAGGGCAAGGCGGCCCTGTTCAAGCGCTTCGCGGGCATCGACGCCTGGCCGATCTGTCTGGACACCCAGGACGCCGACGAGATCGTGGCCATCGTCAAGGCGATCGCCCCGGGCTTCGCGGGCATCAACCTGGAGGACATCTCCGCGCCGCGCTGCTTCGAGATCGAGGCCCGGCTGCGCGAGGCCCTGGACATCCCGGTCTTCCACGACGACCAGCACGGCACCGCGATCGTGGTGCTGGCCGCGCTGACCAACGCGCTGCGCGTGGTCGGCAAGGAGATCGGCGACATCCGCGTGGTGATGTCGGGCGCCGGCGCCGCCGGTACCGCGATCCTCAAGCTGCTGCTGGCCGCCGGTGTCGAGCACGCCACCGTGGCCGACGTCCGCGGCGTGGTGCACAGCGGCCGTGACGACCTCAACGACAGCCTGCGCTGGATCGCCGAGCACACCAACCGCTCGGGCCGTACCGGCAGCCTGAAGGAGGCCGTGGCCGACGCGGACGTCTTCATCGGCGTCTCGGCCCCGAACGTGCTGGACGGCGACGACATCGCCACCATGGCCGACGGTGCGATCGTCTTCGCGCTGGCCAACCCGGACCCGGAGGTCGACCCGGCCGTCGCCCGGCAGACCGCCGCCGTGGTCGCCACCGGCCGCAGCGACTTCCCCAACCAGATCAACAACGTGCTGGTCTTCCCGGGGGTCTTCCGCGGTCTGCTGGACGCGCAGAGCAAGACCGTCAACACCGACATGATGATCGCCGCCGCCCGTGCGCTGGCCACCACCGTCGCGGACGACCAGCTCAACGCGAACTACATCATCCCCAGCGTCTTCCACCCGGACGTGGCCAAGACCGTGGCGTCCGCCGTCCGTGAGGCCGCGCTGGCAGCTCGCGAGGGCGAGCCGATCCCGGCGAAGCCCACTCCGGGCATCGTCGGGACGCTCGACACGACGTCCTTCCCTGCCGTTCGAATCTGACCGGAGTGTCGCGCCCGGTGTGTTGCACAGTCGGTCAAATGTGCGATTAGCCACCATACCCGCCCTTACATGCCCCGAACCCTTGCGACACAAGGGGAAGGGGCGTGTTTGGGCTTGTCGGTGCCAGGGCGTACGGTAGCCCTGCACGGGGCGGCGTGTCCGACAAGTACGGAACGTCCCCTCCGGCCTCTCGGCGTGTCGTCCCGACCGCCGCCCGCTCCGGTCCGCCGGAGCCGACGGAGCGTCACAACTCCGTCCGGCGGGCGCTGTTCGGGTCAACCACGCCGGGGCCCGATTGGCTTTCTCAGTGCCGGTCGGGGCAGGATTCGTACCCAGGCAGTGCGGTTTGAGGCGCTTCGGGGTGCAAGCCCGACCCCTGACCAACCCTCGCCTGAACGAGCACAGTGTGCGGACCAGCGGCCCGCCGGGTGCCCCCGGAGGGTAACCGATGGGGCCCCCGCACACGCAACGCGAACAGACCACAGGAGTACACATGAACCGCAGTGAGCTGGTGGCCGCTCTGGCCGACCGCGCCGAGGTGACCCGCAAGGACGCCGACGCCGTGCTGGCCGCCTTCGCCGAGGTCGTCGGCGAGGTCGTCGCCAAGGGTGACGAGAAGGTCACCATCCCCGGCTTCCTGACCTTCGAGCGCACCCACCGTGCCGCTCGCACCGCCCGTAACCCGCAGACCGGCGACCCGATCCAGATCCCGGCCGGCTTCAGCGCCAAGGTCAGCGCCGGTTCGAAGCTCAAGGAAGCCGCCAAGGGCAAGTGACGTCAGGCTCTGCGGAGCCTCGTCCACCAAGACGGTGATGGCCGGTCTCCCCTCGGGGAGACCGGCCATCGGTCGTTGTACGGCGCTTGGTCAGGCCGTGACGAGCTCCTCGGAGGGCAGCTCGACGTGGGCGCCGAGGTCGCGCAGCTTGGCCATGAAGTTCTCGTAGCCGCGGTTGATCAGGTCGATGCCGTGCACGGTCGAGGTGCCCTCGGCCGCCAGCGCCGCGATCAGGTACGAGAAGCCGCCGCGCAGGTCCGGGATGACCAGCTCGGAGCCGATCAGCTTGGACGGGCCCGAGACCACCGCGGAGTGCTGGAAGTTACGGGCACCGAAGCGGCAGGGGGTGCCGCCCAGGCACTCGCGGTACAGCTGGATGTGCGCGCCCATCTGGTTCAGCGCGCCGGTGAAGCCGAGGCGCGACTCGTACACCGTCTCGTGCACGATTGACAGGCCGGTGGCCTGGGTCAGTGCGACCACCAGCGGCTGCTGCCAGTCGGTCTGGAAGCCGGGGTGCACGTCCGTCTCCAGGGCGATCGCCTTGAGCTCGCCGCCCGGGTGCCAGAAGCGGATGCCCTCGTCGTCCACCTCGAAGGCGCCGCCGACCTTCCGGAAGGTGTTGAGGAAGGTCATCATCTCGATCTGGCGGGCGCCCCGGATGTAGATGTCGCCCTTGGTGGCCAGGGCGGCGCAGGCCCAGGAAGCGGCCTCCAGGCGGTCCGGCAGGGCGTTGTGGTTGTAGCCGCCCAGCTCGTCCACACCGGTGATCAGGATGGTGCGGTCGGTGCCCATCGAGATGATCGCGCCCATCTTCTGCAGCACGCAGATGAGGTCGACGATCTCCGGCTCCACAGCCGCGTTGCGCAGCTCGGTGACGCCCTCGGCGAGCACCGCCGTCAGCAGCACCTGCTCGGTCGCGCCGACCGAGGGGTAGGGCAGCTCGATCTTGGTGCCGTGCAGCCGCTGCGGGGCGACCAGGTAGGTGCCCTGCGGGTGCTTCTCGATGGTGGCGCCGAACTGGCGCAGCACCTCGAAGTGGAAGTCCACCGGCCGGCCGCCGATGTCGCAGCCGCCGAGCCCGGGGATGAAGGCGTGGCCGAGGCGGTGCAGCAGCGGGCCGCAGAACAGGATCGGGATCCGCGAGGAGCCGGCGTGCGCGTCGATGTCCGCGACGTTGGCGCTCTCCACGTGCGAGGGGTCGAGGATGAGCTCGCCGTCCTCGTCACCGGTGCGCACCGTCACACCGTGCAGCTGGAGCAGCCCGCGCACGACCTTGACATCCCGGATGTCGGGGACGTTGCGCAGTCTGCTGGGGCCCTGCCCGAGCAGTGCGGCGACCATGGCCTTGGGGACCAGGTTCTTCGCTCCGCGGATCTGGATCTCGCCTTCCAGCGGGTTACCGCCGTGGACCAGCAGCAGGTCGTCGGTCATCGTTCTCGCAATCACGGGATGCCATGGGGAAGGGGCAGGGGCCTGCGGAGGCGCTGTACGAGTGGCAGCAGGCACGCGGCAACCATGGCTCGATCGAGACAGGGGGCCACACCACCTGTAGATGGTAATGGCCGGGTGATTGGTTCCCTTGCGCCCTATTGGTGATCGTGCTCTCTGCGGGCGCGACGCGGCGGTCGGGTTGGGCCGTACGAGTGTTCGTCGGCCGCTGCGGGGTTTCGTGTTGGGCGCCCGCCGGAGCCCCGACTGCGGGATCATGTGGGCATGACACCGGCCCTCTCGCACACCGGCCGACTCCTTGTCGCGACGCCCGTACTGACCGACCCGAACTTCCTCCGGTCGGTGGTGCTGCTGCTCGACCACGATGCCCAGGGCGCGCTCGGCGTGGTGCTCAACAGACCCACCCCGATCGAGGTGGGCAGCGTGCTCGACGGGTGGGCCGACCTGGCCGGTAGGCCTTCGGTGGTCTTCCAGGGCGGTCCGGTGGCGCTCGACTCGGCGCTCGCCGTCGCGGTGGTGCCGGGCGAGCCCGGGCAGGCCGAGCCGCTCGGCTGGCGGCGGGTGCACGGGGCGATCGGGCTGGTCGACCTGGAGGCGCCGCCCGAGATCCTGGCCGGGGAGCTGGGCGGTCTGCGGGTCTTCGCCGGGTACTCGGGCTGGTCGCCGGGACAACTGGAGAACGAGGTCGCCGAGGGCGCCTGGCACCTGGTGGACGCCGAGCCGGGCGACATCTTCTGCCCCGACCCCGAGCGGCTGTGGCGCTCGGTGCTGCGCCGGCAGCGCGGCCCGCTCGCGATACTCGCCACCTACCCCGACGACCCGACGCTGAACTGACCCCCTGGACCGGGCGAGCGGACCCGCCCCTCGACGTGCTGGCCCGGTCGAGAGCCGCCCCCATAGACTTGGCACCTATGAGCACTCTTGAGCCCGAGCGCGGCCTCGGCACCGGCACCCTGGTCGAGCCCGTCCCCCAGGTGTCCAGCGGGGACGGCGACCACGAGCGCTATGCCCACTATGTCCAGAAGGACAAGATCATGGAGAGCGCCCTGTCGGGCACTCCCGTGGTGGCGCTCTGCGGCAAGGTCTGGGTGCCCGGCCGCGACCCGAAGAAGTACCCGGTCTGCCCGATGTGCAAGGAGATCTTCGAGGGGATCGACAAGCCGCAGGGTGGCGACGGGGAGCAGTAGCCCCTGGCCGTACCGGTCAGTGGTCTATGCCAATACTGCCCGCGCGGGGCGGGATGGTCCGCATGGCTGACATCCCTGTGGATCCCGTCCCTGCCCCGTTGCGTGCTGTCCGGGCACAGCCCGCCGAGGAGTTCCCCCTCGGACCGGCCACCATGCTGACCGCCGAAGCCGGCCTGGAGGACGCCGAGTCCTGGCTCAGGTCCGCCCTCACCGCCGCCACCGGCCTGCCGCTGCGCCCGGGCTCGGCCGGTACGGCCGACGCCGTCGAACTGCGCCAGGACACCGCTCTCGCCCCGGAGGCGTACCGGCTGACCGTCGCCGACCGGCGCGCCGTCATCACCGCAGGCGGCCCGGCCGGGGCGCTCTGGGGTGCCCAGACCCTGCGTCAGCTGCTCGGCCCCGACGCCTACCGGCGGACGCCGCTGCGCCGCACCGGCTGGGCGCTGCCGGTCTGCGAGATCGAGGACGCCCCCAGGTTCGGCTGGCGCGGCGTCCTGCTGGACGTCTCCCGGTACTTCCCGCCCAAGGCGGACGTGCTGCGCTTCCTCGGCCTGATGGCCGTGCACAAGCTCAACGTCCTGCACCTGCATCTGAGCGACGACCCGGGCTGGCGGATCGAGAACCGCTTCGAGCCCGTCCCGCCGCCGGCGCTCTGACCGGCACGTGCGCCCCGCGCCCCGGGAGGTGTCACTTCTGCTCCGCCGGCCCAGTCGCCCCCGCGCCAGGGCGGAAAATGCGACCGAGATCATCCGCCGGGCCGGTGACACGGGGGCCCGGCCGGGCGAAGATGGATCCCCCAGGAATGCCGGTGCGGGGAACTCGCCCGGGTGGCGGCGCGTCAAGAACTGGTGACCATCCGATCCCGTTCGGACGGCATCACGACGGACTCCGGCCGGATTCGTCCGGGATTCCGCCAGCTTGCCCGCGTAGGCCGGAAAATGATCACCGCGCTTTGTGTGCCAGAGTTGCCCAACCCGCACCGATCGCCCGTACCCTACGGGCCAGGCTGTACTGCGGGGACGGGGCCCAGCAGTTGATGAGCAAGTGGAGCACGGTGGAATCCTGGTGAACCGGACGATCATGCTGCCGGCCTCGCTCGACGAGGCCGTCGAGGCACTGGCCGCCACCCCCGGCGCGGTGCCGGTGGCCGGAGCCACCGACCTGATGGAGGCCGTCAACGCCGGACGGCTCCGCCCGGCCGCGCTGATCGGCCTCGGCCGGATCACCGAACTGCGCGGCTGGCGCTACGAGGACGGCGGCACCGCCGTCCTGGGCGCCGGACTCACCCATGCCCGGATGGACCGCCCCGACTTCGCCGCGCTCATCCCCGCCCTCGCCGACGCGGCGCGTACCGCGGGCCCGCCGCAGATCCGCAACGTCGGCACCCTCGGCGGCAACATCGCCACCGCCGCCCCCGCCGGTGACACCCTCCCGGTCCTCACCGTCCTGGAGGCGACCGCCACCCTCGCCCGCGCCGGCGGAACCCGCGAGGTGCCGATCAGTCACCTGCTCACCGGCCTCGATCCGCTGCGCCCGGGTGAGCTGCTCACCTGGGTGCGCGTCCCGCTGCTGCACGCCCCGCAGGTCTTCCTCAAGGCCACCGGCCGCAGCGGCCCGGCCAGGGCCAGCGCCTCCGTCGCCCTCGTGCTCGACCCGGCCCGGCGCGCCGTGCGCTGTGCGGTCGGCGCCGTCGCCCCCGTACCGCTGCGGCCGCTGGAGGCCGAGGCCTGGGTCGCCGGGTGCATCGACTGGGACGCCCGGGGCGAGGAGGGCGCCGCCCTGATCGACCCGGCGGCGGCTGCCGCCTTCGGTGAGTACGTGGCCGGGGCCTGCATCCCCGACGGTGCGCTGGACGGCCCCGAGGGGGCGGGCGCACTGGCCGCACGGCTGCGGCGTACCGTATCGGTGCTGGCCCGACGGGCACTGGGAAGGGCGCTGAAGTGACGACGACGGACCCGATCGACTCCGGCGCGATCGACCCCGGCACGGTCGACCCCGGCCGGCTCGGCTCAGGACCGGTCGAAGCCGACCCGCGCGGACCCGGTCCGCTGGATCCGCTGGGTTTCAGCCCGGTCGAGTTCGGCGGCGACGGACGGCCCTGCGCCTCGTACATCCTGCGCGTCAACGGCTTCGAACGGCCCGTCACCGACGCCTGGATCGGCGAGAGCCTGCTCTACGTGCTGCGCGAGCGACTCGGCCTTGCCGGGGCCAAGGACGGCTGCGAGCAGGGCGAGTGCGGGGCCTGCTCGGTGCTGGTGGACGGTCAGCTGGTGGCCGGCTGCCTGGTACCCGCCGCGCTCGCCTCCGACAGCGAGATCGCCACGGTCGAGGGCCTCTCCGCGGGCGGCGCGGCCAGCGATGTCCAGCAGGCGCTCGCCGACTCGGGCGCCGTCCAGTGCGGCTACTGCACCCCCGGCCTGGCCGTGGCCGTGCACGACCTGCTCCAGCGCAATCACCGGCCCAGCGAGGTCGAGGCCCGCCAGGCGCTCTGCGGCAACCTCTGCCGCTGCACCGGCTACCGGGGCGTACTGGCGGCGGTGCAGGCCGTCGCCGAGGCGCGCGGAACCGAGGAGGAGACCGGCGAGGACGCGGCGGTGGCCGAACCGGCGGCGGAGCCCGTTGCCGGGGCACCCGAGACCACCGAGCCGCTCGCCGCCCCCGTCGAGGACACCGGCATCGCCCAGCCGTCGGCCACCCAGCCGGTGGCTCCCCAGCCCGTGCCGCCCGTGTCCGCCCAGGTCGCGGCCGACCTGCCGCCGGCCGGGGAAATGCCGCTGTACGCCGACTCCGAAGCCTGGGTGGAGGCCGAGGCCCTGTACCCGGCCGAACCCACCACGGCGGGCACCGGTGTCGGCATCGACTACGGCACCGTCACCGTCCACCAGACGGGTATCTACGAGCCCTACCCCGGCTACACCGCCACCCCGGCGCACGGCACGCCGTACGACTCCTCCTACGAGTCCCAGTCCTCGTACGAGGCCCCCTACGACGCGGCCTACGACACCGGGTACGGCCAGAGCCACTACGAGGCCACCCCCGCCCATGGCACCGCGGCCGACGGCCCGGTCTACGACGGCGCGCCCGTCCACGGCACCCCGTACATCCCGACCCCCGCGCACGGCACGGCCTACGCGGAGACCGCCGCCGGGTACGAGGGCTACGACGGCACCACCCCAGCCCACGGCATCCACCTCCAGCCTTCGGCCGGAGGGACCTCCATCTCCGAGGACGACCACGCATGAGCAAGCGATGCGAGCGAATTGTTGACGGGTGCGCGTTGAGCGAAGCGAACACCGGCCGTAGCGAGGTGGACGCATGAGCGAGCGGAGCGAGCGAATCATTGAGGGGTGCGCATTGAGCGAAGCGAACACCGAGCGCAGCGAGGTGGACGCATGAGCTCGCCGACCGACATCTCCTCGCCGGCCGAACTCTCGCCGGCCGGCGCCGAGGAGGCGCAGGGCGCCGAGCCCTTCGGCCTCGGTGGCTCGGCCCTGCGCAACGACGCCCTCCCCAAGGCGCTCGGCATCTATCCCTATGCCGCCGACCTGTGGGCCGAGGGCCTGCTCTGGGGTGCCGTCCTGCGTTCGCCGCACCCGCACGCGCGGATCGTCGCCATCGACACCACCCCCGCGCTCGCCCTCCCCGGTGTGCACGCCGTGGTCACCGCCGCCGACCTGCCCCTCGGCCCCGAAGGCATCCCCGACGGCGCGCCGTCGGGTCCGATCGTCGCCGACCGGCCGATCCTCGCCTCCGGCGTGGTCCGCCACCACGGTGAGCCGGTCGCCGCCGTCGCCGCCGACCACCCCGACACCGCGAGGCTCGCCGCCGCCTCGATCCGGGTCGAGTACGAGCTGCTGGAAGTGGTCACGGACCCCGAGCAGTCGTTCAACGTCCCACCGCTGCACCCCGAGGGCAACCTCTTCCGGCACCTGCCGCTGCGCACCGGCGACCCCGAGGCCGTCGGCGAGATCATCGTCGAGGGTCTCTACCAGGTCGGCCGCCAGGACCCGGCCCCACTCGGCGCCGAGGCCGGACTGGCCGTACCCCGCCCGGACGGCGGCGTCGAACTCCACCTCTCCTCCACCGATCCGCACGGCGACCGCGACCGCACCGCCGCCTGCCTCGGCCTCGAACCCGACCGGGTCCGGCTGGTCGTCACCGGCGTGCCCGGTGCCACCACCGACCGCGAGGACCTCTCCTTCCAGGTCACCCTCGCGCTGCTCGCGCTGCGCACCGGCCGTCCCGTGAAGATGACCCTCACCCGCGAGGAGTCCTTCCACGCCCACACCAGCCGCCACCCCGCCCTGCTGCGCTACCGCCACCACGCGGACGCCGAGGGCCGGTTGGTCAAGGTCGAGGCCCAGATCCTGCTGGACGGCGGCGCGTACGCCGACGTCTCGGCGGAGGCACTGGCCGCCGCCGCCGCCTTCTCGGTCGGGCCCTATGTGTGCCCGAACGTCTTCGTGGACGCCTGGGCCGTCCGCACCAACAACCCGCCCGCCGGGCGGATGCGCGGCGAGGGCGCCCTGCAGACCTGCTTCGCCTACGAGTCCCAACTCGACCAGCTGGCCGCACAGTTGGGCGTCGACCCGCTGGAGATCCGCCGCCGCAACGCCATGGCCACCGGTGACCCGATGCCCACCGGGCAGGCCGTCACCTGCCCCGCCCCGGTCGCCGCCCTGCTGGACGCGATCGCCGACTCCCCGCTGCCCGCCCTGCCGCTCGACGACCCCGAGGCCGACTGGCTGCTGCCCGGCGGCCCCGGCGGTGCCGGTGACCCCGCCGCCGTGCGGCGCGGCATCGGCTACGCCCTCGGCATGGTGCACATGCTCGGCGCGGAGGGCGAGGACGAGGTCTCCACCGCCACGGTGCGGGTCAGCGGCGACCACGCGACCGTCATCTGCGCCGCCGTCGACTCCGGACAGGGCTTCGCGACGCTGGCCCGCCAGATCGTCCAGTCGGTGCTGGGCGTCTCCGAGGTCTACATCGCACCGGTGGACAGCGACCAGTCGGCCGCGGGCCCGTCCGCGCGCGGGCGGCACACCTGGGTGTCGGGCGGTGCGGTGGAGCGCGCCGCGCTGATGGTCCGCCACCAGCTGCTCCAGCCGATCGCAGCCAACTTCGGCATGTCGGTCGAACTCCTCACGATCGCCGACGGCAAGATCAGCTCGTACGACGGGGTCCTCGGGATGCCGGTCAGCGAGGCCCTGGAGGGCAAGGAGCTGTGGGCGACCGCCCAGTGCCGCCCCCACCCCACCGAGCCCCTGGACGAGTCCGGGCAGGGCGACGCCTTCGTCTCCATCGCCTTCTGCGCCATGCGCGCGGTGGTGGACGTCGACATCGAGCTCGGCGCCGTCCGGGTCGTCGATGTGACGGTGGCCCAGGACGTCGGCCGCGCCCTCAACCCGCGCCAGATCGAGGACCGCATCGAGGCCGCGGTCGCCCAGAGCATCGGCCTGGCCCTCCTCGAAGACCTCCGCACCGAGGGCGGCCGCATCCTCAACCCCTCCCTCACCGGCTACCGCCTGCCGACGGCTCTCGACACACCCGACGTCAGGATCGCCGCCCTGCTGGAGGAACGCGACGTCGTCGCCACCTTCGGCGCCAAGGCCGTCAGCGCCGTACCCGCAGTGGTCGCCCCGGCGGCCGTCGCCGCAGCCGTACGCGCCGCCACCGGCCTGCCGGTCGGACGGCTCCCGATCCTGCCGGAGGACGCCACCGTCGGCTGAGCCGCGGCACCCGCCGATGGTGAGCCAACTACGGCGTGCAGAAGCCGTGCAGAGCCGTGGGCCCCTGCCCCGTTCCGGCTCGGCGGGCGATACGATCGAAGCGCCGTCTGCTTGTACTCACGCCGGTACAGGCGGACTTCGGATGTCTACTGACGGGGTGACGGGGAAGCGATGACGCTCAGCAGGACCATGCGCGCACTCGGCGCCACCACACTGGCCGGCGGCCTCCTCCTGACCGCCACCCCCATCGCGAGCGCGGACCAGGTCCGCGACGCGCAGTGGCCGAACCAGTACTTCGACCTGCAGAAGGTCTGGTCGGTGAGCCAGGGTGACGGCGTCATCGTCGCGGTCATCGACAGCGGAGTGGACGCCAGCCACCCTGACCTGACAGGGCAGGTGCTGGACGGTTACGACCCGAGCGGCAAGGGCCTCAACGCCCACCCGACCGATCCGCACGGCACCAGTATGGCCAGCGCCATCGTGGGCCATGGCCACGGTGCCGGAAACGCGGAGGGCGCGCTCGGGTTGGCGCCAGGCGCAAAGGTCCTGCCGATCTACAAGGCGGACGCGAGTGACAGAAGCGCTGATGCCGAAGACATCAAATGGGCCGTGGATCATAACGCCAAGATCATTAATATGTCCATCGGTGGCACAATGCCGGATGCTCAGATGGCCGATGCGGTGGCCTATGCAGCCAAGCACGATGTACTGATCGTGGCGGCGACCGGGAACAACGGGGTCACTCCTGTGGATTACCCCGCGAGGTACCCGGGGGTCCTCGCGGTCGGCGCATCGGATCAGGACCGCAAGATCTGGTCCCAGTCGAACTACGGCCCGGAAGTGCTTCTATCAGCTCCTGGGACGCGGATCGTCGGCGCTGGGAGCTGTAGTGGAGGCCAGTACTGCATCGGTGACGGCACTTCTGGATCTACCGCCTACGTGTCTGCTGCCGCAGCCCTCATCCGGGCGAAATTCCCCAATCTGACGGCTGGCCAGGTGGTAAACCGGTTGGCGAAGTCGGCGTACGTTCCGGCTGGACTGCAGGCATCCAAGCTTCCCGACCAGCACTACGGATACGGCATCATCCGGCCGTACGAGGCGCTGACCCAGGACATTCCAGACGGTTCGGCCCAGGGTCCGCTTGCCAAGCCCGATGGTGCCGGTGACACAGCGAGTGCTACAAAGACGCCCGCCGCAACGGCTTCTGGTACTAGCAGCCCGGGGGTAGTCGGCCCTGGGCCCGTCGCGCAACCGCCAGTGATCAAGTCGAACTCGACCGCCTCCACCGTGCTCTACGCCGCCGGTGTCGGTGTCGTCCTGCTGGCCGGTCTGATCGCGGTGATCGTGGTCGTCTCCCGCCGCCGCAAGGCCGCTGCCCAGCCTCCCGCCTACGGCTCCCAGCAGCCCTACGGCACACCGCCCGCGTGGCCGCAGCAGGGCCAGCCGCCGTACCCGAACCAGCCGCAGCAGCCCTACGGCAACCAGGTTCCGCCGCCCGGCTACCCGCCGCAGCAGCCGCACCAGAACAACCCGTACGGCCAGGGTGGGAACCAGCAGCGCTGAGGGTGTGTCAGCACCCAGAGAGTAAGCGCTACCATCGAACGCCCTAGCCATCAAGCTGTCGCCCGGGCATTCGGGCACCATTACCACCCGCCGGAGCCAGTGCCAGACGGGGAAGCATCGACACTCCAGGGGGAGAGAGCCGCATGTCCAGCGGATTCCGGGTAGATACAAGCGAGTTGGAGGCGGTCGTCAGGCGACTGCGGGCCCTTCAGCAGAACCTTGGCCAGACCGCGAACAAGTCCAAGTACAACACCGTCATCTCGCGCAACGATCTTGGCGGCGACTTCGCCGAGGCGCAGACGCTCCACTCGGCGCACGACGGTATGCAGCAGTTCCTGGCCGGGATGATCTCGGACCTGGACTCCTTGATCAACGACTTCGGTGACAAGACCAAGGCGGTCAACGACGCCTACCGGAACGACGACGAGGCGCAGAGTGCCAAGATGAAGCAGCAGGAGGGGTCTGTCTGATGGCCGGCGAGAAGACGAACTTCGAGCAGTACGACCTTGTCCCGCTCAAGCAGATGCTCGCGAGCTCCAACCCCGGGCGGGTCTCGGAGGTCAGCGACCACTGGCAGAGCGTCGAGACGGAACTCCGCAGCGCGGCCGACGAACTCCAGAAGGCGGTTGAGCACGCCACCCAGAGCTGGGAGGGCGACGCCTCCCAGGCCTTCGTCAAGCGGTCCCAGGTCATCCAGACCAGCATGACGAGCACGGCCGACCACGCCGGGAGCACCTCCCGGGCGATGAAGTTCGCCGGCACCGCGCTGGACCAGGCCGCCCAGACGATGAAGCAGATCCAGGTCCCCAGCTCCCTGGACAGCGGGCTGAAGTTCATGGGTGACCTCGGCGACCGCTCCGACGCACAGTTCAAGGCGGACGTGGCGGGCGGCATGGACCGTTTCACCGCCGTCAACAAGAACTACGACCAGCTGTCGGCGACCGAGATCTCGCACCAGTACGCGATCGGCGTCATGGAGCAGCTGGGTCCGCAGTACACCCAGGCTGCCAGCTACCTCACACCGCCGGTCCAGGATGGTCATTCGAAGCAGGAGGGCTTCCCGCCCCAGCCCGACAACCCCACCCCGCCCGGTGTCGCCCCCTCCCCGATGCCCCCCATGCCGCACAACCCGTCCCCGTCGGGCCCCGGTGGTTCGGGTGGTCCCGGTGGGGTGGATCCGGGTGGTGCCGGTGGGGTGAACCCGGGGGGTCCCGGGTTCCAGCAGCCGCACATCCCGGCTCCGTCGGGGCCGGGGCACTCGGGCCTCCCCGGTGGTCCGGGGACGCCGGGCAACCCGCTGCCGGGGATGCCGACTTCGCCGATCGTTCCGCCCAGTCACACCGGGATCGACTCGCTCCCGCCCTCGTCCACGCTGCCCCAGCCGGGCACCGGCACGCTGCCTGGCGGCGGCCTGCCCGGTGGTGGCCTGCCGGGCGGTGGTGGCCTGCCGGGTGGCGGCGGTCTGCCGAGTGGCAACGGCGGTGGGCTGCCGGGCGGTGGCCTTCCGGGCGGTCTCGGTGGCGGCGGAGTCCTCGGTGGCGGCGGCGGTCTCGGCGGTGGCAGGACCGCTCCGACCAGCCGTCCGGGGTCCGGGTCCATCGGTGGCACGGGTGCCGGCGCGGGTGCCTCGCGTGGCGGTGTCGGCGGTGCTGGTGCGGGTTCGGGTTCCGCCGCGGGTACGGGTGCCGGCCAGGGCCGTCCGGGTATGTCCGGCATGGGCGGCGCGCACGGTGGTGCCGGTGCCGGTGCGGGTGGCAAGGGCGCGGCCGGCAAGAGCGGCAGCGGTCTGGTCCGGCGCAGTGGCGGTACCATCGGCGGTGCTCGTGCGGGTGGCGCCAGTGGGCGGGCCTTCACCGAGGGCGGTTCGGGTCTGGGCAAGGCTCGTGCCCAGAACGGTGCCCCGGGTGCCGGGGGTGCCCACGGGGCTCCCGGTGGCGCGGCGGGCAACAAGAAGAAGGGCAAGAACGGCAACCGCCCGGACTACCTCGTCGAGGACGAGGACACCTGGCGTACCGGCGGTTCGGCCAACCCGCCGGTGATCGAGTAGCGGATCGAGTAGCCGGCTCTCCAGGGCCAAGGCCAGGGCCAAGGCCAGGGCCAAGGCCAAGGTGTGGGGCGCACCCGAGTTCGGGTGCGCCCCACGCTGTTTTTTCGGGCGACGTTCGGCGAAAAGAAATACCGAATTACCGATCGGCGGCAATTCGTCGACCGGTAATTCGGCAGGTGGTGCATGGAGGCCATGACGGGAATCGAACCCGTGTAAACCGCTTTGCAGGCGGTTCCCTGAACCACTCGGGCACACGGCCGTGGCAGGCGACGGACTCGGTCCGTGCCGGGCAAGAGGATGATCGGGCGCAACAGGTGCAACAGCCCTGACAGATGCAACGGCCCTAGCAGGCGCAACAGGCGCGACAACAACAGCGAGCGGCACAGGTGCGCGGCGTCGCGATGCTCGCCGTCCTCCTGCTCATGGCCTGCTCCTGTCGTTTCGGCCCCGATTCGATCGGGGCGCCGCGTCGATGAATTCATCATATGCGGCGGCGACGGGGAAGCGTCAATATCCGAATATGAATTCTGTGTGTCGGCGTGTGCTACGGTCGACCGGAAGAATCGAACGCAGGTGAGTTGATCGCCCCGGACGAGGCGCGTCGTACCCGGTATGACAAGACGGCGCAGTACAGCGGCAGAGCCCAGTGAGGCTCGGCCGTCCACAACTGCGGAGGAGAGTCGGGTCATGGCCTGGGTGGTTCTGATCGTCGCCGGTGTGCTGGAGACGGTGTGGGCGGTTGCCCTGGAGGCGTCGAAGGGGTTCTCGCGGCCGGTGCCGAGCCTGGTGTTCACGGTGGCGCTGGCGCTGAGCATGGGCGGGCTGGCGTATGCGATGCGCGGCATCCCGCTCGGTACGGGCTATGCGGTGTGGGTGGGGATCGGCGCGATCGGTACGGCGCTGTACGGCATGGCGGTGATGGGGGACGCGGTGACGGCGGCCCGGGTGACCTGTCTGGTGCTGATTCTCGGCGGTGTGGTGGGGCTCAAGGTGCTGCACTGACGCCTGTTGCGGTCTCGCGGTCCTAGGACCGAAGGGGGAGGAGCTGCGGGACTGCAGGTCAGGAGTCAAACAGCCAATAGGCACTTACGATTATCGGCATGACCACAGCCTTTCCCACCTCCGAGACCCCGCCCAGGACACCTACGCCGGCAGTTGGCACGGACACCGGAGGCGTACTCAGCAGCCCGTACCGGGCGCTGACGCTGGGGATCGTCTCGGTGGTGCTGCTGCTGGCCTTCGAGGCGACCGCCGTGAACACCGCGATGCCGGTGGCGGCCCGGCAGCTGGACGGCCTCGGGTTGTACGCCTTCGCCTTCTCCGGCTACTTCACCAGCACGCTGTTCGCGCTGGTGGTCTCCGGGCAGTGGTGCGACCGCAGGGGCCCGATGGCGCCGCTGTTCACCGGGATAGTGGTGTTCGGGGCCGGGCTCGTGGTCGCGGGAACGGCCCCGGACATGTGGCTGTTCGTGGCGGGCCGGGCGATCCAGGGGCTCGGCGGGGGGCTGGTGATCGTCGCCCTGTACGTCGTGGTCGGGCGGGCCTTCCCGGAGCGGTTGCGTCCGTCGGTGTTCGCGGCGTTCTCCTCGGCCTGGGTGCTGCCCTCGATCGTCGGCCCGCTGGTGTCCGGTGCGGTGACCCAGCACCTGGGCTGGCGCTGGGTGTTCCTGTCCGTACCGGTACTGATCCTGCTGCCGCTGGCCGTGATGGGACCGGCGCTGCGCCGGAGCGAGCAGGAGCAGAGGAAGCTGGAGACGGCGGCGGGCCCCGAGTTCGACCGGCGGCGTACAGCGCTCGCGGCGATGGCGGCACTGGGTGCGGGACTGCTGCAGTACGCGGGTCAGCGGCTCGACCCGCCGGCGCTGGTTCCGGCGGTGGCGGGGGCCGGGCTGCTGCTCCCGGCCGTGCTGCGGCTGCTGCCACCGGGGACACTGCGGGCGGCGCGCGGACTGCCGACGGTGATCCTGCTGCGCGGGGTGGCGGCGGGTGCGTTCTTCGCGGCGGAGGCTTTCATCCCGCTGATGATGGTGACCCGGCGCGGGCTCTCCCCGACGATGGCCGGGCTGACCCTGACCAGCGGTGGGCTCTCCTGGGCGCTGGGTTCCTGGCTCCAGGGCCGTCCGGGTGCGCAGCGCTACCGGGAGGCGATGATCAGGACCGGCTTCGTGCTCACGGCGGTGGCGATAGCCGGAGCGGCGCTGGTGCTTGTCCCGGCGGTCCCGGTCTGGGTCGCGGCGCTCGCCTGGGCCGTGGGCGGGGTGGGCATGGGCCTGACGGTGGCGAGCGTCAGCGTGCTGATGATGAAGCTGTCGGCTCCCGAGGACGCCGGTGCCAACTCGGCCTCGCTGCAGATGAGCGATGCGCTGGGCAATGTGCTGCTGATCGGCCTGGCCGGAGTGCTGTTCGCGGGCCTGGGCGGCGGCTCGGTGGCGGCCGCCCAGGACTCGCCGGTACCGGCGGCCGCGTTCGCGGTGATCTTCCTGGTGATGACCGCGGTGGTGCTGTTCGGCGCTCTGGTCTCGGGACGGGTACGGAACCGGACCTGACCGCGGGACGGCCTGACCGCGGGTCGGAGGCTCAGGCCCGTGCCGAAGGCGAGGCCGGCGCGGGAGCCGGGCGGGGGACGCCCAGGAGGGTCTTCCAGCCCCCGGCCGGCGCTTCGCCGGGGCTGAGCGACTGGAGCTTGCGCAGCACCGCCGGGTCCTGGACCTCCAGCCACTCCACCAGCTGACGGAACGACACCAGCCGGACCTCGGGCCGTCCGGCGATCGTTTTGAGGGTCTCCTCGACGGCGTCCATGTAGATGCCGCCGTTCCACTGCTCGAAGTGGTTGCCGATGTAGAACGGTGCCCGGTTGGTGGCGTACGCCCGCTCGAAGCCCGCAAGGTAGGAGTCACGCGCCTGGGTGCGCCAGGCCGAGTACATACCGGAGTCGCCCTTGGTGTTGGCGCCGGACTGGTTGTACATGATGTTGTAGTCCATCGACAGCACCTGGAAGCTGTGCCCGGGGAAGGGGATGGACTGCAGCGGGAAGTCCCACAGTGCGCCGCCCTGGAACTTCTGCGGCCACATCTGGAGCCCGCCGGGCCCGCTGCTGTCGTACTTCCAGCCGCGCTGGGCGGCCGTCGGCAGCAGGGTGCGCTGGCCCTCCAGACACGGGGTGCGGCCGCCGATCAGCTCCTTGCGGTAGTCGAAGGGCAGCGCGGGCAGGTCGGTGAAGCCGGTGTTGGTCTTCCAGTTCATGACGAAGTCCATCGCCTGCCCGATCTCGCTGTCCCACTCCTCGGGGGACCAGTTGGCGACCCCGGTGGTGCCGCAGAAGTGGCCGTTGAAGTGGGTGCCGATCTCGTGCCCCTCCGCCCAGGCGGCGCCGAGCTGCTCCAGGGTGTCGTGGATGTGCTGGTCGCTGAGGTAGCCGATGTCACTGGCACCGGTCGGGTGCTGCGGCGGGTTGTAGAGCTCCCGTTTGGACTCGGGCAGCAGGTAGAGGCCGCTGAGGAAGAAGGTCATCGAGGCCCGGTGCTCCTTGGCGAGCTTCCGGAAGCGGCTGAACAGCCGGTTGTCCATCTCGCCCGCGCCGTCCCAGGAGAAGACCACGAACTGCGGTGGCCGTTCGCCGGGCCCGAGCGGTTCGGCCTTCGGCTGGTGCGGCTGGGGGCCGGTGTCGGAGGTGGAGCCGTCCCCGATCAGGACGGCGGCGGGCTTGGGAGGTCCACCGGGACGTCCCGCGGCGGCGTCCTCGGGCGGGGGGGCCGCGTGCTCGCCGTTGCTGCCCCTGGTGCCCGCGCAGCCGGCGGCCAGGGTGGCCGCGGCACCGGCGCCGGCGGCGAGCAGGGTCCTGCGGGAGAGCGCGTCCATGATCACGTCCGTTCCTGGGGCCGGCCACGCGATGGGGTGGCCGTGCGGTGGGGTCGGCGGTCCGAGAACTCCGATCGCTGCATCGGTGCGGGCCGGATCGGGCCACAGCATCGCATGTGACGCACCGTCGGCTCGGGGAGGCGGGGCGCAGGCGTAGGGTGATCTCCAGGCCCGCGGCCGTACGACTCACCCGCCCGGCGCAGCTACCGGTCGGCCCGGGACCCGGAGGTGCGCCAGTCATGTGGCAGCCGGTACTTGACGCCTACCGGGACCGGATCGTCGAGTCCGGTCGTCAGCCGCTCTTCCTGCTGCTGCTCGGGCTGATCGGCTCGTTCCTGTTCATCCGCTTCGGCGTCCGGATGATCCGACGCGGCACCAGCTGGTGGCCGGGCAATGTCACTCCGGGCGGCCTGCACATCCACCATGTGGTCTTACTGCGGCTCTCCCGCTCGGTGCTGCGCTTCCTCTCCCGCTGGTGGCAGCTGGAGTCGCTCTACCGCGCCAACGCCAAGTACCAACCGGTGTGGGAGCCGCGCTTCCTGCTGTACGAGAAGTCCTCCGAGCTGCCCGCGATCGCCCTGGCCAACGCGCTCGCCGAGGGCTTCCTGACCTGGCCGCGGCTGCGCACGGCCCCGCGCCCCTGAGGCTCCCTCGAGGAGCTCACCCGTTCGGGGCAGGGCGGGAGGGGGAGTGCGGGTGACCGGACGTCAGGGCGGTGAGCTGCGGTCATCGGTGCCGCCCCGGCCGAATGGGGGGTAGGGGATCCGACCGGTTGCGGATGTCCCGGGCCGATGACGGCGGTTGACTGGGGTGGATCGTCGGACAGCGGAGCGCAGAGGGAGTACGGGTGGGCGGGCAGCCGGACAGAAGTCCCTGGCCGGGAACGCTGGCGGCAGGCACCGCCCTGGTGCTCGGCGCCTGGATGGTGCACGGCGGCGGCCTGCACCTGCCTCCGCTGCCCAGCCTCGCCCAGGGTTTCGGCGGTGCCACCTCACCCGCGCTGCTCGTCCCGCCCCGCGCCCGCGCCGTGCCGACCCGGATCAGGATCCCGGCCCTGCGGGTGGACGCCCCCGTCACCGGCCTCGGCCTGGACTCCGCCGGACGGCTCCAGGCCCCGGCCGACACCGACCGCAATCTGACGGGCTGGTACCGCGACGGCATCACCCCGGGCCAGCGCGGAACCGCGATCGTGGCCGGGCACGTCGACACCCGGGACGGTCCCGCCGTCTTCTACGACCTCGGCACCCTGCACAAGGGCGACCAGGTGGAGATCACCGGTGAGGACCGGGGCTCGGCCTTCTTCGTCGTGGACGCCGTCGAGGTCTACTCCAAGAAGGGCTTCCCGGACGCGAAGGTGTACGGCCCGGCCCCCGACTCGCAGCTGAGGCTGATCACCTGCGGCGGCGGTTTCAGCGCGGCGAAGGGCTACGACGCGAACGTCGTGGTCTTCGCCCACCTGGTGCGCAGCCTGCCCGGCAGCTGACCGGGCAGCGGCCGCCGGCCGCGCCGCGTACGCCAGGCGATCCACCCGGACAACAGTACTGAGGAGCACGATGAGCAGCCGGCCGCTGGCGGCGTGGAACCCGGCCGACTGGTCGCTGACCCACGGCGCCGTCCCGTACACCGTGCTGGCGCTGGGCCTTGCCGCCCTGCCGGTCCTCGCGGTCTCCCGCGGTCGGCACTGGTGGAGCCGCCGCTTCCCGTGCGCGGTGGTGGTGGCGGCGGTGCTCACCGTGCTGTTGCAGTTCGCCGTGGACGACTGGTGGCAGCCCTTCCCCGACAGCCTGCCGCACCGGGTGACCGCGTGGATCGGCGTCGGCATCCTGGCCCTGCTCCTCATGCTGATCCGGCTCTTCCCGCCGCGCCTGCTGCGCCGGCGCGGCCGCCTCGGCGTACTGCTCGCCGCCCTGCTGGTCCTGGTGATGTCCGCCTCCCAGGTCAACCGGTTCTTCGACCAGTACCCGACGCCTCGGGTGCTGGCCGCCTCCTGGTTCGGCAAGGCCCACAGGCTGTCCAGCAGCACGGCGGCGGACACCGTCGCCGCCCCGCCCGGCGGGACGCTCGCCGAGGTCTGGCACCGGCCCGCGGACCTGCCCGGAAAGGGCACCGTCTCCACCGCGCCGATACCCGGCACCAAGTCCGGCTTCAGGGCCCGGGGCGCGTACGTCTACCTGCCGCCCGCCTACCAGGCCGACCCCCGGCCGCTGCTGCCCGCCCTGGTGCTGATGGCGGGTCAACCGGGAGCGCCCGCCGACTGGGTCAACTCCGGCAAGCTCCCCGAGCAGCTGGACGCCTTCGCCGCCCAGCACGACGGCCTCGCCCCCATCGTGGTGGTCGTCGACCAGATCGGCTCGACCTGGGGCAACCCCCTGTGCATGGACTCCCGGATCGCCAGGTCGCAGACCTACCTGGCCGAGGACGTCCCTGACTGGATCCACTCGCACCTCCAGACCGCCACCGGCCGCCGCTCCCTCGCGATCGGCGGGCTCTCCCTCGGCGGCACCTGCTCCCTCCAGCTCGCCGTCAACGCCCCCCAGGTGTACGGCGCCTTCCTGGACATCTCCGGCCAGCAGGAGCCGACGCTGGGCAGCCACCGCAAGACCGTCAAGGAGGCGTTCGGTGGCGACGAGGCCGCCTTCGAGGCCGTCGATCCGCTGCATGTCATGGCAGGCCGGCAGTTCCCCGACACCGCGGCCTCCTTCGTCGTGGGCGCGGGCGACAAGGAGTACGGGCCGCAGCAGCGCAAGGTCTACGCGGTCGCCGTCGGGGCCGGGATGCAGGCCAGGTTCGCCACCGTGCCCGGCGGGCATGACTGGAACACCTTCCGGGCCGGGCTCGGCCAGAACCTCCCCTGGCTGGCCCAGCAGACGGGACTGATCCGATGACCGAGACCGCACCGGAGCCCGGCCCCAGAACCCCTCGGCCCGAACGGGGCTGGCACCGCTGGCTGCGCGTCCTCGGCGCGATAGCCGCCCGGCTGCGTACCGCGCCGCTGACCATCGCGCTGCTGGTGGCGCTCTGGGCGGTAGGCGGGGCCACCGGGAGTCTTGGCCAGGGGCCGCCCGAGCAGCTGCTCGAACACACCGGGGTCGGCCTCTTCACCCTGGAGAACGGCCGCTGGTGGACCCCACTGGCCTCGCTGCTGTGGTGCTCGGGCATCGGCGCGTACGTGGCGACCAGCCTGATCCTGCTGCTGGTCGGGCCCGCCGCCGAGCAGCGGATCGGCACCCCGGTGACCGCCGCCGTGCTGGTGGCCGGGCAGGTGCTCGGCAGCCTGCTGGGCACCGGAGCCGTCCGGCTCGGGATCAGCGCCGACCTGGGCTGGACCCTGGACATCCAGGACCAGCTGGCCGTCGGCCCGGCCATCGGCCTGTTCGCCCTGGCCGCCGTGCTCAGCTACCGGCTCACCGTGCTCTGGCGCCGACGGCTGAGGCTTCTGGTGCTGCTGGTACCGCTGGTGATGATGCTCTACGTCGGCCACCTGCAGAGCGTCCAGCGGATGGCCGGGGCACTGGTCGGGCTGGCGCTCGGTGTGCTGATGCAGCGTCGGCTGCCCGCCAGGCCGCAGCGGGTCTCGCACAGCGAGGCCCGGGTGCTGGTCGGCCTCTGTCTGCTCGCCACCGCGCTCGGACCGCTGATCGCCTCGCTCTACCCGGACGCCATCGGTCCGTTCAACACCCTCGGTGACCTCTACTTCTCGCACGTCCCCACCGCCCAGGAGGTGATCGACGCCTGCGCGGAGTCCACCGCCGCCTGTGCCCATGAACACTCGGCGCAGCGGTTCTTCGACTCCCCGGGCCGGCTGATGGCCGCCCTGATGCCCGTCCTGCTGCTGGTGCTCGCCGAGGGCCTGCGCCGGGGCCTGCGGGCGGCCTGGTGGCTCACCGCCGTCACCGAGCTGCTCTGGACCGGGCTCCTCGGCTGGCTGCTCGCCCTCAACTACGCGGACTTCGCCGCCGACGGCGGCACGGGCTACCTCTACGAGCTGATCGGCGAGGCGCTGCTGCTGCCGGTCCTGATGCTGGTGCTGCTGCTGGTCACCCGGCGGCGCTTCGACCAGCGGCTGCCGCGCCGCGACCTGCGCCGCCTGGCGGCGGTGATCGGCGGGACGCTGCTGCTCAGCTGTGGCGCGTTCGTGGGGATCGGCTGGCTGGTCAGGGACCAGTACGAGCCGACGGCCACTCTCGGGCGGCTGCTCGCGGGGGTGCCCTCGGAGCTGCTGCCGCCCGCGTACAACGACCTGCTGCCGGGGTATCCGATCGCGGTCGGCGGGACGGCGCAGACCCTGGAGATCTACTGCGGGCTGCTCTTCTGGGCCGTAGCTCTGACGGCGGTGCTGCTGGCCTTCCGCCGCCCGGTGGTGCACGCGGACGCCGAGGCGGCGGCCCGCGCCCGCGAGCTGCTCACCCAGTACGGCGGCTCTACCCTCTCCTTCATCTCCACCTGGGACGGCAACCACTACTGGTTCGACCAGGACGGCAAGGCGGCCGTCCCGTACCGGGTGATCGCCACCGTCGCGCTCACCACCGGCGACCCCTTCGGCGAACCGGCGGCCCGTCGGCGCGCGGTGGCCGGATTCGCCGGGTACTGCGACTCCCGGGGGTGGACGCCCTGCTTCTACAGCGTCACCCCCGACACCGTCGCCGCCGCCGACGAGCTCGGCTGGCGCTCGCTCCAGGTCGCCGAGGACACCGTGGTGCCGCTGCCCGGCCTCGCCTTCACCGGCAAGAAGTGGCAGGACATCCGCACCTCGCTGAACAAGGCGGCCAAGCAGGGCATCACCGCCGAGTGGTGGAGCTACCAGGACGCGCCGATCGCCATCACGGACCAGATCCGTTCGATCTCCGAGGAGTGGGTCTCCGACAAGGGCCTGCCCGAGATGGGCTTCACCCTCGGCGGTCTGGCCGAACTGGCCGACCCGGCGGTGCGGATCCTGATCGCCGTGGACGGCGAGGGCACCGTGCACGGTCTCACCAGCTGGATGCCGGTCTACGAGCTGGGCGAACCGGTCGGCTGGACCCTGGACTTCATGCGCCGCCGCGCCGAGGGCTTCCGGGGCGTGATGGAGTTCCTGATCGCCTCCGCCGCGCTCGGCTTCAAGGAGGAGGGCGCCCGTTTCCTCAGCCTCTCCGGAGCCCCGCTGGCCCGCGCCGATCGGGGCGAGCCGCCCACCGCCTTGCAGCGCACGCTCGACTGGATGGGCAAGGTGCTGGAACCGGTCTACGGCTTCCGCTCGCTGCTCGCCTTCAAGGCCAAGTTCCAGCCCGAGTACCGGCCGATGTTCATGGCCTACCCGGACCCGGCCGCGCTGGCCAGCATCACCCGGGCCATCGGCAAGGCGTACCTGCCGCACCTGACACCCGCCCAGGGCGTCCGGCTGATGCGGAAGCTCTCCTCGTGACCGGGTGACGGCCGCTCACGCCGGGAGTCCGCGCCGCCCGGGGCGGACTGTGGGGTCCGCCCCGGGCGGCGCGTGCGGGGCCCTGCGTGCGCCGTTGCGGTCAGCCGAGCAGCTCGGCCAGCGCCCGGTCCGGGTCCAGATGGCGCAGCTCCTGGTCCTTGGGCACGGCGAGGTAGCTGCGCCACAGGAAGCGCCGCAGGTCCCGCTCGGCGAACTGGAGCAGGGCGACGCCCTCGGGCGCGCGCAGCTCGACCATGGTCCGCAGGCCCAGGGCCGGCCGGACGTGCACATCGCCAAGCCCCGAGGGCAGGTCGAGTCCGGCCGCCAGCAGCTGGCGGGCGAAGACCCATTCGACGCCGGGCGGCGGTTGCGGGCTGTCCGGCTCCTCGGCGAAGGGCGCCGGCGTCGGCTCCGGACCCGCCTCCTCCAGCGCGTACTCGGCGGGGAAGGTCATCCGGATCGCCAGTGGGTCCTCGGTGAAGTAGCGCAGCGTCACCGCGAGCAGGGCGGTGCGGTGCGTGGAGACGATCAGGCGGGCCTGGGCGGCCTGCTCGACTGCGGCGGACATGTGGTTCCTCCCGATGGGCGCCCCGGCGGGCACGTGGCCTGTGCGGGTCTAGTGAGGGGTGGGTCGGGGCCGACCCGCACATACGGGAGAGTCGGGAGGGGCTCGTGTTCTTACGTGCCTTCCCGAGGGAAATAGTGTGATCTGCATCACGTCCAAGCGGCGTGATCGCGCGGGCCGGGGATCCGCTCTCCTCCAAGTCGCCCACCGGCCGTGGCGGCGGGTGGGGGCGCCGCGGCGGAGCGGTTGCCGGGTGCTGCGGGAGTGCCGGGTGCGAGGGGTGCGGCGGGCCCGTGTCGGGCGGCGGGATGGGGGGTCTGCCGGTAGGCTAGGCGGGTTGTCCGACCGCCGTCCAACTGCGGGGCGGGGCCGCAATGATGGCCCTGACCTGCGACGATCCCCCCTCCGGAGACCGTGAGTACTGCCGCCGCTTCAGCCATGGCCCCGCTGTTCTCGGACGCCGAATCGCACAGCGTCGCCCGGTCAGCCGCAGCTCCCTCGCACCACCTGTCCCCGGCCTTCCCCGGCCGTGCCCCCTGGGGCACCGCCGGCAAGCTCCGGGCCTGGCAGCAGGGTGCGCTGGACAAGTACATCGAGAAGCAGCCCCGCGACTTCCTCGCCGTCGCGACCCCGGGCGCAGGCAAGACCACCTTCGCGCTCACCCTGGCCTCGTACCTGCTGCACAACCATCTGGTGCAGCAGGTCACCGTCGTCGCTCCGACCGAGCACCTGAAGAAGCAGTGGGCCGAGGCAGCCGCCCGGATAGGCATCAAGCTGGATCCGGCGTACTCCTCGGGCCCGCTCTCCAAGGAGTACGACGGCATCGTGGTCACCTATGCCGGTGTGGGCGTCAATCCGATGCTGCACCGCAACAGGACCGAGGCCCGCAAGACCCTCGTCATCATGGATGAGATCCACCACGCCGGTGACTCCAAGTCCTGGGGCGAAGCCTGCTTCGAGGCTTTCGAGCCCGCCGCCCGCCGTCTGGCGCTGACCGGTACGCCGTTCCGCTCCGACACCAATCCGATCCCCTTCGTCCAGTACGAGGCGGGCGGCGACGGCATCCGCAAGTCGGTCGCCGACTACACCTACGGCTACGGGCACGCGCTCGCCGACCATGTCGTCCGCCCGGTGATCTTCCTCTCGTACAGCGGCAACATGCGCTGGCGCACCAAGGCCGGGGACGAGCTGGAGGCCCGCCTCGGCGAGCCGATGACCAAGGACCTGATCGCCCAGGCCTGGCGTACCGCGCTGGCCCCGCAGGGCGAGTGGATCCCCAATGTGCTCAGCGCCGCCGACCGGCGGCTCACCGAGGTCCGCAAGGCGATCCCCGACGCCGGCGGCCTGGTGATCGCCACCGACCAGAACGTGGCCCGCGCCTACGCCAAGATGCTGCGTGAGATCACCGGCGAGAAGGTGACCCTCGTCCTCTCCGACGAGGCCGAGGCGTCCAAGCGGATCTCCGACTACGCGGCGGGCGACTCCCGCTGGATGGTCGCGGTCCGCATGGTGTCCGAAGGCGTCGACGTGCCCCGCCTGTGCGTCGGGGTGTACGCCACCTCGATCTCCACCCCGCTGTTCTTCGCGCAGGCCGTGGGCCGCTTCGTGCGTGCCCGCAAGCGCGGCGAGACCGCCTCGGTCTTCCTGCCGACCGTGCCGATGCTGCTCGGCTTCGCCAACGAGATGGAGCTCCAGCGCGACCACGTCCTCGACCGGCCGAAGAAGGAGGGCGAGGGCCTCTTCGACGAGGAGGACCGCCTGCTCGCCGAGGCCGAGAAGGCCAACGACGGCCCTGACACGGCGGGTGGCGACGAGTTCTCCTACGAGGCGCTGGGCTCGGACGCGGTCTTCGACCGGGTGCTCTACAACGCCATGGAATTCGGCATGCAGGCGCACCCCGGCAGCGAGGAGGAGGAGGACTACCTCGGCATCCCCGGCCTGCTGGAGCCCGACCAGGTGCAGATGCTGCTGCAGAAGCGCCAGCACCGGCAGATCCAGCGCAGCAAGGCCAAGCCCGCCGAGGAGGCCGACCTGCTGGAACTCCCAGCCGAGGACCGCCCGGTGGTGACCCATCAGGAACTGCGCGAGCTGCGCAAGGAGCTGAACGCCCTGGTCGCCGCCTGGCACCACCGCACCAACCAGCCGCACGGCACCATCCACAACGAGCTGCGCCGCCAGTGCGGGGGGCCGTTGACCGCACAGGCCACGGCGAACCAGCTGAAGGGCCGGATCGCGAAGATCCGGGAGTGGGCCAAGTAGCCGGGGTGGTCGCGTGGCTGAGCCTTCGGTGGCCGTGGACCGGAGCAGTCGCTCCAGTCCACGGTCCAGCTGCTCCGGGCTGAACCGGGCCCCGAAGGGCCGACTGTGAAGTACGGGATGCAGTCCGCGCAGCTCAAGGAGACCGAGGAGTCACGACGAGCAGGGTGTGCAGGTCCCGCCAGTCCTGCGGCCCGGGCGGAAGGGGGTCTTCCGGGCTGATCGCGAAAGCGCATATCGTCCCCCCGTCGGTCGCGGTTTTCCGGTTGGCCGGTTTTTCGGCGGGGCCTTCGACCGGCCGTCTGCGCCAAGTTGGGCGTCGAGAGCCGGGGTGCGGCGGTGGCGGTGGCGCTGCGGGAGGGACTGTTCAGGGTGGCTGACGCCCCGGGGGCCTGTCCGGAGTACGAAAACGATACGAACTGGTGGTCGATTAAGGCATAGGGAATTGCCCCGGTTCATCCCGTTCTGAAGGGCGGGATACCCAATTTCCTTCCCGAATTTTGGACAGGCTCTTCCGTCATAGGTCCCTCCTTCATTACGTTCTGCCCCACACTCGCTCGACGGTCCACCCACCCGAGACGGGCACCGCACGGCTGTGCGCTCGTCGATGACGCCGACGCACCGCTCAAGCGCGGACACCCATTCCTGCGCACCACCCCACCCCCACCCCCGGCACCCCGCCTGGCCCCGGCATGCCCGGAGGGCATCGGTGAGTGCCGCAGAAAGGAATGTGTGCGTCGTGACTGCCGAGACCTCCCAGACACTGGACCGCGGTGTCCGGGTCCTCAAGCTGCTCGCCGACTCCGAGCGAGGGCTGACCGTCACCGAGCTGGCCGCCAGACTCGCGGTCAACAGAACCGTGGTCTACCGGCTGCTGGCGACCCTGGAACTGCACGGTCTGGTGCGCCGGGACATCGGCGGCCGGGCCAGGGTCGGCCTCGGCGTGCTCAGACTCGCCCACCGGGTCCATCCGCTGCTGCGGGAGGCCGCCCTCCCGGCGCTGCGCAGCCTGGCCGAGGACCTCGGCGCCACCGCCCACCTCACCCTGGTGGACGGAAACGAGGCGTTGGCCGTCGCGGTGGTCGAGCCCAGCTGGACGGACTTCCATGTCGCCTACCGGACGGGGCTGCGCCACCCGCTGACCGAGAGCGCGGCAGGGCAGGCCATCCTCCAGGCGCGTACCCTGCCGGGCCAACGCCGTCCGGAGGCCGGATTCGTCATCGCCCAGGCGGAGGAGCAGTCCGGCGCCAGCGGGGCGGCGGCCGCACTGGTGGGGCTGAGCGGGATAGAGGGCAGCGTCGGTGTGGTGATGCTGAGCGGCCTGGTGCCCGAGCGGGTCGGCCCGCGCGTGATGGAGGCGGCGACCGAGGTGGCGGACGCGCTGCGGTAGGCGCGTCCATCGACGGTCACGGTGCGCCCCTGATGGGTTACCCCTTGCCGCTCGCACCTCGGTCGGTGTGTTTGGATGCCCGTGTGCCCGATGCGAAGCTGCCCGCAGCCCTGACCGCTCCGAAGACCCGCGCCCTCACCCTCTGCGGCGTGCTGGTCGGCGCGCTGCTGGGGGTGGCGGCCTTCGCGCCGCTGCCGTACACCCGGACGATGCCGGGCTCCACGTCGGACGTCCTCGGTGCGTACGAGGGCAGGCCGGTGCTCACCGTCACCGGTGCGCCGACCCGGCAGACCGACGGCCAGCTGCGGATGGTCACCATCTCGGCGACCAGCCCCGGCGAGAGGATCAGCCTCTGGACGGCGCTCCGCTCCTGGGTGGACCAGGACGAGGCCGTACTGCCGTCCGAGGCGGTCTACCCGCAGAAGGACCCGGCCAAGGCGGAGCAGGAGACCCGGCACGAGATGACCCAGTCCCAGGACAGCGCCACCGTCGCGGCCCTGAAGTACCTGAACCTGTCGCCGGAGAAGGTCAAGGTGCAGGTGGACCTGGGCGACATCGGCGGCCCGAGCGCGGGTCAGCTGCTCGCGCTCGGGATCATCGACAAGCTGGCCGGTGACGGCAAGGGCGGCGACCTGTCCGGCGGCAAGGTGATCGCGGGCACCGGCACCATCGACGAGCAGGGCAATGTGGGCGCGGTCGGCGGTGTCCCGCTGAAGACCCAGGCCGCGGCCAGGGATGGCGCGACGGTCTTCCTGCTGCCCCAGGCCGAGTGCTCGGACGCCAAGGTGAACACCCCGGCCGGTCTGCGGCTGGTCCCGGTCAGGACGCTCTCCGACGCGGTCGCCGCGCTGGACGCGCTGAAGGCCGGCGGCTCCGTACCCAGCTGCTGAGCGGCGGGCCGGACGGCGCGCCCCTACTCCCGGGCGGCCTGCTCCACCAGGGGCAGGACCCGGTACGGGACGGGGTTCTCCAACGCGATCGCCGTGGACGCCCGGACGATCCCCTCGAAGCCCACCACCCGGTCGATCACCCGCTGGAGATCGCCGTTGGACCTCGCCACGATCCGCACCAGCATGTCCCCCTGCCCGGTGATGGTGTGCAGCTCCAGTACCTCGGGCACCGAGGACAGATGAGCCCGTACGTCCGCCCCCTGGCCCTGCGAGATCTCCAGGGTGGCGAAGGCCGTCACCGGATACCCCAGCGCGGCCGGGTCCACCTGCGGCCCGAAGCCGCCGATCACCCCGCGCGCCTGCAGCCGGTCGAGGCGGGCCTGTACGGTGCCGCGCGCCACCTGGAGCCGGCGCGAGCACTCCAGCACCCCGATTCTCGGCTCCTCGCTGAGTAGTCTGATCAACTTTCCGTCGAGCGCGTCGATGGCGTCGTTGGGGGAGTGCACGGCGGCTCCGTCCGATGGGCAATCTGTCCAGCAGAGACTGCTATTTTCCGGCCCCGTCACGCAGCTTGCCCAGGATGAACCGGAACAGTTGCGCATCGGTGTGGCGGGCGCCACGCTCCCTGCACAGCCTCGTGGCGCGGGCCCCCACACCGTGCCACGGGACGACCGGGGAGGCGCTCTTGACCGACATCTTCGTCCCCGCCCGGCGCACCGACGCCGTCGTCCTCGCCGTCGGCGACGCCCGCAGGACGGCCCACTACTACTGCGTCGCGCTGGCCATGCGATGTACCGCGTACTCCGGGCCCGAGACCGGCAACCCGGAGACCGTCTCCTACGTCCTGGAGTCCGGCACCGCCCGCTTCGTCGTCACCTCCGCGATCCGGCCGTGCTCCGAGCACGCCCGGCGCATCGCCGAACACGTCGCCGCCCACGGCGACACCGTCCTGGACCTGGTCATCGAGGTGCCCGACGCCTACGCCGTCTACGACTACGCCGTCGACCGGGGCGCCACCCCCGTCACCGAGCCGTACGAACTCAGCGACCGGTACGGCACGGTGGTGCTCGCCACCATCGGCGGTGACGGGCCCGCCCGGCACGTCCTGGTCGAACGCACCGGCTACGCGGGCCTCTTCCTGCCCGGCTACGTCCCGCCGCCGAACGCCGTCCTGCCACCGCGCTGCTCGGTGTACGCCTGACGGGGAGCCGGTCAGCGCACCACGCTCTGGACGTCCGGCGGATGCCCGTTCCAGGTGGCGAACACCGAATTGGCCTTGCTGCCCTGGGAGAAGTCCACCCGCAGCCAGCCCTCGCCGTGCCACACCTGCATCTGCCAGCCGGGGTCGGGCGCCGCCGAGACCAGGTCGGCCCGGTCCGGTTCCATGCTCAGAGCCACCCGCCCGCCCGGGACCAGGACGCTGCGCACCGAGGCGTCCGCCGCGCTGCCCTGGGCGGTCGACCGGCCGGCCGACGGGGACGGCGGGGCCGACGCGGAGGGCGACGCCGACGCGGTTTCGGACACGGTGGGCGAGGCGGCGGGAGAGCCGGCCGAGGCGGCCGACGCCGCCTGCTGCGCCGACGGACCGTCAGAGACCCGCCCGCCGGGGGACGGCAGCGGGACGGCCCGGGGCTGCTCGAAGGCGGCGTCCGTCAGCACCGCGTGCACACCGAGCCAGGACAGCGCCACCGCCGCCGAGGTGGCCGCCACCCAGGCGGCGAGTTGCACCAGTCCGTTCCGCATCGCGAGCACATCCTGCCGCATCCCGGCTATCGGCAGGTCAGCACCCCTGGAAGTCGGCAGGGACCGTCCTGCCCTGCCCCTGAGGTACAGACCACGCCACACGGATGGCGTACCGTGCAGCCCCATGGCAACAGTGCTCGTGGTCGAGGACGACCCCTTCGTACGCTCCGCCCTCATACGGCACCTGGCCGAGTCGGGCCATGCCGTTCGCAGTGTCGGCACCGCGCTGGAGGCACTTCGCGAGGTCGCCCAGGTCGGCTGCGACCTGGTCATCCTCGACCTCGGACTGCCCGACCTGGACGGCGGCGAGGCCCTCAAGATGATCCGCGGGCTCACCAATGTGCCGGTCATCATCTCCACCGCCCGCGACGACGAGGCGGAGATCGTCCGGCTGCTCAACGACGGCGCCGACGACTACCTCGTCAAACCGTTCTCCGTGGAGCATCTGACAGCCAGGATGACCGCCGTGCTGCGCCGGTTCGGCGGCGGCAGCGCACCCGTCGCACAGATCCTGCGGGTCGGCGGACTGGCCATCGACGCCCAGCGCCGCGAAGCCGTCCTGGACGGGCGGGCACTCGACCTCACCCGCCGAGAGTTCGACCTGCTCGCCTTCCTCGCCGCCAGGCCCGGCGTGGTCGTCCCGCGCAGGGAGATCCTGGCGGAGGTCTGGCGCCAGACCTACGGCGGCGACCAGACCATCGACGTCCACCTCTCCTGGCTGCGCCGCAAGCTCGGTGAGACCGCGTCGAAGCCGCGCTATCTGCACACCGTACGCGGCGTCGGCGTCCGGTTGGAGGCGCCGTCGGGCGATCCCACATGACGCGGGTGAGCTCCCGCAGTCCCTCCCCCGTGTCCAGCGCCGCCGGTGCGTCCGGGGCCGCTGGGCGCGGAAGGCACTCGCTGCGCTGGGCGCTGATCAAGGCAGCCGTCGCCGGAACCACCATGGTGGCGCTCGCCTTCCTGATCCCGCTCGGGCTGATGGTCCAGCAGACCGCCAGGGACCGGGCCTTCACCTCCGCCGAACGGCAGGCCGCCGCCCTCGCGCCCGCCCTGGCCATCACCACCGACCGGGACGCCATCACCCGCGCTCTGGCCAGTACCGACGCCGGGGCCCGGGAGCGGGTGGCCGTCCACCTGCCCACCGCGACCGGTCCTGACACCGTGGTCGGCACCGGACGGGCCGACGAAGTCGACGTCTCCACCGCCGCCGGCCGGACGAGTCCTGCGGACGGCGCCTCGGGCGGAGCCCCCGCCCGCTCCTTCACCGCCCATGTCCCCGGCGGCTTCGCACTGTTGCAGGCCGTCGCGGTCGAGGGCGGACGGGTCGCCGTGGTCGAGGTGTACGTCGCCGACGGCGACCTCACCCGGGGCGTCGACACGGCCTGGCTGGTGCTCTCCCTGGTCGCTCTCGCCCTGGTGGTGATCTCCGTGCTGGTCGCCGACCGGATGGGTGCCAGGATCGTCGCCTCCGCCCGCCGCCTGGCCGGGGCCGCCCGCTCCCTCGGCGGCGGTAACCTCGCCGTCCGCGTCCCGGTCGAGGGACGGCAGGCCGAGGGCGCCCCCGAGGAACTGCGCGAGGCCGCCCACGCCTTCAACTCCATGGCGGACCGGGTCGTCCATCTGCTCGCCGCCGAACGCGAACTCGCCGCAGACCTCTCCCACCGGCTGCGCACCCCGCTCACCGTGCTCCGGCTCAACGCCGCAGGCCTCGGCGAGGGCGACGCCGCGGACGCCACCCGGCACGCGGTGGCCCAACTGGAGCGCGAGGTCGACCAGATCATCCGCTCGGCGCGACGCGCACCCGACGACGCACCGCAGGTCGCGCTCGGCTGCGACGCGGCGGAGGTGATCCGCGAACGGGTCGGCTTCTGGTCGGCGCTGGCCGAGGACGAAGGCCGCCGCTGGCAACTGGCGGGCGCCGAGGGGCCCGCACCGGTGTCCGTCCAGCGGGGCGACCTCGCCGCCGCCGTGGACGCACTGCTCGGCAACGTCTTCCGGCACACCGCCGTGGGTACCGCCTTCTCGGTGGACGTCCTGGTGACCGGAACCGGCGTCATCGTGCTGGTCGGGGACGCGGGACCGGGCTTCGCCGACCCCGTTGCAGCCCTGCGACGCGGTGAGGGCCAGGGCGGCGAGGGCTCCACCGGGCTCGGCCTCGACATCGTCCGCAAGCTCGCCGAGGCCACCGGCGGGGACCTCGCGCTCGGCCGCTCCGCCGTGCTCGGCGGCGCCGAACTCCGCCTCCGCCTGCAGAGCCACCCCGACGGCACCGCGCCCCGCGCCACCCGCCGGCGGGGCACCGCACGGCGCCGGATTTGACGGTACGTCAGTTCCCTGTGCGGACAACCGCGCCCGTTGAGGTACTGCCTGGCCGGCCGCTGTTGCCGGACCTCTTCCTTAAGGGCGTCCTAACGGAGGCGTTGGGCTCGCTGAGGTGGGCCGATCGGCCCCCGAGGCGCCGCTAGCGTCTGCGGGGTCGGGGCCCGAGCCCCGTTCGACCGGTCTTCTCGTGGAGGTACGCAGACCATGACGCCCCAGCGCAGTCGACGTTCAGGAAGCCACCGGCGCAGCCGGAAGGGAATGGTCGTCGGGGCGTCGGCGCTCGCCGCCGCCGTCGTCGCGGGCGGCGCGGTGGTGCTCGCCTCCTCCGCCAGCGCCGCCTCGGTCGGTGCCGCCTACAGCAGGAGCAGCACCTGGGAGAACGGCTACACCGGGCAGTACCTGGTGACCAACCCGGGCGGGAAGGCGATCGAGGACTGGACGTTGAGCTTCGACCTGCCGTCCGGCGCGAAGATCGACTCGCTCTGGAACGCCACCTTCACCGCCGCCGGGCAGCACATCACCGTCAAGCCGCAGTCGTGGAGCCGGCGGATCGAGCCGGGTAGGACGGTCGAGGTGGGCTTTGTCGTCCAGGGCTCCGGTGCGGCGCAGGCCGAGCCGGGCAACTGCCTGATCGACAACGCCTCGTGCACGGCGGGCACCGGGCCGACCCCCGTCCCCTCCGGTCGCCCGACCACCGCCACGCCGACCCCGACGGCCAGCACCCCGGCGACCAGCTCCCCGACGGCTCAGCCGCCCACCCCGAGCGCCACCGCGACCACCGCGAAGCCGACCCCGAGCACCTCGCCGACCGCCGCCCCGGTCAGCGGCGCGCGTTTCTCCCCGTACGTGGACACCTCGCTCTACCCGCCGTACGACCTGGTCGCCACCGCGAAGGCGACCGGTGTGAAGAACTTCAACCTCGCCTTCGTCGTGTCCGGCGGCGGCTGCACCCCCAAGTGGGGCGGGGTCAGCGACCTGTCCGGTGACGCCGTCGCGGCGCAGATCGGTGCGCTGCGCGCGGTCGGCGGCGACGTCCGGGTCTCCCTCGGCGGTGCCAACGGCAGTGAGCTCGCCACCGTCTGCTCCTCGGCGGCCGAGCTGGCCGCCGCGTACCAGAAGGCCGTGGACGCCTACGGCCTCACCGAGCTGGACTTCGACATCGAGGGCGGCGCGCTCGGCGACACCGCCGCCAACACCCGCCGCGCCCAGGCCGTCGCGCAGCTCCAGCGGACCGCCGCCGCCAAGGGCCGCACCCTGGACGTCTCCTTCACCCTGCCCGTCCTGCCCAGCGGTCTCACCCAGGACGGCATCAACCTGGTCGCCGACGCCAGGAGCAACGGCGTCGCGATCGGCGCCGTCAACATCATGGCGATGGACTTCGGCGACGGTGTCGCCCCCAACCCGAACGGCCGGATGGGCAAGTACGCCATTGACGCCGCCACCGCCACCCAGGCCCAGCTGAAGAGCGTGCTCGGCCTCGGCGACGGCGACGCCTGGGCGAAGGTGGCGGTCACCCCGATGATCGGCGTCAACGACGTCGCCACCGAGGTCTTCACGGTCGCGGACGCCGACCAGCTCGCCCGGTTCGCCGCGAGCAAGCACCTGGCCTGGCTCGCCATGTGGTCCGGCACCCGCGACAAGGGCTGCGCGGGCGGCGCCCAGACGTACGCCGACGCGACCTGCAGCAGCATCGTCCAGCAGCCGCTGGACTTCACCCGGGCCCTCGGCGCTTACACCGGCTGACCCGTCTGCCTTCCGCTCACCTCGGGACCGGGGGCGCTGCCGCAAGAGTCGGCCGCGCCCCCGCCTCCGTCAGGTAGTGTCGCTAGCTGGTCGACCCGAGGACGGAGCGGAACGTGACAGCGGTGCAGGAGCAGCAGAGGGTGCCCCAGCGGCGGCCCCGCCAGGACGGCTCTGCCCCGGCAGAACGGCGGCGCATCCTCGCCGCCCCCGTCCGCGCCCTGCGTGAGGCCCCGCGCCGACCGCTGGCCATCGCCACCGGTGCGGCCCTGTTCTCGCTGCTCGCGTACGCGATCGTCCGGCACTTCGCCGGCACCTCGATGGTGGACATGATCGTCTACCGTGCCGAGGGCTCCGCCGTCGCCCACAACGAGGACCTGTACGCGCTCCGGGTCACCCAGTGGAACCTGCCCGCGACCTACCCGCCGTTCGCCGCGATGCTCTTCGTGCCGACCGCCTACGTCGGCGTCAGCCTGCTGCGGGTCCTCATCACCACCGGCAACCTGGTCCTGCTCGGGCTGCTCGCCCACTTCTCCTTCAGGCTGGTGGGCTGGCCGCGCCGTGAGCTTCGCCCGATCGGCGTCATCCTGGTCACCGGGTTCGGGGTGTGGCTGGAGCCGGTCTTCACCACCCTTCGCTACGGGCAGATCAACCTGGCCCTCGCCTGCCTGATCCTCTGGGACCTCACCCGCCCGGACGGCCGCCGCAGCAAGGGCGTCGCCATCGGCATCGCGGCCGGGATCAAGCTCACCCCCGGCCTGTTCGCCGTCTATCTGCTGATCACCGGCCGGGTCCGGGCCGCCTTCGTGGCCGGTTTCGCCTTCCTCGGCACCTTCCTGATCGGCGCGCTCGTCCTTCCCGACGCCACCTACGGCTTCTGGACCAAGTACCTCTACGACTCCTCCCGGGTCGGCAGGACCGAGGTCGTCGACAACCAGTCCGTACGCGGTGCCGCCGCCCGGCTGATGCACACCGCCGACCCGGGCACCCTTGCCACCCTCATCGGCGCACTGGTCGCGCTCGCCGGTCTGGCCACCGCCGCCTGGGCGTACCGCAGCGACCGCTGGCTGCCCCGCTCCGAGGCGTGGGGCGTGTGCACCGCCGCCGTCACGGCGGTGCTGGTCTCGCCGATCAGCTGGACCCACCACTGGGTGTGGTGCGTCCCGATGCTGGTGCTGCTCGCGGCCGAGGCCGCCCACGAGCGGTCGCGTCCGGCAGCCGTCCGGCGGGCCCGCTGGCGGCCGATCCTGGGCGCGACGCTGCTGGCCTTCCTCTCCTTCGCGATGTGGATCGTGCCGCACAAGGGCGAGCTGGACCGGCACCTGCCGGCACTGCACCAGGCGCCCGCCTCGATCTACCCGCTGGTCGGCCTCGGCTTCCTGGCCGTCTCCGCGCTGCGGGTGCACTCCCGCCGCCGGGCGGCGGGCGCACCGCTGGTACGGCTGCCGCGGCAGCGGACCGACAGCGTGGCGGGCCCGGCGACGGGTGCCGCCCCCGAGGAGCGCCAGCAGGCCCCCGCGGCCCGCTGAGGCCCCGGAGGCCGCCCGTACCCGCCGAACCGGTTCCAGTCGCACCGGATCCTGCCGCACCGGTTTCGGCTGCTCACGCGAGCAGCTCGGCGAGGGAGTCGTCCAGGTCGAGCGCCGACAGCTCGGCGCCCGGCGGCACCAGCCGGTGCGCCCGCTCCAGCCACGCCGCCACGGTGGGCAGCGGCGCCTCCAGCAGCGCGTCCCCCGCCGGGGAGGTCAGCGCCATGCACAGCACGCTGTGCCGTCCGGACCGGGTCGGCCAGATCCGCACATCCCCCTGCCCGCACGGCCTGAAGGTGCCCTCGACCAGCAGCTCACGGGCGAACACCCAGGTCACGGGCGCGCCGCTGTCCAGGTGGAAGGTGATGTGGACGGCGAACGGGTCGTGACTGGTGTACGACAGCCGGGCCGGGACGGCGATGCTGCGCTCCGGGGAGAGCACCAGGCTGAGTTCGAGCTCCTGCTCGACGACGGCGACAGGCCTGTCCATGACCGGTTCCTCTCATCTCTGCGGGGCTGCTTCCGAGCCCCTTCAACGGGAGAGAGCGCGGCGGGCGGAAGGTCTTACACACTTTTGGCGGATGCCTGCGGATGGACCGGGATTCCCTCAACTGCCATCCGCCGCCGCCCGGAGGTACTACCCTTTGTGACTGCCTGACGACTGTCCGCCGCATCGCTGCGGCGGCTCGTCCGAGCCCGCCTGCGCTGATGCGCTGAAGCCCGCAGCTTCTTTGCCCCGCAGTTCCTTCCTGCCCCGCGGTGGACTCGCCCCGGAGTCCTCCGCTCCGCTGTACCCCCCCGGCGCTGCAACGAAAGAAGAACCACATGACGGACCGGCCCTTCGTCGGCGGCGCGGACATCGCCGTCGGCCCGACGCCGGGCTACTACCCCGACCCCTCCGTTCCGGGTTTCGTCCGCTACTGGGGCGGGACCGCGTGGGTGCCGGGCACCAGCAGGCCCGCGCCCGAGGCCGGGGAGGTGCTGGAGCCCCCGCGCTTCGCAGCCCGTCAGGCCCCGCCCGCCATGCGGTACGTTCCGCCGCCGGTCGCTCGGGCGGCTGCCCCCGGTGTACCGCCCGCACCCCCGGCCGGGGCGGTCGGCGAGACCGGGCCGCTCTTCTTCGACCAGACCTCGGGCGGCGCCTCCTTCACCCTGGCGCCGGAGGCGGAACTCGAACTCGCGCTGGAGCTGCGACCGCGTTCGACGGTCGAACCCGTGGCGGCCGCGCCCGCGCCGGCTCCAGTGCCCGCGCCCGCGTCTCCGCCCGTGCCCGCGCCTGCGCCCGTGGCTGTGCCCGCGCCGACGGTGCTGCGCGGGCCCGAACCCGAGCCGCCGACGCCGATCGGCCAGGGCCGCGGCCCGGAGCAGGGTGCCGCGGCCGTCCGCCGGCAGGCGGAGCCGGAGGACTCGCAGCGCCGGGTCTCCTGGGGGGCTCCGCAGGCGGGAGCGGGCGCCGCCGAGGTCCAGGCGCCTGCGGCGGTCGCGCCTGCTGCTCCTGCGCCGACCGCACCGGCTGCACCGACCGCACCGGCTGCACCGACCGCACCGGCTGCACCGGCCGCTCCTGCTGTGGCTTCCGTGCCTTCGCCTGCTCGTGCTCTCGCGCCAGCTGCTCCTGCTCCTGCCGTGGCCGTGGCCGAGAGCCCCGCTCCGGCCGCGAAGCCGCGAGCCGCAGCCGCAGCCGCAGTCACAGTCGCAGCCGCGGCTCCGCGCAGGACCGCAGCCCGCACCCGGCCCCGACCGGTCGCGCGTCCGGCCGGTCTCGGCCGCCGTCTGCTCGCGCGACTGTTCGACAGTGCGGTGGTCGCCGTGGTGGCGGTCGCCGCAGGAGTCCCGCTGCTCTCCTCGGCGACGGCCCACCTCCAGGACAGGCTCCAGCACGCCAAGTTCGTCGCCCGGGTGACGGGCCATGCGGTGGACGTGTGGCTGGTGGACGGGGTGGTGCTCGGCAAGGCCGGTGCGCTGATCGGTCTGCTGGTCCTGACGGGTCTCCTGTACGAGGTGCTCCCGACCGCCCGGACGGGCCAGACCGTGGGCAAGCGGCTGGCCGGCGTCCGGGTGGTCCGTACGGCCCCGTCCGGTCGGAGCGGCGGGTCTGCCGAGCCGTCCGCCCAGCCGCCGGCGTTCGGCTGGTCGCTCACCCGATGGATCGTCAGGCAGCTCTCCGTGCTCTCGGTGATCGGCCTGCTGTGGCCGCTCTTCGACTCCGCGGCGCGGTGCGGCTGGCAGGACCGTGCCGCCCGCACCAGGGTGGTGCGTTGCTGAGGGGGAGTCACCGTCCGGGTTGCTCCCCCCAAAACGGGCGAAATATCCCAACATCGTAGTAATGCCGATGTTCTACTCGAACCATGAGCAACCAGAACCCCTCAGGCCCGGAGCCGGAGGGGGGCGGCAAGCCCTCCTCCGACAAGCAGCAGCCCCCGGCGGCGGGTACGCCGTCAGATCCGTACGGCACGCCTCCGCCGCCCCCGCCCGCTGCGGGCCCGTACGGTGCACCTCCGCCCCAGCCTCCGCAGGGCGGCCCGTACGACACCCCCGGCAGCTACGGTGCGCAGTACGGCGCCCCGCCGCCCGGGTACGGCTCGCCGTACCCCCCTGGCCCGGGCGCCGAACCCGGCACCGGCGCGGTGCCCGGTATGCCCCCGCTCGGCAGCTGGCCCAACCGGATCGCCGCCAAGCTGATCGACTACATCGGGATCCAGATCATCGCCGCGGCCATCGTGCTGCTGTTCAGCAACCTGAGCGAGCAGAACGGCTTCGTCGGCGCGACCTGGCTCGGGTACGCGATGTACCTGGTCTACGAGGGGCTCATGCTGAGCCGTGACGGCCAGACCGTCGGCAAGAAGCTCATGAAGGTCAGGGTCGCGATGCTGAGCGACGGCAGCAGCCCGACCGGTGCCGCCGCGTGGATCCGGTCGGCCGTCTTCGTCGCCCCCGCGCTGCTCTGCTGCGGGCTGCTCTGGTGGCCCGTCGACGGACTGTTCGGCGTCTTCGACAAGCCGTATCGGCAGTGCATCCACGACAAGGCGGCCAGGACGGTCGTCGTCTCGACCGCCTGACGCATCGCACGTCCGAGCGCCCCCGCCCGAGGGTGGCCGCAGGCCGTGACCAGAGGGATCCAAGCCCGGTGGTCACGGCCTGCGCGTCTCGGGCTCGTGCCCTCGGCCCCGCTCCGGCCCCGCCACCCGCTCGGCGGCGCGGGAGGTCAGCGCTGGCGGGCGAGCGCGGGTGCGGGAGGCTGCCGATCCGCAGGGCGCTGGGCGGCGGCCGGGTGGGCCGGCCGCCGCCGCCGGGAGGCGGTCATCAGCAGCGCCGTCGCGAGTGTGCCGAGGGTGACGGCGAAGGCGACCAGCACCGCGACCGCGAACACCGCCGTCGCGCCGGACACGGCGAGCAGTGCCACCGTGGTGGCGACGACGATCAGGGTGCCGATGCTGAGCTGGGCAAGTGTTGGGCGCGGCATGGCGGTTGATCCTTCGCGCGAGATCCGGCTTCCGAGGGTCGTGCAGAAGGTCTACCCATGGTCCCCCCATGGCGGTAGCCCGGTAAGCACAGCCTAATTCGGCATATGCGGGGCAGGAAGGGGCGCACGGGCTCACGCTCCGCCCGTGCCGTGCTGCGGGGTGATGGTGCGTCATCGGACCGTTCGTCGAGGCGCAGGTCGGAGGCCGCTCCCGGGCGGTCGGCCGGGCAGGCTCCGTCAGCCGGCCGACCGGTACGCCCGGGAGGCGGGTACCTGCCGTCACCGCCCCTGTGCCGGGCTGATGCGATCGGCGCGGCCGCCGACGATCCGGCCGATGTTCTGGAGCGAGGGGCCTCCCTTGCCGTTCTTGCCGAAGTAGCTGTCGTGGGAGTCCTCCACGCTGCCATCGGCCACCTCGAAGCACCTGGCCCCGAACTCGGCGCTCGCCGGATCCTGCCCGAACCACAGGCCGTGCGGGTCGGCCGCCCGGTGCCCGGCCGCGGCGCCGAACGGTGGGACGACGACCGCACCGACACCGGTGGCGACGAGGTCCCTCGGCGAGGGCAGATGGCTGACCGGGTCGTGGCCGGCCGATCCCACGTACACATGGTCGGCGCCGACGCTGAATTGGGACGCCCGCTCGGCGCCGGTCCCCGGGCTGCCGACCAGGACGACGTCGTCGGCGGACAGCCGGCTGGTCCGCTGGGCGGCCTGACCGACCAGCAGCGAGCCGTAGCTGTGCCCGATCGCGGTGACGTGCGCGGGCTCGGGCCCCTGGTGGCTGCTGCGCAGACCGGACAGGAAGCGGTCGTACGCCGCGGCGCCCTCCACGGCCCGGTCCATGGAGGCGACGGAGGCGCCGTCCAACAGGGGTGCGTCGTAACCGAGCCAGATGATCGAGGCGGTACTGGGCACCTCGCCGGCGTCCGACTGCGCCTGTGCGGCGGCTGCGTGGACCCGCAGGGCGGTGGAGGCGTCGCCGGCGCCGATCCCGGCGAGCGTGCTGTTGAGGCCGGGCACGAGAGCGGAGACGTGGCGGGCGGTGTCCGGGTCGCCCCAGCTGAGAACGGCTCGGCCCTGGCCCTGTTCGCCGAGGGCCAGGAGCAGGAGCGGCGGCCGGGAGCCGGGTCCGCCGCCGTCCGGGAAGCCGCCGGTCAGTCGGCGCTGGATGGTCTCGAAGCCGTCCAACTTCCGCTGATCGGCGGGGGAGAGCGGCTGCGGGCGGCTCCGGTAGGTGTCGAGCAGCCGTGCCAGTACGAGGCGGTTGGCCTGGTCGCGGGCGGCGGCCGGGACGCCGTCGAGACCGCCGAGCAGGTCGGGGTGGTCGGTGATCAGCCGCTGCTGCTCGGCCGGCGTGAGGCCCTGCCACCAGTCGTGCACCTGCGCGGGTGTGGCGTCGGCGGCCGGCCAGCCGGCGTCGGTCAGCTTCCGGCCGAGACTGCGGATGCGGTCGAGGCGGGTGGCGGCCGCGTCCGGGCCGAGTGCGAAGCCGTCGCGTGCGCTCACCGCCAACCGGTCGAGCAGTGCGGCGACTTGGCGGTCGGCGGCGTCCGCCTCGGCGATGGCAGCGCTGATCCGGGTGGTGAGTGCACGGGCTCGGACGGAGGGGGCGTGGTCGTGGTAGTCCGGGTCGTGCCGGTCCGCCGCACGCGGTGGCGGAAAGCCGACGACCCCGTCGGGCCCTACCGTGAACCCGGCGCGGCCCGCCTCGTCCGCGGCCGAAAGGAGCTTGGCCTGGGCGAGTTCGAAGGCTTCGGCGGCGTTGCGGAGCAGGATGCCCATGCCCTGCAGGGCGGTGTGCGAGCCGTCGAGACGACGGTTGGTGCGGGTCAGGGCGGTGGTCGCGGCCTCGGCGGCCGAGCCGGTCCAGTTGCCGCCGTGGGAGATCCAGCGGACCGCGTCCTTGATTACCTCGTGGTGGACCTCGTTCGCCAGGCCGAGCGCGTCGTAGGCATCGGCGGCGGCGCGGAGGGCGCCGGGACGGGCCGAGTGCAGTGTGCCGAAGTCGACCATCAGTGACCGCCGCCCCGCAGGCCGACGGCTGCCTGCTCGTGCGGGGCGGCGAGCTGCTCGTGCGGGGCGGGGATCCGGGCGGCCGGTGCCGGGGCCTGCGCCGGGGCTTGTGCGAGCGGCGCCGGGGCCTGTGCGGACGGGGTGCCGTTGCGGGGCTCGGGCGGGGTGCCGTTGTGCGGCACCGGTGGGGCGCCGTACGACGGTCCGGGCAGGGCCTCGTGGGCCGCGGCGTCGGCCGCCGCGTAGTTCTGGGCCGTCGTGATCAGATTGGCGCCGTTGGCGTCCACCTCGGCGGCCAGTGCGCGGAGGCAGCCCGCCCAGGACTCGGTGCACTCGGCCAGCGCCCTGCCCGTACGCCAGCCCGACAGGCCGCCCACCGCCTCCTCGGACGGCCCCTGCATACGGACGATCTCGGCGGGCATCGCGGCGGCCACCTCCTGTGTATGGCGGCCGACCTTCGCGAGACCGTACGGATCCACCTTAAGTGAGGCTCCACCGGCGGCGTGCATCGCTCCCCTTCCCGTCCTGGGTCGTGAGGTTGGTCCTGCGTCCACAACCTTACTGATACCGCATGCCATGCTACGCAGGGTAGTTGGGGAGGGGTGGGGCGGTCGGTACGGTGGAGCCTCGAAGTGTGCTCGTCGTCGTTGGGGGATCGAACCGTGGCTGTGCTCGTGGACTGGCCTGCGACCGAGGCCGAGGCGAGGGCCGAGCAGGAGCGCCTGCGGGCGCTGGTCGAGCCGTACGGGCCCGGGGCCGCCGAGGTCTCGCTGGTGGCCGGCGTCGACGTCGCGTACGACGACGAGCGGGACGTGGTGGCGGCTGCCGCCGTTCTGCTGGAGAGGTCGACCCTGGAGGTGGTCGAGGAGGCCACGGCGGTCGGTCGGATCAGCTTCCCGTACATCCCCGGTCTGCTGGCCTTCCGCGAACTGCCCACGGTGCTGGAAGCCCTGGCCGGCCTGGGCCGCACCCCCGACCTCGTCGTCTGCGACGGATACGGCCTCGCCCATCCGCGGCGCCTGGGCCTCGCCAGCCACCTCGGAGTGCTCGGCGGCCTGCGGACCATGGGTGTGGCCAAGACCCCGTTCACCTTCACCTACGAGCAGCCGGGCCCCGAACGCGGGGCCTCGGCGCCGCTGCACGACACGGACACCGGAGAAGAGGTCGGCCGGGCACTCCGTACCCGGCCGGGCGTGAAGCCCGTCTTCGTCTCGGTCGGACACCGCATCTGCCTCGACGAAGCCGTCGACATGGCACTGGAGTTGGCACCGTCCTACCGCCTGCCGGAGACCACCCGGAGGGCTGACTCGCTCTGCCGGCGGGCCCTGGCGGCCGCAGTGGGGGGTTGTTGACGGGACGGCGACGGAAATCGGTGGAATTCGGCTGCTCAGGCGTGGGTATGGGGATGGCGGGAGCCGTGCTGCCGGGGTCTGTGCGAGCCGGTCGAAGCCGGGGGCGCAGCTCCAGTTGCAAGGCGGCGTTCTGACGGTCACTGACATGTGTTAGACATGAGGGTCAGCGGCCGGTCATGGTGGGTGACGGACAGTTCGATCGGTACTGCGGGTGCCTCCGGTACTGCGGGTACTGCCGGTGCTGAGGGTACGGAAGTCAGAGAAGGTACGGGGGAGGTACGAGGTCGTGAGCACGGGGAGCGGTTCGAGCGGGGGCTCGGGAGCCGGCTACCGCGTCGAGGTGGACGGCCTGCGGGCTTTCGCCACGCAGGTGCGAGGTCTGCTGAGCGAGTTCCAGACGAGCGCGGACGGCACGCGGACGCATGGGCAGAGCGGTGTCGGCCGCGCCGCGTTCGGCAGCTTCGCCGAGGCCGAGGCGCTGCACGACAAGTACGAGGCAATGCGCGACGGCCTGCGCGACGTACTCAACGCGCTCCAGGACGCGATTGACGAGGCCCAGCGCAAGGCCGACCTCACCGCCGCCAACTACGAGGAGCAGGAGGACGAAACCGCCCGCCACCTCAAGGTCGGCTCCGACGGCTGGTCGGTCGGCAACCCCTCGGCGGCCGTCACCCGGGCCGCCTACGGCTCCCGCACCGGCACCTCCGGCCAGGCACCCTCGCCGAAGGCCCCCGCCGGCAGCGCTCCGGCGGGCAGCGGCGACCCGCAACCGACGTGGTAGGCACGGGCGTCGTGGGTAGCGGGAGCCGTGCGGTCGGCACCGCTGCCAGGGCGAAGAGGACCAACACGGGGACGGGAGGCGTCCGAGCATGAGTGACTTCACGAACTTCAACGGCTACAGCCACGGTGACATGCGCCGCATGGTCCAATCCATGGACTCGGGCGGGGTCATGTCCGCCAGCGACCCCTGGCGCAAGGCCGCCGCCACCCTCAAGCAGATCCGTACCGCCCTCAACACCGCCTCGGGCGACGCCACATCATCCTGGGAGGGCGCCACCAGCGACGCCTTCTACAGCAAGATGACCAAGCTGGCCAACAGCGTCAACAACGTCGCCGCCTACGCCAACGACGCCGCCGTCACGCTCCAGATGATGTCCGAGGCGATCGACCAGGCCAAACACGACATGCCCGAAGAACCCGACTTCCTGGACAAGGTCGGCGACGCCATCAGCGACACCGCCAAGTCCGCGGTAGGCGTGGACAACGAGGACACCCGCACTACCGTCGCCGACGCCAAGAAGGCCCAGGCCGTCGCCGTCATGGAGACCCTGGCGGCCAAGTACCGTGCGGGTTCTGCGAATTTGAAGCCACCGCGACCTGGAATTGATGACCCGACAGATATTCCGCCCCCGGACTCCTCCGGAGCCGAGGCGATCAGCGGCTTGTTTGTCGGCGCCGGTATGGGACTTGCTGGAGCGGCTGGCAATACGGGTGACGCGCAATCCAGTCCCCGGTCTTCCAGCTCTCGCTCCGGTCACAGCCCGGAGTCGCCCAGGCCGGTCGCCGTTGCGCCGACCGATCCTGGAATCAGGGGCGGTACGGCCAATCCGGCTCCCCATGCCCCGTCCCCCGGAAATGTCGGCCCTGGCACGGGGATCGACGGTGGCGTGACGATGCCGAAGGCGGGGGGTGTCGGGGGCGGGCCGCTCGCTCCCGGAGGAGGAGGCGGTGCCACCGGCACCAGCGGTATTCCGGGGGGCGGCGGCTTCTCGGGCGTGGTCGGGGGAGGTCTCGGCGGCGGGGGGCTCGCCGGCGGGGCCAAAGCTGGTGCATCTGGCGGCCGCGGCGCTTCGGGGCGCAGTGCCCTCGGTGCTGAGGGTGGAGGTAGCGCGGTTCGCGGTGGCGGTGCGTTCGGTGCCGGCGGTATGCGTGGTGCTGACGGTGGCGTCGGCGGTGCTGCAGGAGGTGCTCGTCCGGGCCAGGGTCTGGGGAAGCGTTCGGGCGGGGCGGCGGGCGAGGCCGGATCCGGCGGGGCCGGGCGACGCTCGTTCACCGAAGGCGGCTCGGGCATCGGCCGGAGTCGTGCGCAGGCCGGTCAGACGGGCCCCGGCGGTGCCGGGCATGGGATGCCCGGGGGCGGGAAGGCCGGCAAGAAGGACAAGAAGAAGGGCGGCGAGCGTCCCGACTACCTGGTCGAGGACGCCGAAACCTGGGTGTCGGAGGAGAAGGCCAACCCGAACGTGGTGGAATGATTCTCTGCCCGTAGGACAGTCGGACCTGACCGGCCGTCCCGCAGATCGCGATGTCTGTGGGACGGCCGCTTCAACGAGTGGGGTGACTAGGCTTGACGACCAGCCGACCGGTGCGCGGTATGGCCGTGCTCGCAGCAGGAGCCCTGCTCTGGGGCCTCAGCGCAGGGCCTGCCAGCGCGGATAATATCCGCGACGGGCAGTGGGCAATCAAGAAGTATGATGTGGCAAACAAGGTCTGGCCTATCAGCCAGGGCGACGGCGTGGTGGTTGCTGTTATCGACAGCGGTGTGGAAGCCGACCATCAGGACCTTGCGGGTCAGGTTCTCCCCGGAATGGATTTTTCGGGTGAGCAGGGTGACGGGACCGTTGACAAGCTTGGTCACGGTACGGGAATGGCTAGCTTGATCGCTGGCCATGGGCATGGCGATCAGGCGGGAATCATCGGCCTGGCACCTAAGGCGAAGATTCTACCCGTGCGTATCGCTATTTCTCCTTCCGGTGATATCAACGGTGGGCAGGACAGGCTCCCCGAGGCGCTGAGATTCGCAGTCGATCACGGTGCCAAGGTGATCAATATGTCTTTCGGTGGTGGCGCTGATTCTGCAGTTCGTGCGGCAATAAAGTACGCCATTGACAAAGACGTTGTCCTTGTTGGCGGCGCTGGCAACCTTGGGAACCATAATACGCCGGTAAATTACCCTGCGGCTGTTCCTGGGGTGGTAGCCGTTGCTGCCGTTGATCAGCAGGGAAATATTTGGGAGAAGTCGAACCGCGGGCCAGAGATTACGTTGGCGGCCCCCGGCGTGGGTATCTACTCCGCAGGAAATAAATCTGAGAGTGACTACCGTGCGGCCGATGGAACCTCGGACGCCACCGCCTACGTCTCGGCCATCGCGGCGCTGATCCGGTCCAAGTATCCGGATTTGTCGGCGGGGCAGGTCATCAATCGGATGATCAAGTCGGCGGTGGCGCCGCCCGATGGCTCGAAGGTGCCGAACAACAGTTACGGGTACGGGATTGCGTCGCCCTCGAAGGCGTTGGCGCCGAACCCGGCTGTTGACGGTGGGTCGAAGGACAACCCGTTGTTGGGGCGGGTGGAGTCGCAGGGGGGTCCCGATGGCGGGGACGGTGGGGCGTCGCAGTCGGCGGCGCCCGGTGACGGGAGTGGCAAGGGGAGTGGGCAGCAGCAGGCTGCGCCGCTGAAGAAGGAGGACGGCGGGGGCGTCTCGATGGCCGTTTATGCGGTCATCGGGGTTGTTGCGCTGCTGGTGATCGTGGGTGTGGTGCTGGTGGTCCGCCGTTCGGGTGGGCGCGGGTCTGGTGGCCCTGGCGCTCCGGGCGGGTCCGCCGGGTCCGGTGGGCCCGGCGGTCCGGTGGGGTATGTGCCTCCGGGCGGGCAGCAGCAGTACCAGCCGTATCCGCAGGGGCCGCAGGGTCAGCAGCCGCCGCAGTACTACCAGCCGGAGCCGCCGCCGCCGGCCTCGGAGAATCCGTACCGCTGACACGCCCACGGACCGCGGAGTATCCCCGCATGCGAACGGCCCTTCGGATAGGGATGGCTCGTCCATCGCCTATCCGAAGGGCCGATTGTGTTCATCTCGACGTCGATGCTGAAGAAGTTCGCCACCCGTGCGGTGTGTTCCGCGGTGCTGATGGCGGCGCCGCTGGTTGCTGCGCAACCGGCGGTCGCCGACGGGACCAATGGGCCCAAGACGCCGCAGGAGGCTGCGGTCTGCAGCGCTCTGCTGGGCCGGCTCGGGCTCACTCCTTCGAGTGTTGCTGCGCTCTGCGCGGTGCAGGGCAACGCCGGCTGATGCCGTACCGGGCAGCGGGCAGCGGGCAGCGGGCGGCGGTGTCGGTCGCTCGGCAGCGGATGCCCGCCACTCGCTGCGCAGAGCGGCCATCCACAGGACGTCGTACCGTTGCCCCTCCCACATGTGGGCGTCGCGCAGGCGGCCTTCCAGGCGTGAAACCGGCCTTCTGGTGGTGAAGTGCTCCCCGGCCGAGGCCGGGGGATTCCTGCTTACCTTGCGGCAGCGGGCTTGACGCGGTGGGCGCGCCTGACGACTGCCCTCCCGGCAGCCGGGACGAGCGCGACTACGACAGCGAGTCCACAGCCTTCCGCATCGCCCTCAGCCCCGGCCGTGGCCACGGCACTGAGGCAGCCCGCCTCCTCTTGTGGCTCTGGATGGCGGGCGGTTCGCCGGTGTGGGAGGCGGAGTTGCCCGAGGGGCGGCATGTGCGTGACATGGATCCGGCGCTGTGGCCGGCCGAGGCCCGGCGGGGAAAAGGAGTTGCCACCGCTCGGAGAATGAGGCGTATGAACAACTCCGCCCCGTCCGGCTGGACGGTTACCGAAGCTCCGGTCGGCCACCCTGATGCCATGGTGCTGCGGCGTGCCTACGCCGAGGAGCTGATCAGGCGTTACTGCGACCGCCCGGCGGCGGAGTCCGAGATCGTCGAGGTGGTGGGCGACGGCAGCGACGTCAGTGAGCCGCAGGGTGTGTTCCTGGTCGCGCGGGACGGTGAGCTGCCGGTCGGCTGCGTGGGGATGCGCTGGCTGGACGGCGGGGTGGCGGAGTTGACGCGCGTGTTCGTCCGGGTGGAGGCCCGGCGCGGTGGGGGCGGGACCACGCTGGTGGGTGCGGCGGAGGAGGTGGCCCGGGCTCGCGGGGTCTCCAGGATGCTGCTCAACACCCGCAAGGACCTCGTCGAGGCGATCGCGCTGTACGGGCGACTCGGCTACCGGGCGACCGAGCCGTACGGGGACGACCCCTATGCGGAGGTCTGGCTGTCCAAGGACCTGGTCCAGGGCTGCCCTGCGCAACCCCCGGCACAGTGACCCGGGCACAGTGACCCGGGAGCCGGGCCGGCGGCCACGAGGCGCGGTGGACGAGGACGGCACGCTCCTGGGCGCCGCCGAGACACACCCCAACCAGGCGGGGCCGGGCTCGCACATGGCCAATGCGCGGTTCATGGTCCGCCCCGGCCGGTCCGGGCGCGGAATCGGCCGGGTACTCGGCGAGCATGTGATCGAACAGGCCCGTGCGGACGGCTACCCGGGCGATCCAGTACAAGGCGGTCGTCGCGACCAGCACCAGGGCGGGGGAGCCGGAGCAGGGTGGCCGCCGGAGGGGAGCGGGCCGGGCGGCACTGGCAGGATCTTGGCACTCCCTGGCGGTCCGGCCGCTGGTGGAGCCGAGGGTGGCCGGGCCATCCTGGACGCATGATCACACCTGACACCAAGGACTGGACCTGGGTCCTCGAGTTCCCCTGCCCGGACTGCGGTCTGGACACCCCTGCCGTCGTCCGTGAGGACGTCGCCGCGATGGTGCGCGCCAACGCCGCCGCCTGGGTGGCCCTGCTCACCGAGCGCTCCGAGGAACGGTTGCGCCGGCGCCCCCGTCCACAGGTGTGGTCGGACCTGGAGTACGCCTGCCATGTCCGGGACGTCTTCCGGCTCTTCGACGTCCGCCTGGACCTGATGCTCACCCAGGACGGCCCGCTCTTCGCGAACTGGGACCAGGACGAGACCGCCGTCGCCGAGCGGTACGGCGAGCAGGAACCGGCGGTCGTCGCCGTGGAGTTGGCGCAGGCTGCGGAGCGGCTGGAGGCGTCCTTCGCGGCCGTCTCCGGCGAGCAGTGGCAGCGCACCGGGAGCCGGAGTGACGGCGCGCGCTTCACGGTGGAGTCGTTCTCGCGCTACCTGATCCACGACCCGGTGCACCACCTCTTCGACGTCACCGGCGCAAGGCCCTGACGCACCGTCAGTCGACCGTCCGGGCCGGAAGTCCGTGCGGCCTGGCTTCGGCGATGACCTGCTCACCGGCCCGCCCGGTCCGGACGGTGAGCAGGAAGCGGTGCTCCTTGCCGACCCGGCGCGGCTCGAAGGCGATGTGGGCGAATGGCGCGGCGGTCGTGCTCGTCCTGGCCAGCCGCTCCAACTCGGCCTCCACGAGCGCCCACTCCTCGGCCGGTACGTACTGGCGCATCACGGAGTGCCAGACCACGGTCAGTGTGCCCTCGGCCGGCTCCACGGCGCCGAGGAACTCGGCGGCCCCGAGAGGTTCGACCGGTACGGGCGTCGTGGCGGCCAGCTGGAGTGCGCCGTCCAGCCTGGCGGCCCGGGCGGGCTGGTCGGCCCAGACGTACGCGCGCAGGGCGAGTGAGCCTTCGGGGGAGACGGGGTCGATCGGGGTCAGGTCGCAGCCGCGCCGTTCGGTGACGGAGACGGTGGGCTGCGGGCCGGTGAGCCAGGCCGGCGGGGCGCCGTGCCAGGCGTCCGGGAGCAGTACGGGGGACTCGGCCTGGCCGTATGCGAAACCGGCGGACTCGTAACGGAAGCGGTCCGCGAGGAGGTTGAGCCCGGCACTGGCACCGAGCTCGAAGATCCTGACCGGGAGCGGGTACCGGGCCAGGGCGTGCAGTAGGCCGGTGATCAGCAGGTTGGCGCGGCCGACCTCGTTGGTCTGCGGGGGACGGGTCATCCAGTCCCTGATCCAGGGGAGTTCGGCCGCGACGGTGCTCCGGAAGGCGGACCAGATCGCGTCGGTCTCGCCCGGGTCGAAGGAACCGCCGGCGCTCGGGTAGTGGGCGGCGAGTGCCGGGGCCCGGCCGGTGAGGACGAGTGCGTGCACGCCGCCCAGCAGCCGCAGCGCGATCGCATCGGGTCCCGGAGCGTCCTCGTATCCGGCGATGGCGGCGGCGCACGGGCCGCCGTCCCGGACGTCCCGCGCCACTCGTCGGAGCAGGGCGGCGTACAGCGGTGACTCCAACTCGGCGCAGGCGTCGGCCTGGTGCCCGATCATCGCGATGGCGTGTTCGAGGGACATGCGAAGGACTCCTACCGGGTCGTGATCCACATCGAGATCATCTTTCGCCCGGCAGGGCCCGCGAGTAAACGGCAGGGCGGGTGATTGCGATCACGGCGGGAGCGGGGTGATCACCACTCGGCCGGCTCGTGCCTCAGGGCGTGCCGCAGTTGGCTGGCGATGCTCGCGGTGTCGGCGCCGACGACATCGGCGATCTCCGGGGTGGCGAGGCCGACCACATAGTGCAGGATGGCGAGGTCCTCCTCCATGGCGGCGGGCCGCTGCTCGGGGACGCCGGAGGTGATGCGGCCGTCGGGGCCGTCCGCGCTCATGGGGCTGTCGGGGTTCTCGATCCGCTCCGAGACGATGGTGCGCAGGATCTGCCAGGCTTCGGCGGCCGGGTTGGGACTGCTCAGCACCTTTGGCCAGACCGTGGCCAGCGCCCGGAAGGCCAGTTCGACGATCTCCGCAGCGTGGTCCCGGTCGCGGAACCACACCCGGGCGTAGCTGAGGTACCGGGGATGGTGAAGCTCCCGGAAGGCCGTGAACTCCAGTGGCATGGCGGAGAGTTCACCCAAGTCGTAGCCGATGGCCCGGGCCTCGTCCGAATTGCCGAGGCCGGTGGAAGGGACATGACTGTCAGTCACATCGGCCTCTCGATCTGGTCTCGGCAGCAAGGGAGCACCCGATGCTCACTCTAGGCCCTGCGGTGGCTGCTTTGAGTGACAAGTCTCATCAGCTTCCCGGAAAGGGCTTTATTGAGCCGCTGTATGACGACCTGTCAGCGGCGGTGCGAGGCGGCTGTGGCCGCAACGGTATCGCAGCTGGTCACGGTGGGTAGAACGGCAGTGGCTGCAAGGAAGTTACTGTGCCACCGTGGTCTCTATGGAGGCATACGCGGACCACCACCACGGCCCTGGCACCGGCCGAAGTCACACCCATGGCCCGACCGAAGCGCACAGCGGCGGGCGCGCCCCCGATCACCACCCCGATCACTACCCCGAGCATCACCACGGCCACGACCAGGGCCGACACGGCGGTCGCGCGGGGCGCAGTCTCGCCCACCGGCTGTCGCACGTCCTCGGGCCGCACTCGCACGAGGCCGCCGCCCGGGTGGACGACGCCCTGGAATCCTCCGGCCGGGGCCTGCGCACGCTCTGGACGTCGCTGCTCGTCCTGGGCCTGACGGCCGGGGCGCAGGCGGCGATCGTCGTACTCTCCGGCTCGGTCGCGCTGCTCGGCGACACCGTCCACAACCTCGCCGACGCCCTCACCGCCGTACCGATCGGCCTGGCCTTCCTGCTCGGCCGCCGGGCCGCCAACCGTCGTTACACCTACGGCTACGGGCGGGCCGAGGACCTCGCCGGGGTGGCCGTGGTGCTCGCGGTGCTGGCCTCCTCGGTCCTTGCCGCGGCCACCGCCGTGGACCGGCTGCTCCACCCGCAGCCGGTCACCCACCTGTGGGCGGTCGTCGGGGCGGCGCTGGTCGGCTGCCTGGGCAACGAGTGGGTGGCCCGCCACCGGATCCGCACCGGGCGTGCGATCGGCTCGGCCGCCCTGGTCGCGGACGGTCTGCACGCCCGTACGGACGGGCTGACCTCGCTGGCCGTACTGCTGGGCGCGGCGGGCAGTGCGCTCGGCTGGAAGCTCGCCGACCCGGTCGTCGGCCTGATCATCACGGGCGCGATCCTGCTGGCGCTGCGCACCTCCGTGCGGGAGGTGGGGCGACGGCTGATGGATGCCGTCGATCCGGCGCTGGTGGACACGGCGGAGCGCGAACTCCGCGCGGTGGCGGGTGTCCAGGGGGTGGGCGCGCTGCGCATGCGCTGGATCGGGCACTCGCTGCGGGCGGAGGCCGAGGTGGTGGTCGACGGCGGGCTGACGGTGATCGCCGGGCACCAGGTGGCGGAGGCGGCCGAACAGGCGCTGATCAGGGCCGTTCCCCGGCTGCTGGCAGCCACCGTGCATATCGACCATCCGCCTCTCGGGGTGAAGCCCTGACGATGGATCATGGTTGGCTCAGGGGTGGGACGGGGGTGTCACCGATGGCCGCACCGGTGCGGCGGACGGCAGACTGCTGGGCATGGAGATCAACGCCGCCCCCGCCGCCACCCGCCCCTCCCTTGCCCGCCGGGCCGGGACCGCTCTCGCCGGGGCGGCCGCCGTGGCCGTTCTTGTGGCGGCCTACGCTCCGGGCTTCGCCTACGCCGACGACGTCGCCGTCCCCGCGGCCCAGGGCCGCGCTCCGCTGTCCGGGACGCCGGACCACCGCCTCGGCCTGCCTCCCCGGACGGCAAGCCGATGACCTACGAGGCCGAGCACACCTTCAAGACGTACGACCGGCTGCCGGCCCGTTGACCTACGCCTCTGCTCGTCTGCCGGGCTCTGCCCCCTGGTGGGTCCGCAGCGCCGCCGCCGCAGGGGCGGCAGCCGTACGCCGCTCCCAATCGGCCCGGTTGCGATCGGAGCAGTCCCGCTGGGCGGACGTCCGTTCGTGCTGGCCGGCCTCGGCGCGGCCCGCCTCGGTGCGGGCCGGCTCGGCGCAGCACTGGCTGGGAATGCGCGCTCTGCCGCCCCGGGTGCGGGCCGGGGCCTCGACCGCCTCGCGCGCGGCGAGGTACGCCTGGACTGCTGCGATGCCGTAGACGGGCTGGATCAGCTGGTGTCCCTTGAAGAAGGGGCGGGCCGGGGCGAACCCCGCCGCGATCACCAGCTCGCGGATCTCGGCTATCTCCTCCTCGGTCCGCGCGGTGAAGCGGACCTCCCAGCCCTTCTTGTACGTGCGGCCGTCCTCGCCGTTGCGGCGGGCCAGGTCTGGCTGGCGGACGTAACCGGGCAGACGGCCGAGACGAAGTTGGGCGGCACGCAGGCCGGCGGACTCATCGCGTGGCATGAGGTGATGGTAGGCAATCGAGAAGGTCGGCCGTGACCTCGGGGTGGTGCTTCACCGTATGGCCTTCGTCACTGTCGGTCAGACGTCCCAGCTCAACAGGCTGCCGTGGATCGACCCCGGCGGAAGTTGCAGATGGCGAAAAATCGGATGGCACAGGCCAACTGCGGTCGAAACCGGCAACAGGATGAACGTCCGTTACGCCGAATGAGTGAGGGTATGGGGACTTTAGTGCAGGGCAGTCCCGATTTCGCGACGGTTGGGTAACAGTGCGTCAGGTCGCCGATGCGGCAGCCGAGCTGTTGGGGAGGGTGTCGGCATGAACTACCAGATTCCTTCTTCGCATCCCTCCCTCGAAGAACTGGCGCGCCGTCAGCAGAACGTCGTCACGGCCAGTCAGCTGCGCGCCCGGGGCGTGCCGGCCAGAGTGGTCGGCGAGCACTGCCGGCGGGGCGGCCCGTGGCAGCGGCTGCTGCCCCGGGTGTACCTGCTGCAGGGTGGCGAGCCGACGCCCGAGCAGCGGATGTGGGCGGCGCTGCTCTACGCGGCGCAGGACGGTCGTGAGGAGGGGCGCCGCGAGGGGGCGGTGATCACGGGTGCGGCCGCGCTGGCGCTGTACGGCTTCGCCTCGGCGCCCCGGCTGCCCGCCGTCACCGAGGTGGACGTCCTGGTGCCCAGGCAGCGGCGGCTTCGGGATGCCGGGGAGGTCCGAATCCGGCGCACCGAGAGGGAGTTGGAGGCCAGATCGGTGCACGGACTGGCCTGCGCACCGGTGCCGCGGGCGGTTGCGGACACCGTGCGCGAGTGGATGGACGAGGGCGCCTTCGAACGCGGCGAGGCCGATGACCGGCTGCTGCGGGCGGTGCTCGGGGAGGCCGTGTCGCGCAGCGGGCCGGCCTGCACGCTGCGGGAGTTGCTGGCCGAGCTGAGGGAGGCCGGGCTGCTGGGCGAGGTCCGGGTGCGGGCGGTGCTGGACGAACTCCTCGCAGCGGAGCGGGAGTCGGTGCTGGACCGGCTGGGCGAGCTGGTGGACGAGTGGCTGCTCCCCGTCCCGCTGACTGGCCCCGAGCTGCGGATGCGCGGTGGCACCTATGTCGCCGTGCCCGACCTGTACTGGCCCCGGGCGGGTGTCGCGGTCGAGGTGGACTCGGAGCTGCGCTGTGTCAGCGAGGGCGAGGCGGCCTGGGTCCGGGGCGGCCAGCACCGGATGGAGTACCTGGGGGTGCGGGTGGTGTACGTCTCCGGTGAGCGCGTCGCCGCCGAGCCCGATGCGGTCGGCGGCGAACTGCGCGAGGCCTTCGTGGCGGGTGGTACGGACGTGGTGGAGCTGGTGGTCACGGAGCGCTGACGCCGACGGACGCCATGAGCTCGCCTGCTCACCTGGGGCTCAGTCGCGGACGATCGGAGTTCCCGTCAATTCGACTCCCGCCGAACGGAGTTCGGCAATGGCCTGCTCGGTGGTCGCGGCGGCGACCCCGGCGGTGAGATCAAGCAGAACGCGGGTGGTGAAGCCCTCCCGCACGGCGTCCAGGGCGGTGGCTCTGACGCAGTGGTCGGTGGCGATGCCCACCACGTCCAGCTCGGTGACGTTCCGCCCGCGCAGCCAGCCGGCGAGCGTCTCGCCCCTCTCGTTGGCGCCCTCGAACCCGCTGTACGCGGCCGCGTGGGAGCCCTTGTCGAAGACCGCCTCGATCGCGCCCGAGATGACGGAGGGCGCGAAGTTGGGGTGGAAGCCGACGCCTTCGGTCCCCGCGACGCAGTGCGCGGGCCAGGAGTCGATGTAGTCGGGCTCGGCGGAGAAGTGCGGACCCGGGTCGACGTGGTGGTCGCGGGTGGCGACGATGTGCGCGTACCCGGGGGCGGACTCGCCGATCAGGTCGGTGATCGCGGCGGCGACCTCGGCGCCGCCGGCGACGGCCAGGCTGCCGCCCTCGCAGAAGTCGTTCTGCACATCGACGACGATCAGTGCCCGGTGCATGGGGTGCTTCCTCGGTGTGGATTCGACGGTGGGGCGGCGTGGTGTCGCCACTCTAGGGAGTGACACGTGCGGGCGGAAGTCTGTCGACCGGTCCCGCCCGGTCGCATGGTCGACCGTTCGTCCCCGATGCGGCGCACGGCGTTCAGGCGCCGGCGGTGAGCAGCTCGGTGGCCAGGACCGGCTCGCCCTTGGACAGCTGGGTGGCCGACAGCGGCAGGGCGGCCCGCGCCCGCCGATGACGCTCCCGGGCGGCGGTCAGCGGCTCGCGCCCGACCACCTCGCCGCCCTGGACCAGCGGGACGTGCAGCAGGTGCGGCGCCAGCTCCTCGGGCACCGGACCGGTGCCGACCACCTCGGCCTCGGCCACGCCGTCCGCGTCGGGGCGGCGGGCGGCCCACTTGAGTCCGCCGACGCTGGTCTTGCCACCGGCCGAGCGCTTGGCGACCGGGACCAGCGGCCCGTCGGGCGTGGTGGCGCGGGCGACCAGTTTGTAGACCATCGCGCAGGTCGGGTGCCCGCTGCCGGTGACCAGGCTGGTGCCGACGCCGTAGCCGTCCACGGGGGCGGCCGCGAGCGCGGCGATGGCGTACTCGTCCAGGTCGGAGGTGACGATGATCCTGGTCTTCTCGGCGCCCAGCTCATCCAGTTGGCGGCGGACTCGGTGGGCGAGCAGGGTGAGGTCGCCGGAGTCGATCCGGACGGCGCCCAGGGTGGGCCCGGCCACCTCGACGGCGGTGCGGACGGCCTCGGCCAGGTCGTAGGTGTCCACCAGCAGGGTGGTTCCCCGGCCCATCGACTCGATCTGCGCGCTGAAGGCGTCCCGCTCGGTGTCGTGCAGCAGGGTGAAGGCGTGCGCGGCGGTGCCGGCGGTCGGGATGCCGTAGGTGTAGCCGGCCTCCAGGTCGGAGGTGGCGCTGAAGCCGGCGATGTAGGCGGCTCGGGCGGCGGCCACGGCGGCGCCCTCGTGGGCCCGGCGGGCGCCCATCTCGATGCAGGGGCGCTCCCCGGCCGCGCTGGTCATCCGCGAGGCGGCGGCGGCGATCGCCGAGTCGTGGTTGAGGATCGACAGGATGACGGTCTCCAGGATCACCGCCTCGGCGAAGCTGCCCTCGACGGTGAGGATCGGCGAGCCGGGGAAGTAGACCTCGCCCTCCGGGTAGCCGTGCACATCGCCGGTGAAACGGTAGTCGGCGAGGAAGCGCAGAGTGTCCTCCTCGACCACGCCCTGGTCGGCGAGCCAGTCCAGCTGCCCGGAGGTGAAGCGGAAGCTCTCGATCGCGTCCAGCAGCCGCCCGGTCCCCGCCACCACGCCGTAGCGGCGGCCGTTGGGCAGCCGCCGGGTGAACACCTCGAAGACCGAGCGGCGGTGTGCGGCCCCGCTGCGCAGGGCTGCCTGCAGCATGGTCAGCTCGTAGCGGTCGGTGAGCAGCGCGGTGGAGCGGTGCGTCGTCATGGCGTCCATACCGATGATGTTACTACCACTTAGCGTCAGAGTGACGATTTCTGCCGGGCGGCGCGCCCCGGATTCGCCCGCACCTTCCCCGGATGGAAGCATGAGAGGCGGAAACCGTGTCCTGATGAGGAGTGTCTGCCGTGAGTGTCGCGCCCGTGGAGATCGAGCGCCCGGAGGTCGAAGGCATTCCGGCACTGGAGCCGGACACCCCGTGGGTGACCATCGTCCACAATGACCCGGTCAACTTGATGAGCTACGTCCAGTACGTCTTCCAGGCCTACTTCGGCTACCCGAAGGACAAGGCCAGGCAGTTGATGATGGAAGTGCACACCAAGGGCCGCACGGTGGTCTCCAGCGGTACGCGCGAGGAGATGGAACGGGACGTCCAGGCGATGCACGGCTACGGCCTGTGGGCCACCCTCCAGCACGACTGAACCGATCAAACAACGAAGACGGGCTGACTGAGACTCATGGCTGGGTTGTTCGAGAGTGCCGGCGGCGGCAGTGCGGCGATCGCGCTGGACGAGCTGGAGGCGTCCATCCTGCGTTCGCTGGAGGTGCAGATGCTGGAGCTGATCGGGCCTGGTCCGGGCGGGGACAGTGACGACCCGCTGGCGGCGCTGTTCGCCGAGGGGCCCACCGAGGCGCCCGCGGATCCGGCGCTGGCCCGGCTCTTCCCGGACGCGTACGGCGAGCCGGGCGAGGCCGCCGATCCGGAGACCACGGCGATGGCCGGCGAGTTCCGCCGCTACACCGAGCTGGACCTGCGGGCCCGCAAGCGCGAGGACGCGCTGGGTGTGATCCACGCGCTGGACGGCCTCGGCGGCGAGGGCGGTGTGGTGAAGGTGCCGGCCGCCGAATGCCGGCACTGGCTCGGCGCGCTGAACGACCTGCGGCTCACCCTGGGGGCCCGCCTGGAGGTCACCGAGGACGACGAGGAGCTCTACCGGCTCCCCGACGGCGACCCGCGCAAACCGCTGGTGATGGCCTACCTCTGGCTGGGCGGCATGCAGGAGTCACTGCTGGCCGCGATGACCGGCTGACGGAGGGTCGCCCACGTCACCCCTTGTCCACCAGTTGGACAAGGGGTGACAGCATTTCCGGTAAATCACCGCAAAATAGGACATGACATGCTCAAATAACGCTCAGATGGGCGCCGGTATCCGGGCGCACCGTGGTAGGACTTCTCCTCTCCCCACGATCCAAGGACGGTTGCCATGGCCGATCAGGTGTACGACGAAGTCGTCGACCCCGTACCGGACGAGGAGGGCTACGCCCGAGGACTGGGCAGCCGCCAGATCCAGATGATCGCCATCGGCGGCGCCATCGGCACCGGCCTCTTCCTCGGCGCGGGCACCGCCATCTCCAAGGCCGGCCCCAGCCTGATCCTCAGCTATGCGGTGGCCGGCCTGGTGATCTTCGCGATCATGCGGGCGCTGGGCGAGCTGCTCACCTACCGCCCGGTCTCCGGCAGCTTCGCCGAGTACGCCCGGGAGTTCCTCGGTCCGTTCGCCGGGTATGTCACCGGCTGGACGTACTGGCTGTTCTGGGTGGTCACCGGCATGGCCGAGACCACCGCCGCCGCCGTGTACGTGAGGTTCTGGGAGCCCGGCATCCCGCAGTGGCTCAGTGCGCTGGCCTTCCTGGTGATCCTCTATGCGGCCAACCTGATCTCGGTGAAGCTCTTCGGCGAGATCGAGTTCTGGTTCTCGATGATCAAGGTGACGGCGATCATCGGCATGATCCTGATCGGCATCGGGGTGCTCACCCTCGGCTTCAGCAAGGCGGGTGACACGGCGTCAATCGGCAATCTGTGGAACGACGGAGGCTTCTTCCCCAAGGGGATCGGCTCGACCGTGATGACCCTGCAGATCGTCATGTTCGCCTACCTCGGAGTCGAACTGGTCGGCGTCACCGCGGGCGAGAGCGAGAACCCGGCCAAGACCCTGCCCCGGGCCATCAACACCCTGCCCTGGCGGATCGCGCTGTTCTACATCGGTGCGCTGATCATCATTCTGGCGCTGGTCCCGTGGCGGGAGTTCCAGCCCGGCGTCAGCCCGTTCGTGGCCGCCTTCGGCAAGGTCGGCATCCCGGCGGCGGCCGGAATCATCAACTTCGTGGTGCTCACCGCCGCGCTCTCCTCCTGCAACTCCGGGATGTACTCCACCGGCCGGATGCTGCGCGACCTCGCCCTGCGCGGTCAGGCACCCGCCAGGATGACCTCCCTCAACGCGCGCAAGACCCCGGCGGCCGCGATCACCGCCTCCTGTCTGCTGATGGGCCTCGGCGTGATCCTCAACTACCTCGCCCCGGCCAAGGCGTTCGAGTACATCACCTCCGTCGCCACCGTCTGCGGCATCTGGACCTGGGCGATGATCCTTATCTGCCAGATCCGCTACCGCGCCGCCTGGAAGGGCGGCCACCTCCCGCCGCCCACCTTCAAGGCGCCCGGCGGGGTGGCCGTCAGCTGGGCCGCGCTGGCCTTCCTGGCCCTGGTCGTGGTCCTGATCGGCTTCGACCCGGACAACCGGATCTCGCTCTATGTCTTCCCCGCCTGGGCGGCACTGCTGGTGATCGGCTACCAGGTGCTCAAGCGCGTCCGTCCCGAGGCCGTCCACGGCCAGGCGCACGACCACCTGCACGCCGGGTCCGGCAGCTGAGACACCGGAACCGGCTTTCGAACCGGGCTGGCTATCCTGACCGCATGCTGACCATCACCCGAGAGCTGCACGACGCGATCGTGGCCCACGCCCGCGCCGATCACCCGGACGAGGCCTGCGGCGTGGTCGCCGGACCGGCCGGCAGCGACCGCCCCGAGCGCTTCATCCCGATGCTCAACGCGGCCCGCTCGCCCACGTTCTACGAGTTCGACTCCGGTGACCTGCTCAAGCTCTACCGCGAGATGGACGACCGGGACGAGGAGCCGGTCGTCGTCTACCACTCGCACACCGCCACCGAGGCGCACCCCTCGCGCACCGACGTCAGCTACGCCTCCGAGCCGAACGCCCACTACGTCCTGGTCTCCACGGCCGAGGGCAACGGCGCAGAGGATCCGTTCGAGTTCCGTTCGTTCCGCATCGTGGACGGCGTGATCACGGAGGAAGACGTCCAGGTCGTCGACGCGTAGCGGCCCTGCCCAGTGCGGACCGAACGGGCCCGCCGCACCCCCGCCGGGGGTGCGGCGGGCCCGTTCGCGTCGGTGCTGTCTCAAGGGGAGAAACGGAAACATCCGCATCGCAAGACGGAGATGTCGATGCGGGGGCGGGAATCTATACGATGAGCCCATGCGTTCCGTCGATGTGAGCAACCAGGCCCCGGGCATCCGCCTCGTGGCGCGCCTGCACGTCGACCTGTGCCGGCTCGCCAGCGCGATCTGTCCCGGCCCCGCCGACGCCAGCTGACCTCGGCACCGACCGCCGCCCCGCCCACCGGGGCCACCCGCCCTGCCGCGAGCCGTGCGGCACCCGAACCCACTCCACAGGAGCTCAGCCATGGCCATCGAGGTCCGCATCCCGACCATCCTCCGCACCTACACCGACGGAGCCAAGGCCGTCGAGGGGGCGGGCAGCAACCTCGGGGAGCTCTTCGCCGACCTCGACACCCGCCACCCGGGCATCGCCGAGCGCCTGCGGGACGAGAGCGGAGAGCTGCGCCGCTTCGTCAACGTCTACCTCAACGACGAGGACGTCCGCTTCCTCGGCGGCGTCGCCACCGAGCTCGCCGACGGCGACAGCGTCACCATCCTCCCGGCCGTGGCCGGCGGCGCCAACTAGCCTTCCGCAGCAGGGCGGCACCGTCGCAGCGCCCTGCCGGATCCTCAACCACCCTCGACCGCCGGAGGCCCCGTGCGCTACGACAGCCCGCTCGAAGCCGTCGGCAACACGCCGCTGGTCCGACTGCCCAGCCTCTCCGCGGCCATCCCGGGGAACGAGAGCGGCCTGGTCAACCTCTGGGCCAAGCTGGAGGACCGCAACCCGACCGGCTCGATCAAGGACCGCCCGGCCCTGCACATGATCGAGCGCGCCGAGGCCGCGGGCAGGCTCACCCCCGGCTGCACCATCCTGGAGCCCACCAGCGGCAACACCGGTATCTCGCTCGCCATGGCGGCCAAGCTCAAGGGCTACCGCATGGTCTGCGTGATGCCGGAGAACACCAGCGAGGAGCGCCGCGAGCTGCTCCGGATGTGGGGCGCCGAGATCATCTCCTCGCCCGCAGCCGGCGGCTCCAACACCGCGGTCAGGATCGCCAAGGAGATCGCGGCCGAGCACCCCGACTGGGTGATGCTGTACCAGTACGGCAACCCGGACAACGCCGGTGCGCACTACGCCACCACAGGGCCGGAGATCCTCGCCGACCTGCCGTCCGTCACGCACTTCGTCGCCGGGCTCGGCACCACCGGCACCCTGATGGGCGTCGGCCGCTACCTGCGCGAGAAGGTCCCCGGCATCCGGATCGTCGCCGCCGAGCCGCGCTACGACGACGTGGTCTACGGGCTGCGCAACCTGGACGAGGGCTTCGTCCCCGAGCTGTACGACGCCGAGGTGCTCAGTACCCGGTTCAGCGTGGGGTCGGCCGACGCGGTGCGCCGCACCCGCGAACTGCTCCAGCAGGAGGGCATCTTCGCGGGAGTGTCCACCGGCGCCGTCCTGCACGCCGCGATCGGGGTCGGCCGCAAGGCCGCCCAGGCCGGGGAGCGGGCGGACGTGGTCTTCGTGGTCGCCGACGGCGGCTGGAAGTACCTCTCCACCGGCATCTACACCGCCGCCTCCACCGAGGAGGCCGTCGAGGCCCTCCAGGGCCAGCTCTGGGCCTGAGCCCTCGTCGGTCCGTACGGCTTCCGGGCGCGGTACCCCTCGGGGTGCCGCGCCCGGTTCCGTCTCCCGCAGGTCTGTGACATTCGGGTAATTATCCGTTCCAAGCTCCTGGTTCGTCACGGATCGACCACAGGGTCCGTTGTGTGACGGAGTACGCCGGTAGGCCGGAAAAGGGTGGTCGCAAGACCCCGAGAGCAGTCTCGGAGACCGTGCCCCTAGGTGGTCCAGATGAGCTCACGCAGCAACGAATTGTGGTCCTATGCGGAGATCGCCCGGCATATCAACGTCCAGCCCGACAGCGTCCGCAGCCTCCGCAGGCACGGCGTGCTCCCGGAGCCGGACCTCACCGACGCCGGAGGCCACCCGCGCTGGTACGCGGACACCATCCGGGCCTGGGCGCGCAATCGGCCCGGTCGCCGCTGAGCACCCGAACGGCTCTGCCCGGGGCACCCGTCCCCGAGCACCCGAACGACTCTCCCCCGAGCGCTCGAACCGCTGCCGCCGGGCGTCCGCACAGTCCCGGCTCCGGCCCGGCCCGTTCTGGTGATTCCAGCCACAGCGCGGCACGGGGACGGGGGCAAAGTGCCCCTCCGCCCTTACTCTCGACAGGCGACCACAGTGCTACCGACAGGTAGTGGCAGCGGGTGTGGACCATGACCCAGCGGGGCGGAGGGGCTCGGCATGAAACTGACCGTGGTGGGGTGCTCGGGGAGCTTCCCGTCCGCCGAATCTCCCTGCTCCAGCTATCTGGTCGAGGCCGACGGCTTCCGCGCCGTGCTGGACCTGGGCAACGGCGCGCTCGGCGCCCTGCAGAACTACTGCGGCCTGTACGAGGTCGACGCCGTCCTGCTCAGCCATCTGCACGCGGACCACTGCGTCGACCTCTGCGCCTACTGGGTCGCCCGCAACTACCGGGTGGAGGGCTGCCCCGCGCCCGTCCCGGTCTACGGCCCGGCCGGGACGGCTGCGCGGCTCGCCCGCGCGTACGACATGCCCGAGGACCCGGGTATGAAGGAGGTATTCGACTTCCACACCCTCAGAGCGGGCAGCTTCAAGCTCGGCCCGCTGGGGATCACCGTCGCACCCGTGAACCACCCGGTCGAGGCGTACGCCTTCCGGATCGAACACGGCGGCCGGAGCCTGGTCTACTCCGGGGACACCGGCGAGAGCGCCGAACTGGTCGAACTCGCCAAGGGCGCCGACCTCTTCCTCTGCGAGGCCGCCTTCACCCACGGCAAGGAGGAGATCGAGGCCGTCCACCTCAACGGCCGCCAGGCCGGCGAGCATGCCGAGGCCGCCGGGGTGGGCCGCCTGGTGCTCACCCACATCCCGCCGTGGACGGACGCCGAGTACAACCGGCGGGATGCCGGCAAGGAGTACCGGGGCCCGATCGAACTCGCCCGCGCCGGCGCGGTCTACGAGGTCTAGGTCTCCGCAGTCGGCAGCCGGGTACCGCCTGCACGCCGCCGCCGGGCGGCTGTGACCCCGTGGATACGAGCGGACCCCGCCCTGGTCGACAGGGCGGGGTCCGTGGGCCGAGGAGGCGTCAGGCCTTGGTGACGTCCTCGATCTCGCCCTCGGGCTCGCGGCCCGGGGTGGGGAGGTTGAACTTGGTGATCGCGAAGCGGAAGAGCACGTAGTACAGCGCCGCGAAGACCAGGCCGATCGGGATGATCAGCCACGGCTCGCTGGCCTTGCTCCAGGCGAGTGCGTAGTCGATCAGGCCGCCGGAGAAGGTGAAGCCGTCGTGGACGCCGAGGGCCCAGGTGACACCCATCGAGAGCGCGGTCAGCACGGCGTGGATCGCGTACAGGACCGGCGCGATGAACATGAAGGAGAACTCGATCGGCTCCGTTACACCGGTGACGAAGGAGGTCAGGGCCAGGGAGATCATCATGCCCAGCACGGCCGGACGGCGCTCGGGGCGGGCACAGTGCGCGATGGCGATGGCGGCGGCCGGGAGCGCGAACATCATGATCGGGTAGAAGCCCGACATGAACTGTCCGGCGGTGGGGTCACCGGCGAAGAAGCGGGTCAGGTCGCCGTGGACGACGGTGCCGTCGGACTTGGTGAAGTCACCGGTCTGGAACCAGGCGTAGGAGTTGACGAACTGGTGCATGCCGACCGGCAGCAGGCCGCGGTTGATCAGGCCGAAGGCTCCGGCGCCGAAGGCACCGGCACCGATCAGGGTGTTGTTCAGGCTGCCGATGGCGTCACCGACCGGGCCCCAGCAGAGGGCGAAGAGCACGCCGACGGCGGTGCCGACGAAGGCCATGATGATCGGGACGAGTCGGCGGCCGTTGAAGAAGCCGAGCCAGTCCACCAGCTTGGTGCGGTGGTACTTCTGCCACAGGACCGCGCTCAGCAGACCGATGACGATACCGCCGAGCACGCCCGGGTTCTGGTACGTCGCGGCGACCCACTTGCCGTTCTCGATGTGGCCCTCGGTGATCGGGAACGCGGTCAGCACGTTCTTGTAGACCAGGAAGCCGACCAGGGCGGCGAGGGCGGTGGAGCCGTCGGCCTTCTTGGCGAAGCCGATCGCGATGCCCACCGCGAAGAGCAGCGGGAGGTTGTCGAAGACAGCCCCGCCTGCGGTGGAGAACACCGCGGCGACCTTGTCCCACTGCAGCCCGTCCTTGCCGAAGACGTCATCCTGGCCCAGCCGCAGCAGCAGGCCGGCTGCGGGCAGGACCGCGATCGGGAGCTGGAGGCTGCGGCCGATCTTCTGAAGGCCCTGGAGCAGGTTCTGGCCGAACTTCTTGGCGGGGGAAGGGGCCGGTGCCGCAGCGGGCGTCGGTGCCTGCGCAGTCGTACTCATGGGGGATGGTTCCTAACGACAGGGCGGGTCGGTCGGGGGAGGTGCTTCGGGGGCCGAACCGCGAACTGGTCTACACCACTAGTGGTGTAGACCAGTTTTGTAGCACGCGCCGACAAGGGGGGGAACCCCTGGAAGCCGTGCGGCTGGGAAGTGCTATGAAATCGAAACCTTGTTGCGGATTGACGATCATGGCCACCGGGCGTGATTTCGATTTTGGAGAGTTGCGCAACAAAAGGCCCCGTCCGCCGCCGGTGCACCGCGCCGGGGCCCGCTCTCGCCCTGCCGCGGTGCACCGATATTCGGGGCAACTGATTCCGGCGGGGCATTCGGCCCCTTTCCAGGATGCCGAAAGGCCCCCGGGCAGTGGGACCGGGAGCCTTCTGCGGACCGGGATCAGGCTTTGGTGACGTCCTCGACCTCGGACTCGTCCTCGCGCCCGGGGGTCTTCAGATCGAACCTCACGATGATGAAGCGGAAGACCGCGTAGTAGACCACCGCGAAGCAGAGTCCGATCGGGATGATCAGCCACGGTCTGGTGGCCAGACCCCAGTTGATCACGTAGTCGATCAGGCCGGCCGAGAAGCTGAAGCCGTCGTGCACCCCCATCGCCCAGGTGACCGCCATGGAGACACCCGTCAGTACGGCGTGCGCACCGTAGAGGGCCGGGGCGATGTAGGCGAAGGAGTACTCGATCGGCTCGGTGACACCGGTGACGAAGGAGGTCAGCGCCACCGAGGTCATCAGGCCGTAGATCTCCTTGCGGCGGTGCGGCTTGGCCGAGTGCGCGATGGCCATCGCGGCGGCGGGCAGTGCGAACATCATGATCGGGAAGAAGCCGGAGGTGAACTGTCCGGCCGTCGGGTCGCCCGCCAGGAAGCGGGGGATGTCGCCGTGGGCCACGGTGCCGTCGGGCTTCGGGTAGTCGCCGAACTGGAACCAGACGAAGGTGTTCAGCAGCTGGTGCATACCGATCAGGAGCAGCGCGCGGTTGGCCAGGCCGAAGATTCCGGAGCCCGTCGCGCCCAGATCGGAGAGCCACCTGCTGAAGGAGGTGAGCCCGTCCCCGATCGGCGGCCAGACCCACAGGCAGAGGCAGGCGAGGGCCAGTCCCACCAGTGCGGTGATCATCGGCACCAGGCGGCGGCCGTTGAAGAAGCCGAGCCAGTCCACCAGCTTGGTGCGGTGGAAGCGCACCCACAGCCAGGCGGACATCAGGCCGATCAGGATGCCGCCCAGCACGCCCGGGTTCTGGTACGTCGCGGCCGCCGCCCTGGCCGAGGTGAAGTCCACGCACTGGTCGCCGACCAGCTCGGTCGGCGCCTTGCAGTCGACCGGGAAGGCGTGCAGCACCTTGTAGTAGACGAGGAAGCCGACGACCGCGGCCAGCGCGGTGGAGCCGTCGGCCTTCTTGGCCATGCCGATGGCCACGCCGATGCAGAACAGCAGCGGAAGGCCGAGCGAGGAGTCCAGCAGGGCGCCACCGGCGGCGGCGAAGACCTTGGCGGCGTCGTCCCAGCCGAGGCCGTCCTTGCCGAAGACGTCGTCCTGGCCGAGCCGGTTCAGCATGCCCGCCGCGGGGAGCACGGCGACCGGCAGCTGAAGGCTGCGCCCCATCTTCTGCAGGCCGCCGTAGAGGTTGTGCCACCGCTGTGTCCGGGGGACTGCCGTGGCACCTGCTGAACTCATCTTCGCCCTCCGGGTGCGCTTGGCCCGCCTGTGACGGCCGTTCGGTCGGTGCGGGTGTCAGGAACACCGGGGGCCGGTCCCGCGTTGTCCGGAGTGCACCTAATATTGGTGTAGACCACTTATCGCAGAGTCGGTCGCGTCGGACCCAGGTCCCACTGATCGTTCATCCTTGGGTGAAGATCAGTAACTCGCGCGCCGAATTGGGCCAAAAGTGGACTAACGTGGCATATCGGCCAGACTCGGGTGATGCTGGTCGCGCTGTTGGGCAGCGCGGCATCTGAGCCCGCATCACCTCCGGCAGTAACCCAACGCACCGAGCAGGACGGCACCCGGCAGAGCAGCCGACGCGCCGAGACAGAGGGAGAAAGACATGGCCAGCAAGGCTGAGAAGATCGTCGCCGGCCTCGGCGGCCTCGACAACATCGAAGAGGTCGAGGGCTGCATCACCCGCCTGCGTACCGAGGTCGTCAACCCCGAACTGGTCGACGAAGCCGCGCTCAAGGCCGCCGGCGCCCACGGTGTCGTCAAGATGGGCACCGCGATCCAGGTCGTCATCGGCACCGACGCCGACCCGATCGCCGGTGAGATCGAGGACATGATGGACTGAGCCGACGGCTCACCACGAAGGCCCGCCGACCCACACGGTCGGCGGGCCTTCGTACTCCCCGGGAACGACTAGGCTCGGAGGCTATGTCACGCATCGACGGCCGCACCCCCGACCAGCTCCGCCCCATCACCATCGAACGGGGCTGGAGCAAGCACGCCGAAGGCTCCGTCCTCATCTCCTACGGCGACACCAAGGTGCTCTGCACCGCAAGCGTCACCGAAGGCGTCCCCCGCTGGCGCAAGGGCAGCGGCGAGGGCTGGGTCACCGCCGAGTACTCCATGCTCCCGCGAGCCACCAACACCCGCGGCGACCGCGAATCCGTCCGCGGCAAGATCGGCGGACGCACCCACGAGATCAGCCGCCTGATCGGCCGCTCGCTGCGCGCCGTCGTCGACCACCGGGCACTCGCCGAGAACACCATCGTCCTCGACTGCGACGTCCTCCAGGCCGACGGCGGCACCCGCACCGCCGCCATCACCGGCGCCTACGTCGCCCTGGTCGACGCCGTCTCCTGGGCCCGCGACAAGAAGCTGCTCCGCGCCAAGGGCCAGCCGATCACCGGCGGCGTCTCCGCCGTCAGCGTCGGCATCATCGACGGCGTCCCGATGCTCGACCTCCAGTACGAGGAGGACGTCCGGGCCGAGACCGACATGAACATCGTCTGCACCGCCGACGGCCGCTTCGTCGAGGTCCAGGGCACCGCCGAAGGCGCCCCCTTCGACCGCGACCTCCTCAACCAGCTGCTCGACCTCGGCAGCCTCGGCTGCGCCGAACTGGACGAGATCCAGCGCAAGGTGCTGGAGGGCTGACCCTCCGTCAGGGGCACGGGCTCCGGGCGCGACCGCTGTACAGGCGGGCCCCGGAGCCCGTACCGTTCGGCACAGTCGTCCGGCCCCGGGAACCGTCGGCGCCCGAACGACCGTCTTCCGCTACCGGACCAGCCCCAGCGCCATCACCGGAGGATCAGCGATGCAGCACAGCATCAACCGCTCCACCACCCTTGCCGTGGCCGCGCTCATCCTTCTCCTCCCACTCAGCGCCGTCAGTTGCTCCGCCACCCAGAAGGCGATCGACTGCGGCAACACCGCCGTGAAGATCACCGGCGATGTCGCGGACGCCTCCACCGCCTTCAACAACGCCGACAAGGACCCACAGGCTGCGGGCCGGGCCATGCAGAAGCTCAAGAAGGACCTCGACCAGCTCGGCCGCAACTCCAGCGACACCGACCTCACCAAGGCCATCGCCGACCTCCAGACCCAGGCCGACAAGGTGCAGCAGGCGGTCGACTCCAAGGAGGCCCCCGACCTCAAGCCGCTCGGCGACGCGGCGGCCAAGCTGAGCAAGGTCTGCACCGGCTGAGCCACTGGTTAGGGTGGGCTGCATGACTACCCGACGCCTCGTCCTCGCCACCCGAAACCAGCACAAGGTCGCCGAGCTGCACGCCATCCTCGGCGACGCCGGCCTGGACGTCGAACTCGTCGGAGCCGACGTCTACCCCGAGATCCCGGACGTGCCCGAGACCGGTGTCACCTTCGCCGAGAACGCCCTGCTGAAAGCGCACGCCCTGGCCCGCGCCACCGGACTGCCCGCCGTCGCCGACGACTCCGGCCTCTGCGTGGACGTCCTGGGCGGCGCACCCGGCATCTTCTCCGCCCGCTGGGCCGGCAAGCACGGCGACGACCGCGCCAACCTGGACCTGCTGCTCGCCCAGCTCTCCGACATCGCCCAGCCGCACCGCGGCGCCCACTTCGCGTGCGCCGCCGCACTCGCCCTCCCCGACGGCACCGAGCGCGTGGTCGAGGGCCGCCTGCTCGGCACTCTGCGCACCGCCCCCTCCGGCGACGGCGGCTTCGGCTACGACCCGATCCTCCAGCCCCTCGGCGACACCCGCACCTGCGCCGAACTCACCCCCGCCGAGAAGAACGCCATCAGCCACCGCGGCCAGGCCTTCCGCGCCCTGGCCCCGGTGGTCGCCGAGCTGCTCGGCTGACGGGATATCGGCGAAAAGGCGAGAGCCCCTTCTCCTTGGATTTGAAGGAGAAGGGGCTCTTTTTCCTGTGCGCCCGGTGGGACTCGAACCCACGACACTGCGATCCTAAGTCGCACCTCTCTAGCCAGCTGGAGTACGGGCGCAGGCTGAAGTCAGCCTACCGTCTGCGAGTCGCGGGAGGGTAATGGGCAACGGGTCCAACTTCAGGCCGCGCGTCCGTCCTTCTTGTTTCGTCCGCAGTAGGTCGGGGTGATGGAGTGACAGTTAGGGCACAGCAAACGGAGGTTCTCGACCCGGTTGTCGAGCCAGTCGCCGTTGATGTGGTCCACCTCCAGTGTCATCGGCTCGCCGAGCCAGGTGGGGGGAGTGCCGCACATGCCGCAGATGTCGGGTTGGCCGATGTGCACCAGCATGGCGCGCAGCCGGTCCCCGGGAGTTCGGTGGCTGCCGGGAGGTAGCTGTACGAGTAGTTCCTCGGGCTTGCGCCGCGGGCCGGTCTTCTTGCCCTTGTTGTGCAGCTGTCCGGTGAAGTGACTGGTGTCGATTCCGTGCAGCTCGATGTTCTCCTTTACTCGTCGTCGGGAGGTACCGCTCTCGACCAGGTCGAGTGCTTGCAGGACGCCGCTGATGCTGAAGCGCTCGGCGACCACTTGCGCCAACACGTCCTTGGAGATCAGCTTTGGGCCGCGCCTGCCGTCGCTCCGGAAGGTGAAGTGCGATGTGTCTATGCCGAAGTCAGCGAGTCGCTTCTTGAAGTACGAGTAGATGCTGTCGTACGGCGTGACGCCCATGTAGTCGAGCATTCCGTTGATGCTGGTGCTGTTGGCAGCGGCCTCCGCCAGTTGTTCCCTGGTGTAGCGGCGACGTCCGTAGTCGGGGCGACCCTGGTTGAAGTGGGTGGTGTCGATGCCGTAGTGCTTGAGGCGCTTGCTGAGGTAGCTGTGGGTGCCGCCTGCCATCGGTACGCCGAGCCTGCGCATCATGTCGTTGACGCTGCTCGACTCGGTGGCGAGTCGAATGAGCAGCTCGCGCGTGTACTTGACCGGCATTGTCGTCCTCCCGGGCTTGATGATGCGCCCGTCCCCCACGGATACGAACGAGTGGTGGGGGAGTGGGGTTACGGGGTGCGGGAGATGAAGATGTGATGAGAGTCACCGCATGGACTTGACAACGGACGGCGGTCAATTGGTGCAGACCTATTGACCCTTCTGGTTCAGACCACATACGGTCACGCCAACCTGCAGCGTGGCAGTCCGGCGAGTTGACCGTGGGTCAGCTGTGGGGTGTGTCCGAAACCCCCACATGCGCGTCCCCCACAGCGCGCCGACACTCACTCCTGGAGGCCGAGTGTTGATCCGAACCATGGCGGAGCAGCGTCCCGCCGCTGCCGGCCGCCGGAACTCCGGTACGCGGGTGGCGTTCGCTGCCGCCGCCGGTTCTAGCAGCCCGAGCACTCCCGCGAGCTGCACCGGCGCGCCGAGCTGGGCCGCGACGACCGCGTACGCCACCACCGGCACCAAGGTCTCGTGGAAGGGCCACTACTACACCAACAGGTGGTGGAGCCAGGGCGAGGACCCCACAACCACCGGCCAGTGGGGTGTCTGGAACGACCTCGGTCCCTGCTGACCCGAGGTGACGGCGCCGGTGCCACCGCGTCGTCGACGAGGCGGTCGGGGCGAAGGCCCGGGCGTCCGAACTCGGCATCGACCTCAGGGCGGTGAACCCCGGTGCCCGGATGAACCGTTCGGCTCCCTCGGTGGACGGACCGGGGGAGCCGAACGGAGCGTCAGGCTGCGGGGATCTTCAGGTCGCGAAGCAGCTTGGCGACGTGCCCGGTGGCCTTGACGTTGTAGAGGGCGTGCTCGACCTTGCCCTGCTCGTCGACGATGACGGTGGAACGGATCACGCCGACCACGGTCTTGCCGTACAGCTGCTTCTCGCCGTAGGCGCCGTACGCCGCGAGGACGGACTTGTCCTCGTCGGAGACCAGGGTGACCTTGAGGTCCTCGGTCTCGCGGAACTTGCCGAGCTTCTCGGGCTTGTCGGGGGAGATGCCGATGATGTCGTACCCGGCGCCGGCGAAGACCTCGAGGTTGTCGGTGAAGTCGCAGGCCTGGGTGGTGCAGCCCGGGGTGAGAGCGGCCGGGTAGAAGTAGACGATCACCTTGCGGCCGAGGTGGTCGGCGAGGGACACCTGCTTGCCGTCGGCGTCGGGCAGGGTGAAGGCGGGGGCGGTGTCGCCGGCCTTGAGGCGCTCGCTCACGATTGGATCTCTCCTCGTGCGTGGACTGGTGGTCGTACCACGGCAAACTTACTACCGTTCCTCTTCGGTGAGCGGGGGGAGTCCGTGGTCACTGCGCACGCCCCGAACGGTGCAACACACAGCTGCACGCACTCGACAGCCAGCAGTTACCGACCCCCCGATGGTGGGTGGGCCGCGCGTACGAGCGGGCCAGCTGACAGACTGACCTCGACGGACGATACGAGTGATCAGGTAAGGGGTGGCCCGAGTGGGCAAGGCCGGCACTGAGGACAAGGCGGCGCGGACGACCGCCCAGATCGAGGCGGACATCGAGCGGACCCGCAAGCAGCTGGCGGTGACCCTGGACGAACTCGCCGTGCGCGTTCACCCGAGCACGGTGGCGGCGCAGACCAAGGCGAAGATGATGGCCTCGGTCGAGCAGAAGGCCGGGCGCGCGTACGTCGCGGCGAGCGGTGCCGTCGAGCAGCTGAAGGCGCAGTTCACGGACGCCAGTGGCCGGCCGCGCCAGGAGCGGATCGTTCCGGCCGCTCTGGTGGGCGTCGGCGTGCTGCTGCTGCTCGCCTCCTCGCGCAGCAGGCGCAAGAAGGGCTGAGCGCGGCCGTACACGGGGTGGGAGGGGCCGGGCCACCGGCCCCTTCGGCTTTGCCGGGTCAGCGTCACGGCGGCGGCGCGGGGCGGGTACCGTCGGGGGCGTGAGCACGAATGCAGAGCAGAGCGAGCAGTACGAGGCGCTGCGCCACGACCGGCTCGGCGAGAAGCTGCCGATCAAGATGTTGCACGACCGGGTACTGGTGAAGACCGAGGCCGGGGAGGGCGAGCGCCGTTCGACCGGTGGCATCCTCATCCCGGCGACCGCGGAGCTGTCCAAGCGCTGCGCGTGGGCCGAGGCGGTCGCCGTCGGTCAGAGCGTGCGGTCGGTGGAGCCGGGGGACCGGGTGCTGTACGACCCGGAGGACAAGTTGGAGGTCGAGGTGCGCGGCGCGACGTACGTGCTGCTGCGCGAGCGCGATCTGCACGCCGTGGCGGCGGTGCGCTTCGGTGACACGGAGGGCTCGACGGGTCTGTACCTCTGACGAGGCCCCCTGGTTGCGAGAAGAGGACGAGCCCTCCCCGGACACCGAGGAGGGCTCGTGCTCTTGGGGTTGTGTACCAGCCGGGTTCAGCGGCCCTGCGCGCAGAGATCGAAATCGCGTGCCGGGTGGGGGCAACGGTCAACATGGCTGTGTCATCAGCCGGTTGGAAAAGTGTTTGTCCGTCAGTCCCGAATGTCGGAGCACGGGTTCAGTGCGTGCCGGATGCTGCGGGGGTCGGGCGGGGACGGGCGGCGAGCCTGGCTTCGCTGAGGGCGAGGCCGGTCACCGAGGCCAGCAGGACGGCGGTGCCGGCCGCGGTCGCGGTGGTGAGGTGCTCGCCGAGGAGGGCGACAGCGATCACGGTGGCGCTGACCGGCTCGATCAGGGCGATCACCGAGGCGGTGGTCGCCCGCACCATGGCGGCTCCGGCGAAGTACAGCGCGTACCCGAGTGCGGTGGGCACGGCGGCGATGTAGACCATCAGGCCGAGGGTGCGTCCGAGCTCCGCCGACTGCGGCCACAGCCCCTCGGCAGCGGCGAACGGGAGCAGGCAGACCGTGCAGACCGCGAAGGAGCGGACGGTGGTGCCGAAGGCGTCCGCCGACCGGCCGGAGCGGCCCTGATGGCGGGTGTAGAGGGTGATGCAGGCGTATCCGGCGGCGGAGAGCAGTGCCCAGGCCACCCCGGCGGGACGGACCTCGCCGCTGCCGCTGCCGTCCCCGAGGACCAGGACGGTGAGTCCGGCCAGCGCACCGGCCACGGCGGTGCCGCCCGCGCCGCCGATCCGCTCACCCATGGCCAGCCGGGCGCCGACGGCGATCAGCACCGGTGCCGCGCCGAGTGTGACCACGGTGGCCACCGCCAGCCCGGTGCCCCGGACGGCTTCGAAGTAGGCGGCCTGGAAGACGGTCAGGCCCAGGCCGTTGACCAGGGTGTCGGTGATCCGTCGGCGGCGTGGCTGCGGCGCGGCCGGACCGGTGCGGTGGCGGCCGGTGGCCAGGGAGGTGAGCAGCAGCAGGGTCAGGCCGCCGATTGCGCGCCAGAAGGTCAGGGCCATCGGGCCCAGGCCGCTGCTGCCGTAGAGCAGTGCGGCGGCAGCGCCCGCGGTGCCCCAGGAGGTGGCGGCGACGGTGATGTAGAGCATGCCCCGCCCGATGGACAGGGTGCGTACGGCAGAAGACACGGGTGTTCTCCCACAGAAGACTCGGATGTCGGTCGTGTGCTCCCGTCTGCGGGCAGCGGCGACCGGCCCGGGGACTCGCGCCCGGGTCAGGGTCTTGTGTGGCCTGCCGCCCGCTCAGGCGGCAGGAGGTGGCAGAACTCCGACGTGCATGGGGGTCACCCTACTCCTGGTCCGTTCACCGGCCGTGGGTGCCGCTGCCGGGGTTCGGGACGGTGGTGGTTTCGGCCGGGTTCCAGGGCAGGCGGCCGGAGGGGAAGCGGCTCGGGAACCCGGGAGGGAGGCCGGGCAGGCTCGGCGAAGGTACGGAGGGCATGGAGGCCGCGGGAGGTGCGGACGGTGTGGGGGCCGGTCTGGGCGAGCGGCTGGGTGCGGGGGACGGCGCCTTGTGGGGCGCGGCCCGGTGCGGAGGGACGTCGGTGGGCTCGTGGTTGTCACCGCTGAGCCGGAGGTCGAAGTCCTTCAGTGGGCTGCCGCGCAGGGCGCCGTCCATGTAGGTGGTCCAGATCGCGGTGGGGAAGGCGCCGCCGTTGATCCGGGCGAGGCCGGCCGTCCCGGCCAGCGGCAGTTTGGCGTGCGTCTTCGGGTTCTCGCGGAACAGGCCGACGGCGGCGGCCAGTTCGGGGGTGTAGCCGGCGAACCAGGCGGAGCGGTTGCTGTCGGTGGTGCCGGTCTTCCCGGCGGCCGGGCGGTCGAGGGAGAGGGCTCGGGCACCGGTGCCGCTGGGGCTGATCACGTCCTCCAGCACGTCGGTGACGGCATCGGCGGTGTCCCGGCTGACGGCGGTGCGAGCGGGGTGCCCCGGCAGTTCGGGGACTCCGCTGTCGCCGGGCCGCTCCAGCCTGAGCACTGACCAAGGGGCGATCGCCCGGCCGTGGTTGGCGAACGTGGCGTATGCGGCGGCCAGGTCGATCGCGCTCGGTGTGGCGGTGCCCAGGGTCATCGAGGTGTTGGCCGGGTCCATGCCGGGGACGGTGTCGGGGAAGCCCAGTTTCACGGCGGTCTGCCGTACCTCGGAGAGTCCGGCGTCCACGCCCTCCTGGGCGTAGACCGAGTTGACGGACTTCATCATGGCGTAACGGAGCGAGGTGGGGCCGTAGTCGATGTCTTCCTCGTTGGGCGGTGCGTACCGGGTCGGGCCGCCGACGACCGGGCGGCGGGAGTCGCCGTCGTACAGGGTGCGGGTGGTGATCCAGTGGCCTTCCTGGGTGGTGCGGTCACCCTCCAGGCCGGCGGCGAGGTCGATCGGCTTGAAGGTGGAGCCGACCTGGTTGTCCTGCCGGGTGGCGTCGTTGAAGGGCTGGCTCGCGTAGTCGGGGCCGCCGTAGACGGCGACGATCCGGCCGGTCGCGGGGTCGATGGAGGCGCCGGCCACCCGGACGTCGGTGTCGGTGTCGGGGCGGGCCTGCGGGTCGAGTTCGGCGGTGAGTTCGCTCTTGACGGCGGCGACGAAGGCGTCCTGCTTGGTCTTCTCGAAGGTGGTGGTGATCTTCCAGCCGCCGGCCTTGAGACTGGCGGCGTCCAGGACTCCGGTGGTGGAGAGGTAGTCGTCGGCGATGCCGACCAGGTAGCCCGCCTGGCCGCTGAGGCCCTTGGTGGGCCGTGCGTCGATCGGCTCGGGGAAGGTGAGCGAGGCGCGGGCACTCTGGTCCAGGAAGCCGAGCGAGACCATGCCGTCCAGTACGTAGTTCCAGCGGGCGATCGCCTTGTCCCGGTTGGCGGGGGTGCTGTTCTTGACGTCGTACGAGCCCGGGGCCTGCAGCAGGACGGCCAGATAGGCTCCCTGGGCGGTCGTCAGGTGGTCCGAGTCCACGCCGTAGTACGCCCGGGCGGCGGTCTGGATGCCGTAGGCGTTGCGGCCGAAGTAGCTGGTGTTGAGGTAGCCCGCCAGGGTCTGGTCCTTGTTCTGCTGCTGGTCGACCTTGAGTGAGATGAACAGCTCCTTGACCTTGCGGGTGAGCGTCTGGTCCTGGGTCAGGTAGTAGTTCTTGACGTACTGCTGGGTGATGGTGGAGCCGCCCTGGGTGCCTCTTCCGGTGGTCGCCACGCTCCGGAGGTTGTACCAGGCGGCGCGGACCATGCCCTTGAGGTCGACTCCCTTGTTGCGGTAGAAGGTGCGGTCCTCGGCGGAGACCACGGCGTGCCGGGTGTCCGGCGGGATCTGCCGGATCGTCACGTCCTCGCGGTTGACCTCGCCGGTGCGGGCCAGCTCGGTGGTCCCGTCCGCGTAGTAGTAGACGTTGCTCTGGGCCACCGCGCGGGCGTTGGGGTCGGGTACGGGGACGAGCAGATAGAGCGTCACGAATGCGGCGATGCCCAGCAGTAGCAGGCCGAGCAGGCTGCCGAGCGCCATCCGCCAGGTCGGCACCAGGCGGCGCCACCGGCGCATCGCCCGGCGCCGGGCCTTGCGGGCGGTGCGCCTGGCGCGGCGGCGGTCGCGGCGGGAGCCCTCGGCGCGGTCCTCTCCCTCCAGCGAGTCGGGCGGTCCGGGCAGGCCGGTCGGACCCGGCGTGCTTCCGGTGGCGGGCGGCTGGTCCGGTGACTCCTGGCTCATGGGTGGATTATGGGCGATTTGGTGCGTAATCAGATGTTTTTGGCTGAGATCGGGGCGCGGGTCGGACTTTGCGCCCCCCGGGGGCTTGCGGCATCGAAAAGCGGCTGCGCCGGGCGACGGCCGGCGCTACGGTGAAAGGTGACAACCACATAGCGCACCCGAGAGCCCGCAGCTCCGCCCGCACCCCGCCACCCCCGGGGGTCCGTCGGTCGGAGCCGATCGGCGCTGCGCGTGCGCAGGTGGTGAGCCGCCGAGTACCGCGCCACAAAAAGTCGACAAGGAGACAATATGGAGATCCCTGTGGGGCTCGGACCGGAGAACGGAGCCCATGCTCCGGACACCGGACAACTCTCCCGTGACGGCCGGTGGGACACCGGACGGCTCTACCTGGCCATCGCCAAGGGAGCCTTCCGCCGCTACTCCACCTATCGCGCGGCCACCGTCGCGGGCACCGTCACCAACACCGTCTTCGGCTTCATCCTCGCCTACACCTTCCTCGCGCTCTGGCAGGCCAGGCCCGGCCTCGGCGGCTACGACACCGCCCAGGCCGTCACCTACATCTGGATCAGCCAGTCCCTGCTGGTCACCGTCGCGGTCTGGGGCGGCGGCTTCCAGGACGAAGTCCAGGACCGGTTCCGCACCGGCGACATCGCCATCGACCTCTACCGCCCGGTGGACTTCCAGGGCTGGTGGCTGGCCACCGACCTCGGCCGGGCCGCCTTCCATCTGGTCGCCCGGGGCCTGCTGCCCACCCTGGTGGGCGCGCTGGCCTTCCACCTCAGACTGCCCACCGACCCGCTGGTCTGGGCCGTCTTCCTGCTCACCGTACTGATCGCCGTGGTGGCCAGCTTCGGACTGCGCTTCCTGGTCTCGCTCACCGGCTTCTGGCTGCACGACTCCGAAGGCATCAGGGCGGTGATGCTGGTGGTGGCGATGTTCTTCTCCGGGATGCTGCTGCCGATCGGCCTCTTCCCCGGCCGGCTCGGCGAACTCGCCCACGTCCTGCCCTGGGCCGCGCTGATCCAGATCCCCACCGACATCCTGCTGGAACGCCGCACCGGGGGAGCCGTGCTCACCGGGATCGCCTTCCAGCTCGTCTGGGCCCTCGTGCTGCTCGCCGCAGGACGCGCCGCCCAGCTGCTCGCGACCCGCAAGGTGGTGGTCCAGGGTGGCTGAACTCCTCGTCCCCGAACCGCAGGTCCGAGGGCCCGAGCCGCAACTCCTCGCCCCCGAGACCCGGATGGCCAGGGTGCGCTGGGCGCTGCGCTCCTGGCGGCTGGTCGCCGCCATGTGGACCCGCGCCACCATGGCCTACCGTGCCTCCTTCTACCTGATGTTCGCCGCAAGCATCGCCGCGACCTCGCTGGACTTCGTCGTCCTGCTGCTGATGTTCCAGCACACCGACAGCCTCGGCGGCTGGTCGCTGCCCGAACTCGGCTTCCTGTACGGGACGTCCGGGCTCTGCCTGGGGCTGGCCAACCTGCTGGTCGGCAGCGCGGACGCGCTCGGCGACCGGATCCGCACCGGCACCCTCGACACCATGCTGATCCGGCCCGCCCCCGCGCTCGCCCAGCTGTGCGCCGAACGCTTCTCGCTGCGCCGCCTCGGCCGTCCCCTCCAGGCCGCCTCCGTGCTCGCCTGGTCGCTCACCGAACTGCACGTCCGGTGGACGGCCGACCGGGTGCTGCTCGTCCCCGTCCTGCTGGTCTGCGGCACCGTCATCTTCGGCGCCGTCTACATCGGTGGCGCCACCCTGCAGTTCTGGTGGGGCGAGGTGAGGGAGCTCCAGAACTCCCTCACCTACGGCGGTGCCACGCTGATCCACTACCCGCCGACCATCTTCGCCAAGGAGCTGGTCGCCGGGGTCGTCTTCGGCATCCCGCTGGCCTTCGTCAACTGGCTGCCCTCCCTGCGCATCCTCGGCAAGCCCGACCCGCTCGGCCTGCCCACCGCCTTCCAGTACGCCTCCCCGATCGCCGCCGCCCTCTGCGTCCTCGCCGCCGCCCTGGCCTGGCGGGCCGGGCTGCGCGCCTACCGCGGCACCGGCAACTGACCACCAACACACAGGAGTTCCCATGAGCCTCATCGAACTGCAGGACATCCGGCGCAGCTTCACCATCCGCACCAAGGCCGGCCGGCTGCGCCGTGAGAAGCGCGAGGTGCACGCCGTGGACGGCCTCAGCTTCAGCATCGACGCCGGTGAGTGCGTCGGCTACATCGGCCCGAACGGCGCCGGCAAGTCCACCACCATCAAGATGCTCACCGGCATCCTCGTCCCCAGCAGTGGACGCCTGCGGGTGGCCGGGGTGGACCCCGCGCGTGAACGGGTCAGGCTGGCCCGGCGGATCGGCGTGGTCTTCGGCCAACGCACCACCCTCTGGTGGGACCTGCCCCTGCGCGACTCGTACGAGCTGGCGCGCCGGATCTACCGCATCCCCGACGCCCGCTACCGCGCCAACCTCGACCGCTGCATCGAACTCCTCGACCTGGGCGGCCTGCTGGACACGCCGGTACGCCAACTCTCGCTCGGGCAGCGGATGCGCGGCGACCTGGCCGCGGCCCTGCTGCACGACCCGCAGGTGCTCTACCTGGACGAGCCGACCATCGGCCTCGACGTGGTCAGCAAGGCCCGGGTGCGGGAGTTCCTGCGGGAGGTCAACACCCGGCAGGGCACCACCGTGCTGCTCACCACCCACGACCTGGTCGACATCGAGCAGTTGTGCGGCCGGGTGATGGTGATCGACCACGGCCGGGTGGTCTACGACGGCAGTCTGGACGGGCTGCACGCCGCCGGGCAGAGCGAGCGCACCCTGGTGGTCGACCTCGCCGAGGCCGGGCCCGCCATCGAGGTCGCCGGAGCCCGCGTGGTCAAGGTCGAGGGCCCGCGCCAGTGGCTCGCCTTCCCCGCCCAGCAGAGCGCCGCACCGATCGTCGCCGCCGTCGCCGCCCGCTACCCGCTCGCCGACCTCTCGGTCCGCGAACCCGCCATCGAGGACGTCATCGCCCGGATGTACGCGGAGGTGGCCATCGGCTGAACGGTGGATGTCCGGGGGTGCGGGTCTAGGCCGTCGGGGTGAGTGCGCAGTGACCTGGGAGTGGCAACGGCGTTAGTCGCCTTGTGACTTCACGAGGGCCGGCGCAGCGGACGGTCTCGCCCGACGTCAGCGTCGTTATCGCCGTCTACAACACCATGCCGTACCTCACCGCCTGTCTGGACTCCCTGGTGGGCCAGAGCATCGGCCATGAACGGATGGAGATCGTCGCCGTCGACGACGGCTCCACCGACGGCGGCGGCGAAGAACTCGACCGGTACGCGGCACTGCATCCCGGGCTGCTCAAGGTCCTGCACCAGGCCAACTCCGGTGGCCCGGCCCACCCCACCAACCGGGGGACGGCCGAGGCCACCGGACGGTACGTGCTCTACCTCGGCGCCGACGACTGGCTCGGCGCCGAGGCCCTGGAACGCATGGTCGCGGCCGCCGACCGCTGGGAGTCTGAGGTCCTGATCCCCAAGCAGGTCGGCGAGAACGGCCGACTCGTCCCGCAGGGCATCTTCGACCGCACCGCCCCCGAGGTCGGCTTCACCGACTCCGCGCTCGCCTGGGCCCTGGCCGACACCAAGCTCTTCCGGCGGGACCTGCTGCAGCGCCACGGCCTGCGAAGGCTGGAGGACCTCCCCGTCCACAGCGACCAGCCGTTCACCCTGGAGGCCCTGCTGCACGCCAAGCGGGTCTCCGTCCTCGCCGACTACGACTACTACCACCTGGTGCTCCGTCAGGACGGCAGCAACGTCACCCACCGCGCCGGGCCACTGGACCGGCTGCGCGGCGTGCGGGCGATCCAGGAGGTCGTCCAACGCCGCACCCGGCCCGGGCCCGAGCGGGACGCCATCCGCAGCCGCCACTTCGGCTGGGAGGTACCGCAGTTGCTCCAGGCGGACTTCCTGCGCCTGGACCACGAGTTGCAACGGCAGGTCTGCGCGGGAATCGCCGCACTGCTGAGCGACTACGCCTCGCCGGCGCTGCTTGCCCGCCTGCCCGTCGCCGACCGGCTGCGGCTGGTCCTCGCGCAGCGCGGTGAACTCGCCGTACTGCGCGGCCTGATCGAGTACGAGCTCGCCAACGGCAGCCCGGCGGCGATTCGCTGGCGCGAACGCGAGTACGCGGGCTACCCCCTCTTCGGCAGCCGCCGACGGCTGCGACTGCCGGTCGAAGTGTTCGCGCTGGCGGATCCGGGCCCGCCCGTCGGGAGTCTGGTGGTGCTGCGGCGGCGAATCATGCGGCGGCTGCCGCCGAAGCTGCGGCGGGCCCTACGGCACAGTCTTGGACGGGCAGTTCGGCGAGGGCTTCCGGCCCGAGCCGGTGCACGAGCGGGCGAGAGGTGAGCGGGATGGACATCTGCGTGGTCGGGCTGGGGAAGATCGGCCTGCCGCTGGCGGTGCAGTACGCCGGGAAGGGCCACCGCGTCACCGGTGCGGACATCGCACCCGAGGTGGTCCGGACGGTCAACGACGGCCGCCCGCCCTTCCCGCGCGAGGCCGAACTCGCCGAGCGGCTCAAGCAGGTGGTGGCCGACGGGCGGCTCACGGCCACCACCGACACGGCGGCGGCCGTCGCGGGGGCGGACGCTGTGGTGATCGTCGTCCCGCTGGTCACCGGCGCGGACGGCACACCGGACTTCTCCCTGCTGGACGCCGCCACCGACGCGGTCGCGGCCGGGCTGTGCCGGGGCACCCTGGTCAGCTACGAGACCACCCTGCCGGTCGGCAGCACCCGGGGACGCTGGGCCAGCCGTCTGGAGGCCGGTTCGGGCCTGTCGGCCGAACGGGACTTCGGGCTCGTCTTCAGCCCCGAACGGGTCCGTACCGGACGGGTCTTCGCCGATCTGCGCCGCTACCCCAAACTGGTCGGCGGGGTGGACGAGCGCTCGGCCCGGCAGGGCATCGAGTTCTACCAGTCGGTGCTCGACTTCGACCCGAGGCCCGACCTGCCGCGCGGCAACGGCGTCTGGGACCTCGGCTCGGCGGAGGCCGCCGAGTTCGCCAAGCTGGCCGAGACCACCTACCGGGACGTCAACATCGCGCTGGTCAACCAGTTCGCGCGCTTCGCCGACCGCTGCGGGGTCGACCTCGCGGCCGTGATCGAGGCGTGCAACTCGCAGCCGTACAGCCATCTGCACCGGCCGGGCATCGCCGTCGGCGGCCACTGCATTCCGGTCTACCCCAGGCTCTATCTGTGGAACGACCCGCACGCGAGCGTGGTCCGGGCCGCGCGGGAGGCCAACGAGACCGTGCCCGCGTACGCGGTCGGGCTGCTGGAGGGTGCGCTCGGCCCGCTGTCCGGGGTCGGGGTGCGGGTGCTCGGCGCCTCCTACCGGGGCGGGGTCAAGGAGACCGCGTACTCGGGCGTCTTCCCGCTCGTCGAGGCACTGCGGGCGGCCAGAGCCGTGCCGTACGTCAGCGACCCGCTGTACACGGAGGCGGAGTTGACGGCACTCGGACTGCCGCCCCACCGGGACGAGCCGGTGACGGCCCTGGTGGTCCAGGCCGACCACCCCGAGTACCGCGAACTGTCGGCGGCGGACTTCCCGTCCGTCCGCGTCCTGCTGGACGGCCGCCGGGTGACCGACCCGTCCCGCTGGGCGGGCGTACGCCACATCGTCCTGGGCGGCGGAGGCCGACCAGTCCCCTGAAGACCGCAGGGTCCGCGCGTCCGTGAAAGCAACCGCAGGTTCCCCGTGGATCCCGTACGGGGAAACCCCGGTGTGATCCCGACTCGGTGGGCTGGAGGGCTCTGCGGCGGGGGCGTCGGGGCAGACTGTCGGGGTGAGCGTCGAAGAGAGGGTCAGGACGGCCTCCGGGGTCAGCTTCACCGCGGCCGACGAGGTCAAGCGCCGGGGTGTCCGGCGGATGAAGACGATTGCGACCGGCCTGCTGGCCTTCGCGACGGTGGTGTTCGGCCTGGCCACCTGGGCGCAGGCGGCCGGGGCCGGTGCCTGGGCGGGCTATGTCGCGGCGGCGGCCGAGGCGGGGATGGTCGGTGCGCTGGCCGACTGGTTCGCCGTGACCGCGCTGTTCCGCCGCCCGTTCGGACTGCCGATCCCGCACACCGCGATCATCCCGACCAAGAAGGACGCCTTCGGCCAATCGCTGGGTGACTTCGTCGGCGACAACTTCCTCTCGGGTGCGGTGGTGCGCGAGCGCCTCGCCGCGATCGGGATCGCCCGGCGTCTCGGCGAGTGGCTGGCCGCGCCGGGCAGCGCCGAACGCGTCACCAGGGAGGCGGCGGCCGCCATTCGCGGCGTCCTCGCAGTGCTGCGCGACGACGACGTCCAGGCGGTGGTGGCCGAGGCGGTGAGCAGGCGGGCCGCCGCCACCTCGGTCGCCGAACCGGCCGGACGCCTGCTCGGCAAGGTGGTCTCGGACGGCGGCCACCGGGGCGTGGTCGACCTGGTCGCCGTCCGCGTGCACGACTGGCTGACCGAGAACCACGAGGAGGTCATCCAGCGCGTCACCCAGCGCACGCCCGGCTGGACGCCCAAGTTCATCGACCATCAGGTGGGCGAGCGGGTCTACAAGGAGCTGATGCGCTTCGTCACCGACATCCGGGACGACCCGCAGCACCCCGCCCGGGGCGCGATCGACAACTTCCTCGCCGACTTCGCCACCGAGCTTCAGCACGACCCCGCGACCATCGCCAGAGTCGAGCGTGCCAAGGCCGATCTGCTCGCCCGCCCCGAGGTGCAGGACCTGATCGCCTCCTCCTGGGCCGCCGTCCGCACACTGGTGATGAGTGCCGCCGAGGACGAGCACAGCGAGCTGCGCCGCCGGATAGCGGTCGGCCTGCGCTCCTTCGGGCAGCGACTCGCCACCGACGCGAGGCTTCAGGCCAAGACGGACGGCTGGTTGCAGGACGCCGCCCAGTACGTGGTGGGGACCTACCGGAGCGAGATCACCTCGCTGATCTCGGAGACCGTGGCAGGCTGGGACGCCGACGACGCCTCCCGCAAGATCGAGGCCAACGTCGGACGGGACCTGCAGTTCATCCGGATCAACGGCACGGTGGTCGGTGCGCTGGCCGGATTGCTGATCCACACCGTGGCCGTTGCACTGGGCGGTTAGCATGCAGGATCTGACAGCTGTGCGAAGGAGAGTGTGTGGTGGCTGAGGCCAGGAGCGGGATCGAGGCGTTCATCGCGGGGATGCCGAAGGCGGAACTGCACGTGCACCACGTCGGTTCGGCCTCGCCCCGGGTGGTCGCCGAGCTGGCCGCGCGCCACGCGGGCAAGTCCAGGGTGCCGACCGACCCGCAGGCGCTCGCCGAGTACTTCACCTTCACCGACTTCGCGCACTTCGTCGAGGTCTACCTGAGCGTGGTCGACCTGATCAGGGACGCCGAGGACGTCCGCGCGCTGACGTACGGCGTGGCCGAGGACATGGCGCGCCAGCAGATCCGCTACGCCGAGCTGACCGTCACCCCGTACTCCTCGGTCAGCCGGGGCATCCCGGACGTCGCCTTCATGGAGGCGATCGAGGACGCCAGGAAGGCGGCCGAGAAGGAGCTCGGCGTCGTCTTGCGCTGGTGCTTCGACATCCCCGGCGAGGCCGGGCTCGCCGCCGCCGAGGAGACCGCACGCCTCGCCGTCGACCTCGCGCCCGAGGGCCTGGTCAGCTTCGGCCTCGGCGGGCCCGAGATCGGCGTGCCGCGCCCGCAGTTCAAGCCGTACTTCGACCGCGCCCGCGCGGCCGGTCTGCGCAGTGTCCCGCACGCCGGTGAGACCACCGGGCCCGAGACGGTCTGGGACGCGCTGCGCGCCCTGGGCGCCGAGCGGATCGGCCACGGAACCCAGGCGGTCAAGGACCCGGCGCTGCTCGACCACCTCGGCGAGCACCGCATCCCGCTGGAGGTCTGCCCGACCTCCAACATCGCCACCCGGGCCGTCGAGCGGATCGAGGAGCACCCGATCAGGCAGATGGTGGACGCCGGCCTGCTGGTCACCGTCAACAGCGACGACCCGCCGATGTTCGGCACCGACCTCAACACCGAGTACGCCGTCGCCGCGCGCCTGCTCGACCTGGACGAGACCGGAGTCGCCGCCCTCGCCAGGAACGCCGTCGAGGCGTCGTTCCTGGACGAGAGCGGCAAGGCCCGGCTGACCGGCGAGATCGACAGCTACCTGGCGGGCTGGACCGCCAAGGGCTGACCGGCGCCCCGCTCCCGGTGCAACCAGGCGCGCTCGGCGAAGCTCCAGGCGGTGGTGGTGAGCAGGTAGATCCCCGCCGCCAGCGGGACCAGCGCGGCGAAGAGCACGGTGCCGAACGAGAGGTACGGCATCAGCGCCGCACCGGGGCCGTCGGGTCCGGCGCCGTCCGTCGGGCCCGCCGGAACGACAGGTAGCCGACGGCGGCCAGGGCGGCGTACAGCAGGCCGAAGACCAGCAGCCGGCCCGGGCCGTGGGCCGAGCCGACGTGCAGCCCCAGCGGGACACCGAAGGCGGTGTGGTGCAGCAGGTCGCCCCGGGTGGTGAACAGGCGGTACATCACCGAGAGGAACGGCGCCTGCGCCAGCATCGGCAGACAGCCCGTGAACGGCGACGCCTTCTCGGCGCGGTACAGCTCGGCCATCGCCGCCTGGAACTTCTCCGGATCCCTGGCGTGCTTGCGCTTCAGCTCGGCGATCTGCGGCGCCAGCCGCAGCCGGGCCTTCTCGCCGCGCGCGGCGGCCCGGGCGAGCGGATGCAGTGCGAGCCGTACGCAGACGGTGAAGACGACGATCGCGAGTGCGGTCGGCAGCACGGTGGCGAGGGCGGCGACGGCGTCGTGGGCCAGGCCCACGGCCGGGTCGAGCACGGTGAGAACGGACATGGTGGAGCGAGCCCTCCGGGGTCTCGTGGCATGAGAGGTCGGCGGAGGGCGGCCGCGTGGGGCCGTTGGGAGCAGCGGGGGTTACGCGGCCGCCGGGGCCGCGCCCGGCGCCCTGGGCCGACGCCGGCCCCGGGCATCCGGATCACGCTGCGGGAGGAAGGCCGTCCGCAAGGCGCGCCTGCGCAGGGTTGCGGAGCGTACGAGAGCCGGGGCCCGGGCCCCGAGCCGTCGGCGGCCCGCCAGGACGCCGGCCGCGACGGCGGCCAGCAGTACCAGGGTCGCGGCGGCGGCAACGGCCGTCAGTCCGGCGGGCCCGAGCAGCAGCTCGCCCGTCAACACCCGCAGCAGGCCGAGCAGTACGGCGATGAACTGCACGGCTGGCCTCCTCGGGTCGGTAGCGGACTCGGCTGCGATCGTACAGCCGGAGAACCTCCGCGCGGGAGTGCCGGTGGGCCCGGAAGGCGGCGCGGTGGTGCGAGGCGTGGCGGATCCGGCACACCTCGCACCAGAAGCCTGCACCGTTCTCTCACCGCCGAGTCCCGCCCGGGCAGTTGGCGGGCGATCCCCGGGCGGCACCTGGTCGTGCTGGGGTAGCTTGGGCCCCCGGAAATCCCGAATGCCAGTACATCGAATGCCAGTACACCAACCGTCGTACCGAGTCGGTGGCAGCAGGACCGAGGAGGCTCGTTTGAGCACGTATCAGCAGGCACCAGGGTGGGGCGGCGGTTTCGCCTCCGTCCCCGTGGGGCACCCGGCGCTGCAGCAGACCGCGGCGCACCACCTGCGCCCCGGCGAGCAGCTGCTCGGCGTGTTCGCGCCTGCGCTGGACGACCTCCTGCCGCTCTACTTCGACGCGCAGCAGACCAAGCACGATCTCCTGTGGGCGCCGGTGCGGGCCGTCGTGAGGTTCCTGCGCGGTGTCTGGCGAGGGATCTGGACCTACTTCCTGCCCCGCTGGTTCGTGGAGATCTTCGTCACCGACCTGAGGTTCCGCCGGCCCTACGGGCTGCGCCTGGAGCGGCGGATGTACCGGGCGATCCGGCGGCCGTTCCACGGCGGCTCGTGGAGCGGCAGCAAGGAGAGCATCGCCTGGACGGTGTGGAAGGCCGTACGGACCACCCCGGGTGAGAAGCTCAGGGCCGATCACGACGATTTCACCCTGGTGCTCACCGGACATCGGATGCTCTTCCTGAGCCGGAAGTGGGGGTTCGAGCGCCACGAGCACTACCAGGCCGTGCCCTTGCTCGAACTGCCGCGCGGCACCTACGGGTTGCGCCGCGACATTCCCAACTCCTGGTTCAACCGCCGCCTCGACCTGACGTTCAGCGACGGTTCGTGGATCGCGCTCAACATGCACAGCGACGATGACCTGAAGCAGCTGTCGGCTCTGCTGGGCTGACCGGTCCGACGGCGACGGGGGGCACCGTGACGAACACGGTGCCCCCCGTCGCCGTATCAGCCCGAGGTTCGAAGGCTCACCCGAAGGCCTGCTCGATCCGGGAGCGGTCGACGCGGTAGGGAGTGGGGTCGCTCTCCAGCCCGAGGTCGTGCCCGAGCTCGCCCTTGACGGCGTCGATGTTGGTCGGGTCCTTGAGGCCGTCCTTGGCCGCGCCCCAGGCGGACTTCCCGGCCGCCCCGGCGAGGCCCTTGACACTGAGGTCGTCGGACCGCTGTGCCCCGTCGTCGAAGCCGAGGGCCTGGTCGAACTGCTGCTGGGCGAACTCCGTCCCCTTCTTGTCGGCGTAGCCGACGGCCTTTCGGGCCGCGAAGTCCTTGAGCCCGTCGCCGACCCCGTCGAGCGACTTGTTGCGCCAGGCGTCCTTGGCCATGTCGCCGACGCCCTTGCCGCCCTGCTCGAAGTCCCTCAGGCCCTGGACCGCGGTCTTGACCTTCTTGACCTCCGAGAGGGCGTTCTTGACGTCCTTGACCTTCCGGACCGCCTTGACCGCGGAGCCCAGCTCCTTGAGGGCCTTGAGGATCTTCTCCAGGTTCTCGGCCAGCTCCGTGGACACCTTGGCGACACGGGCGACGAAGACCGCGATCTCGGCCTCGGTGATCAGCGCGTCGGCGATGAGGCCGATACCCGCCGTCAGGATGGCGATCACCGCCTCGGCGGCGAGCGAGGCGATCAGGGCCTCGATCGCCTCGCTGATGATCTCGACGATCATGCCCTCGGCGAGCGCGCACTCCTGGGCCGCCGAGTTGATGATCTGGGCGGTCTGGAACATGCCCTCGGCGGTGGAGTCGAGGGCCTCCACCACCTCGCCCATGTGGTTGCCGAAGGAGTCGGAGGCATTGCCCTCCCACTGCCCGGCCAGGGTCGTGGCGTTGCCCCGCAGGGCCTCGGCCACGTACTGCACGGCCCTTGCCTGGGCCTGCCACTCTTCGGCGGCGGCGTTCAGCTCCGCGAGGTTTCCGGTGACCTTCTCCAGCACGTCCATCAGGCCGGACTTCTCGAGCGCGTACTGGACGGCCTCGTCCAGCATGCCGCCGATACCGTCCCTGGAGGGGTGGGTCGCCTCGGTGAGCGGAGCCGTGGGCGGCTGCGGGGCGGCCTGGGCCCAGCCGTAGGCCGAGCTTCCGCCCGAGACGGAGGCCAGCCCCGTGTAGGAGCCGCCGGGGGCGGGCATCGTCCGGTAGCCGGCGGACGAGTTGCCGACCGCCGCCCCGACGCCTGCGACGGCCCCGCCGACCGCGCCGATCGCCGAGCCTTCACCGCCCTGCTCGGGGCCGCCGCCCTCGCCCGAGCCGCCGCCCTCGCCGGAGCCGCCGCCCTTGTCTCCGGAGCCGTCGTCGGGCTTCCCGAAGATCGCCTCCTTGGCCTTGTCGACCGCGAAGGTGCCGACGGCCTCGGATCCCTTCTCCTTGATGGTGTCGCCCGTCTTGCCGACGAAGTCCCTGAACCAGCCCTTCGGCGCGTCGCCGCCGTCGGCCGGGGCGTCCCCGCCACCCGGCTCCGTCTCCCCGCTGCCGGGAGTGTGGCCCGGGGTGTGGCCGGGCGTGTGGCCGGGGGTGTGCGGAGTGTCGTCCTGCGACTGCCCGGGATGCCTGCCGGGGGTGACAGGCCCGGTGGAGGGAGCAGGCGAGGGCGCGGGGGCAGGCCGGTCGGGGTGGCCGCTCGGCCGGTGGTCGGGTTCCGGGCTCGGGCTCGGAGTGTGGCTCGGGGTGTGGCTCGGGGTGTGGCCGTGCGACGGCGAGCGGTGGGTACTCACTGTCCGCCCCCGAGAGCCGAGCTGATCTCCTGGTCGTGCGCGGCGTAGTTCTCAGCCGCGTGGTTGAGCCCATCCGCGGTCCCCGTCAAGGCCTCGGAGAGGTCATTGAGGTTCTGCCGGCTCGCGTCGGCGTGCTCCTGGTAGGTGTGCGCCAGGTTCTGAGCGTTCGGCAGGTGCCCGAAGGCGTCGGGCGAGATGACGATGCCCGCGATCGCGGACTGGACCCGACTGAGCTGGTCGAGCTGCTCGGTGATCGTTGACGCATACCTTCCGAGAGCGTCGGGCTGTACCCGAAACCCGGTGTCCCCCATGACCATGTGCCTCTCATCAAGCCAGTGTTGAGCGGCTTATCCTACTGACGCCTTGTCGGGCTGATCGCCAAATAGGGGTCTGCTGGACGTGAAGGTTTGCCGCACAGTTGCAGGTGAGAGCGAGAGGCACAGCACCGTCCCGGTCAGGGGAGACGGACCACCGTCCCCGTGGCCGCGGAGGAGTGTGCGGCCTCCAGGACGGCCAGCGTGGCGACGGCGTCGCGCGGGTCCACCGGCGGCGGTGTGCCGTCGGCCAGGGCGGCGGCGATCCCGGCGTAGTAGGCGGGGTAGTCGCCCGGGTCGGTCGGCACCTTCGACCTGCCCTGGTGGCGGGTGACGGACTCGTCGGTGCCCAGGGTGCCGTACGCGGCGGGGTCGTCCGCGCCCCAGGCCCGGCCGTCGTCCGGGCGTCGGCCCGAGCGGAGATCCGCCTCCTGCGGGTCCATGCCGGACTTGACGTACCCGGCCGCATCGCCGAGCACCCGCAGGCGCGGCCCGGCGAGCGGCGCCAGGGCGCTGGTCCACAGGTGCGAGCGGACGCCACCGGTGTGGGTCAGTGCGAGGAAGGCGTCGTCGTCCACCACCGCGCCGTCCCGCCGTACGTCGACCTCGGCGTACACCGCCTCCACCGGACCGAACAGGGTGAGCGCCTGGTCCACCAGGTGGCTGCCCAGGTCGTACAGGGTGCCGCCGACCTCGGCCGGGTCGGCCAGCTCGCGCCAGCCCGCCTTCGGCTTGGGCCGGAACCGCTCGAACCGGGACTCGAAGCGGTGCACCCGGCCCAGTGCGCCGGAGGTCACCAGCCGGCGGGCGGTCAGGAAGTCGCCGTCCCAGCGGCGGTTCTGGAACACCGAGAGCAGGACGCCGGTGCGCTCCGACAGTTCGCAGAGTTCGCGGGCCTCGGCGGCGGTGGCCGCCAGTGGCTTGTCGACCACGGTCGCCACACCGGCGTGCAGCGCGGCGCGGGTCAGCGGGACATGGGTGCGGTTCGGCGAGGCGATCACCACCAGGTCGAGGCGGTCGGCCTCGGCGAGCAGTTGCTCGGGGGTGTCCAGCGGATGGGCGCCGGGGTGCTCCCGGTGCAGCTGGGCCCGGCGCTCGGGGTTGGCGGTGACCACCGCGTCCAGCCGCAGACCGGGAGTTGTGGCGATCAGCGGGGCATGGAAGGCGGAGCCGGCCAGGCCGTAGCCGATCAGACCGACGCGGAACGGAGAGTGGGACGCGCTGCTCATGCGCTTACTCAATCACGCGCGCCTGCCGGTCCGCTGACACGGCCGCGCCCGGGGTGGCGATGGTGAGCCCGGGCACCGGGCGCGCCGGGGAGGGGGGATCGCAGGCGCGCGGTCGGTGCCCGGGGGTCGGGGGTGAATCGTCTGCCGGAAGCCGTTCAGCGGGCGTGGTTGCCCGCAGCGCGGCGCCGGCGGTTGAGGTACGCGACCGTGCCTCCGGCGAGCACGAAGGACGCGCCGACGGCGGCCGTCATGCCGGTGGCCCGGTCGGTACCGGTCTGGGCGAGCTGCTCGGTGGCCCGGGCTCGGGTTCCGGCAGCCGGTGCGGCAGCCGCAGCCGCAGCCGGGGCCTGGGCCTGCGCGTTGACCGCTGCGGCCGGTACGGCAGCCGGGGCAGCGGCGTTGGCGGCCGGGCTGTCGTGGACGTGCCCGACCCCGCTGTCGGAGGCCGGGAGGGCCGCCGTGCCCGCCGCGCTGCCACTGCCGTCGAAGACCACGTCCGAGCAGGAGTAGAACGCCTCCGGGCTGTCCGAGCGCTGCCAGATCGCGTAGATCAGCTGGCGGCCGGTCCGGCCCGCGGGGATCTTGCCGGGCAGTACGTACTGGCCGTCCACCAGTTGCGGGTCGGTGATCGTCAGGAAGGGCGTCGGCTCCAGGTCCGACCAGCTCAGCGGCTGGGACGGGCGGTAGCTGCTGTTGGTGATGAAGAGTTGGAAGGTGCCCCGGTGCGGCGCGGTGGCGCGGAACCGGAAGGTGAAGTCCGCGCCCGAGGTGAGGTTGGTCGCGGGCCAGTCGGCGCGCGGCAGGTCCAGGCCGGCGAACTCGGTGTTGTTGGCGCTGCACAGCCGGCCGTCGGGGATCAGCCGGCGGTGCTGCCCGTCGGCGTCGCCGATCCGTACACCGTTCCAGTCGTACATGGCCTGGGTGCCGCCGAGCGAGACGGCGGCCTTGCAGGCGTCCGACTTCGGCTGCTCCGGACCTTCCAGATAGCAGCCCTCGACTCTGCTGAGCGGGTTCTGCATCGAGCCGTGCGCGTACGCGGTACCGGAGCCGAGGGCGCCGGCCAGGGCGCAACCGGCGACGGCGAGCGCGGCGACCGTGGTGGTGCGGCGAGCGGACATGGCGGGTGGTGCTCCTTCGCGTGGGGGACCGTGTGCCCGGTGTGGGGCTCGGTGTCTGTGCGTGGGGGCCGGCGCGGGTCGGGTCCGCTCCTCTTCTCCGTACGGTAGCCAGGCGGCGACGGTCGACTGACGGTATGTCAGCTCCCTTAGGGGGCGCTTAAGGAGCCGTTGAGGATACGAGCGGGCCGGGGCGGGGCACCGACGGGTGGAGTCCGGTGGGCGGGACGCGCTGCCCTCGGACAGACGTGCGGATTAGGCTGGGGGTGTTGGGGCAGCCAGTAGCACCCCTCCACCAGCCCGCTCCGGGCGGTGGGGGCGCAGTTCCGTACGGACCGGACGTCCTCCGTACGACCACCGCACGACCTCTGGAGACACGCACGTGGCAGACCGCAAGCCCATCGAGTCCTGGCTGACCGACATGGACGGCGTCCTCATCCACGAGGGCACGCCGATTCCGGGCGCGGAGGAGTTCCTCCGGCGCCTGCGGGAGTCGGGCAAGCCCTTCCTGGTGCTGACCAACAATTCGATCTACACGCCCAGGGACCTCAGCGCCCGCCTGGCCGGGATGGGCCTGGAGGTGCCGGAGGAGTGCATCTGGACCTCCGCGCTGGCGACCGCGAAGTTCCTCAAGGGCCAGCGCCCCGGCGGTACCGCGTATGTCATCGGCGAGGCCGGTCTGACCACCGCGCTCTACCAGGCCGGCTACGTACTGACCGACAACAACCCGGACTACGTGGTGCTCGGCGAGACCCGCACCTACAGCTTCGAGGCGCTGACCAAGGCGATCCGCCTGATCAACGCGGGCGCCCGTTTCATCTGCACCAACCCGGACGAGACCGGCCCGTCCACCGAGGGCGTGCTGCCGGCCACCGGCTCGGTCGCCGCACTGATCACCAAGGCGACCGGCGTCGACCCCTACTTCGTCGGCAAGCCGAACCCGCTGATGATGCGCGAGGCGCTGAACACCGCAGGTGCCCACTCCGAGTCCGCGGTGATGATCGGCGACCGGATGGACACCGACATCGTGGCGGGCATGGAGGCCGGTATGGAGACCATCCTGGTGCTCACCGGGCTCACCGGCGCGGCGGATGTCGAGCGCTACCCGTACCGGCCGGGCCGAGTGGTCAAGTCGATCGCCGACCTGATCGAACTCATCTGAGAGAACCCTTCAGGGCAAGGGGTAACCACCAGGGGCGCGCGCCCCTGGCGGTTACCCCTTGCGCCTAAAGGACCCTGAAAGGGTTCGCGGCTCCGGCTGTCGGTGGGGCTGTGTAGCGTTCGGGGTGCAAGAAGGACGTGCGGTCCGGGCGCAGCCCGGTGGGAGGTTGAGTCGTGACGGAGCTGGCTGAGGTGGCCGTGGGCACGGGGTTCGAGGTGCCGGAGTCCTGGCGCGAGGCGCTGGCAGGCGAGTTGGAGAAGCCGTACTTCGCGGAGCTGGCCGAGTTCGTGGCGCAGCAGCGTGCCGAGCACCAGGTCTTCCCGCCGAGCGGGCAGGAGTTCTCGGCGCTGGAGGCCACGCGCTACCAGGACGTCCGGGTGCTGGTCCTCGGTCAGGACCCGTACCACGACGACGGCCAGGCGCACGGGATGAGCTTCTCGGTGCTGCCCGGCACCAAGACCCCGCCGTCGCTGCGGAACATCTTCAAGGAGCTGCACGCCGACCTCGGCGTCCCGGCGCCGGACAACGGCTATCTGATGCACTGGGCCGAGCAGGGCGTGCTGCTGCTCAACGCGGTGCTCACGGTGCGTGCCCATGAGGCCAACTCGCACAAGGGCAAGGGCTGGGAGAAGTTCACCGACGCGGTCATCAAGGCGGTCAGCGACCGCGAGGAGCCCTGCGTCTTCGTGCTCTGGGGCAACTACGCCAAGAAGAAGCTGCCGCTGATCGACACCTCGAAGCACGTGGTGGTGCAGGGCGCGCACCCGTCGCCGCTCTCGGCCAAGCTGTTCTTCGGCAGCCGTCCGTTCTCGCAGATCAACGAGGCGCTGGCCGGCTTCGGTGCGGAGCCGATCGACTGGCGGGTGCCCGATCTCGCCTCCGCCTGAGGCCGGTTCGGGCACCGGGGGGCCGCTGAGCCGCTGACGCGCGCATGTTCGCCCAACCGCCCCCCGGTCGGCACCGGCTGTGCAAGGCTGGTGCCGACCGTGATGGCGGGGAGGGGCGGTTGTGGTGCGCCTGCGGTGGCGAGTGGTGACGGCGGTCCTACTGGCCGCGCTGTCGGCCGGTGCGGTGGCCGGGTGCGGTGGCGGGGCGTCGGGGGGCGCACGGCCGGCACCGACCGGGGGCGGGGGCGGGTTGCTCGCCCAGCAGTCGGGGCAGACCTTCTTCGTCTCCGACCAGACCGCCGCCGCGCGGCAGTTGGCGCGGACGACCGGCGCCGACGCGAAGACCCTGGCCCGGATCGCCGACCAGCCCTCGGCCCTGTGGCTCGGCGGCCAGGACGCCCGCGCCAAGGCCGAGGACCTGACGCTACGGGCCACCGCGGCAGGGCGAACGGCGCTGATCGTCGCCTATGACATACCGCACCGCGACTGCGGCCAGTTCTCGGCCGGCGGTGCCGCCGACGCCCCCGCCTACCGGGCCTGGATCGACCAGCTCGCCGCCGGTCTGGCCGACCGCGCGGCCTGGGTGGTCCTGGAGCCGGACGCCGTCGCGCACACCCTGGACAGCTGCGGGGTCCCGCCGACGGCCGCCACCGAACGCTACGAGCTACTGACCTACGCGGTACGGGAGTTGAAGAAGCACCCGAAGGTGCGTGTCTACCTCGACGCGGGCAATGCGGGCTGGCTCAAGGACCAGGAGCGGCTGGCCGGGGCCCTGCGTGGCGCAGGGGTCGCGGAGGCCGACGGCTTCTCCGTCAATGTCTCCAACTTCTATACGACGGAACAGAGTTCGGCCTACGGTGACCGACTGTCGGCGCTGCTCGACGGCAAACACTATGTGATCGACACCAGCCGCAACGGCAACGGACCGCTCGGCGACCGCGACTGGTGCAACCCGGCCGGACGGGCCCTGGGCGAGTCCCCGACCACGGAGACCGGCCGACCGGGCGTGGACGCCTACCTCTGGATCAAGAACCCCGGCGAGTCGGACGGCGACTGCGGGCGCGGCGAGCCCAGGGCAGGGGACTTCTGGCTCGGGTACGCCCTGGGTCTGGCGCACGGGAGCTCTTGAGGGGCAACGGTGAACCCGTCAGGGGCGCGGGGCTCTGACGGGTTCACCGTTGCCCCTGGAAGTCAGGCCGTGATCTGGATCCAGCGGGCTACGGAGGGGGTCCCGTTCCGGTCGGTGGCGAAGAGCATGTACCAGCCGGGCGGGAGGAGATCGGGGTTGCGGGGGAGGGCGAGGGAGAGGCCGGTGCCGCCGCGGGAAGTGATGGTGAGGGCGACCGACCGCTGTTCCACGTCGGTGGCGTGGGTGACCGAACTCGGGCGGATCAGCTTGGCGGTGGCGATGTCGCCCGGGTGCGGGGTGGAGACCGTGATGGAGTCGCCCAGCGCGGCTCTGCCGGGAGCGGCGGTGATTTCGGGCCGGTCGCCGTGGAAGAGGTAGGCCGGGGAGTAGATCTCGATCCGCTGCTCGAAGGCGGCGGGCTGGGTGTCGGCCTTGTCGGCGAAGAGCGGGTTGGAGCCGAGCACCACCACCCGGCCGTCGGGGAGCAGCAGCGCCTCGGAGTGGTAGTCGCGGCCGATGGAGGGCTCGGCGGCGGTGGTGAAGCTGTTGGTGTCCGGATGGTAGGTCTGTGCCTTCAGCAGATCGCTGCGGTGCTTGCCCCGGTAGTCGCCGGAGCCGCCGGTGGTGAAGACGGTGTCGTCCGGGAGGATCACGCTGTTGAGGTACCGGGTGCCGCCGGCCGGCAGGTCGGGGCCGGGGGTGAAGTGCGGTTGGGGTGCCGTCAGGTCGGCTATGCCGGTGCGGGCGGTCGAGGCCGGGGACTCGCCGACTCCGCCGCCGCCCAGCACCATCACCTTCTGCTGCTGTGCGGGCGGCAGCAGCACGGAGGAGGAGGTCTCCAGCTGGTCGGGGTCGCGCAGACCGTCGACGGTCTGGAAGCTGTTGTCCTTGAGGTTCCACAGGCCGGGCGTGCGGCCCTTGTCAGCCGGTCCGTAGCCCGCGTTGGAACCCGAGTAGAAGAGCTTGCCGGAGGCCGTCAGGAAGAGCGAGGGGTAGGTGGGGAAGTACCGGTCCGGGGCCTTGGACCAGGTGCGGGTGGCCGGATCGTAGAGCTCGTTGTCGTTGCCGCTGAGGATCTGGCCGGTGTCGTCCAGGCCGGAGACGGTGACCACCTTGCCGTCGCCGAGTCCGGTGAGGGTCGGATACCAGCGTGCGGACGCCATGTCCGGGACCTGCTCGTACAGTTCGGTGTCCGGGTTGAACTCGTAGGCGTTGCGGATGCCCTGGAAGTCCTGCTTGTCCAGGGTCATCGCGGTGCCCATGCCGTAGAGGTTGCGGGCGTCGGCGCCGGTGAGGCCCTTGACCGTGTACTGGGCCGGGTTCCGGTCGACGTACGAGGTGCCTGCGGTGACCGCCTCGACGAAGACCTGCCGCTCGCCGGCGGTGACGGTCACCTTGGTGGCGCCGGTGCCCTTGGAGGCGTTGGCCCTGGCGATGGTCTTCGTGGCGGCGGGCACGGTGACTTCGGCCGTACTGGCGTACTCGCGGCCGTCCGGTGCGGTGAAGACCGTGCCCTTGGGGAAGGTGCGCGCGGCGTCCGGGTTCTCGTTGCGCACCCGCATGGTGCCTGCGGCCTTCTTGACCGCACCGTCCAGTGCCTCGTAGCGCAGTGTGCCGCCGGCCACCAGGACCCGGCCGTCGGGCAGCGAGGTGTGGCCGCCGCAGAACATGTCCACGGGGGTGGGTATCAGCTTGTAGGTGCTCTTCGCCGGGTCCCAGAGCAGGGTCTTGAAGGTGTTGGCGTCGAAGGCGTTCTGGTCGTTTCCCGAGCCGGCGACGATCAGGATCTTCCCGGTGCGCAGCAGGGTCGCGTGGATCGCGTTGATCCGGAACCTGGTCGGCAGCGTCAGGGTCTGCCAGTGGCCGTAGTCGGCCTTGTAACCGGGCTGGTTGATGACGTACTGGTGGTACTGGTCCCCGGCGAAGCCGAGGACGGCCGGTGCGTTCATGCCCCCGACGAGGAGCGCGACGGTGCTGCCCAAGGCGAAACGCCTGGTCCGGCCGCCGGTGTGGCGGATCTTCATGACTGGCCCCCCAGTGCAAATGGACTGCTGGTGTGGTGTGTTGTGCCGTGGCCGGCGAGCGAGGGCGCGGCGGTGCGGCGGTGCGGCGGTGCGACGGTGCGACGGTGCGACGGGGAAGGTGCCGCCCTGCTCAGACGCTTCCGGTGTCCCGGCCGCGGCGGTGGCGCAGCGAGTCGTACGCCAGGATGAGCATCGGCAGCAGGCTGAAGAACAGCGCGATGCAGGCCCAGGTGCGCATGGCGACATGGTTGTGACCGGTGGCGAAGGACGCGGCGAGCGATCCGCCGAAGAGCAGCACCCAGAACAGGTGGATGCGGAAGGTGGCCGGCCGGTCGGGGCTGGCGGAGTCGCCCTTCGGGGTCACCACGAAGCGGCTCTTGCGGCGCATCGCGGCCTGCAGCAGGGAGGCCGCGTAGATCGGCCCGCAGAGCGCGGACATCACCATGCCGGCCACGCCGGAGGACCCGGCGGGCTCGTGCGGGCTGACGTTGTGCCTGCGGTTCCAGGTGTAGAGCAGCACCTGGAGGGCGGCGGCGTCGCTGTAGAGCATCATCCAGATCTGGGAGGAGACGTGCACACCGGACGCCCCGAAGCCCAGGTAGAGCACGCTGGAGACGCCGCCGAGCAGCCAGGTGAGCGCCGCCATCGGGTAGAAGCACACCATCAGCGTGTAGTTGAGCAGCCGGCCGGGCGACAGCCGCCAGGCGGCCCGCCAGTACTGGGTGAGGATCGTCTCGTAGGTGCCGCGGCTCCAGCGCAGCTGCTGCGAGAAGAAGTCCGTCCAGGAGGACGGGCCTTCGCCGACGGCCAGCACATCCGGGGTGTAGACCGACTTCCACTTCGCGCCGGTCACCGGATTGCTCCGGCGGTGGAACTCGAGACCGGTGGCCATGTCCTCGGTGATCGAGTCGTGGAGTCCGCCGATGGACTGCAGGGCCTTGATCCGCACCGCGTTGTTGGTGCCCACGAACATCGGTGCGCCGTAGCGGTTGCCCGCTCGCTGGATCAGCGCGTGGAAGAGGAACTGCTGGCTCTCCGAGAACTTGGTGACGGCGGACGGCGAGCTGTCGTAGTTGCCGTACACCTGCGGGCCGACGACGAAGGCGACGTCCGGGTCGCGGAAGTAGCCGAGCATCCGCTCGCAGAACTCGGGCAGCGGGACGTGGTCGGTGTCCACCGACACCCAGTAGTCGTAGTCGTCGCCGTGGGCCTGGAGCCAGCTGTTGTAGTTGCCGTGCTTGGTGCGTTCGCGATACGTGCCCTTGGGCTGGTTCCACCGGCCGACGCCGTGGCGGCTGAAGTGGCGGGCGCCCAGCCCGGCACAGAGCCGGCGCATCCCCGGGTCGTCGCCCTCGTCCAACAGCCAGACGTCGTACGGTCCTTGGTGGCGGACGGCGAGCGCGGCCGTCAGGGTGGCCCGGACCATCTCCGGGGGCTCCTTGCCCGGAACACAGGTCGTGATGAACGCGACTCTGGTGCCGGTCTCGGGAATCACCGGGACGGGGTCGCGGGCGACCAGGGTGGCGTGCGCGTTGGAGACCACGTTCAGCAGGCGGAAGACCTCGATCAGGGAGACGATCCCGATCATCACCTTGTCCGCGACCGGCAGCCACAGGTGGGTCTCGCCCGGTCGGACCGGCCAGTGTCCGGGGAGCAGCAGCCACACCAGCAGGATCGTCTCCACCACCGGTGCCGCGATCAGCAGCAGCGCGGCACGGAGCCGGTGCGGTTCCTCGCGCAGCAGGCTGCGGTACTGGACGCGGTAGACCGTGCCGGTGGCGGTCGAGGGGTCCGCCGACGGATCGGTCAGCGGCCCGGCCAGTCGGCTGAAGTGCTCGTAGTCGTACGGTGTCTTCCGGCGGCCCGGGCCGTCCGGGGGAGGCGGGTCCTCCTGTCGGCGGTCCTGCGGGTGCGGCAGGGCCCGGCCGGGTAACCGGCGCGGTATCTGCGGTTGTGGGTATGCCTCTGTCTTCGGCATGGCGGTAACTCCCCCCGAGGGACGCAGTGCTGCGCCCCCTGTTGCTGCCCCTGAGCTCGCTGCGGACTCGTCCCCCCGGACTTGTCCTCTGGATCTGTGGTCCCGGGATCGAAGCGCGACCTGATGAACCATCGGAGTCACGACGGTTTCCGGACCGGCACTGCTTCAAGCGGGTACTCCGCCCCCGCCGGAAGCCCGGCTTCGTGGCGCCCGATCCTGTTCGGATCCACTGACGGACCGGATCGTTGCTGAGGGCGAGAGCCGGATGCGATGGCAGGCTCCTGATTGACCCCAACTGTCCTCAGTGCCAAGGGTGATCGCAACCGATGTCGGAAATGACCTCGGTCGGAGGGTGAAGATCTGGCGGAATAGATGCGATGGGCGGCCGATCAGTGCTACCGGCGAGAACCCGTGTTCGATCGAAAAGCGTGCGAACGGCAGCCCGCGAGGCCGGCCGCCTCGGCATGCCCCTGAAACGGCGCAGGGCGACCCGGCCGGCGCCCGAGGCGCCGGCGGAGTCGCCCGGCCACTGGTTGGCCCTGGGAGTCAGCCCGCCGAGCCGGCCGTGCCGAGGAAGCTCGCCCAGCCGCCCGCCGGCTCCTTGCCGACGCCCAGCGTCCGCAACTTCCGCAGCGTGGACTCGTCCTGGACCTCCAGCCACTCCACCAGCTGCCGGAAGGAGACCAGCCGGACCTCGGGCTTGCCCGCGATCGCCTTGAGGGTCTCCTCGACGGCGTCCATGTAGATGCCGCCGTTCCACTGCTCGAAGTGGTTGCCGACGAAGAACGGCGCCCGGTTGGTGGTGTACGCGCGGTCGAAGCCGGCCAGGTACGCCTCCTTGGCCTGGGTCCGCCACTCGTCGTGCTTGGCCGGGTCGCCCTTGGTGCTGCCGGCGGACTGGTTGGCCAGGATGTTGTAGTCCATCGACAGCACCTGGAAGTTGTGCCCGGGGAACGGTATGCCCTGGAGCGGGAAGTCCCAGATCTTGCCGTCCTGGACCTTCTGCGGCCATATCTGGAGCCCGCCGGGCGAACTGGCGTCGTACTTCCACCCGAGCTTGGCGGCCGTCGGCAGCAGTGCCTTCTGGCCCTCGAGACACGGGGTGCGGCCGCCGATCAGTTCCTTCTTGTAGTCGAAGGGCAGCGGATCGACGTCGGTGAAGCCGGTGTTGGTGCGCCACTGGGTAACGAAGGAGACGGCCTGGTCGATCTCGCTCTGCCAGTCCTCGGGGCTCCACTTGTTGACCCCGTTGCCGTCCGACCGGGTCGAGCAGAAGTGCCCGTTGAAGTGCGTGCCGATCTCGTGTCCGGCCAGCCACGCCTGGCTGATCAGCTTCAGCGTGTTCTTCACCGCCCCGTCCGACAGGTACGGGATGTCGGACGCCCCGACCGAGTGCTTCGGCGGGTGGTAGAGGTTCGCCTTGCCCTTCGGCAGCGCGTAAATGCCGGAGAGGAAGAAGGTCATCGTGGCCTTGTACTGCTCGGCCAGCTTCAGGAACCTCGGGAACTGGCCGTCGTCGGTGCCGCCGGCGCCGTCCCAGGAGAACACCACGAACTGCGGCGGGCGCTCGCCCGGCTTGAGCTTCTCCGGCTTCGGCTGGTTGGGCTGGGCGCCGGTGTCGGACGTCGAACCGTCCCCGATCGGCGTTCCCTTGACCGCAGGAGCCCCCGACTTGCCTCCGCTGCCGGCGCCATCGGCGGAGCCCTTGTCCCCGGATCCGGAGCTGCCGCCACTCGAACAGGCGGCGACGGCCCCTAGGGCGGCGGTGGCCGCTGTGGCGCTCAGCACGGTCCTGCGCGAGATGCTGCTCATGGTCTCCCCAGCCGATCGGCGTCCGCGCCCGCAAAACGTCCGGAGGCCCCGGCGGAGGGCATCCGGACGTCCAGGAGAAAACGGACATTTACTGTCTATTACATCTTCAGGATGTCATGCGAACAGACCATCATCCAATGACCCTGCGCACTGTCTGCCATCACGCGGAGTTCGGGCTGCGTGGATGCACCGCCCCGGCGACTGTTGCCCACCTGAGACACTTCGGCGACCGCAGCATCGAGCATCGGTGCAGGTGGAGGCTGGTGAGACGGGTGCTGCCGAGAGGGTGCGGGGAGGCCGGGAGACCTCAGGCGGCCGCCCGGCGGCGGTGACGGCGGATCACCTGGGCGACGGCGGTGCTGATCGCAGTGGCGGCGGTGCACGAGACGGCGAGACTCAGCCAGGCGGTGTTGAACCAGTGGCTGTTCAGCCAGCCCAGGGTGACGATGTAGCCGGCCCAGACCACCGCGGACAGCGCCGACCAGCGAAGGAAGCTCAGGGAATGGTCCGGGGAGTGCCCGACGGCAAGGTCGAGGACCGTCCGCCCGGCCGGGACGAAGCGGGCGATGATCACCATGGCGGCGGCGGCACGATTGGTCCGGCCCGACAGACTCCGCTGGACCCGCTCGACGCTTGCCGCAAGCTCCGGCTTGCCGGCCAGCCGCCGGTTCACCGAAGGCGCGCCCCGGCGGGCCAGTTGGAGCAGCAGGAGGTCGCCGAGGAACGAGGCGAGGGCCACGCCGAGCCCGAGGAACACCGGAGCGCCGGCCACCTGGGAGGTCCGGAGCACAGCGAGGATGACCAGCGTGCCGCTCGGCAGGAAGGGGAGGAAGGCGTCCCCGAGAACGGCGCAGAGAGCCAGGACACAGATCCAGGCAGGGCCGATCAGCGCTATGGCATCCAAGGTCGTTCTCCCTCCAGACCGCCCGGAGGGAGAGGGTGGCTGCTGGGGGCAACGCTAGCGGCTCGACATTTCATGCCATGAAGCACCCCCGGGTGGGCAGGGTCACAGTGTCAGGTCGCGATTCCCGGGCTCTGCGGCTCCCCCTGGCCCCGCGCCGCGGGAGCCCGCGCCGGCGCCCGAGGCATCGGCTCCCGGCGCGGCGGGTGTGCTCGCGCGGGGGGTGTGCCTGCATGAAGGGCGGGTGCCGGAAATTGCGCGAGCCCCCGGAGCGGGGTGCCGCTCCGGGGGCTCGTCCGGGCCTGGCGGAGCTGGTCCAGCCCGCCGGCCTTGCCGGTGAGTGCGGCCGTGGTGCGTGGCCTTCACTGATCACCAAGGGTGCCCGAAACCGGGTCCGATCCGCGACCCCTTCGGCTGGCGACTTTCCTGCGCTGGCGTGAAGTCGCCACCCCTGCGGCCGTGCTGTCGGCCGGTCAGGAACGGGCCGCCCGGCCGACGGCCCCGGCCCGGGCTCCCGTGCGGCACCGGCCTGCGGCCGGCCCCGGTCCCGGCGCCCTGACCTTGGGAACACGCTGCCCCGCTGCCGGGTTGACCCCGCATGCGGGAGCGGAGTCCCGCATCCGATCAGGTCGAGCAGGAGGACAGAGGCATGACCACCGAGGACGAGCAGGCTCCCGACGCGGCACGGCCCACCGGGCAGGCGCTCCCTGATCCCGTCCGTGGCGTGGCCCGGGGCACCGCACCCGCCCCGCTCTCCATCCTCGACCTGGCTACGGTGGGGGAGGGCTACACGCCCGCCGAGGCGCTCGAAGCCACCACCGGGCTCGCCCGCAGCGCGGAGAGCTGGGGATACCACCGCTTCTGGGTGGCCGAGCACCACGGCATGCCGGGCGTCGCCAGCTCCACGCCTGCGGTCCTGCTGTCCCACCTCGGAGCCCACACCCGTACGCTGCGGCTCGGTTCGGGCGGGGTCATGCTGCCCAACCACGCCCCGCTCGCCATCGCCGAGCAGTTCGGGCTGCTGGAAGCCCTGCACCCGGGCCGGATCGACCTCGGTCTCGGCCGGGCCCCCGGCACCGACCAGGCGACGGTCCGCGCGCTGCGCCGAGGAGTCGGCGAGGACGCCGACGACTTCCCGCGCCAGCTGTCCGAGCTGACGCACTTCCTGGACGGCGACTTCCCGGACGGCCACCCGTACGCCAGGCTGACGGCCGTGCCCAGGAGCGAGGCGCGCCCGCCGATCTGGCTGCTCGGTTCGTCCGGCTTCAGCGCTCAGCTGGCCGGCCGGCTCGGCCTGCCGTTCGCCTTCGCCCACCACTTCAGCGCCGCCAACACGGTGCCCGCGCTGGACCTCTACCGGGACAGCTTCCAGCCGTCCGCCGTACTGGACGAGCCCTATGCGCTGATCGGAGTCGGTGCGGTGGCCGCCGCCGATGCGACCGCGGCCCGGCGCCTGGCCCTGTCCGGGGCCCTGGCCATGCTGCGGCTTCGGCGCGGCACCCCCGGTCTGATACCGACCCCCGAGCAGGCGGCGTCGTACCCCTACAGCCAGGTCGAGATGGAGTTTCTCGACAGCTGGCTGGCCAATCTCGTCCTCGGCTCGCCCGGTGAGGTGGCCGACGGCCTGGAGGCCCTGCGCAAGCGGACGGGGGCGAACGAGCTCATGGTCACCTCGCACATCCACGGCCACGAGGCACGCCACCGCTCCTACGGACTGATCGCCGAGGCGTACGGCCTGAGCTGATCCGAGCTCCGGCCCCGCCGCCCCCCGGGTGCCGTGGCGCCGGGGCTCAGCCCACCCGCCCCGCGCGCAGTATGGCGGCGACGCGCTCCGCCCCTCCGGGTTTGGCGAAGTACCAGCCCTGGGCCGTGTCACACCCGGTGAGGCGGAGCCGCTCGGCCTGCGAGGCGTTCTCGATGCCCTCGGCCGTCACGCTGAGCCCGAGTGCGTGCGCGAGCTGGACCATCGCGCCGACGATCTGCTCGTCCGCGTCGGCGCGCCGGCACCGGTTGTCCGGGCGGCCGCCGGGCGCGGGGTCGCGGAAGCCCTCGATGAAGCTGCCGTCCAGCTTCAGGACATGGACCGGGAGCCGGGAGAGGTAGGCGAGGTTGGAGTAGCCCGTACCGAAGTCGTCGATGGCGATCCGTACGCCCATGTCGGCCAGTGCCTGAAGTGCCTGGACAGGACGGCCGCCCGGCCCGAGCACGGCGCTCTCGGTGATTTCGAGTTGCAGCAGCCGGGGCGGCAGCCCGGTGTTCTCCAGCACCTGGGCGACGTCGGCCACCACGTCGGAGTCCCAGATCTGCCGGGCGGCCAGGTTGACGCTCACGAAGATCTCGGTGTCCGGGAACTCCGCCAGCCAGCGCTGGGCCTGACGGCACGATTCCTCCAGCACCCACTTGCCCAGCGGCACGATCGCGCCGGACTCCTCCGCGAGCGGGATGAAGCGGTCGGGCGAGAGCGTGCCGTACCGGGGATGGCGCCACCGTACGAGTGCCTCCGCACCGTGCACCGCGCCGTCCGCAAGCCCCACCAGGGGCTGGTACTCGACGGTGAACTCGCCGCGCTCAAGGGCCGGCCGCAGCGCGGTGGCCAGGCGCTGACGGGTGAGCTGGTGGGCGCCGCGGTCGGGGTCGTAGAGCGTCCAGCGGGCCCGGCCGTCGGCCTTGGACCAGTACAGGGTGGCGTCGGCGTCCTTCAGCAGGTCCGTGGGTGTGGTGTCGTGCACGGGCCGCTCCACCACGCCCACACTCGCGGTGACGACCAGCTGCTGTCCGGCGATGTCGAACGGCTGCTCAAGAGCGGAGATCAGCTCGGCGGCGAGGGAGGTCAGTTGCTCACTGCTGGCACTGTCGGCGACCAGCACGGCGAACTCGTCACCGCCGAGCCTCGCCACCAGCCGTTCCGTGTCCCGCGAGAAGGCACGCTCCAGCCGGGCCGCGACTGCGACCAGCAGCTGGTCGCCGACATGGTGCCCGAGCGTCTCGTTGATCGCGGCGAAACCGTCCAGGTCCACGTAGCAGAGGCCGACCCGGCGAGCTCTGCGGCCATCGGCCCCTCTGGGCTCTGCCGTCACGGTGGCCGCACCGCCCAGCAGCCCGGGTCCTGTCCCCGGCCCGGACTCGTGCTTGAGGTCGGCCGTGCCGCGCGCCTCGGGCGGAGCCTCACCGTCGACGGGCATGAAGGCCGCATTGAGGCGTTCGAAGAACAGCGTCCGGTTCGGGAGCCGGGTGAGCGGGTCGTGCAGCGCCTGGTACGCCAGCCGGTCACCGAGCAGACGCTGTTCGGTGACGTCCTCGACCATGGCCAGCGTGTAGAGGGGGTGCCCCGAGCCGTCGCGGATGAGCGAGATCGTCACGTTGCTCCAGACAGCGCGGCCGTCGCTGTGCTTGAGCCGCTTCTCCACCCGCAGCCGGTCGCGTTCGCCGCGCACCAGCTCCAGGTAGTGCAGCCGGTGGTTCTCCTCGGGGTCGATGATGTCGTGGATGTGGGTGCGGACGAGGTCCGGTACCTCGTGGCCGATCATCGCCGCGAACGCGGGGTTCACCTCGATGATCCGGTCGTCGGAGTCGATCAGCGCCATCCCGATGCCGGCGTCGGCGAAGGCGGCCCGGAAACGGGATTCGCTGGCCCGGAGGGCGGCGAGCAACTCCCTCGTACTGCCGCCCAGCGGGGCGGAGCAGGTGGGGCAGTAGCTGATCGACCGGCCGTCGGACAGGCCGGGGAGCAGCTGGGCCTCGTGCCGTTGCTGCTTGACCTCGACACTGTCGGCCGTACCCTGGGCGGGGCGGCACATGTCTGCGTGCCGCACGCGCTGGCGGTGTGCGTCGGCCCCCTCGTTCCGGCCCGGCACGGCACGCTCCCGTCCGCTGCTGACGCTGATCCGGCCGGCTTTCCGCACCGCGGTGGCCGGCTTCCCGCACTGTCGAGGCCCCCGGAACTCGGTGCAAGGGCGCCTGGTGGAGGCGCTCGGCGAGGAACAGGGCACTGCCGCTGATCATAGGCCGCGCGCGGATCCGGCGGCGACCGCCGCCAGGGTGATTCACCGCGTTCTGGACGGGGAACCGTGCCGTACGCGCTGCGCCCCCGGCGCGCATCCCGAGATGCGCACCAGGGGCGCGTGAAGTGAAGTCGTACCTGCCGGTGTCAGGCCGCGAGATTGGCGGTCAGGGTGATGGTGGTGCCGGTCAGCGCCTGGCTGACCGGGCAGTTGGCCTTGGCGTCCTCGGCGGCCTTGGCGAAGCCGTCCTTGTCGAGACCGGGGACCTGGCCGGTCACGGTGAGGTGGATGCCGGTGATGCCGGTGCCGGGCTGGAACGTCACGTCCGCCTGGGTGTCGAGCTTGGTGGGCGGAGTGCCGGCGCCGGCGAGCACGTGCGAGAGCGCCATCGAGAAGCAGGCGGAGTGCGCGGCGGCGATGAGCTCCTCGGGGCTGGTCTTGCCGTTCGGCTGCTCCGAGCGGGCCGGCCAGGAGACCGGGTACTCACCGATACCGGAGGAGGCGAAGGTCACCTGGCCCTTGCCCTCAAGCAGGTTGCCTTCCCACGCGGTGCGTGCGGTGCGAGTGGTTGCCACGATCAGGTACCTCCTGTGATGGGGGAACTGCTGGTTCGTCACGTCCGGCCATGAAGTGCCATGCGGTGCCAAGACTACGGGTCGACCGGGCGGCAGTGGCCGAAGGCCGGGCGGCCGGCTGCGGCTGTTCACGGTTGCGGTCCGGATAGTGGACGGATGTCCCGAATTCCAAGGGCGCCTTTGCGCTCTCCTGTTAGATTTGCCCAGGCCCGGGGAGGTCCAGGAGGAGCGTGGGTCACCCGGGTGCCGTCCGCACTGCCAGCCTCCGGAGCCGCCCCGATGACTGATCAGCCCACCGAGCCCGCCAGCTCTGCCGCCGCGTCCCTCGAAGCGATCGACGAGGCCGTGCGCGAGGAACTGACCAGTCTCCGCGAGAGCATCGACAATATTGATGCGGCCGTCGTGCACATGCTGGCCGAGCGGTTCAAGGCGACTCAGCGGGTCGGGCGGCTCAAGGCCGAGCACAAGCTCCCGCCGGCCGACCCGGAGCGCGAGCGCACCCAGATCACGCGGCTGCGTGAGCTTGCGGCGGGTGCCCACCTTGATCCGGTGTTCGCGGAGAAGTTCCTCAACTTCATCATCGCCGAGGTGATCCGCCACCACGAGGCGATCGCCCGCGCCTGAACCCCCCACGGGGGGCTGCCGTGGCGTTCGCCTGGAACCGTTCGGAGCCGCTCTGCGTGAGCATCGGCTAAATGCCGGATTTCGTGGCGCTTCGCAGGCAGCGTTAGCGTGCTGTCTTCCCCACTCCCCTGGAGGTGGTCCGCCGGTGGCACGCAAGCGGACGCAGAGCACGGCCCAAAGCACCGGGCACAGGCACCTGCGAGACAACGGCCGGCGCCGGCAGCACAGCCGTGGCGCCCGCCGTGGCAGCGGTGCGCTGCCGGCCGGCGCGGCTGCTCCCGCCGTACAGGCGGTCTGCCTGTGACCACTGGATCACAACCGGCCCCGACCGCACCGCAGGTCGGGCGGCCCCAGCAGGCCCACGGGACCGGCCACTCCCATCAGGACCACCATGCCCACCGGGCCAGGTCCCCGCGCCCCGCGAGGCCGGCCCGTCGGCGCTGGCCGTGGTGGGTGGAGCTGCCGGTGATGGTCGCGGTGGGCCTCCTGGTGGCGTTGATCGTGAAGACCTGCCTGTTCCAGGTGTTCACCATCCCCTCGGGCTCGATGGAGAACACCCTGCGGATCGGCGATCGGGTCGCCGTCAACAAGACCGTGTCCCTCTTCGGGTGGAAACCGAAGGCGGGTGAACCGGTGGTGTTCAAGGACCCGGGTGGCTGGCTGCCCCCGCAGGCGCCCGCCACCGGTCTGATGTCCGGCGTGGTCGGGGATGCTCTGAGCTTTGTCGGCCTGCTGCCGCCCAAGGGGGACAACTACCTGGTCAAGCGCGTGATCGCGACGGGCGGCCAGACCGTCCAGTGCAGCGGCACGACCCTGCGGGTGGACGGCAGGCCGGTGAGCGAGCCGTACCTCCACCCCGGGGACGACTCCTGCGCCGGTCTGGACTTCGGCCCGGTGACCGTGCCCAAGGGCTACGTCTGGGTGGAGGGCGACCACCGCAGCGACTCCGCCGACTCCCGCTTCCACCGGGAGGAGCCGGGCGGCGGCGCCGTGCCGGTGGCGAACGTGGTCGGCCCGGCGTCAGCGGTGGTCTGGCCGCTCAATCACCTCGACTGGTTCGGCTGGACCGGTATCTGACGTCCGGCGGCGATGCCGGCTCCGAGGTCCTCGTCGGCCCCGGCCTCGTCGGTGCTCCCGTCCTCGCCCCCGGCGCCGGAGATGTCGGCCGCTACGGAGGCGGGGTCGGCTCCGGGTCCTGATCGGGGCCCGCCCGTGGCTCCGGCAGCCTCGGCGGGCTTGCTGGTCTGCGCCGCGAAGGCACCGACCAGCACCAGCAGGCCACCCGCCAACTGGGGTGCGCCCAGCTGCTCGCCGAGCAGGAACCAGGCCGTCACCGTGGCGACCACGGCCTCCAGGTTGGCCACCACCGCGGCGACGGCCGGTGACAGGTACTGGACGGAGACGACCCCGGTCAGATAGGCGAGCACCGTCGCTACCAGCACCATCCACGCGGCGGGCAGCAGGGCGGGCAGGCTGTGCCCGTTCATGTTCACGTGGCCGCCGAGGATGCTCCAGTCCGCCTCCCAGGGGCGGGTGAACGCGGTCAGCGCGATGGCGCCGATCAGGAGTCCGTAGGCGCTCACGGCCATCGGGTCCACCGGCCGATCGCCCCGCCGCCCGGCGTCGGCGAGCAGGAAGTAGCCGACCTGGCAGCAGGCCGCACCCAGGCCGAACAGCACGCCGAGCGCGTCGAAGGCCAGGCCGTGCCAGATCTCGACCACGCACGCCAGCCCGGTCACGGCGACCCCGGCGCCGATCGTGGCCGCCCGCGAAACGGGCCGCCGCTGGACGTACTTGATGTAGCCGAGCAGCAGCAGCGGGCCCAGGTACTCGATCAAGAGGGCCACGCCGACCGGGATCCGGGAGAGCGAGGCGAAGTAGCACGCCTGCACACCGGCCACCGCGAGCAGACCGAAGCCCAGCAGCAGACCGGGGCGCCGGCGGAAGGCGTCCCGGTGCCGGTACGCGAGCGGGAGCAGGACCAGTGCGGCGCCGGTCACCCGGAGCCAGACCACGTGCAGGGGTGAGAGACCCGCCTCGATCAGCGGCTTCGCCGCTGTGCCGGACCCGCCGAAGGCGAATGCGGAGACCAGCGCGAGGGGGAGGCCGAGACGTCCGGCCATGGCGCCGGCGGTGGACTTGGAGCTGTGCATCGACGCATTCTGCCAGCCGACAGCGCTCTGGGTAAGGTGCTATCTCGCTTTTTGGTCCTGCACTTTCGGCGGGCCTTCCGCAGCGGACGGTCGGGCGTGCCGGGGAGCGGCCCGCCGGGTGCCTAACCCGTCTGCAGCTGGGTGTTCGGTTGCCCGCTGGGGCCCGGGGCGGGCGTGGTGGTCGGCTGGACCGTCGGGTCCGGCTTGGGTGTCGCGGCGCGGGTCGGGAAGGGCCTGGGAGTGGGCCGGCTCGTGGGCGAGGAGCTGCTGCCACCGGAGCTCGAACCGCCGGACGACGCCCCGGTGCCGGACCCGCCCGCAGGCGCGGACGGCGCGGACGGTGAAGGCGTGACCGCCCCGGCGGCCGGAGTGCTCGACGTGCCGTTGGACGGAGTGCTGGACGGACCGGTCGAGGAGCCCGAGCCCGATGGGCCCGACAGCAGCGGGTTGTCCGGGGAGCCGTCGAAGTCGCTCACCGGCTGCCCGGAGAGGGCTGCCTTCATGTAGGCCGTCCAGACCTGGGTCGGGAACTTGCCACCGGCCGCGGCCGAGACGCCGCCGACCCCGTCCAGGGTGACCTGGGCGCCGCTCGACGGGTCCTGGCCGAACAGCGCGACCGAGGTCACCAGCTCGGGCGTGTAGCCGACGAACCACACCGACCTGGAGTTGTCGGTGGTACCGGTCTTGCCCGCCGTCGGCCGGCCGAGCGCCTGTGCACGGTAACCGGTGCCGCCCGGGTCGCTCACGACGCCCTGCAGCATGCTGGTGACGGCCTGCGCGGCGCCCTTGCCGATCGCCTGGGTCGCCTTGGGTGCGGGCAGGTTGACCTGCTCGCCCTCGTGCTGGAGCGACTTCACGACCCAGGGGGTGATCTGCTGCCCGTCGTTGTCGAGGGTGGCGTACGCCCCGGCCATGTCGAGCACGCTGGGCGTGGCGGTGCCGAGCGGGATCGAGGGGTGGGCGTCGAGCCCGGGGGTGTCGGCCGGCAGGCCCATGGCGACGGCGGTCCGGCGGACCTTCTCCAGGCCGGTGTCCTGGGCGAGCTGGGCGAAGACCGAGTTGACCGACCAGTCGGTGGCCTGCTGGAGCGTCACCCGGCCGTAGTTCGTGCCGCCCTCGTTCGGCGGGGCGTACGGCGTGCCGCGCCCGCCGGTCACCGGTCGGCCGCTGGTGCCGTCGTAGACCGTGTCGGGGCTGATCCGAACGCCGTCCTGGGTGCGTGCGCCGCTGTCCAGGGCGGCGGCCAGTGCGATCGCCTTGAAGGTCGAACCTGCCTGGTAGTCCGCCCGGGTGGCGTTGTCGACCCAGTGCTTTGTGGCGTCGGCGCCGCCGTAGAGCGCCACCACCGCGCCCGTCTTCGGGTCCACCGAGGCGGCGCCGGCCTGGGCGTCGGCGTCCTTCTTCCGCTGCCCGGGCGAGAGCTTGTCGGTGAGCTGCTGCTGGACGGCGTCCTGAAGGTCCTGCTCGCGCTTGGCGTCGACGGTGAGCGTGATGGTGTAGCCGCCCTGGGCGAGCGCCGCGTCGCTGACGATCCCGTGCGAGGTCAGGTAGTCCGTCGCGGTGCCGACCAGGTAGCCCGCCTGGCCGGACAGGCCGGGAGCGCTCTGCGGTTCCTGCACCTTGGGGAAGGTGACGGCGGCGCGTTCGTCGGCGGAGAGCCAGTTCTGCTGGACCATGCCGTCGAGCACGTAGTTCCAGCGGTTGACCGCGTTCTGCTTGCCCTTGGCCGTCGCGGTCGAGACGTCGTACGCGCTCGGCGCGTTGAGCAGGGCGGCCAGGTAGGCACCCTGCGCGGGGTTCAGCCGGCTGGCGTCTATGCCGAAGTACGCCTGTGCGGCGGCCTGTATGCCGTACGCGCCGCGGCCGTAGTACGAGGTGTTGAGGTACCCGGAGAGGATCTCGTCCTTGCTCTGGGTGGCGTCCACCTTGAGCGCGATGAAGAGTTCCTTCACCTTGCGGCTGACGGTCTGCTTCTGGTTGAGATAGGTGTTCTTGACGTACTGCTGGGTGATCGTCGATCCGCCCTGGGTGGCCTGGCCGGTGGCGGTGTTCACGGCGGCCCTGGTCAGGCCCTTCAGATTGACCGCGCCCTCGTGGTAGAAGTTCCGGTCCTCGGCGGCGAGGGCGGCGTGCTGGGCGGCGGGGGAGACCTTGTCGAGGCCGACGTTCTGCCGGTTGGTCTGTCCGGTGCGGGCGATCAGCGTGCCGTCCTGGTAGAGCCAGGTGTTGCTCTGCGCGGTGGCGGCGGCATGTGCGTCCGGGACCTTGACCAGGGTGAGGCCCAGTACGAACAGTCCGACCCCGAGCACGACGGCGGTGACCAGGCCGAGCAGGGTCAGCCGCCAGGTGGGTATCAGTCTGCGCCAGCCGGTCCGGCGCGGCCGCCCGGGGCGCGGGGCGCGGCGGCGGAGGGACAGCGGGCGGCGGCCGGTGGTCGAGGTGCGCGGCAACGTAGAGCCTTTCCAGCGAGCCCTGTGACAGTTGCTCACGCGATCTGGGATGGACGGCAGACCGAATCAGCCTGCCTGAGGTCCTTGTCAGATGTTAGGGACCTTTGTCCCGTTTTGTTTCACGATCCTGTAACTGGACCGGGGTGTCCCTGACGCGGTGGAAGCCGGAAAAGCCTCAGGGCCTCCTCACCGTAGTGAGAAGGCCCTGAGGCTTGTCTGTGCGCCGCCAGGGACTCGAACCCCGGACCCGCTGATTAAGAGTCAGCTGCTCTAACCAACTGAGCTAGCGGCGCCTGCTGACCTGGAGAACAATACACGGTCCGACGGGATGGTCCGAACCGGGCCTCCCGGCCCGCATCGGAAGATGTCCTGCTTGTGGACATTAGGGTGGTTTGGTGCCCAGTTCTCCTGAGCCCGACCGTCCCGAGCCCGACGACGCGGTTCCCGGCGTCCGGCCCCGCAGCCGCCCGTGCTCCGCCTTCCAGGCAGGGCGGGGGGTGTGGTCGCTCGGTGCCGGTCAGCGGCTCCAGGTGCTGCTGGTGGCGCTCTGGCCGGCCGTGCTCGCGCGCAGTGTGCGGGCGTCGGCCTCGTCCTCCCCGGCCGTGCGCCGGACGGACGATCAGGCATGACCGTGGCGGCCGGTGGCCGGGACCCGTTCCGGGAGGCGGCCCTCGCCCGGATCGTCCTGATCGACGGCACCCCGCTGTACGTCAGGTCCGAGGGCCGGGGCCCGGTCTGTGTGCTCAGCGGCGGCCTGGGAAGCAGCTGGTTCGACTGGGATGCCGTCACCGCCCTGCTCGCACCGCATCGGACCGTGGTGCGCTTCGACCGCCCCGGCTACGGCCTCAGTGCCCCCGCGCGGTTCGTCCCCACGGCGGCACGGGAGGCGGAGCGGATCCGTCAGGTCCTGGACGCCCTCGGTCTGCCCGGCCGCTGCACCGTGGCGGGCCACTCCCTCGCGGGGTTCCACGCGGAGACCTTCGCCCGGCTCCACCCGGAGCGTACGGCCGGGCTGGTCCTGCTGGACAGCAGTGTCGAGACCGGGCCGCGACCGCGTCCCGCTCCCGGCCTGCGCGATCTGACGGCCCGTGCGCTCGCCCAGGCGGCTCGCGCACTCGCGATCCCGTACCTGTTCGGACCGGTCGGACGCCGGACGGTCGCCCGGATGAGTACCGTCCGGCGTGCGGATCCGGCGCCGGTCGAGCTGGTCCGCCGCTGCTATCGGCCGAGTCGGGCGCTGCGGGCGGCCCTGCGGGAGAACGCCGCCTACCTGGATGTCGCCGCCCAGCTCGCCGAGCTGCGCCACAGAGCCCCGCTGCCGCCGGTGCCGGTCACCGTGCTGGCGGCCGACGACGGCGGGGGCTCGCGGCGCAACCGGCGCTGGCTCCAGGCGCAGCGCTCTCTCGCGGACTTGCTCGGGGCCGAGTTCCGTACGGTGGCCCCGGTGGGGCACCTGCTGATGTTCGACCGGCCGGATGCGGTGGCCGCCGCGATCCTGGCCGCCCGCTCACCTGCCTAGCGGCGCAGCACCTTGCGGGCCAGCAGGTTGCCCGTCAGCTGCGCGGCCTCGATCACCCAGGGGTCCACCGAGACCGATCCAGGGGTGGCAGACGGTGGGAGGGGGCGCGATGACGCCTGCCTTGGATCCTATGCATGAAAAGCTGCTCATCCTTAAAATGCAAGGCAGAGTTCATGCTGGTTCAAGAGATCGAAACATTCAGGACCGGAAACGCCTGAGGGCCCCTCCATCGAAGTGGAGAGGCCCTCAGGCTTGTCTGTGCGCCGCCAGGGACTCGAACCCCGGACCCGCTGATTAAGAGTCAGCTGCTCTAACCAACTGAGCTAGCGGCGCTTGCTGACGTCGAAGACTTTACGCGATTTCGCGCGAATCTCCGAATCGTGAGCGGACGGTCACCGCAGGTAGCCCCGGCGGGGCCGGGAGCCTCGCCCCCGCTACGCCTCCGGGTAGTGGCAGGCGGCGGTGTGGTCCTGGCCGGGAGCGGCTTCGGTGAGGACGGGTGTCTCCGTCTCGCAGCGGGCGTGGCGGGTGGCGGGGAGGGCGGCGTAGACGGGGCAGCGGGCACGGAAGGGGCAGCCGGTGCGGCGTTCGGTGGGGGAGGGCGGGTCGCCGGCCAGCAGGATGCGCGTCCGGTTGCGCTCGGCGGCCGGATCGGGCAACGGGACGGCCGAGAGCAGCGCCCGGGTGTACGGGTGCCTGGGCTGTTCGAAGACCGCGTCCACCGCACCCGCTTCGACCGTCCGCCCCAGGTACATCACGCTCACCCGGTCGGAGAGGTGCCGGATCACCGAGAGGTCGTGCGAGACGAAGAGGTACGCAAGCCCGAGCTCGGCCTTGAGCTGTTGCAGCAGGTTGAGCACGCCCGCCTGTACGGACACGTCGAGCGCCGACACCGGCTCGTCCAGGACCAGCAGCTGCGGCGACACGGCCAGTGCCCGCGCGATCGAGATCCGCTGGCGCTGCCCGCCCGAGAACTGGTGCGGGTAGCGCGAGGCGTGGGCGGGTTCGAGCCCGACCTGGCGCAGCAGCTCGGGTACGCGCCTGGCGATCAGCTCGCGCGCCGCTCCCTGGGCCAGCAGCGGCTCGGCGATGATGTCCGAGATCGGCATCCTCGGATCGAGGCTGGCCATCGGGTCCTGGAAGACGATCTGGATGTCGGACCGCAGCCGGTGGGCGCTTGCCCGGTCGAGCTGCGCGGTGTCCTGCCCGAGGAGTTCGATCCGTCCGGCCTCGGGCTTGGCGAGGTGCAGCAGCTCGAAGAGCGTGGTGGACTTGCCCGACCCGGACTCGCCGACCAGCCCCAGTGTCTCGCCGCGCCGGATGTCCAGCTCGACGCCGTCCACGGCGTAGACCTCGCCGACCTTCCGCTTGAACACGCTGCCCTTGAGCACCGGGAAGGTCTTGGTCAGCCCGCTGACCCTGAGCACCGGCTCCCGATCCTCCCGAACCGCGGTGTCGGCGACGGCGGGCGCCACCTCGGGCACCGGGTAGACCTCGCTGGGTGCGGGGGCACGCTCCGCCAGCTCGGCCGACCGGACGCAGGCGGCCAGGTGGCCGTCTGCGTCCGGTCGCCCGAGGAGCTCGGGCTCGACGGTGCGGCAGCGGTCCTCGGCGAGCGGGCAGCGGGCGGCGAAGGGGCAGCCGGGCGGCAGCGCCGCGAGCGAGGGCGGCCCGCCGGGGATCGGGACCAGTGGTCCGCCGCTGGTGTCCAGCCGGGGCACGGCGCCGATCAGGCCGAGGGTGTACGGGTGCTGCGGGCGTGCGAACAGCTCGTCCACGCCTGCCGTTTCGACCACGCGCCCGGCGTACATCACCGCGACCCGGTCGGCCATCCCGGCGATCACGCCGAGGTCGTGGCTGACCAGCACCAGTGCCGCGCCGGTCTCCCGCTGCGCGGTGCGCAGCACGTCCAGGACCTGGGCCTGGATGGTGACGTCGAGGGCGGTGGTGGGCTCGTCGGCGAGCAGGATGTCGGGATCGTTGGCGATGGCCATCGCGATCATCGCGCGCTGGCGCATACCGCCGGAGAACTCGTGCGGGAAGCTGTCGAGGGCTCGGTCGGGCGAGGGTATGCCGACCAGGTCGAGGAGTTCGGCGGCCCGCTTGCGCGCCGCCGCCCTGTCCAGGTCCTGGTGGATGCGCAGGGCCTCGACGATCTGGTCGCCGATCCGGTAGACCGGCGTGAAGGCGGAGAGCGGGTCCTGGAAGACCATCGCCACCTTTCGGCCCCGGATCGCGGAGAGTTCCTTGTTGGGCAGGCCGACCAGCTCGCGCCCGTCCAGCTTCACCGAGCCGCTCACCGCCGCGGTGCCGGGCAGCAGGCCCAGAATCGCCAACGATGTGACGGACTTGCCCGAGCCGGACTCGCCGACGATGCCCAGTGTCTCGCCGCGCCGCAGCCGCAGGTCCACGCCGCGCACGGCAGGGACGCCGGCGAAGTCCACCGTCAGGTCGCTGACCGTCAGAAGATCCGTCTCTACGGCCGTGGTCACTTGGAGCTCCGGGAGGTGCGGCGGGTACGGGACTTGCGTGGCGGCCGGGCGCCTTCCGAGGTGGGGTCGAGGGCGTCGCGCAGCCCGTCCCCGATCAGGTTGATCGCCAGGACGAAGAGCACCAGCAGTGCGGCGGCGAAGTAGAACAGCCAGGGGAAGACGGGTGCCTGGTCGGTCCCGGCGGCGAGCAGGGTGCCGAGCGAGACGTCGGGGGCGCGGACGCCGAAGCCGAAGAAGGAGAGTGCGGTCTCGCTCATCACGGCGGCGCCGACCGCGATGGTGGCGTCCGTGATCAGGAAGGAGGCGACGTTCGGCAGGATGTGCCGGACGATGATCCGCAGCGGCCTGACCCCCATGAACTCGGCCGCCCTGACGAACTCGCGCTCCTTGAGCGAGCGCGTCATCGAGCGGACCACCCGGGCGGTGATCATCCAGTTGAAGGCGGCCAGCAGCGCGACGAAGGCGATCCAGCCTGCCCCGCGCAGCTTGGGCGAGATGATGGTGATGATCAGGAAGCTGGGGAAGACCAGCATCAGGTCCACCAGGAAGGTGAGCGCGCGGTCCGTCCAGCCGCCGAAGTACCCGGCGCAGGCGCCGACCAGCGAGGCCACGACGGTGGAGAAGAGAGCCACCAGCAGACCGATGATCAGCGACTTCTGGAGTCCGCGCACGGTCTGGGCGAAGACGTCCTGGCCGAGACCGTTGGTGCCGAACCAGTGCTGACCGGAGGGGGGTTGGCGGATCGCCAGGTAGTCGGGGGTGACGTAGTTCCAGGGCGTCAGAAACGGTCCGCCGAAGGCGAGCAGGAAGAGCAGCAGCACGATCACCGCGCCGACCAGCACCCCGCGCGCCGCCAGCATCTTGCCCAGCACCAGGCGCAGCCGCCCGGCCGGGGCGGCGTCCTCGACCGCCGGGGCCGGGATGCTGCTCTCTGCGATCACAGTAGTCATGTCAGGTCACGCTCTCCTCAGGACCGTACGCGCGGGTCGAGCGCGGCGTGCAGCACGTCCGCGAGGAAGCCCGAGGCCAGCACCACCACGGCGGCGAACAGGTTCACCGCGACCACCGAGTTGATGTCCTGCTCGTTGATGGCCTGGATGAACCACTCGCCCATCCCGTGCCAGCCGAATATGGACTCGGTGAAGGTGGCGCCGGTGAAGATGCCCAGGAAGCTGTAGGCGAACATCGTCGACATCGGGATGATCGCGGTCCGCAGCCCGTGTTTGAGCAGCGCCCGGTTGCGGGTCAGCCCCTTGGCCTCGGCGGTGCGCAGGTAGTCGGAGCCGAGCACGTCCAGCATGGTGCCGCGCTGGTAGCGGCTGTACATCGCAAGGCCGCCGAGGGCCAGCGAGAGCGTGGGCAGCAGCAGGTGCAGCCCCCAGTCGGCGAGATGGGCACCGATGCCGCCGCTCAGCCCCGGGGTCTCGTACCCGGTGAACGGGATCACCTCGTGGCCGACGGCGTCCTTGGCGGCGATGGCGCCGTTCTTGAGCAGCAGCGCCAGCAGGAAGACCGGAGTCGAGAGCAGGACGAACGAGACGAGTGTCAACGTGCGGTCGGAGATGCGGTACTGGCGTACCGCGCTCCAGGCACCGCCCGCCACGCCGAGCAGCATGCCGAGCAGGCTGCCGATCAGGAGCAGCCGCAGCGAGACGACTATTCGACGGCCGAACTCGGCGTTGACCGAGGTGTTGTGGATGGTCCGGCCCAGGTCGGCGTGGAGCACCAGGTCCTTGCTCCACTTGCCGAAGCGCTCGACCACCGGTGTGTGGTCGTTGATGTTCAGCGCGGTCAACTGCCGGTCCACCGAGGCGGCGGAGGGCCGGGGCTGCTTGGCCTCGAAGTACGTGCGGGGGCCGAGCGCGGTGCAGGAGAGCGCGTACGCAAGGAAGATCGCGACGATCAGCAGAGCGGCGTAGTACCCCAGACGCTTGGCCAGATAGCGGATCACCGCCCACCACCGGGAAAACTGTTCGGGTACCTGCCGGGCATGATCAATGGCCTTCGCTGATCGGGTGCTTGACGCACTTTTGCGCAGCAGTTCTACGGCACGAATGGTTGTTCGTCCAGGGGTCGCGGCGCTTGCAGTCTCACCCGGGTGGGAGAAACCGCAGGTCAGAGTCAATCAGCTGGGTGCTTACGGAGTATTGCGGCGGTGTTTCGCCGCGTTGCGATTCAATCAGGTGTGAACACGGGCCCCTGGTGGCCGGGCTGATCCACTGTTACGTTCCTCCTCGCTGGACACCCAATTGGCTGCCCACGATCAAGGCCTGCCACACCCGGCTGCGCCGAATCGTCGAAGAATCTCCGGGGGAACCCCTCATGGACGCATCCACCACAGCCCGCGGCCTGGGCCGGGCCGCCGTTGTCGCGATCGCCCTGGCGCTGACCGTCACCGGCTGCAGCTCCGGCAGCTCGGGCTCCGGCGGTGATGTGGCCAAGACGGTCGTCCCGACCCAGGACGCCGAGGACAACAACCCGCAGCCGCTGGACAAGATCAAGGACGGCGGCGAGCTGCGGCTGGCCCTCCAGCAGTGGATCACCCAGTGGAACCCGTACCAGGTGGACGGGCGCTACGGCGACGCGGTCGACATCATGGGCTATGTCGAGGCGAAGATCTTCCGCTCGGACGCCAAGGGCGTCTTCCACCCGGTGCCGGAGTACCTGACCTCGGCCGAGCTCACCTCCGCCTCGCCGCAGGTGGTGACGTACAAGGTCAACCCCAAGGCCAAGTGGTCGGACGGCAAGCCGATCTCCTACGAGGACTTCAAGGCGGTCTGGCAGGCGGCCAACGGCAAGGCCCCCGGCTACAACATCGCCGACCCGTCCGGCTACGAGCAGATATCCAGCGTGGAAAAGGGTGCCGACGACCAGGAGGTCAAGGTCACCTTCAGCTCGCCGTACGCCGACTGGCAGAACCTCTTCAAGCCGCTGGTGCCGGCCTCCATGCTCGCCAACGCCGATGTGTTCAACAACGGTTCGGTGGAGAAGGTCGCGGTCTTCGGCGGACCGTTCAAGATCGGCAGTATGGACAAGAGCGCGCAGACCGTCACGCTCGTCCGCAACCCCGACTGGTGGGGCACCCCGGCCAAACTGGACAAGATCACCTTCCGGGTGATGGACACCCCCGCGATCACCCAGGCCTTCCTCAACAACGAGGTCGACGAGGCCCCGGCGGGCAACGCCACCGCGTACGGCCAGCTCAAGGACGCCAAGGACACGGTGATCCGCACCGGCACCCCGTGGGACGAGGTGCACATCTCCTTCGGTGGCAACGGTGCGGTGGCCGACCAGACGGTCCGGCAGGCGATCGGCCGGGCGGTCGACCGCGACGCGCTGATCAAGGTGGTCAACCAGGGGGTGCCGGTCGAGTTCAAGAAGCTCGACAACCACCTCTACATGACCAACCAGGCCGGCTACCAGAACAACTCGGGCGACTGGGCCAAGTACTCCCCGGACGTCGCCAAGGGCCTTCTCGACAAGGCGGGTTGGAAGGAGGCCGCGGCCGGACAGCCGCGCACCAAGGACGGCCAGCCGCTGGAACTGCACTTCGTGCTGAGCGACGGCTCGACCCAGGCGCAGCTGGACATGGTCTCCGCCATCCAGAACATGCTGCAGCAGGTCGGGATCAAGATGGACATCGACAAGGTGTCCAGCAAGGAGTACTTCACCAAGTACATCAACCAGGGCAAGTTCGACCTGGCCACCTGGCGCAACACCGGCTCCTTCCCGCTCTCCAACGGTGTGGGCAACTTCCGTGCCCCCGAAGGCGACAACGTGTTCGGGAACTACTCCAAGCTCAGCACCCCCGAGATCGACTCGCTGCTGAAGAAGGCCGCGGGCACGCTCGACCGGAACGAGGCCGACAAGCTCTACAACGAGGCCGACGCCAAGATCTGGGAGCTCGGCCACACCATCGAGCTCTACCAGCGGCCGAGCATCCTGGCCGTCCGTAAGGGGCTGGCCAACGAGGGTGCCAGCAGCCTGGCGGACACCGACATCGCCAAGGTCGGCTGGGAGAAGTGACCGCTCGTCACTGAGCGCATGACGACCAGCAGGCGGCGCTGGCGAGCAGCGCGGTGATCACGAGGCCGGTGGTGCGGACACGGGAGGGCGGTGGATCCGCTTCCTTGTCCCGCCATCGGCCTTGACCTTCCGCGTTGCTCGCAGACCGCCCGTGTCGTCTTTCCAACGTGGGAGGGAATCTATCGAGCCGATCGGGGCGGACAGGACACCTTCCACAGGGCACGCCCGGGAGCCATCGAGCTGTCACCCGGTTCGCGCACTGCACCGTCAACTGTCGCTGACGGGAGCCCAAAACGGTTGGAACCAGGCCACACGGCGTGCCGCAGCGGTACGTGCACCGGGCGTTTGGGGGTGCCAGGATCGCGCTGACGCGACCACCCCGAGCAAGGCGGCACCATGACGGCCTTTTCACCCTGATCGTGCCCGGCGAGACGGTCGCGGCCGCCACCGTCGCCGTGCAGTCCGGGCTGGACGAGCACGAGGCACTCGCCCGGCTGCTGGCCATCGCGGCCGGTGGCCTGCTGCTCTGCTTCGGTGCCTGGTGGATCTACTTCGCCGAACCGATCCACGGCCATCTGCGTTCCAACCGGCAGGCGTTCGTCTGGGGCTACGGGCACTACCCGGTCTTCGCCTCGGCGGCCGCGATCGGCTCGGGCCTCGAGGTCGCGGTCGAGTACGCGGCCGGCCAGGCGCACGTCTCCGCCGGGGCGGCCACGGCCGCGGTGACGGTACCGGCGGCGCTGTACCTGCTCACGGTCTGGCTGCTGCACGCCCGGCACGTCAAGCGGGGGCTGCCCAACTGGTCCTGCCGATCGCCGCGGCGGCCACGCTGACCTGCACCTTCGCCGGGGCGAACGGCGTCCTGGCGGCGGGCCTGGTCGTCGCCGCCACGGTAGCCACCGGGATCACCCTGCGGGCCCGGCAGGGCTGACTGTCGGTGTCCCGTGTGAGCATGGCGTCTTCCGCGACCAGAGGAGAACAGCAATGCCGTCCGCCCACGAACAGCTCGCCGACCTGCCGTACGGGCACCTGCTCGGACCGCACACCGGGCCGCTCGGCAAGGACACCCGGTACGACACCGCCCACTTCGACGGCGGCAGTTACGAGGACCAGGCGGCGAACGGCGCGAGCTTCCTGGAATGCGCCTTCACCGGCGTGGAGCTGAGCGGCGTCAAGCTCCGCCAGGCCAGGTTCAACGAGATCTGGGTGCAGAACAGCCGCTGGGTCGCCGTCTCCGCACCCGAGAGCGAGTGGCAGGACGCCGAACTGCTCGGCACCGTGCTGGCCGGAGTCTCGGCGTACGGGGCGGCGCTGCGCCGGGTGGTGTTCCGGCGCTGCAAGCTGGAGTCCGTCAACCTGCGCGGCGCGGTGCTGCGCGATGTCGTCTTCGAGGACTGCCTGCTGCGCGATGTCGACTTCGGTGAGGCCAGGTTGACCGACTGTTCGTTCCCCGGGAGCTCCCTGGAGGAGGTCCGCCTCGGCACCGCCGGGCTGCGCCAGGTGGACTTGCGCGGCGCCGTGCGGCTCGGACTTCCCGACGGGCCGCAGGGGCTGCGCGGCGCACTCATCTCCACAACCCAACTCTTCGAGCTGGCGCCGCAGTTCGCCCAGGCTCTGGGGATCACCGTTCAGGACCGCTGACATTCCGTTCATCTCGTCGTAGCGAGGCGAAGCGGCGGCGAACAGTCCGACAAACCTTGCTGCACAACCATGGCCTACCGCCCGGACCTGCGCAAAGATGTCGCGCGATCGGTGGCGTGGACACAACGTGTGTGCACAACATCGCGACTGAAGGGATGGTCGGCCGAGATGGCTGAGCTGAGTCGTAGGAAGTTCATGGCGCTGTCCGCGAGTGCGGCGGCGAGTGCGGCGGTGGCGGGTTCGGCGGCGGGTGGCACCGCGACCGCCGCGGCAGCGGGCCTGAGCACCACCGGCACCATCACCGATGCCCAGCACATCGTGATCCTGATGCAGGAGAACCGCAGCTTCGACCACTACTTCGGCACCCTCAAGGGAGTGCGCGGCTTCGCCGACCGCAGCGCCATCCAGATCGCCGGCGGCTACAGCGTCTTCAACCAGCCCAACGGCCTGTTCTCCCGCCAGTACCCGTGGGCCTTCAACCCCGGCGGCTCGGGCCCCGGTTCCACCGCGGAGACCCGGGCCCAGTGCAACGGCGACCTCTCGCACGCCTGGTCCGACCAGCACAAGGCCTGGAACGGCGGCAAGATGGACTCCTGGGTGTCCGCCAAGGGCACCGTCCGCACCCTCGGCTACCTCCAGCGCTCCGACATACCCTTCCACTACGCGCTGGCCGACAACTGGACCATCTGCGACGCGTACTTCTGCTCGGTGCTCAGCGCCACCGGCCCCAACCGCACCTACCACTGGAGCGGAATGATCGACCCGTCGGGCAGCGCCGGTGGCCCGGCGTACGACGGCGGCGACGAGAAGGGCCTGCACTGGCAGACCTACGCGGAGGCGCTGGAGAACGCCGGAGTCAGCTGGAAGGTCTACCAGAACGCCTCCGACAACTTCGGCGACAACGCCCTCGCCTACTTCAACCAGTTCAGCGGTGCCCCGGCGGGCAGCGCGCTGGCCGTCAAGGGCATGGGCTCCGTCCCCAAGGTCACCGGCAGAACCCCGGACGACATCGCCGCCGCCATCAAGGCCGACGTCCTGGGCGGCACGCTCCCGCAGGTCTCCTGGATCGTCGCCGACCAGCAGTCCTCCGAGCACCCGTATGCGACGCCCGAGGACGGCGCGCACTTCGTGCACATGGTGATGGACGCCCTGAACGCGGACGCAGGCGTCTTCAACTCCACCATCCTGCTGATCAATTACGACGAGAACGACGGTTTCTTCGACCACGTCCCCCCGCCGACCGCTCCCGCCGGCACACCGGGCGAGTTCTACAACGGCACCAACATCGGTCTCGGCTTCCGCGTCCCGCTGATCGCCATATCGCCCTGGAGCCGCGGCGGTTGGGTCAACTCCGAGGTCTTCGACCACACCTCGGTGCTGCGCTTCCTGGAGACCTGGACGGCCGCGATGGGCACGCCCGCCAGGTGCGTCAACATCAGCGACTGGCGCCGCAAGGTCTGCGGCGACCTCACCGGCGTCTTCGACTTCGCCAACCCGGTGTACGGGATGCCCTCGCTGCCCGACACCTCGCAGACCATAGGCCTGTCCACCTGCGGCCCGCAGCTCAACCCGTCGCCGGGCAACAACGCCCTGCCGGCGCAGGAGCCCGGCACCCGCCCGGCCCGCGCCCTGCCGTACCAGCCGAACGCCAACCTCGACCACCTGGAGTTCGGCTCCGGCGGGGTGATGAAGGTCTGGCTGAAGATGGCCAACGAGGGCGCGGCGGCGGTCAACCCGGCCCACTTCGCGGCCTACGCCAACGCCTACCGCAGCGGCGGCCCGTGGCAGTACACGGTCGACCCGGGCGGCAACCAGAGCGACTTCTTCAACTGCGGCACCAACTTCGGCAACGGTCCCTACGACCTGAGTGTCACCGGGCCCAACCGTTTCCTGCGCCGCTTCAAGGGCGACGCCACCAAGCCGGGCAAGTCGGTCACCGTCACCGCGTCCTACGCGAACGCCTCGGACACCGGTCAGCCGGCGATCTGGTTCAAGCTGGACAACGCGGGCAGCGCACCGGTCACCTTCACCATCGCGCCCAACGCCTACCGCACCGACGGCCCCTGGGCCTACACCGTCCCGGCCGGCGGCAGCACCAGCGACTACTTCAACGCGGTTGCGTACAACAACGGCTGGTACGACTTCACCGTGACGGTCGACTCCGACCCGAGCTGGTCCCAGCGCTTCTCCGGTCACCTGGAGACCGGCTCCCCCAGCATCAGCGGCTGACCCGTCGAAGCCGGAGAGCCCCTCCCCGCCGGGGAGGGGCTCTCTTCGTCCACCGACCGGGCGGAGAGCACCGAGCGACCTCTTTCACGTCGCTGACCTCGGCGTTCGCCCCCGACATGCGCTGCCCGACAGCCGGTGCCACAGTGGTCGCAGCCCATCGTCCATCGCATCCCGAGGAGGAGACATGGGCCTCAAGGACAGGTTCCACGACAAGGCGCAGGAGCTGAAGCAGCAGGCGAAGGCCGCTCTCGGCGACAAGCCGGAACAGGCGTCGGACGCAATCTCGCAGAAGGCCGAGAAGGCGAAGGACACCACCGACGAGACCCTTGAGCAGGGGCAGCAGAGCGAAGACCGTGACGACTGGTGACCCGAGCGCGCTGCACCACCGGGGCGGCCCCCGTGCAGGGCCACCCCGGTGGCATGCGGGGCGGCGTAGTGTGACAGTGAGGGCAGCCCATCGTCCGATCGGACCAGAGGAGGAGACATGGGCATCTTGAACAGGCTCCGCGGAAAGCCCCATCCGCACGAGGACCCGGCACAGCGCGCGGCCATCGCCCACGACGAGGCGGCCGACGCCTTCGGCGACGAGGCCGAGAAGGCCCGCCAGCAGGCCCAGCACGAGGCCGACCTCGCCGAGCAGGACGCCAGGCGGGCTGCGGACATGACCGCCGAGGGCGATCCCTGGGACTGACCGTTCAGGGCGCGGGGGCTGTGCGAGCAACCCTGGTACCTCCGTCCAGGGTTGGCCGTGCAGCTCTGTGCGCCCTCGGGTCCGCGCGCTGAGTCAGCGCGGTGGCAGCGGTGGGCGGCGCAGGTCGGGCCGGGGGACATCGGGCGGCGGCGGTACGGCGGCCGGGGTGTCCTCCAGCAGGTCCATCGCCAGGCGGACGGCCGTGAGCAGCTCGGTGTGGTGGCTCCTGGCCCAGTCGTGGGGGGAGCGCAGCACCTCGATGTCCGGGTCCACCCCGTGGTTCTCCACCGAGAAGCCGATGCCACCGGTGAACCAGGAGGCGTTCTTCGGTACCGAGATCTGTGTCCCGTCGCCGAGGGAGTGCCGCCCGGTCATCCCGACCACCCCGCCCCAGGTGCGGCTGCCGACCACGGGGCCGATGCCGAGCTGTTTGATCGCGGCGATGATGATGTCGCCGTCCGAGCTGGTGGCGTGGTCGGCCAGCGCCACCACGGGGCCGCGCACCGCATCCCTGGGCCAGCGGACTGGCTCCCGGCCCCGGCTGAAGTCCCAGGCCAGCACCCGGCGGCCGAGTTTCTCCAGCACCAGCTCGGAGACGTTCCCGCCGGCGTTGCCCCGGACGTCCAACACCACGGCGGGCCGGTCGAGTTCGCGTCGCAGGTCGCGGTTGAACTGGGCCCATCCCGAGCCGCCGAGGTCCGGGATGTGCAGATAGCCGCAGTGGCCGTCGCTGAACTCCCGGACCAGGTGCCGCCGTTTGATCACCCAGTCCTGGTAGCGGATCGGCCGTTCGTCGGACAGCGGGGTCACCGCGATCCGCCGCAGGCGGCCGTGCGGTCCGCAGCGGAGGGTGAGTTCGATGGTGGATCCGCCGGTGCCGGCCAGCAGCGGGGCCGGGCCGCGCGCCGGGTCGGGCGGGCGTCCGGCGACGGCGACGAACTCGTCGCCGTCCCGCAGGCCGTAACCGGCGAGCGGGGCACGCGCCCGGGGGTCGGAGGATTCCCCGGGGAGGATGCGGTCGACCAGCCACCGCCCGTCGGGCGCCCGGTGGACGTTGGCACCGAGCAGGCCGAGCGGCTGCTGGACGGGCGCCGGGCCCTCGCCCCGCCGGGCGGGTGTGACGTACGCGTGCGAGGTGCCCAGCTCACCGAGGAGTTCGCGCAGCAGATCGGCGAAGTCGTCGGGGGAGGCGATGCGTTGGAGCAGCGGCTCGTACTGTTCGACCAGTGCGGGCCAGTCGAGGCCGCACATCGCCGGGTCCCAGAACTGGTCCCGGACGATCCTGGCCGCCTCGTGGTACGACTGGCGCCACTCCTCGGCGGGATGCACGGTGTGCGTGATCCGGCGCAGGTCGATGTTCAACGGCATGGCGGGGGAACCGACTTGGTAGAGCTGAAGAGAGCCCGCCGAGTAGACCGAGATCGCGCTTCCGTCGCCGGAGACCGAGAAGCCGTCCAGCTTGTCCACCACCGTGCTGCGGGTGCCGTGCGCCAGGTCGAAGTACTCGAGTGCCGGGCGGCCGGAGATGTCGGCCGGGTTGACGAAGGTCTGGCCGAGGGCCCCGGAGATCGGCCAGCGCAGCCAGACGACGCCGCCGCGCACCGCCGCCGTGGCCGAGTACTTGGAGGCGATCACCGGGAAGGCCGTCAGCCGGGTGGACAGTCCGGGTGCGTCCACCCGCACCGTGCCGTCGCCCTGTGCCACCTCCGGGTCCAGGCCCACCGGGGGCCGCCCGTCGACGGGGGAGGCGAACGGCGACGGGGTGTCGGCCGCCAGCGGCACCAGGTAGGGGCGGCAGCCGAGCGGGAAGGACAGGTCCCCGGTGTGCACGTCGTGCACCGGGTCGAAGCCGCGCCAGGAGAGGAAGACCAGGAAGCGGCCGTCCCTGGTGAACACCGGGTGCTCGTCCTCGAAGCGGCCGCCGGTCACGTCGATCACATGATCCGGCGCATCCACCCTGGCCAGCTTGATACTGCGCAGCGAACGCCCCGCCGTCGGCTGGGACCAGGTCAGCCAGCGCGAGTCCGGCGAGAAGGACGGGCTGGTCACCGGCCCGTACGGGGAGGCGGCCACCTCCCGGACGGTGCCGTCGACGGTGGTGACCAGCAGCAGCCGTCCGTCCGAGGCGGCCACCGCCAGGGTGTGGCCGTCGGGGGTGGCGGCCAGCTCCAGTACCCGGCCGATCCGGCCGGCGGCGATCCTGCGGGGCGGAGCGCCCTCGGGGTCGGCGCCCTGGCTGCCGTCCGGGCCCTTGGCCGCGTCGGCGCGTGAGGGCAGCGCGGCCAGCTCGATCGCGTCGGCGCCCTCGGCGTCGGTGACCCAGGCGGTCTGGCCGGTGTGGCCGAGCAGCACCGGCAGCCTGGTCCGCACGCCGGGCGTGTCGGCGAGTACCCGGGCGGGGCCGTCCCGGTGGCTGAGCCAGTACTGGCTGCCGCGCACGGTGATCACGCCCGCCCGGCCGGTGGCGTCGCAGAGCAGGTCCTTGACCTGGGTGGCGGCCGTGACCTGGTACGGGCGGCGCCCGGCCCGCGAGCCGCCGAGCGGGACCTGGAGCCGGCGCGGGTGCGGGGCGTCCAGGTCGTCCAGCAGCCAGAGGTCGCCGGCGTGCTGGTAGACGATGCGGGTGCCGTCGCTGGCGGCCTCACGTGCGTAGTAGGTGGCGTGGTCGGTGTGGCGGCGCAGGTCGGTGCCGTCGGGGCGGCAGGAGTAGAGATTGCCGACGCCCTCGTGGTCCGAGAGGAAGGCGATCCGGTCGCCGACCGGCATGGGGGAGGCGAGGTGCCCGGGGTGGCCGGGGAGCAGCTGGGTGCGGTCCAGCCAGAGGCGGCCGGTGGCGCCGCCCCGGTAGCGCTTCCAGGCGGCGGGTTCGTGCGGGGCGGCGGCCGTCAGCAGCACCGTGTGCTCGCTGCCGACCTGGGCGTCGTTGACCGGGCCCCACGGCATCCGGCGGCCCGGCGAGCCGTCCTGGGGCAGCGCGTGCGCCCAGGTGTAGTGGGAGAACGGCTCGTGGTACGAGGTCACCGCGAGGATCTCGCCGTCCGGCAGCCAGCCGCGCACCCGGGTGTCCTGGCTGCCCCAGTACGTCAGCCGGGCCGCCTCGCCGCCTTCGGTGGGAGCGGTCCAGACCTCGGGGGTGAGGGACTGCCAGCTGGTCCAGGCGATGACCGCGCCGTCGGGGGAGATCCGGGGGTGGCTGACCCTGGTCCGGTCGCAGCTGACCCGCCAGGCCCGGCCGACCGTGCCGTCCCCGGCGAGCGGGGCGGCCCAGACGTCGTCCTCGGCGGTGCAGGTGAGCAGGCCCCCGCGCAGGTGCGGGTATCTCAGATAGCCGGGCGAGGTCACCACTCCATGCTTCGGCGGCCGGTGGTGGGCCGCAACCCGGGTTGCTCCTCACGTCTCGTCAGCCGGACGGCGCGCCAGAAGGCGGCGACTGCCGGGCCATTGACACCCGGTGCGGCGATTCGCTTCAGTGGTCTAGTCCAAATGGGACGCTGCGCGCTCCCCGCCGACCCCATCCGGCGCACCGGACACCCCCATGTATCGAGGCAGGAGCATCCCCACATGCGAACTCCCCGAACAGCCTCGCTCGGACGCCGGCTGACCCCGCGAACGCCTCAGGGCCTCCCCACCGGAGTGGAGAGGCCCTGAGGCTGTCTGTGCGCCGCCAGGGACTCGAACCCCGGACCCGCTGATTAAGAGTCAGCTGCTCTAACCAACTGAGCTAGCGGCGCCTGCTGACGAAGAGAACATTACCTGGTCAGCGGCCGAAATCTCCAATCGGCTCCGAGGTGGTCCGGCGCCCGGGGGCGGCGCCCGGTGTCAGTCGGCGGACCACGGGGTGATCACGGCCTTGCCCCGGACGCGCCCGGCCTCGACCAGGCGGTGGGCGTCGGCGGCCCGGTCGAGCGGGAAGGTCGCGGAAACCTCCGGGCGGAGTGAACCCGCCTCCCACCGCCGGACCCGGTCGCCGCAGTCGCGGTCGCGGGCAGCATCGGCCTGCCCAGACGGCTGGTCGCGGTACTGGAGAACGAGGGCCTGTTCAACGACGTCACCGCGATCGTGGTCTACTCACTGGCCATCGAGGCGGTCGTCAGCGGCGACTTCTCGCCCGCCCACGCGGCGCTGCGCTTCGTTCTCTCCGCCGTCCTCGCCGTGGTCATCGGCATCGCGCTGGGCTGGCTCAACGCCAGGCTGGCCGGGATGCTGGAAGACCCCACCCAGCAGGTCGCGCTCAACCTGCGCGCGGCCGCCGAGGTCGAGCAGGAGATGATCGCCGCCTCCCGCCGTGAGGTGCTGAGGGCCCGTGGGGAACTCGGGGCCGATCCGGAGATCGCCGACCAGGTGATGCGGGGTCTCGACCTGCGATCGAGGCGCAAGTGACGCTGCGCCAGAACGCGTAGCCGGGACGCGTAGGCTTTGCCGGGGCAGGCCGTCAACGGAGTCGGCGCACACAGCACCCGCTACCGCCGGACCCTCGCGCAACCCTCCCCGCTGGGCCCTGCCGGTATCTGAGAATCCGGATGAGTCAAGGAGCAACCAATGACGGAGAACCCTGTCGGCGGCCGTACCCCGCTGGACCGGCTGCCGCAGTGGACGGCACTGGCCAAGCACCGGGAGGAGATCGGGCAGCAGCATCTGCGCGAGCTGTTCGCCGCGGACCCCGAGCGCGGCAACCGCTACACCGTCGAGGTCGGCGACCTCCGGGTGGACTACGCCAAGCACCTGGTCAACGACGACACCCTGCGTCTGCTGCGCGAGCTGGCCGAGGCTACCGGTGTCGCCGAACTGCGCGACGCCATGTTCCGCGGCGAGAAGATCAACATCACCGAGGACCGGGCCGTCCTGCACACCGCCCTGCGCGCCCCGCGCGACGCGGTGATCGAGGTGGACGGCGAGAACGTCGTCCCCAAGGTGCACGCCGTGCTGGACAAGATGGCCGCCTTCGCCGAGCAGGTCCGCTCGGGCAAGTGGACGGGCCACACCGGCAAGCGGATCAGGAACATCGTCAACATCGGCATCGGCGGTTCCGACCTCGGTCCGGCGATGGCCTACGAGGTCCTGCGCTCCTACACCCAGCGCGACCTCCGGGTCCGCTTCGTCTCCAACGTGGACGGCGCCGACCTGCACGAGGCGCTGCGCGACCTGGACGCCGCCGAGACGCTGTTCATCGTCGCCTCCAAGACCTTCACCACGATCGAGACCATCACCAACGCGATCTCGGCGCGGAACTGGCTGCAGACCGAGCTGCGCAGCGGACTCGACGCGGTCGCCAAGCACTTCGTGGCGCTGTCAACCAACGCCCGGGGCGTCGCCGACTTCGGCATCGACGTGCAGAACATGTTCGAGTTCTGGGACTGGGTCGGCGGCCGCTACTCCTACGACTCGGCGATCGGCCTCTCGCTGATGATCGCGATCGGCCCGGAGAACTTCCGGCAGATGCTGGACGGCTTCCACCTGGTCGACGAGCACTTCCGCACCGCGCCGCCGGAGCAGAACGTCCCGCTGCTGCTCGGGCTGCTCGGTGTCTGGTACGGCGCGTTCTTCGACGCCCAGTCGCACGCGGTGCTGCCGTACTCGCACTACCTCTCCAAGTTCACCGCCTACCTCCAGCAGCTGGACATGGAGTCCAACGGCAAGTCGGTGGACCGCCAGGGCAACCCGGTGAACTGGCAGACCGGCCCCGTGGTCTGGGGCACCCCCGGCACCAACGGCCAGCACGCCTACTACCAGCTGCTGCACCAGGGCACCAAGGTCATCCCGGCCGACTTCATCGGATTCGCCAAGCCGGTCGCCGACCTGCTGCCCGGCCTGGTCGCACAGCACGACCTCCTGATGGCCAACTTCTTCGCCCAGACCCAGGCGCTCGCCTTCGGCAAGACCCCCGAGGAGGTCGCGGCGGAGGGCGTCCCGGCGGAGCTGGTCCCCCACAAGACCTTCAAGGGCAACCACCCGACCAGCACCATCCTGGCCACCGAGCTCACCCCGTCGGTGCTCGGTCAGCTGGTCGCCCTGTACGAGCACAAGGTCTTCGTCCAGGGGGCGGTCTGGAACATCGACTCCTTCGACCAGTGGGGCGTCGAGCTCGGCAAGGTGCTCGCCAGGCGGATCGAGCCGACGCTGCTGACCGGCGAGGGCCTGGAGCAGCTGGACAGCTCCACGGCCGCGCTCGTGGAGCGCTACCGTTCGCTGCGCGGTCGCTGACGATCGTCGGGGCCACTCCTGCCGGGGGTGGCCCCTCGACCGTGCTTCCGTACCCGGATACGCCGAAGGGCCTCTCGCTGCTGCGAGAGGCCCTTCGGCTGTCTGTGCGCCGCCAGGGACTCGAACCCCGGACCCGCTGATTAAGAGTCAGCTGCTCTAACCAACTGAGCTAGCGGCGCCTGCTGACAGAGAAGACTTTAGCAGTGCCCTCGGGCGGAACCAAAATCGAATACCGCCCTGCCGGGGCTCAGGCCGAGGGGAGCGGCCCGGGCTCGTCCTCGGGATCCACGAGCCCGGAAGGCCACGGCCCACGCGGTGCGGGCGTCGCGCCGCCCGCCTGGGCGGCCGGGCTCCGGGAGGCGCGGACGCAGGCCCAGAGCACCGTGGCGGCGCCCGGCAGCCAGGGCTCGCGGGTGTCCGGCGCGACGATCCAGCGGCCCGCGCCCTGGCCGGGGGAGTCCGGCGCGTCCACCATCCGCTGCACCGGCGGGACGGTCACCGCGTCGCCCGCCCCGTGGCAGAGCAGCGGTGGCACCTCGCGCGCCCACTCCTCCCAGGCGAGCAGGGTCCGCAGCCGGGGCGCGGCCCCCGGCTGGACGAAGAGCAGGGTCCGGCCCCGGAACAGGGCGACAGGACCGCAGCCCGGGCCGGAGGTCCACAGCTCGTCCAGGACCCTGCGGCCGAACACCGAGGGCATGCTGATCACGTCGAAGACCCGGCCACAGGGCAGGACCGACGGAGCCCACGGCCGTGACTCCCACAGGGCTCGCATGCTGCGCGGGTACTCGCTCGCGGAGGCCAGCCACACCTCGCCGGCGACCGTGACGTACTCCACGGATTGATAGGTCCAGATGTCCACGTGCAGCAGGGTGACGCCCGGCCCGTGCCCGGCGGAAGGAAAGCCGCGTTTGCCGGACAGCACGGGGTGCGGGGGCGTACCCTTACCGCCCGCATATGCCAGTGGCGAGTGAACCCGCAGGTCCGGCGCCTCCCGACGCCCGCCTCGGTACCCGCCTCAGTGCTCGCCGACGGCCTGCTGCCGCAGCAGGGTGCGGCCGTAGTCGACCATTCTGGCGGCATAGTCCGGCGTCCACTCGACCCGCTCGGCGATCTCGGCGGGGGAGAGCGCGTCGAAGCGGCGGGTGTCGGCGAGCTGCGCCGCCGCTATCGCCTGGAAGTCGGTGGCACGTTCGGCGGCGGCTCGGAAGGCCAGCGTCAACTCGGTCGAGCGGCGCAGCAGTTCGGCCGGATCATCAATGGACTCCAGATCGAAGAAGCGCTCCGGCTCGGGCTCGCCCGCCTGCGGCTCGAAGAGCAGCTGGGCCGGACGCAGTCGGCGGACGGGGGTGCCCGGACCCGGTACGGCCGGCTCGCTGGGGCCGCTCTGGATACGCTGGCCGCTCTGGCCGGAGACCGGTGAGTGGCGATCGGGCATGGGGGGACACCTCCGGGGTGGTGGGTGGGCGCTGCCTCGGGGCACGGGTGGCCGGTATGGGCAACCGGTATCGGCCGCCGTCCATTGTCGCTCGGCGGCGGCCCGTAGCGGAACGGTGTGAGAGCAGGGCGCTATTCCCGGTCCGCGCGCCCGGGTGGCGACGCCTCCCTGGTCGCTACGGTGCGTGTCCGGACGGGGGCGGTGCGCTGCGGCGGGGTGTCCGGAGCGGGGCGCCTGCGGCGGGGCGGGGCAGACGCGGCACATTGACCGGTCGTCAGGACGCGGGGGAGCGCAGGAGCTCACAGCCGGATCCGGTGCTCCTCCAGGTGCTGCAGCACGCAGTGGTTGGCCTCCCAGCCGTCCGGGAACTTGACGGTGACGCCGAGTTGCACCGGCTCGGTGGCCGGATGCTCGTCCAGCAGATCGGCGATCCCGGCCCGGGCCACCACGATGCAGGCGTGCCGGTGTCGGGAGGCGAGGACGCAGAGCCGACCGGTCTCCAGGTGGAAGGCCGTCGCGTCCGGGCGGCCGGAGAGCGGATGGAGGACGACGGTGACGTCGTACTCCCGGCCCTGTAGGCGGTTGGCGGTGTCCACCGTGACGGCGGGCCCGGCGGCGGAGTCCACCGGCACGCCGAGGCCGGTCAGCGCCGCGCGGACGGCGGCGGCCTGGTCCCGGTGCGCCGTGCCGACGGCGATCCGGTCGGCGGTGAGGGGTCTGCCGCTCTGCTCGGAGTGGGCGGTGAGGCCGCGCTCCAGCAGGCGTCGGACGGTGCCCGCCACGGCGGCGACGGCCTGCGGATCCGTCCGTACGGTGTGCCGGGCGGGCAGCTCCAGCAGCGCCCAGCCGTGCTCGGACGCCTCGTCGATCGCCGCGTCCAGCGCCGAACCGTCCGCAGGGACACCCGCAGTCAGCCGCCGGTCCTCGGGGCCGGTGCCGGAGCGGAACGGCGCGTACGGGTAGAACGCCGAGGAGATGAGAGGTGCGGCCGTGGCGGGCAGCCGCCAGGAGACCGGCAACCGGTGCGGCTGGATCTCCGGGTTGTGTGCGAGGAGCGTGACCACCGCGCTGCTGGACGGGTCGTACGAGAGCCCCGCCCACTGGTCCGTACCGACCACCGTGAACGGGTCGAGCTGGCCGGGATCGCCGACGAACAGCGCCCGCTCGAACAGCCGCGCCACCGCGAGCAGCGCGTCCGAACGCATCTGGTACGCCTCGTCGACGATCGCGTGCCGCCACGGCGCCTCGGCCTTCACCCACTGCCACTTGGCCGCCGTGGAGACCACCACGTCGTGCTCCAGCAGATCGCCGACCTTGTCGGACGGGGTCACATTGCCGTGCCGCAGCACCTCGGCCGACGGGCGCGAGTCGCTCGCATGCAGCCGGCCGATGCTCAGCTCCGGACCCTTCTCGGCCAACCTGCCGACCAGGTCGTCCACCTGACTGTTCGTCTGCGCGACGATCATCAGCCGCTCGCCCGCGCCGACCAGCTCCTTGGCGGCCTTCACCACCAGCGTCGACTTGCCGGCGCCGGGCGGCGAATCCACCACCACACCGCGCGGCCCACCCGGGGCCGGGCGGACGGTGGCCTCCAGGATCCTGGCCACGGCGGCATCGGCTGCCGCACCCGGGGAGGCGGCAGCGGCGGCGGACTTCGGGCCGAAGGTGTGCGGGTCGGAGGTCATGGTGCTGGTCATTCCCAGTCTTCGGCGGCGATGGGCGAACGGTCGGCGGCGCCCGGCGGGCCACCGTGTGTCCAGGGGGTGTCGTCCGGATCGGGCAGCGGCGCGGACTGACGTGGCGCCAGCTCGAAGAGGGTGAAGGTGATCCGGTCGCCGGGCTCCGGCAGACTGCCCGGCTCGGGCTCCTTCTTCCGGCCCATCCCGGACAGCACCCGGACGGTGACGGTGCCCTCGGCCGGATCGGACCCGACGACCACGGCCTTCTGCGCGGACTGCCAGTTGGCCCGGTGCACTTCGCGGCCCGGATCGGCGTGCGGGCGGTCGGTGGTGCGGACGGTGACCAGCGGACGGGGCTTGGGCGAGCGACCCGAGGTGTCGTAGTCCGGCGTCACCTCGGTGACCGTGCCCGCGAACGCCTCGCCCGCCAGGCGGCACTCGGCCATCGCCAGCGGATCGTCCAGCGCCTCCTGGACGTCCAGCCTGCTCTGCTCGCGCTCGCGCTGGGCCAGCTTGCGGGCGGCGGTGACGGCATCGTCCTGCTTCGGCTGCGGAGGCTCCCCGGCGGCCAGCCGGTCCCGATGGCCGGTGTAGGACCAGCGGTCGGACTCCCAGCGCTCGGCGAGGTGAGCGGCCGGCGGCAGCGCGTACAGCAGGTCGAGGCCGCGCCAGACGTCGTGCCAGGTGGGGAGCAGCACCTGCTCCAGAACGGAGTGCAGGTGCTCGGACGCCTCCTTGACGCGGAGGCGGGCCTGCTCGGCCTGCGCGGCGTCGACGTGCTGAACGGTGCCTGCGTCCTGAACGGTGCCGGCGGGGCGCCCGGTGTGCTCGGGGTCCTCCCGGAGGGCGGCCAGGGCGGTGTCGTGGCGGGTGATCGCCGGAGCGAGCACCAGCTCGTCGAAACGCGGGTCGGTGACCGGACCGCCCGGCGGGTGGGTGAGCTGGTTGTGGACATCCCGTTCGGTCTCCGCCAGCAGTGCCGTCCGGGCGGCGGTCAGGCCGGGGCGGGGGAAGTGCCAGGCCAGCTGGGCGGCGAGGTGCTGGTCCTCCAGGTGGCTCTGCCCGGTCGCCCAGTGGCGGGCCAGCAGGGCCGTCATCGGCAGCAGCAGACTGGAGCCGGGCACCTGGGCCCGCTCGGTGAGATGCGTCAGCCATCGCCCCAGCAGCGGCACCTGAGTCGGCGCCGGGTACGGGCCCGGGTCGGCGTCCTCCACGGTGCGCCGGAACCGGGTGGACCGGCCGAGCAGTGCCAGGTGCTGGACGCAGGCGCTGTTGGGGACGATCAACTGGGGCGCATCGGTGCAGAGTTCACGGAAGACCTGAGTCTTCTCGCCCGTCTGCGGATCCTTTTCCGAACCCTCGATCTGCTCCACCTCACCGCCGAAGGACTCCAGGTAGGGGAGCAGATCCGCGGCGAGCCGGGCCAGAAAGTCGAAGCGCTGAGTGCGGTTGAGCGGCTGCGGCACGATGTGCAGACGCGGTGCCTGCCGGTCGGTGCCGAGCAGCACGGCGAGCGGCGCCCCCGACTCGCCGGCTGTGGCGAGCGGGACCAGCACCATCGGCCGCTCGGAGAGATGACGGTGCCGCACCGTCGCCAGCGGCTCCGCCCGCCCGCTGCGGACGGCCTCCAGCCGGGCCAGCGTGCTCAGCAGACTCATCGGGCGGACCCCCTGGCGGAGTTGGCGGAGTCGGTGAGGCTGGTGAGGTTGGTGAAGCCGACGGAGCTGCGAGTGCGGCGGGTGCCGGGGGCGGCGGTGGCCGGACCGGGCGGTCGAGTGCGGCGCGCGGTCATCCGGCGGTCCCTGCCAGAGCCTCGGCGCGCAGCGCGGCAGCGTGCGCCAGACGGGCGGCGGCCTCGTCCTCCTCCGTCTGTTCGGTCTCCTCGGTCTGCTCGCTCCGTTCGGCGGATCCGCCGCCGTGTGCCGCTGCCGCCAGCGCCTCGGTGACGGTACGCAGGCTGCCGAGCTCGCCGCGTACGCCCCGGCCGAGTTGCTCGACCGAGTCCGCGCAGCGGGCCTGGGCCCGGCAGTGGAAGCCGAGTTCGCAGCTGGAGAGGCAGTCCGGGCTGTAGGCGGCGGGCAGTGCCGCCACGGCGCCGGCCAGCTCCTCGGTGGGGCGGGTCGGGCTGCCGGCCTCGTCCGGCGCCAGGTCGAAGGTGGTGCCCGGCGGCAGGGCGGCCAGCAACTCCTCGATCCGGGTCAGCCGGGTGAGCTGGCGGCGCGTCGTGGCCAGCTCACGGCGGATGTCCACGGTGACGGCCGTCGGCCGGTTGCTGAAATCCTTCGGGCAGACCAGCAGCACGCTCAACTCCGGGCTGCCGGGCAGCTCCTGCTTCGCGTACGGCGAGTCGGCGACCGCCCGCCCGGCCGTCGCGGCCGCCGCCTCCTGGAGCGCCAGCACGTACACCGCCGCCTGCCGGGCTGCGGCGCCGACCTTCGCCGGATCGGCGGAGCCGTCGAGGACGGGGAACGACTTGATCTCCACGACGCTGCAGCGGCCACCGTGCACCACCACGGCATCCGGCTCCAGGTAGGCCGGACTCCCGGCCACGGTGAGCCGCAGCATCGGGTGGTCGAGCAGTGTCCAGGCTGCCGGTGCGGACGCGGCCTCGGCCAGCGCCTCGCGGGTGCGCTCGGCCCGGACCGCGGGCGTGGAACGGACCAGCAGATCGGGCACCGTCAGCGCAGTCGCCTCGGGCGGCAGCCCCAGGTGGCGGCGGAGCGGCTCCAGCAGGGCGGCGTACCCGTCGTCCTTGAGCCGGGCCTCGAAGACAATGCCCCGGGCTATGGCGAACGGAGACTGGCCGAACGGCGCGGCATGGCCCAGCCGCCCGGCGACGGCGGCCTTGTCCACCCCGGCGGAGTCCAGTACGGCGCGGCGGCGGCAGCCCGGGTTGGCGGCGAGCGCGGCCAGGGCGCGGGCGTCGAGGCTGCGCTGCGGCGCCCGGCCGCGCAGCTCGGAGAGCCGCTGCGCCAGCGGCTCTGCCTGCCCGATGGTCGAGACGTTCATGGTGCGGCCCAGTGTCGCATCCGGGGCCGACAATCCGGGGCGGAACGCCTCGGCCCGGGCGGGCCCTGTCCGGCGGGGGTTCTCCCGGCCCCTGAAGAGCTCGGCATGGCCGGCTTCCGGGGTGCCGACCGGGCTCCGCGCGGGCTTGTGCGGCTGGAGGGTGGGCCGGTACCGCGAGGCGGCCGAAGGGTGGGGGATCATGGTGCTCGGCGACTCGACGGTGAGCCCGGCCGCACCCCACCATGGCTATCCGCCACCCCAGCTGCGAGGAGTTCCCCATGCCCGCCCGAATCGTGCTCGTCCGGCACGGCGAGACCGAGTGGTCGGCCACCGGTCGGCACACCGGCCGTACCGACATCCCGCTCACCGAGGAGGGCCGGGCGATGGCCCGCGCTCTCGGGGCCCGCCTGGCGAAGGCCCCGTGGAACGGACTGCCGGACGCCGTCGTCTACACCAGCCCGCTCTCCCGGGCCAGGGAGACCTGTGAGCTCGCCGGGTTCGGCGACCGCGCGGTGGACCGCCCGGAGCTGATGGAATGGGACTACGGCCAGTACGAGGGCCGCACCGGGGTCGACATCCGGGCCACCGACCACCCCGGCTGGCTGATCTGGCGGGACGGCGTGCCCGGCGGCGAGAAGCTCTCCGACGTCGCCGCCCGCATCGACACCTTCCTCGCCGGACTCAACGACGAGCACGGTACGCCGCACCCCGACACCACCACCATGCACTGCGCCGACCGCGACGTGGTGCTCTTCGCGCACGGCCACCTGCTGCGCATCCTGACGGCCCGTTGGCTTGGTCTGCCGCCCGAGTCCGCCCAGCGCTTCAAGCTGGGGACGGCGGCGCTCTCGGTGCTCTCCTGGGAGTACGGGCTGCCCGCGGTGGAGATCTGGAACGACACCAGCCACCTCCAGGAGCTCCAGGCCCACTGACGAACCCGGACCGCTCCGCCGGAGGCCGCCCGTGGACCCGACCCGCCGTCAGGGTCTCGGGCGGCCTCCGGCTGTGTCCCGCGCGGTCAGGCCGCGACCGTGTTCCGGTACGCGCCGAGGAACTCGGCGACCTCCGCGACCGACCGGTGCGCGCTCAGGTGCTCGGCGGTGTCGGCGAGCATCCCCCGGATCCGCGCGGAGCGGACCTCGCCGAGCAGGGCCACGGCCGCCGAACCGTGCCGCGCCGCCCCCGCGAGGTCCCCTTGGCCGAGGCGGTCGTGGGCCAGCTCGGCGGTGTACAGCACGCGGTTGCGGACGAAGTGCGGGTCCTGGAGAGCTATGGCCCGGCAGGCCCGCTCGCTGGCCCGGTCCCACTCGCCCAGAGCCGACCAGCACTGCGCCTCCAGACCTGCGATCTCGGCCTCGCCGAAGAAGGACATCCACTCCGGGTCGGCTTCCGACTCGCCCCGGTCGAACAGCGTGTACGCGCGGCTCAGCGCGCGCTCGCAGGCCGCCCGGTCGTTGAGCAGCGCCCAGCCCCCGGCCTCGCGCATGGCGAGCAGGGAGAGCAGCCGGTCCGAGTCCAGCCGCCGGGCCGCCGCCTGACCCGCCTGCGCGGCGCGCAGCGCCTCGCGCGGCCGGCCGGCGTCCCTGGCGAGGAAGGCGCTGTTGCAGAACACATGGGTCTCCAGCGCCGCATCGTCGGCCATCCGGGCGGTGGCGAGTGCCTCGGAGTAGAACGACCGGGCGTCGGTCAGCCGGTTGGAGTCGTGTGCCAGCCAGCCGACCGAGATCGCCAACTCGCCTGCCCCGGACTGGAGTCGGCGTTCCGTCGCGGTGCTGTACTCGCCGTCGTTCAGCAGGACGTACGCGTTGCGCAGTGACTGGCCGGCCAGCTCGAAGAGGGTGTCCGCGCCGTGGGCGTCGTCCAGCAGCCGGATGTTCCGGACGGCCTGCTCGACCCCCTGCACCTCGGCGGCCCCCACCTTGCGCGGCAGCGGGAGTTGGGTCACCTGCCGGGCCGACCCGGGCTGGGGCGAGCCGGGTTGGGCCGGCTCCGCGTATGCGGTCCCGGGCTGCGCGGGCTCGGGCCTGGCGAGCCCGGAGAGGACCGACTCCGGCTGGGTGGAGGCTGGTCGGGTGGTGAGCGGGGCCGCGGGCGCCGGGGTTGCGGCGTGGGCCGGCCGGTCAAGGCCGAGCGCCACCGCAAGGGCGGTCGAGCCGCCGCTCAGGAACGTACGGCGACGCACGTCGTCGTTCTCCTCGTCGGGATGGTGCGAATCGGTGAGCAGGAACAGACCGCCCTGCCCGGGGGCGGGCGGTTGCGGCGCGCTCCTCCCGGCGGTGCGGCGACGGACCGCCGTGCGAGGGGTGAAACCGAGATCCTGCAGTGAGCGGTCGGGCCACATGTGCCGGAAGACCCGCTCGTACGCGTAGTTGGGGCAGCGGATCTCACCGGACTCGACCCGCCCCACGTAGCGGGCGTCGCAGGACACGTGCTCGCCGATCTCGCGGGCGGCCCGCCGGATCGCGGTGGCGAACTCCCCGGGGGAGCGGTCGCCCCGCAGGCCCCGCATCACGGTGTTGGGGGAGGCGGCATGGGGGGTGACGGCGGCAGTCGGCGTGGACTGCGGTTCGCCGGGTCGCTTGGCTGCCATGATCTGCGCTCCGAGCTTGTGCTGGGGATCTCGCTGTGGGTTGCGGCTGCTGTGGTTGTGGCTGTCGGGTGGATGCTGGTCGGGTGGGTGTCGTCCGGTGGATGCAGTCCGGTGGGTGCGGCCAGGCGGGTGTGGTCGGGTGCGGGTGGGGGCGTCTGGTGTGGTGAACTGCCTCTGGGCGTCGTGTGTCGAACGGGGCGCCCATGACAGTACCGGGAGTTATGTGGCGAATACGGTGAGTTGCTGGATGATCTGCCCTCAATTCCCCATAATTCGGGCGGCATTGCCGAGTTCTGCCATGAAATGCCATGGCTTGCTGTAGGCGGCCCCGTGGCCTTGGGTGCACTCTTCGCGTTGTCCTGATACTTGGAAGCCCCGGTCTGTACCCCCCACTTGACCGCGAGGCCCGGCTTCCGACCTGACGAGGTGACGGGAGGGCCGCCATGGCCATCGGAGTGCCGCAGTACCGACGGACGGCCGCCGGCGGAGTTGCCCAGGGCCTCGTGCCCGCCCTGGTGCCGGACGGTCCGCGCGGCGCCGAGGGTGCCCGGAGAGGCGGAGGTGCCCGAGGCGTCGAGGGCGGGCTCTCGTCGTTCGCGGGAGGGGGCGGAGCGATCGCTCCGCCCCCCAAGCCGGTCGGTTACGACACCGTCACCGTCCCGATGCGGCACGGGTTGGAGACGGTCGACATCCTGCGGCTCCGCCGAGCCTGCGGAGTCGTGCTCCAGGCCGCAGGCGGCTCCGCGATCTCCTTCCTCGTGCCGGCCGGGACGTCCGAGCTCTGGCACCTGCCGGGCAGCAGTTGTACGCCGGGAGCCGTGCTGTACCCACCCACCGACCCGCGCTGGGTGATGCCACCCTCCGGGCCCGACTGCGTGGCCCGGCCCACGGATGCGTGGGTACTGCGCTCGGCACTCTGCGAGGCCGCCTGCACGTTGACCGCAGGCGGCCTCGGGCCTTTCTGAGGCCGTCCGATCGCGGGGCCGTCCCGACCTTGCCGGGGCCGTCCGATCGCGGGCCGTCCGAGGTTGTCGAGGCTGTCCGACCGCGTTGAGCTGCGGTTCCGCCCGTCGCCCCGGAGATGACGGTCGCCGATAATGGTCGCCATGGGACGCAGCAACAGGGCCGGCAGGGCTCGTACCGAGACCGAGCCGACCCTCGCCGCACCCGGCGGACCCTCCAGCGGCGCGCGTACGCACGCACAGGGCCCGCTCGCCCGCCGGGTCGACTCCGGGCTGGCCGAACTCGTCCCCGACCGCGACCGCCCCCGGGGCTGGACGCTGCTGGTGGACGGTGCGCCGCAGTCCCTGGTGGACCTCGCCGACCCGACCTACCTGGGCTTCGAGTACCAGCGCAGGCTCGGCCACCTGATCGACCTGGCAGCCGCCCCCGGCAAGCCCGTCACCGTGCTGCACCTCGGCGGAGGCGCCCTCACCCTGGCACGCTACGTCGCCGCCACCCGCCCCCGTTCCCGCCAGCAGGTCGCCGAGATCGACGCCGCACTGACCGAACTCGTCCGCGCGGAACTCCCGTTGGAGCGCGGCTGGCAGATCAAGGTCCGTGGCGCCGATGCCCGCGCGGTGCTGGAGCGCACCCCCGAGGGCGTCGTGGACCTGGTCATCGCCGATGTCTTCGCCGGAGCCCGGGTGCCCGCCCACTGCGCGACCGTCGAGTTCGCCACCCTGGCGGCACGGGCACTGGCACCCGGCGGCCGGTACGCCGTGAACATCGCGGACGGTTCGGCCCTGCTCTTCGCCCGCTCCCAGGTCGCGACGCTCCGCGCGGTCTTCCCGGAGGTCTGCCTGGTGGCCGATCCGGCGGTACTGCGCGGCAAGCGCTTCGGGAACCTGATCCTCGCGGCGGCTCAGCAACCGCTCCCGCTGGACGAGTTGGGCCGCCGAGTGGCCTCCGACTCCTACCTCGGCCGGGTCGAGCACGGCCGGTCGCTCGCCGACTTCACCGCCGGCGCCGCACCGGCCACCGACGCCACGGCCGCCCCGTCCCCCGCCCCGCCGCCCGGCGTCTTCCGCTGACCCCGGCGGCCTGTCCTAGTGCCCGCGCGGCAGGCCGCGGTGCTTGTACATCGCGGCGCCGGTGAGCAGCATCCCGCCCGCGATCGGCACCAGTACGGCGGTGAGGTCGCCGTCCCCTTCCACGGGGATGGCGGCGGTGAGGGCGAGCCCGTCCTCGGTCCCGTCCCCGGCCAGCGGCTGCGTCGGATCCAGGACCTGTACGGCCACCGGGTGCATCTCACGGCCGGGCCTGCCGATGCTCGCGGCGGACCCCGGACCCGCACCCGAGCTCGTGGCGTTGCCGCCGGGGGCGTCGGGCGTCGGGGTGGAGGCCGGGTCGGCGTCGGTGGCGTACCGGGCCGGCGTGCCCGGCTCGGCGGTGGAACGCGCCTCGCCGCCGACCGGGCCCGAACGTGAGGCGCGCGGAGCGCCGTCCCCGCGCGCCTGCGGCGGGACACCGGGGAGCAGGACGGCGGCGATCGCGAAGGCATCGGGCACCGTGGTCGCCTGCCCCGGCAGCGGCAGCCCTCCTGCCCTGATCCGGTCCTGGAGCACCTGCTCGACCGGCCCGGCCGAGTGCTTCAGGACCGGCGCGGCGGTACCGGTCAGCGTGTCCAGCAGGGCGGGGGTGTCGGTTCGGCTCACCAGGTCGGCGCCGGGCTCGGCCGTCGTCGCGTACGCGCTGCTCACCCCCAGGCCCAGGCTCCACACTTGGGCGAGCACGGCGCCGCCGACGGCAAGGGCGCGGGGGCGGGGCAGCCGTCCGCCGGTCTGCCGCGCGCTGCGGCCGGGGTCATCGGGCCGGACTGTGGCGGCTGTCGGCTGCGCCGGGATCGCATGATTGGCTCGCACGTGAAGGGAGAACGAGTCCCCGGGGCATGAGGTCACGCAGTCGGTGACTTTCCGTCATCGCCGCAACTCTCGGTGGCGTGCCGGCAGTGGCCCGACGGGCTGGACGCGCTTGTGCGTTGCGAGGCGCCGATCTGCCGGTGCGCCGCGCGCGGTCGGAGGTGTCCGCCGCCTGCGGGCACGGTTTTCGGCCGATCTGACGGTGCTTCGCCAGGGCGGCGTACTTCCCGCTCAGATGCCTCGGAAGGCTGCGCTGCCGAGGCTGTGCAGCGGGCCGATGGAGCCCGTGCGGCCGGTCCGTGGGCGGGGAGCCTGGCCCGGGCCGACTGAGCCCGGGGCAGGCGTGTGTCCGCGTGCGCGGTCCCGCCGTACGACGGTCCGGCGTCGTGGTCCCTGCGGAGCCCCTGGGGTCAGGAGTTGGGGCGCAGGGTCCAGGTGATGGTCATCACACCGGTCACCGCGCCGTCGGCCCGGGTGATCTCGACGGTGACCGGGAACTCCGGGCGCTCGCCCTTGTCCAGCTCGGCGACGATGTCGGCGATCGGGCGGCCGATCGTGGCGGTGGCGGTGACCACGCCCATGGCCAGCTTCTTGTACGCGATCTCGGCGTTCACGGCGAGCGGTACGGCCCGCGAGAGCTGGTCGCTGAAGGCCGCGAGCACGATGCAGCCGCTCGCCGACTCGGCCAGGGTGAACATCGCGCCGGCGTGCGGTCCGCCGACGTGGTTGTGGAACTCCGGCTGGTCCGGCAGCTGCAGGACCGCCCGCTCGGGGGTGGTCTCCAGGTACTGGAGCTTGAGGGTGCGGGCCATCGGGACGGTGGAGTCGAGCAGCTGGCCGATCGAAGGTGTGGTCATGGCGATGATGTTACTAGCGGGTAGCTTCTTCGGGGAGGGGCGCCGGAAATCTTTCCGGACCGCGAGGTGGGAGAGGGTGCGGGCGCCAAGGACCGGAACGCAGAAAAGCCTTGAGGGGCAGATCTCCAGGAGATCTGCCCCTCAAGGCTGTTGGGGTGAGTGACGGGACTCGAACCCGCGGCCACCTGGACCACAACCAGGTGCTCTACCAACTGAGCTACACCCACCATCTGTCCGGCACTTTCCCGCTTTCGCGTTCCCGCTCCGACACAGAGAACTCTACAGGATCCGAGAGGGTGCTCGCGCCAGGGTTCCGGTCCGGCTCCGGATCAGGTCGTGACCCGGCTCCGACCTGGCTCCGTCCCGGCCCTGACCCGGGCTGCGGCAGAGTGTGGGTCAGGTGGTCGGCAGCTGGTACTTCGCGGCGATCGCGCGGGCGGCGTCGGTGTCCGGCCCGGGCTGTTCGACGAACACGGCCTCGCGGTAGTAGCGGAGTTCGGCGATGCTCTCGCGGATGTCCGCGAGAGCCCGGTGGCTGCCGCCCTTCTGCGGGCTGTTGTAGTAGGCGCGCGGGTACCAGCGGCGGGCCAGCTCCTTGATCGAGGAGACGTCCACGATCCGGTAGTGCAGGTGGCCTTCGAGGGCGGGCATGTCCCGAGCCAGGAAGCCCCGGTCGGTAGCGACCGAGTTTCCGCACAGGGGGGTCTTGCCGGCCTCCGGCACGTGCTCGCGGATGTACGCGAGGACGCGCTCCTCGGCCTCGGCGAGCGTCATGCCGTGCTCCAGCTCGTCCAGCAGCCCCGAGGAGGTGTGCATGGTGCGCACGATCTCGGGCATGTTGGCGAGCGCCTCGGCGGGCGGGCGGATGATGACGTCCACTCCGTCGCCGAGGATGTTCAGCTCGGAGTCGGTCACCAGGGCGGCGACCTCGACCAGTGCGTCCCGGTCGAGGTCGAGCCCCGTCATTTCACAGTCGATCCATACCAAACGGTCATTCACGCACCTCACCCTACGGCGCGATCACGTGAGGCGGACAGCTGACGGTCCGCCCCGGGCGGGCGTGCCGCGCTGCCGGCCTCGGTGCTCCCGCCGCCGGTGTCGTCCACCCGGTCGGCACCGTGGTCCTTGCCGGGATCCCCGTGACGCTCCCCCTGACGGTCGGCCTGCGTCGGGCCACCGGCGGTGTGAGGAGCGGCCGTGTGCCCGCCGGTCGTCCGCGAGGTGGTCGCCCGCGAAGCGGCCGGATGAGCACCGGACGGGTGGGCACCGGTCGCGTGGGCGTCCGGGAGTGCGGTGCCGTCGGCGCGGTGGCCCTGGCCGAGCCCACGGGCGGCGGGCCGCCCGTGCACCTCGTCCTCCGCGACCGCATGCTCAACGGTGCGTTCCGCAGGTCGGTCCACCGGCCGGTCCAGCGGGCGTTCGCCCGGCCTGGACGGCCTGACGGCGCCGGCCCCGGGCTGCGGCGGGATGATCGGACGGAGCCGGCCCCTGCCGGGTGGCGGGGCCGTGGCGGATGCGGCCGAACCGGACGCCTGGGCGTTCGGTGACTGGTGCACGGACGGTACTCCTGTCGCCGAGCCGACCGCCGAAGGCCCGGCCGGACCGGCAGCGGTCGGACCGCCGAACCCGGCCCCCGCGGCTCCTGCGCCCGACCCGGGAGCGCCAAGGGACCCCGGAATCCCGCCGAGACCTGGCGTGCCCGTCGGCCCGGGAGCCGTGCCGAGCGCGCTGCCCGTGCCGAGCAATGCGGCGGCGCCTGCCATGCCGGCCAGCCGGTCCGCCGGGTGCCCCTGACCGGGATGTCCCTGCGGTGGGACGGTGGCCGCCGGAACCGGCCGCCGGGCTCGGTAGCTCGTCCGGTACGCAGCCGGAGAGACCCCCAACTGGCGGCGGAAGTGGCCCCGCAGAGCAACCGGCGAGCGGAAGCCGCAGCGGCGCGCGACATCGTCCACGGACAGCTCCGAGGTCTCCAGCAGCCGCTGGGCCTGGAGCACCCGCTGTGTGATCAGCCACTGCAGCGGCGCACTGCCGGTGAGCGTACGGAAGCGGCGGTCGAAGGTCCGACGGCTCATATAGGCGCGGGCGGCGAGCACCTCGACGTCGAACTGCTGGTTGAGGTTCTCCAGCGCCCAGGTCACGACCTCGGCGAGCGGGTCGTTGCCGATCTCCTCAGGTAATGACTGGTCGATGTACTGGGCCTGACCGCCGCCACTGCGCCGGCTCGGCACCACCAGCCGACGGGCCAGCGCGTTGGCCGCCTCCGCTCCGTGGTCGGTACGGACGACATGGAGACAGAGGTCGATTCCGGCGGCCGTACCGGCGGAGGTGAGCACATCGCCGTCGTCGACGAAGAGTTCGCGCGGATCGACGTGGACGCGCGGGTAGCGCTTGGCCAGCGTCGGTGCGTACATCCAGTGGGTGGTGGCCGGACGGCCGTCCAGCAGCCCCGCCGCCGCGAGCACGAAAGCGCCCGTGCAGAGCCCGATGATCCGAGCCCCCTCGTGGTGCGCCTTGCGCAGGGCGGCGATCGCCTCGACCGGGGGCGGCTGTGAGATCGAGCGCCAGGCCGGTACGACGATCGTCCCGGCGCGGGAGAGCGCCTCCAGACCGTACGGGGCGGTGAGGGTCAGCCCGCCGGTGGTGGCGAGCGGGCCTTCCTCGCCCGCACAGACCAGCAGGCGGTATCGGGGGACACCGGCGTCCTGGCGGTCGACGCCGAAGACCGAGAGCGGGATCGAGCTCTCGAAGATCGGAGCGCCACCGAAGATCAGTACGGCGACCGTCTCGCGCCGCCGACGGCCCGACAGTTTCCTTGGCATGGCGGCCAGTACGGGCGCCGAGGAACCCGTGGACCCGGCTGCTGCGGCCGCTGCCGTGGCAGCCGCAGCAGCGCCGACCGTGGCTGCCGCAGTGCCGGCTGAGGCCGTTGCGGCGACTGCCGATCCGTGCTGGGCGGAGAGCTGACCGGCGCCGGGGGTGACCGCCACGAATGACCGGCTGTCAGTCGACACCATCTCGGTGGCCGGCCCTGTGGTTGCGTACGAGGACGCCGACGCCGGGTAACCTGCCTGTCCTGCCGGAAGGTTGGCAGTCGACGCGGCACCCGGGCGGGACGCGAGCGGGCCCTGCGCGCCGTAGTACGGCTTCGCGGGCTGGGGGGCGTTGGCAGAATGGGTAGCGTGCGCGTGGGAGCTGTGCGGGCCTGCCTGCGGCACACGGGGCAGTCTGGCCGCCGGGGCCGGCATCGGCGGCTGTGCGGGCACGCCGCTTCTGGCGGCCCGGCCCGTGCGGCCGATCGGCGACTGGCCGCCGTCAGGACCCACGTCGCTCCTGCTCACCCTGCTCAAGGCGCTCCAGCCCCCTCGGTGGTGTGGTGTGGTGGTGCCGCACTGTTCGCCAAGATCGAATCTACTGGGTGGACCGTTGCCGTTGTGACAAGTTCACCATCCGACGCTATGTCGACATGGCAATTTGGCGTGATGCATTCGATCACGAAGCGTGGCATCCCGCGACCCCTCTGGGAAGGGGGCAGGGGGAACGGTGGCTTGTTGTCGCACGACCCGTCCGAGGGGATCGGGGTGGGCCGCCCGGCTCCGAGCGGTCTGGGCTGCGGCTTTGTCCAACGGGTAGGGGGTGGGCGGAGATTGACCGAAAACAGGCGGTTCACGAAAGGGGCGCGCAGCCTGCCGCCGTGCGCCGCTACGAGCCTGTTGCGCGGTCGCTTCCCCAGTTGCCAGGGGCTCGACCCAGTCCTGGCGGTGCGTGATTAGGGTCGGTCCATGGAACCGCATACGGAGATACGAGGCAGGCTCGAACAGGCCAACGACAACGCTGCCGCGTTCTGGCTCGCCCAGGCGCAGGTCCACGGGTGGGAACACCTCCGGCGCCCCGGCTGGACCGCCGTCCGCTGCGCCCGGGACGCGACCGACGACCATCGTGTGGTGATCACCCGTCGATATCCGGATCCGGTGGCGCTGACTGCGGAGATCAGCGCTCTTTTCCGCACCTGGGGGACGACACATTTCTGCCTGGAGGATCCGTACGGGAAGCTGGACCTCGCCGACCTCGCCGACCTCGCCGGTGAACCCTCGCTGATCATGCCGGTGATGACCCGCGAGCCCGATGCGGTGTCGGACCGCGGCTCTCCCGCCGGGCTGGGTTTCTGGCGAATACTGTGTCAGGTCGGGGCGCTGGGCCCGCGCGGGCGGGAGGGCCGGCTCCGGGTGGTGAAGCCGTTCTGACGGTCGGTGAGGCGGTGGACGCCGATGGGCTGGCCGAGGTGGAACAGGTGGTGGTCGACGGGTTCCCGGTGGCGGCGAGGCAGCCCTGGACCCGGGGTGGGCTGCTGCCGCCGGGGCTGCTCGAACTGCCGGGCTTCCGTGCCTGGCTCGCCCGAGTGGACGCGGCGGACGGGGCGGACACGGTGCATGCGGCGGATGCGGCGGATGCGGCGGCGGGGGCGGACGGGGTGGACGGGCGGCCCGCTGCTGCCTGTGTGACCTACGACAACGGCGAGACGGTGGGCGTCTACTGGGTTGCCACTCTGCCGGACTACCGGTCGAGGGGGCTCGCTCGCGCCGTGCTCTCGCACGCCTTGGAGGCCAATCCGGGGCGGGTCGCCGCACTGACCGCGACTCTGCTCGGCGAACCCCTGTACCGCCGACTCGGCTTCACCGAACAGGGCCTGACCCGCTGGTGGCGTCCGCAGCGACCCTGACCGGTCGGCTGCGGTCACGCCGCAGTGCCCTGGCCCGAGTCCGGCCATGACACCCGTTCAGCCGGTGGGGGCGGCCGGTCGGGCCGTGGAGAGGGTGGCGTACTGCTGCGGGAACGACGCAGCGGCGGCGCTGACGGGATGCCGTCCGTCGGCAACCGACGTGCGTGGGGCGAGGCTTGAGGCGGGGGTGGCGAACGTCCCCCGGCTGCCCGGCCGTTGGTGGGGTCGGGAGCCGGGGGCGTTGCGTGCCGTCAGGACCAGCCCGACCGCCTCGGGGAGACCGGCCGCGCTGAGCGTGGGGCGGTAGCCGTCCTCGGCCCAGGGGCGGCCGTGGTGCAGCCAGACGCTGCGCAGTCCGGTCACCTCGGCCCCCGCGATGTCGGCGGGGGCGTGATCGCCGACCATCCAGGTGTGGGAGGTCCATTCGTGGGTCGGCGGGACGCCGCAGCGCTCGGCGGCGATCTCGAAGATCTGCGGATCGGGCTTCACACAGCGGGCTTCCTCGGAGATCACCCACCCGTCCACCAGGGGAGCGAGGCCGGTGCGGCGGATCTTCTCCAACTGCGCCCGGGTGTTGCCGTTGCTGACGATACCGAGTGTCCAGCCGGCCGCCCTGGCGGAGTGCAGTGCCTGGATGTGCGCCGCAGGGCAGTGGATGTGGGAGTTGATGCCTCGGCGGTAGTGCGCGAGGAGGAATTCGAGGGAGTGGTCGAGTCCGTAACGGCGCTTGGCCGCGCCCAGGACGGTGCTGCGCGGCACATAGCCGCCGCCGTCGATGGCGGCGAACCAGCTCAGGTCACCGGCCGGGAGTCGGTGTTCGTCGAGGAAGTCTTGGGCCCAGGCCCGGAATGCGGCGTCCCTGGGCAGCAGGGTGTTGTCGAGGTCGAACAAGAGCAGCGGCATGCGCTGCATGCTGCCAGTGCGCCGGGGTATGCATCAGGCAATTGCCAGACGTAGGCCCGAACCGGATGTAATTGGCTGAAACCGGAGCGTCACGGATCAACGGGACAGCTGGGACTCAAGGGGCAGTACGGACGATCGACCGGTCCGGAGCCCCCGGGGTCCCCGGATTCGCCGGAGTGGCGGAGATGCTCGATGACAGTCGGGTCACGTTGTGTGGTGGCCCTGTTGCGTCAGCGCGCCTCCTCGGCGAAGCTCCAGGGAACCTCCTTCTCGGCGGGCGTGAGGCCGTCGGTCGGGGGCGCGGAAAGTCGGCGCACGCATCGCCCGTTAGCGGGATCGTCGTCGTTTTGGGGCTCGGCTGCTGGGCCGGGCCTCGGACCCGTCGTACTCTGAAAGGAACAGGTCACAATCGGTGCTGCTCTCCGGAGACCGAATCGGTGTCATGGGCAGGCCTGTTGCCTGGACAGCCACGTCCTTTCCTGTCGGCCCACCCCACTCGAAGAGCCTTGAGCCATGGCTGGTTTTGAGTCCCCCAGGTCTGCTGAGGCAGATGTCGCCGCGCGGCCGCTGGATGAGTTCCCGGAAGCTACCGCGCCCGCAGGGCCAGGTGGTCGCCGCGCCTTGGCCGTCTTCGCCCGCGATGTCGTTCGCCGGGGCTGGCCCAAACCGCGGCAGCGAAAGGGCGAACAGCGGGGGGAGCGGATGGAGGACGCGGTGACGGACGGCACCGGAGTGCCGGTCGGCCGACCGGGCCGAGTCGGAGGTGCGGGCAGTGCCGGTGATCCGGCCCTCCAGGAGCAGGCTGCGCGAGCCTGCGACCCGGTCTTCCAGCACGGCGTAGTAGTCGGCTTCGACGGCTCGCTCTCCAGCGAGCGCGCGCTCGCGTACGCGGTCGGCATGGCGCGCCGCTCCCAGTGCGGGCTGGTGATCGTCCATGTCGCCAACCGTCTGCCGACCACGGTCTGGGCCGGCTGTGAGCCTCCCGTCTTCGTGGACCTCCCGGACCACCGCACGGAGATCCTCGGCCTTGAACTGGCGTGCGCCGACTACCTCGCTGGAGTGCCCTGGATCCTGGTGGAGCGCGGCGGGGACATCTGCCACGAGATCGAGGAGGTCGGCCGTGAGTACGCCGCCGACGCGATCGTGGTGGGAAGCACCCACGGGCTGCTCGGCAAGCTCTTCGGTTCGGTGTCCGGACGACTGGCCAGGCGGGCCAACAGGCCCGTGATCGTCATTCCTTGACCAGGTGTCAGCGTCGGCGTTGGTTTTGTCGTTGCTGCCTGTGCGTGCCTGTCTGCTGCCGCCCGCGCTGATGCGGGCGCAGCTGCCCTCCGGTAGCCCGGGGCCGGGCTACCGGAGCTGCTGCGGTGAAGAGATGCAGTGTTGAAGAGGTACAGCGGTGCGGCGCTGAAGCGGTGCTGTGTCAGGAAGTAACGCCCAACTCCCTTGCGATCAGCATCCGCTGCACCTCGGAGGTGCCCTCGCCGATCTCAAGGATCTTGCAGTCGCGCCAGAACCGCGCGACCGGGAACTCGTTCATGAAGCCGTACCCGCCGTGGATCTGCGTGGCCTCCCGCGCGTTGTCGACGGCGGCTTCGGAGGAGTAGAGCTTGGCGATCGCCGCCTCCTTCTTGAAGGGCTCGGCGTGCAGCAGCCGGGAGGCGGCGTCCCGCCAGGCCAGGCGGGAGGTGTGGGCGCGCATCTCCATGTCGGCGAGCTTGAACTGGATGGCCTGGTTGGCGCCGATGGGCCGGCCGAAGGCCCGGCGCGTACCGGCGTAGAGGAGTGACTGGTCGACGCATCCCTGGGCCAGGCCGGTGGCCAGGGCTGCGATGGCGATGCGGCCTTCGTCGAGGATCCGCAGGAACTGTGCGTAGCCGCGGCCACGCGTGCCCAGCAGATTGACTGCGGGGACTCGGCATTCGGTGAAGGACAGTTCGCGGGTGTCGGAGGCGTTCCACCCGACCTTGGAGTATTTCTTCGAGACCGTGAATCCCGGCGTTCCGGTGGGCACGATGATGGAGGAGATCTCACGGGTTGGCGAGAGTTGCGAGCCATCTTCACTCGAACGAGCGATCGGTTCGGTCAGGGCGGTCACGGTGACCAGGCCCGTGATCTCCGTGCCGGAGTTGGTGATGAAGCACTTCGTACCGTTGATCACCCACTCGTTGGTGGCCTCGTCGAAGCGCGCGGTGGTCCGCGTGGCACCAGCGTCCGAACCGCCCTCCGGCTCGGTCAGCCCGAAGGCCCCGAGCAGCTCGCCGGAGGTCAGCCGGGGCAGCCACTCGCGCTTCTGCTCCTCGGTGCCGAAGCGGTAGATCGGCATCGCACCCAGCGAGACCGCCGCCTCCAGGGTGATGGCCACCGAGGAGTCCACGCGGGCCAGCTCCTCAAGGGCGAGGCAGAGTGCGAAGTAGTCCCCGCCCATGCCCCCGTACTCCTCGGGGAACGGAAGGCCGAAGAGACCCATCCGCCCCATCTCGCGGACGATCTCGTAAGGGAACTCCCCCTGCTCGTAGAACTCCCCGATCTTCGGGGCGACGACATCCTGGGCGAACTCCGCGACGGTGCGCCGCAAGTCCTCGTACTCGTGGTCGAGACGGTGGTCGAGCATGGTGATCCTCCTGGGTCGCAGCTCGGAAGGCCGACGGTGTCGACGGTGTGGTGGCCGCAGAGGCCGGTGGTCCGCGGGGCTGAGCGCGGCCCGGGGCGGTCAGGCCGACTGGTGGAACAGGGCCTGGACAGCCCGGGACGGGCTCGGCCGGCCGAGCTGCCGCGCCATCCAGCCGCTGGTCGCGACCAGGGCGCGCAGATCGACACCGGTTTCGATGCCGAGTCCGTGCAGCATCCAGACCAGGTCCTCGGTGGCGAGGTTGCCGGTCGCGCTCTTGGCGTACGGGCAGCCGCCGAGTCCGCCGGCGGAGGCGTCCACGGTGCTCACCCCGCTGCGCAGTGCGGCCAGGGTGTTGGCCAGCGCCTGTCCGTACGTGTCGTGGAAGTGGACGGCGATCCGTTCGATGGGCACTCCGGCGCGCGTGAAGCCCTGGAGCAGTGCGGTGACCTGCCCGGGGGTGGCCACGCCGATGGTGTCGCCGAGGCTCAGTTCGGTGCAGCCCAGGTCGAGCAGTCGCAGACCGAAGTCGATCACCTGCGACTGCGGGACCGGCCCCTCCCAGGGGTCGCCGAAGCACATCGAGAGGTAGCCGCGAGTCGGGACGCCTGCCTCGGCGGCCCGCCCGACGACCGGTCGGAACATCTCCATGGCCTCGTCGGCCGAGCGGTTGAGGTTCCGCCGGGCGAAGGTCTCGGTGGCGCTGGCGAAGACCGCGATGTCGGTGGCGTGATGAGCGAGGGCGCGGTCGAGTCCGCGCTCGTTCGGGACCAGGACGGGCAGCCGGAGGCCCGGATGGCGCTCCGGCAGCCGGGCCAGCCGCGGCATCAGCTCCTCGGCGTCGGCCAGCTGGGGCACCCACTTGGGGTGGACGAAACTGGTCGCCTCGACGGTGGCCAGCCCCGCGGCGGCGAGCCGTTCGATGAACTCGGCCTTCACCTCGACGGGCACGGCCGACTTCTCGTTCTGCAGTCCGTCGCGCGGCCCCACCTCGTGGATGCGTACCCGAGTGGGCAGCGCCGGGTCCGGTACGGCGTCGGGCAGGCCGAGGTCGACGGCGTCGGGGTCGCGGACGCCGGACGGCCCGTCGGAAGAGGTGGGGGCGGTGGGGGCGGTGGTCATGAGGTCACCTCGACGGATGCGGCCCGGGCCGACCGGGCCTGGGCTGAGGTCTGGGCCGGTGGCTCTTGTCCGGACTGTTCCTGTCCGGGCGTCACCACGGCCAGCAGCTCCTCCATGGCGACCGTGGTGCCGGCGGCGGCGCGCAGCTCGCTGACCGTGCCGTCGTGCGGCGCGGCGATCACGTGCTCCATCTTCATGGCTTCCAGGACCAGGAGCGGCTGGCCGCGCCTGACCTGCTCGCCCACGGCGACCTTGACCACCGTCACGGTGCCCGGCATGGGGGCGGTGAGCCCGCCGTGGTGGGCGGCGGCCGCGGAGCTCCGGTCGGCGACCGGGTCGTACGGGTGGAGCGCCCAGGCGTCGCCGTCGATGCCCAGCCAGGTGACCGGGCCCGATGCGCCGCCGGGGCTGTTGTCGGTGGTGTGTGCGAAGGTGCTCTGCAAGCCGTCGACGGTGAGGTGCACCCGGCCGGCCGCCCGGGTCGCGCGGGCGAGCCTGATGGGGCCCTCGCCGATGCGGATGTGCAGGTCAGGAGTGGTGTCCGTGGACTTGTCAGTGGTGTCCGATACGTTGCGATCGGCGACGGGGCGGACGAGAACGGAGACGGGGTCGTGCCCCGGGAGACGGAGCCGGTGGGTGGTCCAGGCGCCTTCGCCGCCGAGGCGCCAGCCGGACGGCACGGAGAACGGGTCGGTCCAGCCGTTGGGGGCGACGGTGGGGGCCAGGCCCAGATGCCGGGTCAGCGCGGCTGCGTAGTAGAGCGTCTCCATGGGGGATGCGATTGCGGTGCCGCGTGGAGAGAAAGCCGCTACGGAAGGAGGCTCACCATCAGTGATCCTGCCAGTTCCCGTTGCCTGCACCGTTGGTGACGTTTCGTCCGGCTCGCGCGACTGCGCCGTGTACGGGGAGGCGAGCAGCTCGGGGTGCTGCTCGGCGGTGCGTTCGACCAGGCCGGTGTCCAGTCGTCCGGCTGCGACGTCGGGGTGGGCGAGCAGCCGACGCAGGTAGCCGGTGTTGGTGGTCACCCCGAGAATCCGGGTCTCGGCGAGCGCGGCCCGGAGGCGGCGCAGAGCGGTCGGGCGGTCGGGCCCGTACGCGATGACCTTCGCCAGCATGGGGTCGTAGAGGCTGCCGATGTCGGCGCCCGGGCCGACGCCGGAGTCGACGCGGATGCCGGGTCCGCGCGGCTCGTCCAGCAGCAGGATCCGTCCACCGGTGGGCAGGAAGTCCCGCTCCGGGTCCTCGGCACAGATGCGGGCCTCGATGGCGTGGCCCAGGAAGGAGACGTCCGGCTGACTGAACGTCAGAGGTTCGCCTGCGGCGACTCGGAGCTGCCACTCCACCAGGTCGAGCCGCTCAGGTCGGCCAGTGCCGTAGCCGCTTCCGCTGTCGGTGTCGGTGTCGGTGTCGGTGCCGCTGCCGGGGCTGACGGCGATGGCCAGTTCGGTGACGGGGTGTTCCACCTGGAGGCGGGTGTTCATCTCCATGAAGAAGAAGTCGAGGACACCTTCGGGCGCCGGCCCGTCGGGGTCCACGCCCGGCACGATGAACTCCACGGTGCCGGCACCGGTGTAACCGCAGGCCTCGGCGGCCCGGACGGCTGCGGCGCCCATGGCGGCCCGGGTCTCGGGGTTGAGCAGGACGGAGGGTGCCTCTTCGATCAACTTCTGATGGCGGCGCTGCAGGCTGCACTCGCGTTCGCCGAGGTGGACGGTCCGGCCGTGGGTGTCGGCCAGGACCTGGACTTCGATGTGCCTCGGGCGGTCCACCCAGCGTTCGACCAGCAGGGTGTCGTCGCCGAAGGCGGTACGGGCGACCCGGCGGGCGGCGGCCAGTTCCGCGGGCAGGTCGGCCGGGTCGCGGACCAGCCGCATGCCCTTGCCGCCGCCACCGGCGGACGGCTTGAGCAGTACTGGGTAGCCGATCTCGGCGGCGGCCGTGGTGAGTTCGGCATCGGTCGGGTTGCCGCCCTGGCTCCCGGGGACGACGGGTACCCCGGCGGCGCGGACGGCCTCCTTGGCGTTGATCTTGTCGCCCATCAGCTCCACAGCCGTGGGCGGCGGTCCGACGAAGGCCAGTCCGGCCTCCGCGCAGGCGCGGGCGAAGGCCGCGTTCTCGGCCAGGAAGCCGTATCCGGGGTGGACGGCCTGGGCCCCGGTGCGGCGGGCGGCCGCCAGGATCTGGTCCGTCCGCAGGTAGGTCTCGATCGCCGAGCTGTCGCTGTGCCCGGCCGGGCCGAGCCGGACCGCGACATCGGCCTCGCGGACGTGCAGAGCGTCGGCGTCGGCGTCGCTGAAGACGGCGACCGAGCGGATACCGAGCTTCCGGAGGGTACGGATCACCCGTACCGCGATCTCGCCTCGGTTGGCGACCAGAACTGTGTCGAACATGGGAGGTGTTCCTCCGGGTCGAGGGAAACCGTGGGGTGGGGCCGGAAGCGGCCGGGCCGACGGCAGGGCGAGCGGGTTGGGCCGGGGGCCCGTGGCTCACATGCGGAAGACGCCGTACGGCCTGGGCTCCGCGAGCGGTGCGTTGGCGCAGGCGGTGAGGGCGAGACCGAGCACGGTGCGGGTGTCCATCGGGTCGATCACGCCGTCGTCCCAGAGCCGGGCCGTCGAGTAGTAGGCGTTGCCCTGCCGTTCGTACTGCTCCCGCACGGGCCGCTTGAACTGCTCCTCCGCCTCGGCGGGCCACTCCTCGCCCTGCGCCTCCAACTGGTCGCGGCGCACGGTGGCCAGGACGGAGGCCGCCTGCTCGCCGCCCATGACCGAGATCTTCGCCCCGGGCCACATCCAGAGGAAGCGAGGTGAGTAAGCCCGGCCGCACATCGAGTAGTTGCCCGCACCGTACGAGCCGCCGATCACCACCGTCAGCTTCGGCACCCGGGTGCAGGCGACGGCCGTGACCATCTTGGCGCCGTGCTTGGCGATGCCACCCGCCTCGTACTGCCGCCCGACCATGAAGCCGGTGATGTTCTGCAGGAAGAGAAGGGGGATGCCGCGCTGGTCGCACAGTTCGATGAAGTGGGCCCCCTTGAGGGCGGATTCGGCGAACAGCACGCCGTTGTTGGCGACGATCCCGACCGGGTGGCCGTGGATCCGGGCGAAGCCGGTGACCAACGTGGCGCCGTACTCCGCCTTGAACTCGGCGAACCGGCTGCCGTCCACGATCCGGGCGATCACCTCGCGGACGTCGTACGGAGTCCGGGGATCGACGGGCACTGCGCCGTAGAGACTCGCCGGGTCCACCGCGGGTGGCTCCGCAGCCGTCAGCGGCCAGGGCTTGCCGGGCCGGGCGCCGAGTTCGGAGACGATGGTCCGGACGATGGACAGCGCATGGGCGTCGTCCTCGGCCAGATGGTCCGTCACGCCCGAGGTGCGGGAGTGGAGTTCGCCTCCGCCCAACTCCTCGGCGGTGACGACCTCGCCGGTCGCCGCCTTCACCAGCGGAGGACCGCCGAGGAAGATGGTGCCCTGGTTGCGGACGATCACCGCCTGGTCGCTCATCGCCGGGACGTAGGCACCGCCTGCGGTGCACGAACCGAGCACCGCCGCGATCTGCGGGATCCCGGCTGCGGAGAGCCGTGCCTGGTTGTAGAAGATCCGCCCGAAGTGGTCGCGGTCAGGGAAGACCTCGTCCTGCATCGGGAGGAAGGCGCCACCGGAGTCCACCAGGTAGATACAGGGGAGGCGGTTCTCCAGTGCGACCTCCTGGGCCCGGAGGTGTTTCTTCACCGTCATCGGGTAGTACGTGCCGCCCTTGACGGTGGCGTCGTTGGCGACCACCACCACCTCGCGGCCGGCTACCCGTCCGATCCCGGCGATCACGCCGGCCGCAGGGGCGGCGCCGTCGTACAGCCCGTCGGCCGCCAGTGGGCCCAGCTCCAGGAACGGGGAGGCCGGGTCGAGCAGGGTGTCCACCCGGTCGCGCGGCAGCAGCTTGCCCCGGGAGGTGTGCCGGGCGCGGGCCTTGGCCCCGCCGCCGAGCGCGGCGGCCGCGAGTTTCTCCCGCAGCTCGGCCACCAGGGCCTGGTGCGCGGCGGTGTTCGAACGGTAGGCCGCCGATCCGGCGTCCACCGCGCTCTCCAGCCGGGGAGCCGGTGCGGCCGAGGCCGCTGAGGCGCTGGTCTCGTACGGACCCTCGCCGATGAACGGTCCCGGAGCCGTGCCTGCTGGTGGGGCGGCGGCCGAACCGACGGTTGAGAAGACCATCCCAGGAGCTCCCTTGCCCTCGGAGCCAGGTGGGCAGGCGGACAGGTGAGTCCGCCGCCTTGTTAATGAGCGTTAACTCCTGCGCCCAGGTTAACCGCCGATAACCCCACTGTCTACGATGGACGTCATGTCGAACGCCCAGGCTTCCCCCGCGCTCTCACGCCGCGACCAGATCCGGAAGGAGGCGGCGCGGCTCTTCGCGGCCCGCGGCTTTCTCGGTGTCGGCGTCGATGAGATCGGCAAGGCGGTCGGCATCAGCGGCCCCGGTCTCTACCGCCACTTCTCGGGCAAGGACGCGATGCTCGCCGATCTCCTGGTCGGCATCAGCGAGCGCCTGCTGGACGAGGGCCGTCGCCGGGCCGGTGATGCGCTGGACGCGACAGGTGCGCTCGACGCCCTGATCAGCGGGCATGTGGACTTCGCGCTGGACGATCGGGACTTGATCATCCTGCACGACCGCGAACTGCTCCACCTCAAGGAGGAGGACCGGCGGCGCGTGCGACGCCTCCAGCGGGGCTATGTCGAGCTCTGGGTCGACGTGGTCCGTGAGGCCTTCCCCGCACTCGCCAAGCCCGGCGCCGAGCAGATCGCCCGGACGGCCGTCCATGCGGTCTTCGGCCTGCTCAACTCGACCCCGCACAGTGCCGGTCCGCAGAAGGCGCAGGGCGAGGGGCCCGGCCTGGCCCGGGACGGCATGGCGGCGCTGCTGCACAGCCTGGCGCAGGGGGCGTTCGCTGCCGCAGCCGCTGCTGCCGAGGTATCCGCCTGATCGGGCCATGGCCGTAGTGGATCGGGCCCCGTCGGATCGGACCTCGTCTGATCGGACCCCGGCGGATCGGACCCTGCGAGGCCGGCCGCGCGGGCCCGCCGTTCGCCGGTCGGTCCTAGGACCATCGGAGGTCCCGTCTCGGGCAGCTCGGCCGGTGCGGTGTGGTCGCCGACTTGTCCACCCTGGTGGGAGACGGGAAGCAGGCTCGGTCGCGTGCTGTTCGAGTCTCTGTAGACCTGTCGAATCTCGATGGACTCCGGCCCGACCGAATGGTTAGTATCCCTAAATATGCCTGAGACTCACGGATCCACAGCGGAGCTTTCGCCAGGCGGTACCGGCGACCGAGACCTGTCCGGCACAAGCTCGGCATTCCCCCGGTCGGCGCACGCCCCCCATGCGCCGGTCGAAGCCACTCCCGAGCCACCGGCCGAGCCGGGCTGGCTCACCAGACTTTCGCGCTACTGCTGGCGCTACCGCAGGAACGTACTGCTGTCCTTCGGGGCGTCGCTGGTGGGCATGGCCATCACGGCCGTCGTCCCGCTGATCACCAAGTTGATCATCGACGACGTGATCACCGCCCACACGCGGTCGCTCGCGCCCTGGGCAGCCGTGCTGCTGCTGGCGGCAGTCCTCGTCTTTCTCTGCACCCAGATCCGCCGCTACTACGGCGGTCAGCTCGCGCTGGACGTGCAGCATGACCTGCGGACCGACCTCTTCCGATCCCTCACCAGGCTGGATGGCGCCCGCCAGGACTCACTCGACACCGGCCAGGTGGTCGGACGGGCCACCTCCGACCTCCAGCTGATCAACGGCCTGCTGTCCATGCTGCCGATGATGACGGGCAACTTCCTGATGTTCGGGATGTCCGTGCTGGTGATGCTCTGGCTCTCCCCGCCGCTCACTCTGGTCGCCCTGGTCATGGGCCCGCTGCTGTGGTGGATCGCGACCCTCAGCCGCAAGCGGCTGTTCCCCGCCACCTGGGCGGCGCAGCAGGAGGCGGCGGCCGTCGCCGGCGTGGTGGACGGAGCCATCGGTGGCGTCCGCGTGGTCAAGGGCTTCGGCCAGGAGGCGCAGGAGCGCGCCAAGCTGGAGGGGGCATCGCGCAGCCTCTACGGCGCGCGGCTCCGTTCGATCCGGCTCAACAGCCGCTACACCCCGGCGATGCAGGCCGTTCCGGCGCTCGGGCAGGTCGCCGTGCTCGCACTCGGCGGCTGGCTCGCCGTCCGGGGTCAGATCTCGCTCGGCACCTTCGTGGCCTTCTCCGCCTATCTGGCGCAGATGACCAGCCCGGTCCGGATGCTCACCATGCTGATCACCGTCGGCCAGCAGGCACGCGCCGGTGTGGAGCGGGTACTCCAGCTGGTCGACCAGCAGCCGGTGGTGCAGGAGCGTCCGGACGCGGCAGGCCTGGTCCTGTCCGCCACGGACCAGCACCGCAGCGACCGTAGTGACCGTGCTCGCACCGATGCCTCGGCCGCAGGCACCGCGACGGCTCCGGTGTCCGCCGTCCCGGGCGCACCCGCGCTCCAGTTCGACCGGGTGGACTTCGGCTTCGGCGGTTCGCAGGACGGTGAGCTCGGTGGCGAGTTCAGTGACGAGTTCGGTGACGAGTTCGGTGGTGGGCTCGGTGGTGGGCTCGTCCTCAGGCAGCTGAGTCTCGAACTGGCCGAGGGGGAGACCCTGGCGCTGATCGGTGCCTCCGGTTCGGGCAAGTCGACGGTCGCGCAGCTCGTACCCAGGTTCTACGACCCGACTGCGGGCAGCGTCCGGCTGTACGGTCACGACCTGCGCGATCTCACCCTCGACTCGGTGCGGGGTGCCGTGGGCATCGTCCCCGAGGACAGCTTCCTCTTCTCCGACAGCGTCCGGGTCAACATCGCCTACGGCCGCCCTGATGCGACCGACGATCAGATCGAGGCGGCAGCCCGGGCCGCGCAGGCCGACGGCTTCATCCGTGGGCTCCCCGACGGCTATGACACCAAGGTCGGCGAGCAGGGACTCACCCTGTCGGGCGGCCAGCGCCAGCGCATAGCCCTCGCACGCGCGATCCTGAGCGACCCGCGGCTGCTGTTGCTGGACGACGCGACCTCCGCAGTGGATCCGCAGATCGAGGCGGAGATCCACGAGGCGCTGCGCAGCGTGATGGCCGGCCGGACCACGCTCCTCATCGCCCACCGCAGGTCCACGCTGCACCTCGCCGACCGGATAGCCGTCCTGGACCGAGGCCGTCTGATCGACATAGGCAGTCACGAGGAACTCGAACGCCGATGTCCCCAGTACCGAGCGCTGATCACCGACTTCGGCACCGCCGCCCTCGGCGCCGGTGCCGCGACCGGACAACCCACTGCCGGACAGCCCGCCACCGGTCCGGCCGCCACCGGTCCGGCCACCGGTCCGGCCGCCAGTCCTGCCGCCGCTCCCGCTGACGGCGCGCCGCACCGGCAGGAGCCGCAGGACACGGCGGGCACGCAGAGCCGGAGCACGCAGAGCAGGCAGGACAAGGCGGCGTCGCCGGAACTGCTCGCCAAGGTGGCCGTGCTGCCGCCCGCCACCGACACCCCGGACATCCCGGTCCCCGCCGCCGAGGCGGGCGATCCCGACTTCAGCCTCCGCCGTCTGCTGGCGCCCTTCCGCCGTCCACTGGCACTGGCACTGCTGCTGGTCGCCCTGGACGCCGCCGCCGGGCTCGTCCTCCCGGTACTGATCCGGCACGGCATCGACAACGGTGTCAGCAGGGCCGCGATGACCGGGGTGGCGGCGGCCGCGCTGGCTGCGCTCGTGGTCGTCCTGTTCGACTGGCTGGTCCAGAGCGCGGAGACCAGAGTCAGCGGACGGACCGGGGAGCGCGTCCTCTACACCCTGCGGCTCAAGATCTTCGCTCACCTGAACCGGCTCGGTCTGGACTACTACGAGCGCGAGCTGTCCGGCAAGATCATGACGCGGATGACCACCGACGTGGACTCCATCTCCAGCTTCCTGCAGACCGGCGTCGTCACCGCCGTGATCAGCGTGCTCACCTTCTTCGGGATCTTGGTCGCGCTACTGATCATCGACGCGGGCCTGGCCCTGGTCGTGTTCACGGTGCTCCCACTGCTGGTCGTCGCGACCATCGTGTTCCGCCGCAAGTCGACCGCGCAGTACCAGATCTCGCGGGACCTGATCAGCACGGTCAACGCGGACCTCCAGGAGAACGTGGCCGGTATGCGGATCGTCCAGGCGTTCCGTCGGCAGGACATCAACACGATGCGGTTCGTGGCACGCGGGCTGGAGTACCGCGATGCGCGGGCCCGGGCGCAGCTGTACATCTCGCTGTACTTCCCGTTCGTGCAGTTCCTGTCCAGCGTGGCCGCCGCCCTGGTCCTGATCGTGGGGGCCTCCCGGGTGGACACGGGCACGCTCACCATCGGTGCGCTGGTCGCGTACCTGCTGTACATCGACCTCTTCTTCGCCCCGGTCAACCAGCTCTCGCAGATCTTCGACGGTTACCAGCAGGCGTCCGTCGGCCTCGGCCGGATCCGGGACCTGCTGCGGACACCGACCAGTACCCCCGATGCCGAACACCCCTTGCCGGTGAGGAAGCTGCGCGGCGAGATCCGCTTCGAGAACGTCAGCTTTGCCTACAACGGTGGCGGCGAGGGGAGTTCTGACGTCCTGTCGGCCATCGACCTGCACATCCCGGCCGGGCAGACCGTGGCTCTGGTCGGCGAGACGGGCGCGGGGAAGTCCACGCTGGTCAAGCTGGTCGCCCGGTTCTACGACGCGACCGGCGGCACCGTCCGGATCGACGGCACCGACATCACCCGGTACGACCTCGCGCAGTACCGGCACCGGCTCGGAGTCGTCCCGCAGGAGGCGTACCTCTTCGCGGGGACGGTACGTGAGGCCATCGCGTACGGCCGGACCACCGCCGGTGACGCCGAAGTGGAAGCGGCGGCGCGAGCGGTCGGCGCACACGAGATGATCACCGAGTTGTCCGGCGGCTACGACCACGAGGTGACCGCCCGGGGCCGGAACCTCTCCGCCGGGCAGCGCCAGCTGATCGCGCTCGCCCGAGCCGAACTGGTCGACCCGGACGTACTGCTTCTCGACGAGGCCACCGCCGCACTCGACCTCGCCACCGAGGCCGCGGTCAACAACGCGGCAGAACGGCTGAGTGGCGGGCGGACGACCCTGGTCATCGCCCACCGCCTGACGACCGCTCAGCGCGCCGACCGGGTCGTGGTCCTGGACCGGGGCCGGGTGGTCGAGGACGGTACGCACGACGAACTGCTGTGTCGGGACGGCGCGTACGCCGCCCTGTGGCGGGCCTTCGTCGCGGACGGGCAGTCCGGCCGGGACGCGCACGCGACGCCGGTGCCGGCCGTCGGCTGAGCCCGGCAAATCCTGACGGGAGCTCTTCTCGGAGATGCTCCGACACCCGGCAGGGCCGGTCAGGCAGAGGTCACGCAGCGATGAGCGAGGACAGCAGCGGCGAGGCGTCGATCCCGTGCGGGAGTCCGCTGACCTGGCCGTCGCCGACCTCGATCACCCGCCAGCCCGTTCCGTCCGCCCGCCGTGCGAGGTCCGTGGTGATGAAGCGGCAGCCCAGCGCGCGCACCAGGGGCTGCACCTCGGAGAGGTCCGGGTCGGTCTCGGTCTGCGGACTGTCGGGGTGCGGGCCGATCAGGACCGGTTCGCCGTCCACCCACCAGACCCGGGCCTCCACGGCCCGGCCCTCTGCGTCGCGCTCGAACTCCTCGAACCGGCGCAGCACCACACCACCGGCCAGGAACTCGCCTTGCAGTTCCACGAAACGGGAGACCACCCTCGTCAGCGCGGGCAGGTCGGCCAGCTCGGGCACGTAACAGGCTTCGGCCCATTCGTGCTTGCGGGACTTGACGTAGTCCTTGACGACGGCCGGTCCGTGGCCGCCGATCCGCTGTGCGGCGTCGGCCAGCGCAGCGGGATCGGGCGCAGTGCCGGGTGGCCAGGAGTCCGGCAGCCACGCGCTCGGTGGCGTCGCACCCTCGAAGACCGAGTACCAGCCGGGAAGTTCATGGGCATCGGCATAGGCGGCGGGCGAGGTCAGCAGGGTGCAGCCGCGTGCCGCCAGCGCGGTGGCGAGGGCGGCGTACGCCGGTACCGGCATCATCCAGCCCCGGTACCAGAGCGGCCCGTGACCCTCGGGCACCCGGCGGACCGCCGACACGGCGTCCCCGGCGAGCAGCGCGTCGTGATCGACCAGGGCGTACTCTCCACCCAACTCGCGTACCAGCTGGGCTTCCCAGACGAAGTGCGGATCGGGCCGGCGGGGCGCCAGCGGATCGGAAGGCAGGATGATCGCGGGTACGGGCATGGGCCTCAGGTTAGAGCCGGGGCGGCGCCCGGGTACCGGAATTCCCGTGCCGGACGGGACGAAGTCGTGCCGCCGTCCGGTGACCGAATCCGCAGGGCGGTTTCTCGCTCGACAGTGTCGGTGTCCTCTGCGAGGGTGAGCCGATGCGAACTCCCAGGAACGCGGCGCGAACTGCGGTGCTGGCCCCCGACGGTGCGGTCTTCCTGCTGAGGTCCGACAACATCGAGGTCGGTGTGCACTGGACCATGCCCGGTGGCGGGACGGAGGCGGGGGAGTCCCCGGAGGAGGGGGCGCGCCGCGAGCTGGAGGAGGAGACCGGCTGGACCGATCTCGCCCCGGGGCCGCTGCTCTGCACCTGGGAACACGACTTCACCTGGTACGGCATCCGGGTGCGACAGCACGAGCACATCTTCCTCACCCATGGCCCCAGACGCGGGCCGCTCGGTGACGTCAGCGCGGTGCACGCGGCGGACAAGATCCTCGACTGGCGCTGGTGGAGCCCGGCCGACCTGGCCGACGAGAGGGCTGAGGCGCTCTGGCCGCCGCAACTGCCCCGACTGCTCGCGGCCGTCCGGGAGAGCTTGTGGACCGGCCCCGGGGCGCAGCTGCCGGCCCCGGTGCACCTCGGCTATGTGCCGAACCAGGGACGCAGCCGGAAGCCGCACCGCCGGACCCTTCCGTAGCCGACGACAGCTGCGGCCGGCTCAACTGCGGCTGCCCGCGCCTCTCCGGTGCTGCGTCCGCCAGTCGCGCAGCTCCAGCTCACGGTCGTGCAGAGCATCCGGATTCATCAGTACCGTGAGCCGGGCCTCGGACAGTTCGTCGAAGGTCAGGCCGGTCTCCGCAAGGAGTGGATCGGTCGGTACGGACACCGCAATCGCGGTGCGCCAGGACGGCAGTACGACCAGGCTGGTCCCCCGGCTCAGCCGTACCAGCTCGACCGGCACCCGGCACGGGCTCAACGCACCGGAGGCCGTCGCGGGTTCGGCATACGTCGGCGAAGCGCCGATCAGAATGCCCATCGGCGTCTGCGGCGAGGTGGACGTCGGCTCCTGTGCCTGAGCTGGTGCCGTGATGGCGGCCAACGGCTGTGCGGTGTCGCCGCTTCCGGTGCCCGGCGTGCTTCCGGCACCCGGATCCGGCTCCACCTCCGGCTCGTGGCGCGGGTGCAGACGGCTCAACCGGCGGGACGGCGTCGGTCGCCGGAGCTGCCGGAACTGCTGCCAACTCTGCAGTGATCCCGTCAGGATCGCCGGGTCGTCGAAGGCCGCGTTCCGTGGAGACGCCACCAGCACCGTTCCGGCGAGCTCCAACAGCCGCCGCACCTCGGCCTCCGGCTGTCGGCAGGCCTCCGCCAGCCACTGGATGTCGGCCCCCTGTTCGTACGCCGCGCGCAGTCTGCCGGCCAGCCCGGCGAGCAGCCAGGCCGCGGTGGTCGCCTCGGCGTCCGACGCATCGTGGCCGGCCGTCGAGGGCTGGTCCGAGGAGTTGCCGGATGCGGACTGGTCGAGCGAGGTCATCGGTACGGGCCCTCCGAAATGCTGTTCATACGATCCTCCCGTACGACCGTGTGACGAGCCAAGAGGGGACGGCAGACTGACGGATCGTGATCCATGCTCCCGACCGCGGTCGCACCGCTCGCACCGGTCCTGCTGGTGCCGCTGGTCGCGTCGGTCGCATCGGAGCTCCTTCGGCGCCGAATACGGCAGCGGCTCGGCCGTGCTCATCGAGGATCGACAGGTAAACCGGTGGAGAGACCGACCGGGTAGGCGCTACCCTCGAAGCCATGAAGCATCTGTCACGCCGCTGCTGGTGGCCGTCCTAGGACGGCTCCCGCTTCAGCATGACCACAGGGCCGTCCGTAAGGGCGGCCCTGTTGCGTTTCCTTCCTTCGCGGGCCGCACCGACGGACGTGCCACCGGTCAACCGCCACCGGTCAACCACCGCCGCGCCGACGCTTCGTCGACGCGCGCACCGTCACCCCGCTCGAAGGAGACCCCGCAGTGCAGACCAGCACCGTCCAGATCCAGCAGGACCCGGCCCGCTACCGAGTCCTCACCGGAGACCGCCCCACCGGACCGCTCCACCTAGGCCACTACTTCGGCACCCTGCAGAACCGGGTCTGCCTGCAGCAACTCGGAGTCGAACTCTTCCTGGTCATCGCCGACTACCAGGTGCTCACCGATCGCGACACCGCGGACCGTCCCGCCGAACGGGCGGAGGATCTCGTCCTCGACTACCTCGCCGCCGGAGTCGATCCCGAGCGGGCCACGATCTTCACCCACAGCGCGGTGCCCGCCCTCAACCAGCTGCTGCTGCCCTTCCTGAGCCTGGTCAGCGTCGCCGAACTCCAGCGAAACCCCACGGTCAAGGACGAGATTGCGCACTCCCAGCAGAACTCCGTCAGCGGACTGATGTTCACCTACCCCGTGCACCAGGCCGCCGACATCCTGTTCTGCAAGGCGAACCTCGTCCCTGTCGGCCAGGACCAGCTGCCACACCTGGAGACCACGCGCACCATCGCCCGCCGCTTCAACGACCGCTACGCCACCACCGTCTTCCCCACACCCGAGGCGCTGCTCTCCGACGCCCCGCTGCTCCTCGGCACCGACGGCGGCAAGATGAGCAAGAGCCGAGGCAACGCGATCGCCCTGGGCGCGGACACGGACCAGACCGCCCAGATGATCCGAGGAGCCAAGACCGACACCGAGCGGCGGATCAGCTACGACCCCGAACAGCGCCCCGAAGTGTCCAGCCTGCTTCTGCTGGGGGCCCTCTGCGAAGGACTCCAGCCGCAGGACGTCGCCGAGGAGATCGGTGACGGCGGTTCCGCAACGCTGAAGCGGCGCGTCACCGAAGCGGTCAACGAGTACCTGCGCCCGATCCGCGCCCGCCGTGCCGAACTCGCGGCTGACCGCGCCCACCTGCGCGCAGTCCTCCGGGCCGGCAACGAACGCGCCAACGCCGTCGCAGACGTCACGCTGGCCGAGGTCCGTGAGGTGATGGGCATGCGGTGAAGCCGAAGCTCTCCGGCCAGCTCCGGCCCTGAGGGTGAGCAGGGCCGGACCTCGGCCGTAGAACGGAACCGACATGGAGCAGAACCGGTCCGGTGTGCGAGTCGGCCGATGCCGCTCGGGTGATCCGGACTCACCCGAGCGGGCGTACCGTTGACGTCCGATGACCGTATGTCGTCTCCCGGGGGAGGAGCCTGCCGATGGCTCGGCGCCAGCCACACCACACCGACCGCCGCCCACACCGTCTGGTACCCGGCGACCGCGTCGCACTGGTCGGACCGAGCAGCCCGGTCGACCTTGACCGACTCGCAGCAGGCACCGAAATCCTCCGCAGCTGGGGACTTGAGGTCATATCGTCCGAACACCTCCACGACACCCATCCGACGCTCAGTCACCTGGCCGGTTCGGACGCCGCTCGCGCCGCCGACTTCCAGCGCGCCTGGCTCGATCCCACGATCGCGGCCGTCATCTGCGCCCGAGGCGGGTACGGCGTGCAGCGGATGGTCGACCTGCTCGACTGGGACGCGCTCCGCGCGGCCCCGCCGAAGGTCATGGCGGGATTCAGCGACGTCACCGTTCTGCACGAGGCCGTCGCCCAGCACCTGGACATCCCGACCCTCTACGGGCCGATGGCTTCGGGCGCCACCTTCGTCGACGACGGCCCGACCGCCGAACACCTCCGTCGCACCCTCTTCCACCCGGCCGACACCCAGATCCTCACCTCGCCGACCGCCGAGCCCCTGGTACCCGGGCAGGCGCGCGGCATAACGGCGGGCGGCTGCGCCTCCGCCCTGGCCACCGACCGAGGCACCCCGACCGCGCGGCCGTCCTTCGCGGGCACGATCCTCCTCCTGGAGGACGTCAACGAGCATCCGTACCAGCTCGACCGCATCCTCACGCAGCTCCTCCGCTCCGGCGCACTCGACGGCGTCGCGGGCATCGCCCTCGGCTCCTGGGCCGGGTGCGGCACGCTCGACCGGGTGCGCAGGGTCATGCTCGATCGGCTGGCCCCGCTCGGCGTACCCGTTCTCTGGGAGCTCGGCTTCGGACACGGCCCGTCCACCCTCACCGTGCCCCTTGGCGTCCCAGCCCGTCTTGACGCCGATGCGGGCACGCTCACGCTGGAGGAGCCGGCTCTCCGCGAGGACACCCGGTGAGTCGAGGGCACCCGGTGAGTAGGGTGCGGCCATGCATGTGGACGGCCACCGCAAGGGCGGCACCCCCTCCTCCGACGGACTCGCGTCCCTCTCTGCCGCAGGCGACGCCGGACAAGGCGGCCGCGCAGTCGACGGAAACGGCGAGGCACACCTGATCAGCGGACGCGCCGAGATCGTCGAGCTGGCCAACGGGTTGCTGCACAGCCGTACCCGCAGCGTCGGCCGAACCATCCTCGGACTGGCCGGCCCGCCCGGTGCGGGGAAGTCCACTCTCGCCCGCCACCTGGTCGAAGAGATCAACCGCCTGAACGGCACCGGCACCGCCGCGTACCTCCCCCTTGACGGATTCCATCTCTCCAACACCCAGCTCGAACGCCTCGGACTGCGTGACCGCAAGGGCTCACCCGCCACCTTCGACGCCTGGGGCTACGTCGCTCTGCTGCGCCGAGTCCTGGCCGAGCGCTTCCACGATGTGTACACCCCCGACTTCGACCGCGAGCTCGACGAACCGGTCGCCGCCCGGCACGTCATCCGGCCACACACCCGACTCGTCATCACCGAAGGCAACTACCTCGCCAATGCGGACACGCCTTGGTCCGAGGTACGGACCCTCCTCCACGAGGTCTGGTACGTGGACACGGACGACCAGCTGCGGGACGCCCGCCTGATGCAGCGCCACCTGGCCGGTGGCCGGGATGCCGACGCAGCCCGTCACTGGATCACGTCGAACGACCACCCGAACGGTGAGTACGTCAAGGCCGGTCGGGAGGCATGTACCCGGATCATCGGCAGTTGGGTTTGCCCGTAGCCGGCGATGGGGGTAGTGTTCTCTAGTCGCTCGGCAGGGAGCACCGGACACGCATCGGCGCGGACGGTCCCGGGGTGGCCAATCCCCTGAAACACCATTTCTTCTCTCCGTGCTGAGTTGCGCCTCGTCGCATCTCGGTGCGAATTGTTGTGTGTTTTTCTGGATTGTGGCCGGATTCGCTTTGTGAAGCGGGGATCGGCTAAGGTTTGAAGCGTCGGAGAGGCCGTCAGGCCGGTTCCGGCAAAAGCCTCCTGAAGGCCGGGAAGCGTGAAAGACGGTCAGAGAGATCTGATAGAGTCGGAAACGCCGAAAGGCCGAAGGAAAGCGAGTCGGGTGAGCGAAACTCCGGAAAACGGAGCGGAAAACATCTGATAAGCTGGAAACACGAAAGAACGAAGCGCCCGGAGGGCCCGCTGGAAGGCGGCTCGAAGGAAGCGTCCGTTCCTTGAGAACTCAACAGCGTGCCAAAAGTCAAC
>NZ_JARZAJ010000014.1 GCF_029892105.1 Kitasatospora sp. GP82 | reverse complement strand
TCGGCAGATCAAACTCAAGGCATAAGCGCCAGTCGTACCTCGGGCCAGACCACCGCCCGGGGCGGCACCCGACCATCCTCACAGTCATACCTGGTTCCTGTGCTGGTCGCGGACATGGTTCACCGGCACGGAACGGGCAGGCGCCCTCGCCGAAGGCTCGGTGATGGACGGTCACAACTTCCTTCGTCCGCTCGCCGTACCTGCCGACAGGACTGCTCAAGCCGGCGGGCGGGTCGCGGTGAGGGACTGTTCGGCCCAGATGGTCTTTCCGGAGCGGCCGTAGCGGCAGCCCCAGCGCGTGGCGAGCTGGGCCACGAGGAACAGACCGCGGCCGCCTTCGTCGGTGGCGCGGGCCCGACGCAGGCGCGGCTGGGTGTTGCTGGAGTCGGAGACCTCACAGACCAGCACCGTGTTGCGGATGAGTCGCAGTCCGACCGGGGCGCCGCCGTAACGGATGGCGTTGGTGACCAGTTCGCTGACCACGAGTTCGGTGGTGAACGTGATGTCCTCCAGCCCCCAGGCGGCGAGCTGGCGGGCGACTGCTCCGCGGGCGTCGGCCACGATGGCGGGGTCGGCGGGGAGTTCCCAGCTCGCGGTGTTGTCCGCCGAGACCGCGCGGGTGCGGGCGATGAGCAGGGCGATGTCGTCGCGGGGCGGGGTATCGCCGGTGCGGGCGAGGAGAGAGCGGCCGATGTCGTCCAGGGTCCGCTCGGAGCGGCACAGTGCGGCAAGGTTGTCCGTCAGCCGCCGGATTCCGGCGTCGAGGTCGTCATCGGCGCGTTCGATCAACCCATCGGTATACAGAGCGAGGGTGCTGCCCGGGGGCAGATCGGTCTCCGCGATCTCGAACGGCATGCCCCCGACACCGAGCGGAGGGCCGGGTGTGACCTCGATGACGTGAGCGGTGCCGTCGGGTCGGACGACGATCGGCGACAGATGCCCGGCACTGGCGAGGGTGCAGTGGCCGGTGACCGGGTCGTAGACGGCGTACAGGCACGTGGCGCCGACCTCGTCCCCGTGCCCGGGGGACGCCTCGCCGGCCAGTTGCTGGACGAGGTCGTCGACGTGGGTGAGGAGTTCGTCGGGCTCCATCTCGAGATCGGCGAGGGTGTGGATGGCTGCGCGGAGACGGCCCATGGTGGCGGTGGCGTGCAGCCCGTGGCCGACCACGTCGCCGATGACGAACGCGACCCGCAGGGAAGGCAGGGGGACGACGTCGAACCAGTCGCCACTGATGTCGGCCCCGCCGCCGGCCGGTCGGTAGAGGCCTGCGGTCTCGGCGGCCGGATGGTCCGTGGCGGCGGGCGGGAGCAGGCGTTGCTGCAGGGCGACGGCTGCGCGGTGCTCGCGGGTGTAGCGGCGGGCGTTGTCCACGCTCAGCGCGGCGCGGGAGGCGATCTCCGTGAGGAGGTCGGCGTCCGCCTGGTCGAAGGCCTCGGGCCGCTCGGTGCGCCAGACCGCGACCGCGCCCAGCACGAGGCCACGGGCGAACAGGGGAGCCGAGACGGCCGAATGCCCGTTCTCGGGAATGAGGAGCGGGATCAGTTCAGGGTGGCCCTCGGCCATGGCGATCGCGCTCGCCCGGTCGGCCACGACGACGGTCTCACCGCGCTGGACCCGCCGCAGGACGGGCAGGTCCGGCACCGGCGGGTCCGCAAAGCCCGGCGGGACGAAGCCCGCGGGCCAGGAGCCGACCGAGGCCGCGGCGACCCTGCGCAGGTGCCACGATCCCGCGCCGGCCAGCTTCGGGGGTTCGTCGCCGTCGAGTACGGGGTCGGCGACGCTCACCCAGGCCAGGTCCCCGAAGGCCGGGACGAGAACGTCCACCAGGTCCTGGGCGGTGCGCATGACGTCGAGGGAGTCCCCGATCCGGACCGACGCCTCGTGGCGCAGGTCCCGGCGCCGCCCTTGCGCCGCCGCATCGGCGAGCACCGCGGCGACACCCGTGGGGCGGCCCTTGTCGTCCTCCAGCCTGAAAGCGGAGAGGGACAGCGCACCCTGCGGGCCGGGCACGTGCTGTGACCGTGCCCGCAGCTCCCGGTCGATCAGCGGTACTCCGGTGTCCAGCACCCGGCGCAGCGCCGCCTCGGCCTCGTCGGCTTCCTCGGGAAAGACGGCCTCGCGCAGTCGGCCGCCGACCGTCGCGGCCACCCCGCCGAACGCGGCCGGCGCGCGGTTGGTCCGCACGATGTTCAGGTCGGTGTCGTGAATGGCGATCCCGATCCGGTCCTGGGTGAGCAGTGCGCGCAGGAAGGCCGTGCCCTGCTCCCGGTCGCTCACGCGCTGGAGGGGCGCTGCCAGGACCAGGAGATCGGACGAGCCGTCCAGTCGCAGCGCGTGGAAGGCGACCTCGACCTTCCGACCGGAGCGGTGCCGGAGCACGGCCCGCCCGGCCGCGGGAACACCGCAGGTATCCGGGTGCTGTGCTTCGACCAGCTGGCGGATCGGCTGTCCGCATACCTCTGCCGCCGTACGGTCCAGCAGCTTGGCGGCCGCACGGGACCACTGGAGCACGACCCCTGCTCCGTCGACCACGACGGCCGCGATGTCGCCGAACGGCGACGGCCCACCACCGGCAGGATCGCTGGAGGCGTTCATCTTGCTCCTCGCAGGTGATGGAGCCACCCCGCATTACCCATAGTCATTATCAGACGATCAGCGAGGTCACTCGGCAACGCGGGAGGTACGGCACTCCCGGACACCGCCCACGGCGGAGCGCGTGATCCGCCCCGGTCAGGTTCGCCCGGACTTGGCTGTGGCCCGTACGCCGAAATGGACGTACCGGCTGCCGTCCGCCAGGGCGTAGAACACCACCGGTATCCAGGCGTCCTTCTCGTTGCGGCGCCCGGCGAACACCGTTTTCGACGGTGTGTCCGAGACCGGGGACAGGTGCCAGACGAGCGGGTCGAAGGTGCCCTTCAGGCCCTCGGCACCCTCGTACCTCAGCTGCAGCGTGCCCTCTGCAGCGGGACCGTCGGTGATGGTCATGAGGAAGCCCTCACGCTTGTAGGTGCCGGTGAACGGCTCCGTGTCCACCGGCGGATGCCCCTCGGCCGGCGCGAAGCCGGGCATGGTCACCCCGGCGAGCTCGGCGCTCAGCTCGCGGCAGAGTGCCTCGTGCCGGTCGGCCTGCCCGTGCCGCTTGCCGACGATCGCTGCCAGCGAGGCCATGGTCGTCCGCGGGGGCCGCTGGAGGTCGCGGTCCGGACGGAGCACATGGCGGCCCAGGGCCCGGACCAGAGCGCCGAGGACGAACCCGTAGACCGTCACCAGTCCGTGTGCGTTGGACTGGGCGAACCACACCGCCAGGCCGAGTACCGGCGCGCTGAGCGCAAGCAGCTTCTCCTTCGGGTTCTCCCTGTGATCGCCGCCGCGCAGCAGGAGAGCGGCGGCCAGCGTCGCGGCGAGGAAGTAGGTCGATCCCGAGCTTCCGGCGAAGTTGCGGGGGTCGGTGCTGCCGCTGGTCTGGCCGAAGAGCGAGTCGATGTGCTGCGGCAGGAGGATGCCCGCGGCGAGCAGGCCCAGCATCAGGGGCGCGCCCCAGAACCACTCGGCGAACGCGGCGATGACGGCGAGGGTGGCGAGGTTCCACGCCGCCCCGAGGAAGCCCCCGTTCTGCATGAAGACCGACGTGACGACACGCCACCAGCCCGACCTGCTCGGGTCGCTGTCGAACGCCGCCATCGCTCCCGACCAGCAGAGCTGCGTCACCACCCCGGCGAGGGCGAGCGCGGTCAGCCCGACGGCGGCCCAGGGGATCCGGCGCCGACCCAGCGTGCCCTGACCGATCAGGGCCAGACCACCGTTGAACATCAGCACCATCAGTACCGCAGTGGTCACGTTGAACAGCAGTCCGCCCATCGCCACCGACCCCCCTTCGAACCCCGTTTGATTTTGCTGATGGCGACTCTAGCGACGGCGGCACCAAGATTCAAACACTGTTTGAAAATCGCCCGTTAGGCTGAGCCCCATGAAGCTGACCGCAGACCGGATCATCGACGCGGGCATGGCCGTGTTCGCCGAATCCGGATACCACGGGTTGTCCATGCGACAGGTGGCGGAGCGACTCGACGCACACGCCGGAAGCCTCTACTACCACGTGCCCAGCAAGAGCGCGCTGCTCCAGCTGATGGCGGACCGGGTGGCCGGGCAGGCGTACGACGCGGGCAGCGCCGCACTGGCCGCACTGCCCGACCGGGCCGACTGGAGAGCCAGGGTCGAGGCGCAGGCCCTCACACTGCGTCAGAGCATCAGGCAGCACCCCGGCGGGGCGATCATGCTCGCCGACAGCCCGAAAGTACTCAGCACCGGAGCGCTGTCGCTGATGGAACGGCTGCTGCAGACCCTGAGCGACGCCGGGGTGCCCGACGAGCACCGCAGCATCGCCGCCGACACGCTGCTCAGTCACATCACCGGATTCGTGCTCCAGGAACAGAGCGAGCCGCCCGCCCTCACCATCAGCGCCCAGGACGGCGCCGACATCCACGAGCGCTTTCCGATGACCGTCGCCGCCGCGTCCGCCTACGACCAGGACGAGAAGTTCAGCCGCAGCCTGCGGCTGCTCTGTGCCGGAATCGAGACGCTGATCGAGCCGCCCTGCTCAGCGGGCTGACGGGACGCGCTGGGGTGCGAGCGCGAGGTAGGTGAGGACCGCGCCGACGGTGGACAGGGCCGCGAGGCCGAAGCCGAGGGTGTGGAAGGCGCTGCTGAAGCCGGCGGCCAGGGCCGCGTGATGCGTTCCGGCCGCCTGGCCTTGAACGGCCTGTCCGGCGAGTCGGGCCGCGGGCGTGGCGCCCAGGCCGCTCCGGCGCAGCTGTGCGGCGGTAAGCGTGGTGAGCCAGGCGGCGGCGCCGGCGACGGCGACGGATTCGCCGGTGATGCGCATCGTGTTGAAGATGCCTGCGGCGACTCCCGCGTTCTCGACCGGGACGGTGCTGACGGCCGCGTTGTCCATGACCCCGAAGGCCAGTCCCACCCCGACGCCGAAAGGCAGCAGTGGCAGCGCCAACGCCAGCCATGATCCGTTGCTGTGCAGGGTGGCCAGCAGCAGTGCCCCGGCCACGATCAGCGCGGAGGCGCAGGTCAGCACCGTCCGCACCGAGGTACGGGCGGCCAGGCGGCCGGCGAGGAGCGGCAGGACCAGCACCGGGGCGGTCATCGGCAACAGGAGCAGGCCACTGGCCAAGGTGGTGCGGGCGCCGACGCCTTGGAGGTAGGCGGGCAGGTAGACCAGCAGGACGACGAAGCCGAGGGTGACGGTGAAGGGCTGGCAGACCACAGCGAGGAACTCGGGCCTGCGGAACAGGCGGACGTCGAACATCGCCCGGTCGGCCAGACGGATCTCCACCACCGCGAACAGGGCGACCAGCACGAGAGCGGCCAGGAGCAGGAGCAGGGTGCTCGGTGCGGCCCAGCCGGCGGTGGCGGCTCGGACGAAGGCGAAGGACAGGCAGGCCAGCCCGGCGGTGAAGGTGACGAGACCGGCCAGGTCGAGGGCGGGCTGGTCGGGGTTGAGGGATTCCGGGGCCCGGGTCGCGCACAGCCAGGCCGGCACGGACATGGCCGCTACCAGGACGAACACCGATCGCCAGCCGGCCACTTCGACCAGGGCCCCGGCGACCAGCGGGCCGATCGCCAGGCCGGAGCCGAAGGAGGTGCCCAGGATTCCGAAGGCCAGCTGTCGGCGCCGCCCGGACGTGGAATGGGCCAGCACCGCCGCTCCCGAGGCCAGCACGGCCGCCGCCCCGCAGCCCTGGACGGCCCTGGCCGCATCGACCACGGCCATCGAGGGCGCCAGCGCGACCAGCAGGGACATCGCGCCCACCAGTGCGATGCCGGTCAGCAGCACGCGCCGTCGGCCGACCCGGTCGGCGAGGCTTCCGGCCGCGAGAGGCAGTGCGGCGAAAGTGATGTTGAAAGCGTTCAGCATCCACTGTCCGGTGCCGACCGAGGAGCCCAGGTGCGCCGTCATGCTCGGCAGCGCCACCGCTGCCCCGGTCACGGAGAACGGCAGCATCACGCTGGCGGACGCGACCGCGACCACCGTGGGCCAGAAGCCGCGTCCGTCGGAGTCCGAGGGTCGGCTCGGGATCGGCACGGCGGCCGGAGCACCGCCGGGACCCCCGGTGCTTCCCGCGCGAGCCGGATCGGGCCGCAGCAAGCCGTGAAGAGAGGGACGCGAGCCGTCGAGAGAGGAAGAAGAGGGCATGCCTCGATGCTTCGCGAGCCTCACCATCGGATGAAGAGACCCGCGTTCCCTGGGAATCACAGGGCCACCTTCGGCCCGCCGCGGCCCCGGCAGCACCGCCATACTGGGACGCATGGCCGACATGATCATGATCACCGACAGCCTCGGCGACTACCTCCGGGCCAGGCGTGCCCTGGTATCGCCCGCCGATGCCGGTCTCCAGCCGACCGGCCGCCGACGGGTGCCCGGGCTGCGCCGCGAAGAGGTCGCCGAGCTGGTCGGACTGAGCACCGACTACTACGTGCGGCTGGAGCAGGGCCGCGCCGACCGCCCCTCCGACGAGGTCCTGAACGCCCTCTCCCGGGCACTGCGCCTCGGCTCCGCCGAGCGCGCCCACCTGTACGACCTGGCCCGGCCGCCCCGCCGCACCACCGCGACCGCGACCGTCACCGCGCGGGGCGAGACCCTGCGCCACGCGCTGAGCCAGGTGGTCCAGGCCATCCCGACGACGCCAGCCGTGATCATGAACGACCGCAACGACGTGCTGGCCTGGAACCACCTGGCCGCCGCGCTGATCGCCGACTTCCCCAAGCTCGCGCCACGCGAACGCAACATGGCCCGCAGGATCTTCCTGGACCCCCACGCACACCGGGTGCACCTCGACTGGGACGAAGCCGCCCGCACCACGGTCGGCATGCTGCGCATGGCCGCCGGACGGCAACCGCACGACCCGGAACTCGTCCGCCTCATCGGCGAACTCTCGCTCGGCAGCCCGACCTTCCGCACCCTGTGGGCCAGCCACCACGTGCACGAGAAGACCCATGGACCCAAACGATTCGGCCATCCCGTCGTCGGGGACATAACGCTCCACTACGAGACCTTCCAGGCCCCCGGAGCGGCCCACCACCTCCTGGTCATCTACACGGCCCCACCCGGAAGCCCCGCCGAGGAAGCCCTGAACTTCCTCGGAAGCCTCACCACCCCCGGCACAGCCACCCGCACTCACCGGGAGAAGCGGGCCGAGACGAGCTGACCCAAGCACAGGCACGGCTCGCCGCATTCCGGTTGGCTGCCATTTTCAGATCGTTGCTCGAGTGGCTACGGCAGCGACGCGCGGACGTGCCGTCGCCGGCCTCCAGCCGGTAGCCGATGACCTTGCCGACGTCGCTCTGGTCGCGGCACCGGTAGAGGTCTTGAGCTGGGCAACGTCAGGCCAGGTGATGGCACGCGCCCCGGACCTGCCCGTGTGCACGACTCCACCGGCGTAGAGGTAGTGCGCCTGTGTCTCCTCGGCAACAACGGGGCGAGGCGACCGCCGCGCGCATCCTGCCCGACAGCACCTGGCACTCCCTGCGGCCCGACCGGTAGCGCCCCGAGGAATGTAAATAATAATTACCAGCGCCAGCCTTATGGGGAATATCCGTCGGCGCGGGCGGGGTCGAATCGGAACGTGAATTCCGTGGCACGGCTCGTCGCGGGCTGGTCGAGATGGGCTGATTGAGTGGCGTGGAGCAACGGCTCGGCGCCAGACTTGCGCGGCCACTTCGCGTGCCTGATGATCGGCCGTGTCGGGCTGTCATCGGCTTTCAGCAGTCGGTCAGGACGTGACATGCAGAAGCGTCGACCGGCGGTCACCGAACCTGTCCGGCTTCCAGGCCGGAAAAGGTACTCGCTTTTTCGGTGATGAAGTTCCGCTGCTGCGGCGCGGTCGCCTGCTGCCCTTCGGGAGCGGTCGCCGGAATTCGGTCCGGATGTCCTGCGCCCAGGCGCACCACCGGCAGGCGTGCCTACCGGAAGGTGACTCCGCGTCGAAGGAGAAGGAAGGGTATGCCCAGAGATCTCGGCGGAACCCGTTGGAGGCGCTTCGCCGCCGTACTGCTACCGAGCATGGCGGCTGCCTCCGCCGTCGCCATCAGCCTGGCCCAGGGAGCCCTGGCCGCTTCGTTCTTCATCTCCGGCGAGGAGTTCAAGACGGCCGCGGGAACACTGACCGGTGAGGGCCTGAGCATTTACGGCATGGTGGACGTGACCAGGAACGGTGACCATATTCCGGTCCTGGTCACGGGAGTCAGGTCCGCGACGATCGAAGCACTGTGCCAGTCCGTGGTCATCCAGGTCCCGGTACTCGGCCCCTACACGCTCAGGCTCACCGGCGGCGAGGACGGAACGCCCGCCAGGGTGAAGAACCTCTTCCTGGACACGTCCGTCCAACGGGCCAGCCAGGCCGTCCTCCACAACGTCGACCTCGGTATCGCCGCAGGCTCGCTCACCACCGGAGAAATCAGCCGCGGCGACCGGGAATCCCCGTTCTTCGACCCCAACGGCTTCGCACTGCAGGGCACTTCGGCCACGCTGACCAACGTGCGCGCCACCGGGGTCGCGGCCTCGGCCAGCACCATCGACCTGCCAGGCCTGCACGCATCACTCAAGGCCGGCAAGAACGAGTGCTTCTGACCCTGCCTCGCACCACCGGACACGGCGCGGACCAGGAGCTGCCAGCGTGATGAATCCGACCACTGATGACCTGCCCAGGCTGCTCGGCAACATCGCCGGAGCACGGCAGAGATTCCGAGTCTGGCGCGGCACCCGCCCCTTCTGGGCCGGACTGCTGACCAGCTCGGCGAGCGCCCCCATCATGTACTTCCCCTACACCCACCTCACCCTGGCAGGGCTGCCCCTGGCACTGTCCACCACCGCCGGAGCCGGATCACTGGTCATCGGGATCCTGCTCGTCGTCCTGGGCATCACCCTGTGGCTCCAGCCGCAGATGCGGGTCTTCGCCGGAGTCGCGACGATCCTGCTCGCCCTGATCTCCGTTCCGGTCGCCAACTTCGGCGGCTTCCTCCTCGGCCTGCTCCCCGCTCTCATCGGCGGTTCACTGGCGTGCGCCTGGGCTCCGCCGAGCGAAGCCCGCGAGACCTACGCGCCCTCGGCGGCCGCCGAGGACCGATGCGCCGCAGTGCCGTACATGCAGGCACAGGGCATGGCCCCGGCCAACTCCGTGAGCGAGGGTCACGGTGGGGAGTGACGGTACTCGGGCCGGCCGGACCGATGGTGCGCCGCGCACAGGTTGCCCCGGCGGTGCCCCTGACCCGTTGCCGACAGCCGACCCGTTCAGCTGGTTGCAGCGACCGGTAGGCAGTCTGCTGGCACTGACCGCTGTACCGGCGGCACTGCTCCTGGCCGCGACGGCTCCGACGAAGGCGTTGTCCGCAGCCGGGCAGCCGGCCCCTCGCGGCATCGTCGCGGCCCGCTCCGGCTCCGCCGACGCGTACCTCGGAGAGGACTGCCCCGCTGCCGCGAACTCCGCCCCAGGCCGACCGCAGCCGGCCCCGGTCCCCTTGGCATCGGCGTCGGGCACCCCGTCAGCGAGCGCCGTGCCAGGTCGCGAGGAGCCGCTGCCGCACGCCTCGGGGTCGGTCGTCGCGGACATCCCGGCCCAAGGCGGGGTGCGCGGTGCGGGCACTGCGAGTCCTGCATGCAGTTCGCCCGCACCGAAGGGTGCCGCCAGGACTGCCACGGCTCGCCCGAGCTCCGTTCCCGCAGCGCGGCCGGGCACCGCCGGTCCCGGAAAGCCCGTCACCCCGGGCGCGCCGACGGACGAGGCGTCCGTGGGGATGTCGGGAGGCCGCTGGAACCTGAACGCGCACAGGCTCGTACTCCGCGACAGTGTCCTCGACGTGGTGACCGTGGTGACCTCGACCGGACCCAGGCCGGTGCTGAAGTTCACCGCCCGGTCGGTGGCGGTCGGCGACCTCGACCTGGCGATCAAGCGGGACAGCGCAACCTGGCATCTTCAGGGCGACCCCGGTAGCACCTCAACCCTGGCCGGCGATTCGGTGACGATGTACGCGGAGGAACTGTCCGGCACGATCACCGGACTGGGGGACGGCCCACTACCGGAGAAGCGCACCGTCACCATCGCCCCGGACTCCGTCCCGCAGTGGCTCTACGGTCCGGATGCCGCCGCGCCGAGCTCACCCGACCGGACACTCGTGTTCGAAGACGCAACCGTCTTCCAGGCGCGCCTGATCGGTGGCGATCTCGCCATTCCGGGCATGCGTCTGAACGAGGTCCAGAGCTGACTTCGGACCACGGGAGAGACAGATGAGCCGTGAGTTTCCCAAGGACGCCCCTCCCAACACCGGTAGCCGTGCCCGGGATCACCTGGCCAACGAGCGGACCTACCTGGCATGGCTGCGGACCGGCATCAGCGTGGCAGCACTCGGCGTGGCCGTCGCAAAGTTCGCCCCGCACCGGGGGGTCCACGCCGTGGTCGCCGGGGCAATCCTGATCTTCGCCGGCCTGCTGGTCAGCGCTTATGGGACAGTGCGCTACAGATCCATCGGCGAACAGCTGGAGGCCGGCGTCTTCGCTCCGGCACGATCCGCCGTGATCACCGCCACAACAGTGATCACCCTCGTCGCACTGATCGCCGTCGTCATCCTGATCTGACCTGCCGCACCCCGCCTCGGACCATCCCCAGGTACCGATGTTCGTGAACGCACACGCCGACCGAGGCCGCCTCTCCCCCGGACCTCAAGCGGCCCGGGTGCTGCCGCTACGTCCTCCAGGGCGCGCAGGGCCAGGCCGAGGCCCTGCGCGTAGCCGGAGCAGATCACGATCCGTTCGGGATCCGCCTCGGCGGCGCGTACCCGGCGCAGATATCCGGCCACGACCTCGCGCAGTTCGGCGCTGCCGCGCGGGTCGCCGTAGTCGAGCGCCGACGCCGGCATGGTGCGTGCCGCCTCGCGCATGGCCCACAGCCAGTCGGTGAGTGGGAAGCTGCTCAGATCCGGGACGCCCCACCTGAAGTCGGCCACCAGGCGCCGGTGTGCCTCGGGCGGTGAAGGGGGTACCCCCGGCCGGAGGCTGGGGGCAGGAGCCGGCGGAACGCCTGCGCCAGCCGCCACCCGGGTCACGGAGCCGACCCGTGCCACGAGGTAGCCCTCGGCCTGGAGCTGGGCGTAGCAGTCCTGTACCAGCCCACGCGAGAGCCCGAGCATCCGGGCGAGTTCACGGGAGGAAGGAAGCCGTTCGCCGGCCTGCATGCGCCCGGTCCGGATCGCGTCCCGTACCCGGCGTTCCAGCTGGGACCGCAGCGGCTCGCCGCTGTCCCGGTCGATGACCAGCAACAGCTCGGGGGACAGACCGGACCACTCCAGCGGCATGGAATTGGAGCTTACCCGCGATCCGCCCGGCCTCTAGCGTCGTTCTGTGACCACGACGATCAACTCTCAAGCTCGGGCGGCCGGTTCACGACCACCGCTGGTGACGCGGCCGCTGCTGCTGCGTTTCGTTTCGATCATCGGTGCCTCGACGAGCTTCTACCTGCTGCTGTCGGTCGTTCCGCTCTATGCCGAGGCGTCCGGTGGAGGCGGCAACGCCGCGGGGCTCGCCACGGGTGCGCTGATGCTGGCCACGGTCGCGGGTGAGCTGGCCACTCCCCGGTTCGTCGCCCGCTTCGGCTACCGCCTGGCGCTGGTGGCGGGGTTGGTCCTGCTCGGGGCGCCCGCGCTGGTGCTGACCGTCTCCGGGGGCATGGCGTGGATCGTGGCGGTCTGTCTCGTGCGCGGGCTGGGCTTCGCGGTCACGGTCGTCGCGGGCGGCGCCTTGACGGCATCGCTGATCCCGCCCGAGCGCCGCGGTGAGGGGCTGGCGCTGATCGGCATCGTGTCCGGCGTACCGTCGCTGCTGGCCCTGCCGCTGGGCGTGTGGCTGGTCCACCACGTGGGGTACGCACCGGTCTGCATCGCCGGTGCCCTGGCCGCGCTGGCCGCGATCGTCTCGGTGCCGGGCCTGCCCGGCCGGGAGCCGGCCTCGGGACGGCCGATCGGGGTGCTGGCCGGCTTCCGAACGGCCGCTCTTCTGCGGCCTGCTGTCGTCTTCGCGGCCACCACGCTCGCTGCCGGAATCATCGTCACCTTCCTTCCCCTTGCCGTCCCGTCGGCCTCCGGCGGACTCGTCGCCGTGGCCCTGTTCGTCCAGCCCGCGGCATCAACCGTGGCGCGCTGGCTCGCCGGCCGGCACGGCGACCGGCACGGACCGGCCGGACTCGTCCTGCCCGCCCTGGTCGTCTCGGCCGCAGGAACGCTGCTCATTTCGCTGAACAGCAGCCCGGTTGCCGTCGTCGCCGGTGTGGCCCTGTTCGGGATCGGCTTCGGGGTCGCCCAGAACGCCACCCTGTCCCTGATGTACGCACGGGTTCCCGCCTCCGGCTACGGCACCGTCAGCGCCCTGTGGAACTTCGCCTCCGACGCGGGCATGGGCGTCGGCGCCCTTGCCTTCGGCGCTCTCGCCGGCGGGACCGGCTATCCGCCGGCCTTCGCCGTCACCGCCGCACTGATGCTCACCGCACTCGCCCCCGCCTGGCGCGACCGCCCGGACAGCAAGGGTTGATGATGATGTGTATGACCAGCCCACGTAGAACCTACGAGGGATGAAGAATCCTCCAGAACGGGCTAATGAGGGGCGAAGGGGCGCATTCATACGAGCGTCCGCGGAAACCCTCAGACATGTTCATCTCCCATCACGAGACCTGGAGGTCGGGATGAGGCGTTTCAGAATTCCCGTCCTGGCAGCCGTCACGATCTGTGCTTTCGGCACGACCACCGCTGCTGCGCAGGACCACGTGAGGCCGACGTCATCGCCCCGTGCACCGCGCACGAAGGCGGCCCACGACCAGCACTTCGGCCCTCAAGTAGTCCTACAACCGGGACAGACCGCCACCACGGCGGTGAACTGCCCGGCAGGCGAAGCACCCACCGGAGGAGGAGCCGTCGGCCGGGAGAACACCTTCGTCAACAGCTCGGCCGCCACGACCGATGGTGGCCGCTGGGAAGTCCGAGGCACCAACACCGGCGGCTTCGCGCAGATGCTGGCCGCCCAGGTCATCTGCACCGCTCCGTAGTCGAGTACGCAGGGCGTCGCGGCGATTGCGACGCGGACGTCGCGGTGGGGGTCGGGCCGAGCCCAGGTGGTCAGCAGGAAGTCGCCCGCAGAGGGAAGTTGGGGCGGTCGAACTGTCGAGCGACGGTCTTGCGCGGTGTGACCTGACGTCGGGGTTCAGCAGGATCTGCGCGAAGCCCGCTCCGTCTCGGGCCGACTGGTGATGAGCTGCCCGAGACGGATCCCACCCACGATGCCAGTGGAGCGCCCCCCGGTGCGCCCAACCAGGCCGAGGACAGAGGAGGCCGCGTCCGTGGAACCGGATGGCAGCCCATCACCGTTTCGCCACGAGACACCCGAAGAGCGGGCTGACCGGAACCTGGTCGAACTCCTGCAAGAACTGCGGGTCGTCCAGACCGGTGTGCAGATCGTCTTCGCCTTCCTCCTCAGCCTTGCGTTCACCAGCCGATTCCCGCAGCTCAACGGCTTCGAACGCAACACCTACGTCACTACCCTGCTCCTCACGGTGATCGCCTCCGCAGTGCTCGCGACCCCGGTCGCCCTGCACCGCGGCCTGTTCCACCGCGGTGCCAAACGACGGATCGTCGACCTTTCCGCCCGACTCGCGCAGGTCGGCCTGGCCTTCCTCGCACTGGCACTGAGCGGCGCCGTCCTGCTCCTCATGAACGTCGTACTCGGCCCCGCGGCAGCGGCCACGATCGCCACCGCCACGTTCGTCATGTTCGTCGGCCTGTGGTTCATCCTGCCTTGGTCCCTTCGCCGTCCCCGACAGTCACCACGGACGCCTGCTGCACGGCAGCGCCCGAAGGCCGCAGACGACTGAGCACCGTCGCCGTGTCCCGGCCGGGCTGGACGCCTGGCCGAAGCCGACGAGCGCGGGCCGACGACGCGGCACCGGTGCGCGGCATCGCCCGCCAGGGACGCGTTAAGGCTTGTGCCGACCGTCCGCACCGTGCGCGCCCCCTGTTACACCTGAACACAGGAGGTGCACCATGCCTCACGTCCTCACCCGAGGTCCCCTCGCCATCCCTGCGGCACTGGCGGCTCCACTCGCCGTCTGTGCGGCCCTGCTGCCCTTCCGCAGCACCATCGCCAACACCAACGTCGCCCTGATCCTGGTCGTGGTGGTCGTCGCAGCGGCCGTCGTCGGGCACCGCCTGGCCGGAGCAGTCGCAGCCGCCTCCGCCGCCCTGTGGTTCGACTTCTTCTTCACCCGGCCCTACGAGCACTTCTCGATCACCAAGTCGTCCGACATCACCACCGCTGTCCTGCTTCTCCTGGTCGGGCTGGCGGTGTCCCAGCTGGCCGCCCGTACCCGCCGCCTCCAGGTGATCGCCATCACGGACGCCGACTACCTCTCCCAGATCCACCACACCGCCAGGATGGCGCAGTCCGCAACCTCCGGCGGCGCTGTGGTCGACCAGGTGCGAGCGCAGCTCGTCGGCCTGCTCCACCTGCGCGGCTGCCGTTTCGAGTACGGAACTCTGCTGGGACACCCGCCACGCCTCGAACCGGACGGCTCCGTCGTCCTCGGCCGCAGGAACTGGGACGTCGACCGGCTCGGGTTCCCGGACGAGGAGGTCGAGCTGCGGGTGTTCGGCAACGGTCGCTTCTTCGGCAGGTTCATGCTCGACCCGACCCCGGGCGCCATCCCTTCGCTGGAGGCCCGCCTCGTCGCGGTGACCCTGGCGGACCAGGCCGGTGCCGCGCTGGACACCATGCAGAGCTCCCCACAGGTCGGCTGACGGCGGGGAGCGGCGGATGCTCGCGCCGCTCCTGCCTGCCTGGCCGGCGATGTCCTGGTCCGCACGGTGATCCGCAAGAGACGGCCCCGGTCCTGACGGACGGAGCGGACATCACTTGACGAAGTCCTCCACGACCTTGGGCGGCCAGATCCCCACCTTGAGAACTCCCATGGAGTAGGCACGCGAAACCAGCGCTGCGCGGTTGGGGACCCTGAGCTTCCGGAGCAGGCAGGTCACGTGGTACTCGACGCCCTGCCGACTGAGGTAGAGCCGTGCGGCCAGGGGAATCGTGGAGACTCCGGCGGCGATGCCCTCAAGGATCCGTGCGTCTATCTCACTGAGAATCTTCTTGCGGGTGGTGACGACGCCTGTGTTCTCGGCGCCCCGCGCCGAGGGCATCAGCACCAGGATCGCGGCAACGTCGGGTATCGCCCCGCCACACGCGGCGACAGCCGTGAGGGGCACGGTGAACGCGGAGCCCTCCGGCCCCACCGCGATCACGTCGGTGGCAAAGCGATTGCGTTTGCCCTCGACGAGTCTGGAGAACTGGTGCCGCAACGGCTGCTGAACACTGGGATGAACCAGGTCGCAGAAGTTCCGGCCGCAGACATCCGCCGAGGAGCCGCCGAACTGCCGGAGGAACTCCTGGTTCACCTGCTGGATGGTCAGATTCGGGTCGAGGTAGGCCATGTTCAGACCCGACTGGTCGAACAGGGTGCGGAGATCCTCGGACGCGGCCTGGTCGGACCTGAGGTCGCCGGGCAGGACCTGCGCCAGATCCACAGGTACGGGAGTAGTAACCATCATGACTCTCAGATCCCTTCACGGCACTTCGGACTTGCGGATTTCAGTGGTGAGCGTGGCTCGGGCATCGGCCCGAGGCTCGCCCCGAGTACGCGGATCAAGGCGAAGCGTCGTGGACCCTGGCTGCACGGCGAACTCCACCGTCCCCTTGCCCGACATCTCCCGGCCAAGAGCGGTACCCGTCATCGCGCGTACGTCTCCTCTTGCAGTCCTGCGGAGCACCCCGCCGACGACTCCCGGCCGGGTTCGCTGCGACTCTAAGTGGCGCGCATCCACGTGTGTCATCTCATGACGCATCGTTAATTCCTGTCCGCGCAGCCCTGATGCGTCATTGACGCCCGTCCTGCCCACGGGCCGGTTGCGCCGTGAACGTCCTACCCCTGCGCCCGCAGGTGCACCGCCATCGTCCCTCGCCTGCACCCCCCAACACCGTCAAGGCACTGTCAGAGACGACGCCCAGGCAGTCAACGGAGCGTCAGGAAAGCATTCGCCGCACCCGATCGGGCCTAGTGTCGAAGGCGTTCCCCGCCCGGGTCGGCGAGGACAGTACCCGGCACCGCGTCCGGACTGCGTCGAGCAGAACGGGCCGCGCACGGGCGCCGGGGGCCTTGGCGTCCGCGAGGTCGGCAACCGAGCGACCGGCCCGGAGGTCACCAAGCAGCCGAACAAGACCGACATCCGACACTGCCACCGCATCCGACGACTTCACGGAGGTGAGGTCCACATGACCGTTCTCGGCGCCTTCCACACCCCTGCGCACATCCCTACCACCCGCACACGCGGATCCGCACATGCGGTCCTGGTCGCCATCGTCCGGCGGCTCGTCGACAGCCCCCTCGACCACACCGTGATGCGGACCCTGGGCGGCCCCGGTGCCGGCCAGGGCCGCCGTCCAGCTCACCCGACGGTCCGGATGCACGCCGGCTGGCGAACCGTCACCACCCAGGACGGTACACGCCGACTCGGAGCCCACTGGGATCCTGACCGCTGAGGACAGCACCGAACAGCACGTCCCCTCTGACGCACCTGCAAGGAGGCAGACATGTCCCTGCACTACCCTCGGGTCTCCCGCATCCACGCGCACCTTCCGACCGTCACGACCGCAGTGGCCCTTCGCATTGGCGGCCGTAGTCGGCGCGAGCCGCCACCCCGCCATGCCGAGGCCGGTGTCGTGGTCGTGGTCGATCCCGAACGGCGCACGGCCTCCGTGAGCGGCCGGTCGCTGAGCCTCACCTTCATGGAGTTCGAGCTTCTCGCCCACCTCGTGGCCAACCCCCTGCGGGTCTACACCCGCCGCCAACTGCTGGCCGCCGTCTGGGACCAACCGGGGTTCGGCGATACCCGCACGGTCGACGTCCATGTCGCCCGCCTGCGCCGCAAGCTCGGACCGGAGCACCGGGACACCATCTCGACCGTCCGGCAGGTCGGCTACCGCTTCGATCCCAGCGCGCCACCAGCGGCGCACTTGAAGCAGCCCGCCGAGGTCCGGGACGGCAACGCGGCGTAAGGACCTCCGGTAGCGGGATCAAGAAGGCGTCAGTGCCAGGCACCACGCCCGCACCCTCCGTACCCCGCCCGGGACCGCACGGCGGTCGTCTTCACCATCGAGCAGCATCCGAAGGCAGCTCTGAGGTCAAGCGGGCATTGGCCACCGCACCCGATCGTCCAGCCGACGCCTGATGGCCCACCGCAAGCCGGTCTGCTACCGGCCGGCCACGCATAGCCTGAGGACATGAGCAGCTACCACGGCCCGGCCGTCGTCATCCACGGCGGCATGGAGATTCCCGTCGAGGCGGACCTCCATGCCGAACACCCGACCGAGGACGTGTCCACATGGCGGGGCACTGTCCGGGCCACAGCCGACACCGATCAGGATGCCGATTTCTGGACGCTGCCGGGCAGCCACTGGGGAGTCCTGCGCCTGCCCGGTGGCAGGGAGAGTCACTTCACGACTACCGGCCACACGGTTGCCGAGGGCCGGTTGGAGATCAAGGGCAGCGGCACCGAACCGTTCTGACGGCGGAGTCCACGACCCGGCCGGGTTGGCGCGCACCCGGCACCGGTACCGGTGCCGGCGACATCCCCGGGGCGGGATCCCGGGTTCGTCCGCTGGTAAGGCGGCGGGCGGTTCGTGGACGGCGGTCATGGCGGTCTCCTTCAGCGGTGGGGTCATCGGGTTGTGCGGTCGTCGGAGCCTGGTGACGCACCCGGCCGCCGTAGGGCACCGTTCTCCCTCGGGCCGCGTCGAGCGCCGGGGATGCGGGGCTTCTGTGAGAACCTGGACGCCACTGCTGTGACCCGCCCTTCCGAGCGTCCGCCATCTGGAGGAGAGCCGTCGTGGAATTCGGGATCGCCACCTTCGTCACCGACCAGGGCATCGCGCCGACCGCGCTCGCCCCGGCGCTGGAGGAGCGCGCGTTCGACTCGCTGTTCATCGCCGAGCACACCCACATCCCGGTGGAGCGCCGAACGCCCTACCCGGGCGGAGGCGAGCTGCCGGACATCTACTACCGCACGCTCGATCCCTTCGTCACGCTCGCCGCAGCCGCCGCGGTGACGGAACGGCTGCTGCTCGGCACCGGCATCGCACTGGTGGCGCAGCGGGATCCGATCATCACGGCGAAGGAGGTGGCCTCCCTCGACCTGGTCAGCGGCGGTCGAGCCGTGTTCGGCGTCGGGATCGGCTGGAACCGTGAGGAGATGGAGAACCACGGCGCCGACCCCACCACCCGGGGCCGGCTCGTCGACGAGCGACTGCGCGCGATCAAAGCGCTGTGGACGCAGGACCAGGCCGAGTTCCACGGGGAGTTCGTCGACTTCGACCCGGTGTTCTGCTGGCCGAAGCCGGTGCAGCGCCCCCATCCGCCGATCTACGTCGGCGGCGGCGAGGGCGCGTTCGGGCGCGTCGCGGAGTTCGGTGACGCATGGCTGGCCAACAGCCTGTCACCGCAGGCACTGAGCCCGCAGATCGAGCGGCTGCGCGAGGTGGCCGGCCGCGCCGTGCCGGTCACCGTGTACGCGGCGTCGCATCGGGCCGAGGCGATCGAGCAGTACGCGGCGCTCGACGTCGATCGGCTGCTCTTCTACCTGCCGACCCACCCCGAGAAGGAGTCGCTGGAGCGCCTGGACAAGCTGGCCGAGGCTGCGGCCCGGTTCCGCTGAACAGAGTTCTCCGGTGGCGAGTCTGACGAGCGATCAGGCGCGGGAGCGGTTCGCCCGGGAACGGGTGGCCCGGCTGGCGACGGTGGACGCGGCGGGGCATCCGCACCTGGTGCCGGTGGTCTTCGCCGTGCGCGGCGACACCGTGGTCTTCGCCGTCGACCAGAAGCCGAAGCGATCGCGGCACCTCACGCGACTGGCCAACATCGCGGCCAACCCCGCCGTCGTGCTCCTCGCGGACCGCTACGACGAGGACTGGACGCGCCTGTGGTGGTCCCGGGCCGACGGCAGCGCCCGGGTCCTGGCATCCGCCACCGAGTCGACGGCATCGGCCGCCCTGCTGGCCCCGCTCCTGGAGAAGTACCGCCGCCAGTACGGCGAGCAGCCCCCCGCGGGTCCGGTCGTGGCGATCAGCGTCACCCGCTGGACCGGCTGGTGCGCACAGGACATGTAGCAGCAGGCCGCACGAGGCGGGTCCGTACTCGTCGCCCGGCCGCCCGCCGAGCCCGATGGCTCGGCGGGCAGCCGGCAGTTGCGGGGCAGGGGCTGACGGGGAACCTACTCGGAGGGGACGACCCCGGACTCCGAGATGGCGATCTTCGCCTTGGTGCTGCCGCTGCGCGACCCCAGGGACTCGATCTTGCGCACCAGCTCCTCACCCTCGACGACCTCGCCGAAGACCACGTGCTTGCCGTCCAGCCACGGCGTCACCACCGTGGTGACGAAGAACTGCGAGCCGTTGGTGTGCCTCCCGGCGTTCGCCATGGAGAGCAGGAACGGCCGGTCGTGCTTGAGGGTGAAGTTCTCGTCGGCGAACGTCTCGCCGTAGATGCTCTTGCCGCCGGTGCCGTCGCCGCGTGTGAAGTCGCCGCCCTGGAGCATGAACTCCGGAATGACCCGGTGGAACGTCGAGCCCGCGTATCCGAAGCCGTGCTGGCCGGTGGCGAGCTCGCGGAAGTTGCGCGCCGTCTTGGGAACCACGTCGTCGAAGAGCCGGAAGACGATCCGCCCCTCGTCCTGGCCGTTGATGGTGATGTTGAAGAACACGTTGTCCATGGAGGCATCCTGACACGTGCCGCCCACCTTCCGCTCAGCACGGTGGGGAACATGATCTCGGGCCGGGGTCCGCGGCGGCCAACCATCGAGACGGCCCCGGCCTCACAGGTACTGTGATCGGGTAGGTTCACCGGGTTGCGGCGGGCCTGGCAGGGCCCACCGGAAATCCCTTCGGCTCCTGCGGTGGCGCCTCTGCTCCGGCGCCGTGATGACTCAGGTGATCGTTCTCAACGGCGGCCCGGCAGCGGGGGCGACCACCGCCCGGGTCAGGGTGTTGAGCGCGGGCGCCTCGTCGTAGATCCGCCAGCCCAACTCGTCGAGAAGGGCGCGCAGTTCCGCGTGGACGGCGGTCCACAGCTCGTGCTGGGGGTCGCGCCGGCCGGGAGCGGTGACCTGCGGGGACAGCCTGCAGAGGGCGATGCCGAGGCGTTCGTGGCGGCCGAACGCCGGGTCGTCGGCCACCGCGAGCACGCCCCGGGCCTGGGCGACGGACATACCGCCGACCGTCAGCATCGCGCGCATCAGCCGCAGTCGGCGCAGATGCTCCTCGCCGTACTCGGCCTGGCGGGCGGTCATCCGGTGTTCCCGGCTCCAGGAGCCCTTCGCGCAGGTAGAATCTGATGCTCGCCGAAGACACCCCGCTACGGCGGCTCAACTCCGCAAAGCGCAAGGGACCTCCAGATCCTGACGGAGTGTCAGCTCTGCCCGTGAAGGGTTCTACCACCCCGCCGAAGGACGGTTGAACCAACTGCCCCTGACAGATCTCCGGAGCGGTTGCGCGTGGCTGGACGGAAGACCGAGGCCGGTTGCCGTGGCAGCCGAGCGGATCAGCACGTCGAGGACGGGAAAGGTTACCGGCGTGCTCGCATCCACTCGGCGAAGGCGGCCAGGCCTTCTTCCGGGTTGCGGCGGCCGATGCCGATGCGGAACCGGTCGGTGGGGGTGGCGGTGAGTTCGGAGCGGTAGATGCTCGCGGGCAGCAGCAGGACGCCGGCTTCCTCCACCAGGCGAGTGCAGAATTCCTCCACCCCGTCGGCGCCGAGGTAGCGCGGGTAGGCGACGCATCCGCCGTCCGGCACCTGCCACTCGAAGTCGTCTGCGAACTCGGCGAAGAACGCCTCGAAAGCCGGCAGGTTGGCCGTGATCAGGGCCCGGTTGCGGTCCAGGATCGTCTCGCGGGCCTTCAACGCGATGCGGGCCAGGACCTCGCTGGGCGCGGAGTTGCAGATGGTGGTGTAGTGCTTGGCCCGCTCCAGGCGCGAGCGCAGCGCGCGGTCACGGCAGGTGATCCAGCCGATGCGCAGCCCGGGCAGGCCCAGGGACTTCGAGGTCACGTTCAATGACAGTGCGTGCTCGGACAGGTCGGTGGCCTGCGGCAGGATGCGGGCCGGGTCGCGTTCGAGGCCGCGGTAGACCTCGTCGCTGAACAGGTGGATGCCGCGCTCGTCGCACAGGCGGGCCAGCGCGGTGAAGTCGGTGGCGCCGACGACCTTGCCGGTGGGGTTATTGGGGAAGTTCACCGAGACGACCCGGGTGTTCGGCCGGATTGCCGCCGCCACCTCGTCGAGGTCCAGGGCCCAGTCCCGGTCCGGGTCGAGGGCCACGCCGGTGACCTCGCACAGTGCCAGCGGCACGGTCTCGGCGGCCTGGTAGTTCGGGGTCACCACCACCGCGTGGTCACCCGCGTCGAGCAGGACGTTCATCGCCAGGTAGAGGGCCTCCTCGGCGCCCGCGAAGCAGATGACGTCGTCTGCGCCGGCGAGCTCGTACGTCTGGGCGATCACCTCCCGCAAGGCCGGGTCGCCGAAGGTCTCGGTGTAGCCCAGGGACAGGTTCTCGAAGGCGTCTCGGTCCTTGTCGTCGGCCAGGTCGAGCAGCTCGCCGAGTGTCATGGTCTGGACGTCGGAGGCGGTCAGGTGGTGGCGGGCGGTGAACTCCCAGCGGGAGAAGTACGTTTCCAGTCGGAAGTCGGGCAGCCGGGTCATGGTGGTCAGTCCTTTGCGCTTGGTGCTCTGAGCTCGGCCAGCAGGCCGTAGACGGTGGACCGGGACACCCGCAGCGCCCCGGCGACGACCGGGGCAGCGCGGCGCACCGCGAACACCCGGGCCTCGTCCAGCCGGCCGAGGACGGCCAGGCGGTCCTGGCGGGTCATGCGTTCGACGGGGCGGCCCGTTTCGCGGACATAGGTGCCGATCACGTGCTGGATGCGCTCGGACCAGTCCTGCTCGAACAGCGGCTCGGGGCGCTGCACGGTCGGTGCGCCGAAGGCGGACAGGACTGCCGCAGCCTGTTCCAGCGGCGTGCGGTCGAGATTGATGCACAGCACCGCCGACGGCCGGTCCCGCGTATCTCGCAGGACCGCACTGACCGATGTCAGACGACGGCCGTCCGCGAGCAGTTTCTCGTAGGGCCCGTACACGTCCCGCGCGGACGGGTCGAGCTCGTCCAGTTCGCCGAGCAGCGAAGGATCCCCCGGGCCGCGGGAGGTCATCGGGTTCCAGATCTCCAGGACCCGGTCGGTCTCCGGATCATGCAGGACGACCTCGGCGTACGGACCGAGCAGCAGCGCCACGGCCTGGCACACCGGCGCCCACATCGCCACACGAGGGTCCCGGCCCTCTTCCACGTTCCCCATGTTTGGACTGTACGTCCAGACTGGACAAAAAGTCCAGAACCCGCGTGACGACGATCCCGCCGATTCGGCTCAGCCCCGAGAATCCCCCGGCGGTCGTCGGGGCACCTTGACCGACCCCCCTCGGGGTGGCCGGCTGTGGAGGTCGACAGGTGCGATCGGCTGAAGATCTCTGCATCCAGGTGCAGTTGACGAGTAGGGTCACGGCGTGACGGATACCGATTCGCGTGGCGATCTGCGCCCGCCGAGCCTTGACGCCGACGAGAAGACGACACTGCTGGCCTTCCTCGACTACCTGCGGGATGCGGTCGCTGCCAAGGCTTCCGGGCTCTGCGACCGGGAAGTCCGCAGTGCCGGGGTCTCGTCCGGCACCAGCATCCTCGGCCTGATCAAGCATCTGACTGCGGTTGAGCTCAACTGGTTTGCCTGGGCCTATGCCGGGGCCGACGTCGCACTCTGCGACGACGAATCCCAGCCCGCTGCCGACGACACCGCCGAAGGCCTGCTCGCGGCATATCGCGAGGCGGTCCGGCGGTGCAACGGGATCGTCGAAGCCTGCGACGACCTGGATCGGCCAGGCGCTCGATCGCTCCGTGAGACACCTCCGCCGTCGATGCGCTGGGTCCTGGTGCACATGATCGAGGAGACCGCTCGGCACGCCGGTCACGCCGACATTCTCCGCGAGCAGATCGACGGAGCCGTCGGCCGGTAGGCGGACTCGCCGACCACGATGGAGCGCCGCCCCGACATGCACCCGGGCCGTTCGCCTGCCGCCGGCGGGCGGACGGCGGCTCAGCACCTCCGGCGCTCGTGCGGCAGCGATCGGTCACTGGAGCGTTGTGGGTACCCGCCCCCACTCCTCGGCCGCCCCTGGCCGCTGGTCCCGTCGCTGCCGACGGACGGTGTAGAGGATCAGCGCGATCAGGATCGCCGCGAGGACGAGGGAGGCGCCCAGCGGCCCGAATCCCAAGCCGCCCGATCGGGTCGGCTTGCTGAAGAAGTCTCCCGCGTTCGCGCCGAACGGGCGGGTCAGGACGAAGGCCATCCAGAACAGCAGCGTGTTGGACACCGGGCTGAAGTGCTTGGCGATGACGATCAGTGCGAGCAAGCCCGTGATCAGTAGCGTGCCTCCGGCGAAACCGAGGCCGGAGGTGTCGGCCAGGAAGTCCCCGGTGGAGGTGCCCAGCGTGTTGGACAGCAGGATTGCACTCCAGTACAGCATCTCGCCCTTGAAGGTACCGATGTGCTCGACGTCGAAGGTCTGGCCGCAGAGCTTCCAGACCACGAACACCACCGCCAGCGCGGAGCCGAGGACGAGCGCACCCATGGTGTAGCCGAGCCCCGCAGTGCGGTTCATCAGATCCGACATGGTGGTACCGGCCGTGCTGGTTGTCAGGATGACCGTCCAGTACAGCACCGGGTGAAACGTCCTGCCCCTCAACTGCGCCACAACACTGACCAGGAAGAGCCCGACCAAGATCACTGAACTTGCGGCATAGCCGACCTTCAAGGTCATGGAGACCAGGTCTCCGGCCGTCTCGCCCAGGGTTGTCGCGCAGATCTTCATGACCCAGAAAGCCAGGGTGATCCGAGGCAGCTTGTTCATGATCCCTTCCCGGCCCGAGATCCACGGGCATGGCTGGTCGAGTCGCGTTCGTCAGGCCGTGGTCACGCTCGTGCGGCGCGGCGCGGCAACCACGAATCCCATGAACTCGCCAACGAAGCGATCACCCCGAGGTCACGTCGACTCCTGCGGAATCACCCTGTTGCCCGCGTTCCGCGGAATCGCGACGGACCGCCACTGCGGCCACGGGCACCCCCGCCTCGACCGCTCCGCCGGGGCGGCCACCGCGCACCGGTGATCGTCGAGGAGACGCGACCATAAGGGCGGCTATGAATTCATCAAAAGCTGCTTCTGGAACGTCATGCATCGTGACATTGCACCTACGGTGTGCAATTGCACATGCTGACAGACAGTCTTGCAATGGGCCTCAGGATATAACGATTCGACAACAGTGGACTAGACCATAGCATCCGAACACTGACAAGTAGTCGGCTATCAGGGCGCATTGATGAAGCGTCAGATCTGTCGCGGCGAGGCAATTCTTCCCGCGAAGATCGGCGGGTTCGACAGCCGGAGCGGCTCTGACAGACTTCCCCGCATTCACTCATCTGACGGGGAATGAGATCTGACATATGCACAGGCTCCGTAAATCGTCGCGCCGTAAGGCCCTGCTGGCAGCGATCGTCGCGGCACTGTCCGGCGCGCTTCTGCTGGGTATCGGCGCCTTCGCCCAGGCCGGCCTGATCACGGGTACCGTCGTCGCCGGGCAGGGCAACTACAGCACCATCAACCAGCGCACCCTGCCGTCGCTGTCGTCCCAGATCACCGGTACCTCCATGGTCGGCGACCGGATTCCGATGATCTGCCGCATCAGCGGCGACCTGGTCGAGAACGACTCCCGGTGGATCTGGTCCGGCGTGTACTACGTTGCCGACGCCTTCATCGCGGAGGACACCGGCAACCTGCCGGTCTGCAGCTCGACCCGCCCGGCCGGCTGGACGGCTCTCAACATCAGCATGCAGAAGCAGGTCCAGGACGAGTGGTGCTGGGACGCCTCCGGCCTGACCATCGCCAACTACTGGGGCTACACCCAGTACAGCCAGTACGACTTCTGCCACCTCGCCGCGCAGGGCCGCTGGCTCGACTGCAACGACCAGCCCGCCACCCTCGACGACATGGCCAACGGCCTGTCCCACGTGGGATTCCGCAACAGCGGCTACAACCTGAACCGCAGCGCCTCCTTCGGCGAGGTCGCGGGCGAGATAGCCTCCGGCCGACCGTTCGCGGTGCGGATCGGCTGGTCCACCGGCGGCGGCCATATGAACGTCATCTACGGCTACGACAGCACCAGCAACATGATCGCGGTCGGCGATCCCTGGCCCAGTACCCAGACCTACACCTGGTGGAACTACGCCACCTACAGCAGTAACAGCTCGTTCCAGTGGACCCACTCCCGCATCGGCATCCACGCCTGAGGAGGCGACCGACCATGCAGAAGACGAGATTCCTCGCCCTCACCGCCGTCCTTGCCGGGGCCGCCCTCACCACCGTGTGCGCCACCGCCCGGGCACAGGCAGCCGACGGGTCCGGAGTACCCGACTACGGCGCCGCCCAGCAGGTGCTCCGCTCCGGCCAGGTGCACGACACCGTCTCCCGCTTCCTCACCGCCGCAGAGCATGCCGCCGCCCCGGCCGCCGACGGCGGCACCGTCGGCGCCCCACGGAGCACACCGAACGCGGTCGGCGCGGCACCCGGCTTCGACCTCAAGGACCCGGTACCGCTCTACGAACTCACCCCCGAGTTCGTCTCCGGCAAGGCACAGCCGACGCCACCGAGCGCTCTGCGGCTCTCCTACCTCGCCTCCCGCGTGACCGCCGCCGACGGCCACCAGGCCGCCGTCCTGCTGGCGCCCCAGCCCAAGGACCGGAGCTGGCAACTGGCCGGCATCCGGGACGGCGACGCCGACGTGAGCCTCGCCGAGCGCGGCACCGCCCAGGCCCGCACCTTCACCGAGCCGCAGATCCACGCCTGGTACCGCCTCACCGAGAAGGGCACCGTCGAGCCCCTCAACCAGGAGGCGACCACCGGCCTCGGCGGCAAGCACAGCGTCACCCTCGCCGCGTACCAGAAACTGGTCACCGCGCGCTACGGGGACAAGCTCCCCGGTTCCAGCTACGACCGCAAGGGGCTGGCCGGCGGCTACGGTCTGGCCCAGGACCAGCCCAAGCCCGCTTCCCCGTCGTCCTGGCAGCCCGCCGCAGCCGGTGCGGCAGCCCTGCTGACCGTCGGCGGCGGCGCGGTCTACCTGCGCCGTCGCCGTGGGACCGCGGCCGGCTGACGTATCCGCTCCGCCTGCCGGAGGTACCGCCCCCGCCGACGGGAGGCACTCGCTCTCCCGTCGGTGTCGGGGCAGCGAGCCCCATGCCCCTCGCCGGATCTCTTGATGATCGGCCCTGTGGGGCTCGGTGATCATCCCGGTGCTGTACCGGTGACCTGGAAGCTGCTTTCCGGCCCCGCTGTGCGCCTGCGCACAGCGGGGCCTCCACGAATGCCGAGGCGCCGGCGCTGCGGCACGCGAACGCGGTCCTGCGGCAGCGGTTGAAGTCCCGGTGCGCCAAGAGTGTCCGCCAGTAGGCAACCCGTCAGGACGGGGCATCCCAGGGGCGCGAGGCTCCAGAAGCCGGTCGTCCGGCTCCAGTTCTCCGCTCTGTCCCGCTTGACACCGCGCGGCAGCTGCGTTCAGGTCTCTCCCGTCAAGCCGGGAATCCTGCCGGCCTGGCACCGCTGGATGATCGCCAGGAATTGGGACTGCAGCCACCGCCGTTTCCAAGGCGAACCAGCCCCGCCTCGATCCCCCGCCTCGATCCCCCGCCTTGAGCTCGGCGCCCGCGCCGGCGCACGAGGTGCGAGGCGGGGCCTTGTGCGACGTGGCCTGGTCATCGCTCGGCTCGCGTACGGCTCGCCCCGGGTCGGCATCCCACAACTCAACATAGCCATACGTGTTACGGTTATTTCGTAAGCGACTGTTGCACGGTTGAGGAGTGGACCATGACATCGACGCCCGACGACTCGCGAGCGGCACGACTGCTCGACCGGCCGTTCACCCTCGGCGACCTGACCTTGCACAACCGGATCGCCATGGCGCCGGTGACCAGGCAGTTCTCCCCCGGCGGTGTACCCGGCGCGGACGTCGCCGCCTACTACGCCCGTCGGGCGCGGGGCGGGGCCGGCCTGATCATCACCCGGCTGACCGGCAAGGTCGAGCGCGACCACTTCCACCACGCCTGATCCCCCGAGGAGACGTCAGCCATGCAGATCAACGGAGCGGTGGCCCTGGTCACCGGAGCCAACCGCGGCCTGGGCGAGCAGTTCGTCAAGGCGCTTCTCGACCGCGGCGCGGCCAAGGTCTACGCGGCCGCCCGCAATCCCGACGCCGTCCGCGTTCCGGGCGCGGTGCCGCTCGCGCTCGACATCACCAACCCGGCGTCGGTCCGGGCAGCGGCCGAGCGCGCGCAGGACGTCAACCTGCTGGTCAACAACGCCGGAATCTCCACCGGTTCCGGCGTGCTGGACGGCAGCCTGGAGGACTACCGCCGCGAGATGGACACCCATGTCTTCGGCACCCTGGACGTGAGCCGGGCCTTCGCACCCGTCCTCGGCCGAAACGGCGGCGGCGCCCTGCTCAACGTCCTGTCCGTGCTCTCCTGGCTCGCCGTCCCCCGAACCGCCGCGTACTGCGCGGCGAAGGCGGCCGAATGGTCGGTCACCAACTCCCTGCGGATCTCGCTCGCGGAGCAGCGGACCCAGGTCACGGCCCTGCACGTCGGCCTCATGGACACCGACCTGGCCGCTGGTCAGGAAGGTCCGAAGTCCGACCCGGCCGAGGTCGCGCGGGCCGCCCTCGACGGCATCGAGGCCGGGGCATACGAGGTCCTCGCCGACGAGATGAGCCGTCAGGTCAAGGCCGCTCTCTCCGGTGATCCGGCTGCCCTGTATCCGCGGCCGGGTTCCGGAGTGTGACCGGAAAGCCACCCGAGGAGAAGACGGCATGGCCATCGTCATCGCCCACGTACACCCCGAACCCGGCCGCCTGCAGGAGGTCCTGGACGCCTACCGCGAGACAGTCCCGCTGATCCACCAGGAGCACGGCTGCGAGCTGTTCGCCGTCCAAACGGACGGCGAGTCGGTCCTCATCGTCGAGCGCTGGACCACACCCGAACACCTCCAGGCGCACGCCCACGGACGGGTCTACGCACGGATCCGCGAGCTCATCGACGGGGCACTGGAGCGCCCCTCCGATGTCTGGCGGCTCGAGAACATCCCCCTGGGCATGCCCACGAAGGGCACGATCCAGTAACCGCAGGTGCGTCGGTGCACGGAACCGGCAGCCGTCCATGACCGGACACCAGCGATGCTCCGGCCCTGCGCCGGGCACGGCCAGGCCGATCAGCCGTCGATGGCGACATCCCTTGCCTGACACATCTTACAGAGTTACGGCTCTTACATATCAAGGCGTTGGCGCCCGCCAGGGACGGCCGGCGCCCAAGTCAGGAGTCGTCCGCCATGAGCGAGAGCATCAAGACCGACGCCACCCCCTGGATTTCCAGGGCGGCTGACGACAGGGCCGCCGGGCGTGTCGATCAGCTGTGCAAGGATGGACAGCCCGTCAGCCGTTCAGGAGGTGTTCCGCGATGACCTGGCCCGCAACCGCCCGTTACGAGCTGGAGTCCGCCCCTGGCGGCCTCGGCCTGGTCCAGGACCTGCTCAACACCGTCGCCGCAGGCGCACCGCGGCAAGCGGATCTTCTCTCCGACCTCGCTGCCGCGCAAGCCTGGGTGGACGACGCGACCGCCCAGTGGTCTGCCGTCACCGGGCAGCCCGTCCCCCAGGTGGCGCTGGACGCCGACGGCCTGGACGAGCTGCGAGCCTTCCGCGACGAGCTACACCGACTGACCACCCAGGCACGCGAGGACGTGCCGGAGACCGAATCGGCGGTGCCGGTGCTGCACAGCGCGACTGCCGCGCTACAGCTCGGCGAGGACGGCCTCGTCCGCCTGGAGTCGCGCGGCACCGGCTGGCGACGCCTGGCCTCGCTCGTGCTCGTCGCCGCCTTCGAAGGGCAGCGGGCCGACACCCGCCGCCGCCTCAAGACCTGCCGCAACCCCCGCTGTCGCGCCGCGTTCTACGACCGCTCACGCAACAACAGCGGCGTCTGGCACGACGTCAAAACCTGCGGCAACGCCGCCAACCTGCGGGCCTACCGCGCCCGTCAGCGAGTCCAGAACGCCTGACGCCGGCCGCGCCCGAGCCGGCCGAACCGCGCTGCCGACGAAGCCCGCCGCAGGCCTGCCGGAACCCGCCGTTCCCCGACCGCCGATACCCGAGGAGGCAAGGGGGTTGATCCTGCGCCTGGTTCGGGAGAACCCGCCGTGGGGGCACCGACGCATACAGGGCGAGCCGGCGCCCCGGGCTCAGGACTCGTCGAAGCCGACGGAGACGCGCTCGGCCGACCGCCGGGCACCGCGGCTGGAGGCCACGACGCCGAGGACGGTGATGACGAGCCCGGTTCCCGCGATGACGCACCACCCAGGCAGGCTCACCGAGGCATAGGCGGCAACGGAGTACCTCCCGGAACCGGCGCTGGAGATGGCCCCGTAGACGGCCACCCCGAGCGACTGGCCCAGCTGTCTGCTGCTGGAGGCGAGCGCGCCGGCAACCCCCGCCCGGCTGCGCGGCATCCCCGCCATCGCGGTGTTGTTGACCGGCGTGTTGGCACCGCCGAACCCCAGACCGAGCAGCGTGTAGCCGGTCAGCAGGAAGAACGACGTGTCGCTGCCGACGACCGCGCCGGTGATCACCGCCGCGCCCGTCATGCTGGCCCCGGCCGCCACCAGCGCGACCACCGCACCCCGCACCCGGACCAACCACGCGGCCAGCTGCGCTCCGACGATCGTGCCGAGCGCCATCGGCAGGGTGTAGAGGCCGGCCCGGAACGGCGCATAGCCGCAGACGTCCTGCAGGTAGACGGTGTTGAGGAAGAGGAATCCCCCCATGGCCGAGTAGGTCAGCACGGCGATGAGCATCGAGAGCGAGAAGGGCACGCTGCGGAAGAACCGGAAGTCGATGAGCGGGTCCGTGCGACGGCGCTCCACCATCACCAGGGCGGCAGCGGACAGGACGGTGACGACGATGCCTCCCCGGATCAGGCCCGAACCGGCGCCGAGCCGTGGCACCTCGATGACGGTGAACAGGGACCCGCTGAGGATCAGCAGCGCGGCCAGCGTCATCAGATAGGAGTCGACGATCCACTGCAGGCCGGACAGGCTCGGGTGCAGTTGCGCACGGATCCCGGGCAACGCCACGTTGACGATGGTGTTGTCCAGGTTCACCAGGACGGTGCTCATACACGCGACGGTCAGCACCAGCCGCTTCCGGGTGGGCGACAGGACCGTCCCGGACGGACCGTCAGTGCCGCCGCGCTCTCCCGCCCCACCGGTGGCCGGAACCGCCAGGCCGCCGCCGGCTGGAGCGCGCGTCCAGCGCATGACCATGAACAGGTCTCCTCGATTTATCCGATGCCGCCGAACGAATTACCTCAGAGGGCAGATCAGCGTACGTGCTGACGGTCGTGGAACCGGATGCGCAGAAGATGGCGCTGGTGATCGGTGAACGCCGTACGCGCGTGCACCGCCCGGTGATTGTCGACCAGTACGAGACTGTCGTCGCCCAGGGTCAACCGGACTTCGTGCGGTGCCTCCGCCAGTGCCGTCTCAAGCGTCCTGAGGGAGTCGCGCAGATCCGGGTGGTCGTATTCGGGGCGTTCGGCAAGGCCCTTTTCGACCGTGTCCTTCCGCCAGCGCAGCGTGTTCTTCTCCCCTATGACGGGCGCGAGCGTGTACTTCTTCTCCTCGGCTCTGCCGCTGCCGGTGTAGACGGTCGGAATCCTGAAGGGAACGTCCAGGGCCCGCAGTACCCTGAGCGCCCGGCGGCCCTCGCCGCTGGCACTCAGGTGCTCCATGATGTGGTCGTTGGTCCGGAGCCGGCTCTCGCCCCCTCCGCAACGGGCGGACCACACCGCGTAGAGCAGGAAGTACCGCTCCGGGTCCGGGTAGTACTGCGCGTCGGTGTGGTAGGCGGCCTCGGAGTCCAACTCCGAGTAGGTGGCGAAGTATTCGCCGTTCTTCGCCCGGGCGGTCACCGGCCACACGACCTGGTTCTGCCGGGGATCGGTACCCGTGGGGTATCCCAGGCCCACGGCCAGGCAGTAGAGCAGCACACCCCGGTCCTCGACATCGAGGTGCGCCAGATGCATCCGCGGGACGACGATCACGCTGGCCCGGTCGCGAAGGGCCTCCCGTAACTCCCCGACCAGGCCGGCCAACTGCCGGGACCGGTGATCAGCAAGAAGAGCCCGATCCGACCGGGCGGACGGACGGCGCCGAGCTTCGTGCCCGACACCGTCCGTCCGCAGTGGTCTACATCTGTGCAGCTTCAGCGCTCGCGGCCTGTTGCGCCGCGGCCAGCCTCGCCGCACCCTTGGCGCCGGCCCGCTTGCTGTAGGTGATCGTCCAGTAGACCAGGCCGCCGATGACCGCGTACGGCAGGACGTTGTTGACCGTGACCATGGTGCCGTCCGAGAGGCTGTACACGAGGGCGATCCGGATCGCCGCCTCGGCGATGAACGCCACGCCCCAGCCGATGGTCAGGTTGCGCTGCACCCGGCGGAAGCCCTCGTACTGCCACATCCCGTTCCACCACTCGATCATCTGCGGCGTGCCGTCGGTGGCGAACTTGCGACCGAAGTAGAACATCAGCGGGCGGGGCATCGCCAGGGTGGCGAGATAGACCACGCCGAGCAGACCGGTGACGAAGGAGTCCTTGGCCAGCAGCAGTTTGGCATCGTGCGGCCCGATGAGTGAGATCACCAGGCTGAGCGCCACGAAGACCAGCGAGAGGATCGCGAACTCGTCCACCCGCCGGTGCCAGGCCAGGTAGATGGCTATGTCGATCACCGGACCGAGGCCGGAGAGCAGGATCGCGGTGAACTCGCTGCACCCGTGGTCCTTCAGCTGACCGTAGATCACGATCGGCGCGACGACGTTGAAGACGACAGTGGTCAGCCAGCCGACCAGGTTGGCGGAGCCTCTGCGGGCGGGCGCAGGCGCAGGCGCAGCTTGATCGGACATGCGGGATCCCCCGGGGCGCGAAGAAATGGAGGCCGGGACTCCGGCCGCCGCCATTCTGGCGGATGATCTTGGACTTCACCAGTGGGAAGCCCAACAGCTCCGGCCAGGGCCTTACTTCACTGCCCCACTCGCATCTGCCGGCACTCACCGCGGAAACAGCAACTCCTCCGGCGGATCCCGGAGAGCGGCCCGGGACCGCGCCCCTCGGGGCACTCTCCGAGCCGCCGTCCGGCGTCCGGTTCAGACGGTCAGCACGATCTTGCCCTGGGTGCGGCCCGACTCGACCAGCGCATGCGCCTTGGCGGCCTGTTCCAGCGGCAGCACGTGCTCGACGTAGGGTCGCAGGCGGCCGGTCTCGACCAGCCCGGTCAGCGCCTCCAGGCCGACGTGGTCCGGCTCCACCGTGACGCCGGCGAAGCGCTTGCCCTCCGCTGCGGTACGGGCGGCGAGTTCGGCGTCGGTACGCTGCACGATGGTGACCAGCGCACCACCGCCCCGCAGGGTACGCAGCGAGCGCTCGCCGTAGCCGTTGCCGATGGTGTCGAGGACGACGTCGAGGTCGCGGAGCTCCTCGGCGAAGTCGGTGGTCCGGTAGTCGAGCACGTGGTCCGCACCGAGCTCGCGGACGAAGTCGCGCTTGGCCGCACTGGCCGTGGTGTAGACCTCCGCGCCGCGCGCCTTGGCGATCTGCACCGCCAGGTGGCCGACACCGCCACCGCCACCGTGGATCAGCACTCGCTGGCCCTCCGCCAGACCTGCGGCATCCACCAGTCCCTGCCATGCCGTCAGTCCGGCCAGCGGCAGCGCGGCGGCCTGCACATGGTCCAACCCCTCGGGCTTGCGGGCGAACTGGCGCGAGGGTGCCGCGACGTACTCGCCGTACCCGCCCGCTGCGCGCGGGAAGAACGGCATGCCGTAGACCTCGTCGCCGACGGCGAACCGGGTGACCCCGGGCACCACCTCCTCGACCACACCGGAGACGTCCCAGCCGAGCACGAAAGGCGGCTCACCGAGCAAGGGGAATGCGCCCGCGCGGACGTAGGCGTCGACCGGGTTCACCCCGCTGGCGTGCACCCGGACCAGGACTTCGCTGGGCAGCGGCTCGGGCTTCGCGGCCTCGGCCACCTGGAGGACCTCGGGCGCTCCGAAGGCTTGCTGGGTGACGACTCGCATGACTGGTTGCTCCTTCCGACTGCGGTCCGGCTGCTGCCGACCGCCTCTGGAACCAACGATAGAGAGCCACAGAGAGACGATGAATGGCCAAGAATCTCTGATTAATGTCTCATCGTCTCGCTATAGCCTCCCCATTCGCCCGTCATGGCCCTAGACTCGCCCTATGGACATCCTCACCGAGGTGGTCGCCTCCATGCGGACCGGCCGGCCGCGCTCCGCCCGCACCGAGTGCCGGGCGCCCTGGGGCCTGCGCTTCCCCGAAGGCAAGGGCACCGGCTTCCACGTGGTCATGTCGGGCACCTGCTGGCTCATCACACCTGACGGCTCGTCAATTCCGTTGAGCCCTGGTGACATCGTGTTCCTGCGCAACGGCGCGGAGCACATCCTGACCGACAACCCCGGCTCCCCCGTCGTCGAGTTCGCACCGGAGCGGGCCGATCCCTCCTCCCCCATCGGGCAGATCACGGTGGACGGCCCCGGGCCCCGCACATCCCTGCTCTGCGGCGCCTACCACCTCGACCAGGAACAGCCGCACCCGCTGCTCGCCGCGCTGCCCGAGGTGATCCACCTGTCCCCGCACCGCAGCCGCCACCAGGCGCTGCGCTACGCGATCGACATGCTCGGCGCGGAGGTCGAGCAGCCCCGGCCAGGCTCCGAAGGGATCGTCGCCGAGCTGATCGACCTGCTGCTGCTCTACATCCTGCGCGCCTGGTACGACGACCAGCCCGCCGACGCGAAGGCGGGCTGGGCCGCCGCGTTGACCGACCCCGCCATCGCGCCCGCGCTGCGCGCGATCCACAGCGACCCGGGCCGCCGCTGGACGGTGGAGGACCTCGGCGATCGCGTCGGCCTGTCCCGCGCCGCCTTCGCCCGCCGATTCACCGCACTGGTCGGCGAACCCCCGCTCGCCTACCTCACCCGCTGGCGGATGACCACCGCGGCCACGCTGCTGCGCGAGTCGGACACTGCGCTCGGGGCAGTCGGCGAACTGGTCGGCTACGGCTCGGAGTTCGCGTTCGCCAAGGCCTTCAAACGCACCCACGGCCTACCGCCGGGCCAGTACCGCCGCCGGCTGCGCCCAGCCGCGTGAACGACCGAGCCGCCCCGATGCCGTGACCTCGCGCAGATGCCCCTCGCCCTCACCTGCGCGCGACCGGCCGGGGACGGCAGACCGGACGAGCCCAGCGGTCGCAGGCGATCAAGGACCCGGCCGTGGGAGCGGGCGAATGAGTACGTCGTCCCGGCGTCCCTGAGTACGGGGGCGGATGCGCCGGACCTCGCCGGCGGACAGGATCGCCGTATGACGAACTCTCGAAGCAAGCTGCCCGACACCTCGGCCCCGAGCGGTTCCCGGTGGCGGGCGCCGCTGGTGTCGACGGTTCTGACGATCCTGCTCTACCCCGTCGTCCGCGTCATCTCGGGATTCGCGGCCATGGCCTTCGACCCCTGCACGTCGACGGGCTGTCCGCAGGCCTCCGCGCAGTACTCGTTCTCGGAGTCGGCCATCACGGCGGCCGTCGTACTCGTGGTACTCCAGTGGCCCGTCGTCCGCTTCGTGCCGCGAGGCGGACGCGGTCTCGTTTCGGCTGTCGCCCCCGGCGTCATGCTGGTCGCCGCCCTGGGCTTCATCACCATGCCGGTCGGGCGATAGGCCCGGCCCGCCGGCCCGCCCACCAGCTCACCGCACTGGTGGCCGCCCCGGAAGATTCTCAGAAGAATTCCGTGGGGGCCGTCGATCCGGCCGTCTCCCGTTCGACGCAAGGGTGAGAGGCGGGGAAAGTCCCAGCTCTCCCGACCGAGGAGTCACCATGCCGCGTTACCTGACTTTGATCCGCATCGACGAGCAGAACGCCCCCACCGACGATCCCGGCCCCGAGTTCGCGGAGCGGATGGGCGCACTGTTCGAGGAGATCACCAAGACCGGGGTCATGCTGGAGACGGCCGCCCTCACCCCGACCTCCGAGGGCACCCGGGTCACCTGGTCCGGCGGCAGGCTCAGCTACGCCGACGGGCCCTTCACCGAGACCAAGGAGGTCGTCGGCGGTTACGCCATCCTCCGGGCGAAGGACAAGGCCGAGGCTCTGGAGTGGACCAAGCGCTTCCTCCAGATCCACCCGGAGCACTGGACCGTCACCTCCGAGGTCCGCGAGATCGCCGAAGGCTGATCCGGCCGCGCCTGCCATCTCCCGCACGGCTGCTGCGAGCAGTGGCCGTGAGCCAGGTGTCCCGGCCGAGCCGGGGTGCCTGGCGGTCCGGATCGGCCGAGATCTCGTATCCGTCCTCCCGGTGGGTGATCACGACCATCCATCCTGGGCAGGCCCGCGCCGCACCCCGATCCGGGCCTCCGGTCCGAGGCGATGACGGGGCCCGCCGGCCTGAGGCGCGGCGGGCCCCGCCGGTTGACGGAGCGTCAGCGGAAGTCGTCCGCGTGGTCGCGGGCCCAGTCCTCGAAGGTGCGGGCCGGGCGTCCGGTGATGCGCTGGACCTCGTCGGTGATCAGGGGCTCGGTTCCGACCGACGCGCCGAGGTAGCCGATGAGCTGGAGGGCGGCCTCCTTGGGGAAGCCCGGAGCGGCCATCGCTTCGGCGGCCGCCTCCGGGGAGACCGTCTCGAAACGGAGCTCGCGCCCGATGGCGCGCCCGATCGCGGCGACCTGTCCGGCCTGGGTCACCGCCTGCGGTCCTGTGACGTAGGGAGCGGTACCGAGGTGGGCGCCACTGCGGTCCAGCAGGGCGCGGGCGGTGACAGCGGCCAGGTCGGCCTCGTGGACGGGCGCGGCGACCGCCTCCGGATACGGGCCGTGGACCGCGCCGGCGGCCCTGATGCCCTCGGCCCACTGGAGCGTGTTGGTGGCGTACATCCCGCCGCGCACGAAGGTCCACTCCAACCCGGAGGCGCGGATCGCGCGCTCGGCCAGGACGTGCATCCGGGAGATGAATCCCTCGTCGTCGGCGGGGGTGTCGGTCACCGACAGCGAGGAGTTGAGGACGACACGGCGAATGCCCGCCTTGACGGCGGCGTCGACGACCTGGCCCACCACGGTGCTGCCGCCCGCCGCGAGGTTGAGATACAGCGATTCGGCGCCCTGGAAAGCACGTTCGAGGGATACGGAGTCGGTCAGGTCGGCCCGGACGGACTCGGCCGCCTCCGGCAGCCCGGCACGCTCGGGGTTGCGCGTCAGGGCGCGTACCTGCGCACCCTCCGCCAGGAGTTGGCCGACGAGGCCACGTCCGATGTTGCCGCTTGCTCCGGTTACTACGATCACGGGTTGTCCTCCCGGTCGGGCCGAGACCTCTGCCGTCGACGGCCACGGAGGCCGTGGACGACCGCGCTCGGCTCTGCTTGGCAGTGCTTGGCAGTGCTTGGCCGTACACGCATACAACGGATGTGCGGGGCAGTTGTTCCAGCCATGGCCTTCGCGCCGACTCCCCACCTCTTCGGCGAGTTCAGGAGCACGCGAAGGCCGGTTCGCCGTCAGCGACGACCCGTCAGCAGACGTGAGGTCGATCGGCGCACACGAGGCATTCAGCATGCACACGGTCAACAGTGGACGCGTGGCAGGCGGCCACAAGAAATCAAGATCAGACACGTACTTTAATATTTTCACCCATTTGCGATACTCCGGAGCTAATCATCCGCAAATACGCTCAATGACTGGATGCCGCAGCAGGACTCCGGCCTCCCGGCCCGCCCGGACGAAGAGCTGCCACCTGGCAGAAGGGCGCGGCCCTGGATTGCTCGTGCGCAGCCACGAGACCCCCGAAGAGGAGCCAGTATGGCCACGTATGGCGAGATCCGCCGTGTTCTCCGAGAGACCAACGCCCGTTGGCAGGCGCTTCCCACGCCTCGGGACAGCGACACCGTCGTCGAGCACCCGCTCGGCGTCGGGGCGCCCGAGCGGCTGCAGCCGGCCTCGGAGGTACCCCCGGTGCGCCTGGCTCCGGTGCTGGAGAGCCACCCGACAAGCAACACGGGCTCGGGCTGAAGTGCCCGGACGGCTCCTGGCCGGACACCTACCTCAACTGGATCAAAGCCAACGGAATCTGCGACCCGGCATGCTGGCCCTACCGCACCGACGACCCGGTCTACCAGCCGACGCCCGACCGCGAAGGGCGCACGGTGAAGATCGACGACTACCAGGCGCTCGGAAGCACCGACGACCAGAAGCTCTGGCTGGACACCGTGGGCCCGATCGAGGCCTGCTTCGACGTCTACACCGACTTCGACGCCTACAGCTCGGGCGTCTACCACCACACGACCGGGACCTACCGGGGCGGGCACTGCGTGGCCATCGTCGGCTACAGCGACGTGGACAACTGCTGGATCGCCAAGAACTCCTGGGGCAAGAACTGGGGAGACAGCGGCTACGTACGGATCGGATACGGCGAGGTGAACATCGACACCAATGCCAAGTACGGTGTCCTCGCCACCAACCCCGATCCGTGGACCAAGCGTCGCCTGCACAACGGCAACCTCATCGAAGGCGGCAACGGCACCAATCACCGCAACTTCGAGCTCGTCTGCGTCCTCAACAACGGCCAGATGCAGCACTGGTGGCGGGACAACGACGGTGGAATGGTCTGGAACCCCGGTCCCGTCTTCGGCAGCGGCATCGACACTCCCCCGGTCATGATCCAGGGCCAGTACGGCATGAGCACGGAGGACGCCGTCGGCAACTTCGAGCTGTGCGTCGCCGCAGGTGGTCAGGTGCAGCACTGGTGGCGCGACAACCAGGGCGACATGAGCTGGTACCACAGCGCGACCTTCGGGCACGACGTCGCCGCGGTCGCCGGGCTGCTGGAGAGCAGCTTCGGATTCGATCTCGAGGTCGTCGTCCTGCGCAACGACGGGCAGCTCCAGCACTACTGGCGCGACAGCACGGGCTGGAACGAGGGAGTTCTGATCGGCCCGGCCTGACCCGCGGTCCATCCCGAGGGAGCCGCATCCCCTGCCGGGGCGGTCAGGCACCGCCCCGGCTGTCAGGACGGGCAGAAGGCATGAGCGAACAGAGCACCGCGATCAGGCTCCGGACAGGCGAGCGCTACGTCGTGCGCCTGCCCGGCCGAGGCACCGCCGGCTACACCTGGACCTCCCGTGTGGAAGGAGACTCCAACGCGCTCGCCGTCTCCGTCACCACCGCCCCCGCCTCGGAGATCGCCGGCAGACCGATCGGCGCCAGCGTCGACGAACTGGCAGTCCTCGACGCTCTCCACCCCGGACGGGCCACGGTCCATCTCGAACAGCGCAGAGTCTGGGAGCAGAAGCCACCTCTCGACCACCGAGTACTCGACATCACGGTGGAACATCGCCCGGTTGGACAGCACCCGAGTGACACAACGCCCGGGTGAAACAGCGCCCGCACTTCCACGACGTCCGAGCGTCGACCGCGGCCACCGGAGCCACCGGCGCTGCCGCAGACGGGCCCCCCGCCTCCGGGAACGCCGGTGCGGACCCTCAGCCGATCTCGTAGTCGAACCAGATCCGGTGCGTGCCGTCGGCGTCGACCGTCATCCCACCGGCACCGGCGATCCCGGCCGGCTCTCCGGTCCCGCGTGAGGGCGCGATGACGAAGAACTCGGCGGTACGGTCGCTGCCTGAGGTCGTCGCCGGGTGTGCGAAGTTGAAGGCGCCGTTCCGGCCGTGCAGCGAGCCTTCGAAGGACTCCATGGCCACATAGGTGCCGACGCCGGTCGTCTGGTCGAACGCGGCGGTGCACTGGGCGAGCAGATCGCCACTCGGCTGGGGTCGAGTCGAGCCGCCGCCTGGCAGGAGAGGTTCGAGCAGCTCCACCGTGAGGCAGTCGATGCCGAACTGACCCCGGTCGACGGCATTCGCGAAGCGCTCGACGCCATCGTGCTTCCCACCTGTGTGGCGTCGAGCGGCAGTCACGACAAGATGCGCCACACCCTTGGCCGCACCGGGATCCACCAGTACTTCGAGGGCCGCATCTTCAGTGCCAGTGAGGTCGCTCACGGCAAGCCCGCCCCTGATCTCTTCCTATACGCGGCCCAGCGGATGGGTGTCGACCCCTCGGCCTGCATCGTCGTCGAAGACAGCAAGTACGGGGTCCAGGCAGCCCGCGCGGCCGGCATGCGGTCGCTCGGCTATGCCGGCGGGCTGACCCCCGCGCAGTGGCTCGAAGGCCCCAACACCGTGGTGTTCGACGACATGCGCAAGCTGCCGATGCTCCTCTCCTAAGCCACGCCGACGCCCTCCTTACGACAAGTCCTTGCGCATCAGCGTGCACATGGTCTCGTACCTGTGGATCGAACCGTCCGGTGCCTGCACGTCCCATGCGTCGGGCTGCCTGTCGTAGGCCACGTATCCGAGCCGCTCGTACACCGCGCGGGCCCGCGGATTGCTCTCCTCGACACCGAGTTCGGCCCGCAGGATCCCGCGCGACCGGATGCGATCTTCCGCGGCCCGGACGAGCAGAGAGCCGAGGCCGCACGACTGCAGCGCCGGAAGCACCGCGAGCTGCCACAGTGTGCCCGCTCCGGACGTGACCTGGTAGTCGACGCCGCCGATGGCCACGGGAAGGTCGACCGCTGTGCAGACCGCCAGGTAGTCCACCTCGCCGGACGCCGCGCGCTCCAACTCCTTTGCCACCTGGCCCAGATGGACGGCGGAACCGGACCATGTGCACGCCGGCAGATCCGCGGGCGTCAGATCACGGACGAGGACCGGTACAACGACGTCGGTCCCGTCGGTAGGCAAGAGGCTCATGCCCTCATTTCAGCAGCCCAAGAAGCTGCCGCGCCAAGGAATTTCGCGAACCGCACCGTCAACTGCGCGCCGAGGATGGGAGTCGGCGTCACGGCCCCCCGCTCTGGTGGGGACGCAAGGCGAGCAGACCTGGCCGCCCTGAAGCCCGGGGTGGGCCGGATTCAGGGCTCTGTCCGCAGTTCAGTGAAATCTCACCTCGCCCTCCGCCCGGTAGGCGAGGCCGCATCCTCCGCGGATCACAGTCGGCTGCCGCTCTTGCGGGCCGAAGGAAAGCAGCGGTAGGAGGGCAGCTGTCCGTTCAGGCAGCATCGGACCGCCGCTTCGCTGCCCGAGCTCCGCCCAGCGCAGTAGCCACCAGGCGGGGCCTGGGCGGTCGGCGTGTCCCGGGCCCCCTCCAGTGGTGCCGCCATGCGGGTGAGCTCTCCACGCGTCCAGCCGGCCCTGTGCGTGGGGCAGCGGCGATCGGACCGAGACTGGAGCGCGGTGTCGCCCGCGGAGGCCGGACCCGTGAGCTTCATCCGCCAGCGCACGGACGAACGCTCCGTCACCCCGCCATCGGCAGCACCTTCACCGCACCGGCACGCCAGAGCCAACGTCAAAACCAGCGCCAACGCCCCGGAGGCAGACCATGAGCGGACCTCCCCCTGCGACTCCGGCCGGGACGCGCCCGACCGCCGGTGTGGTCCACAAGCGCAGTCCGTACCCCGTCGGCGAGACGGTCGAACGGCTCACCACGGCGGTCCGGGCGGCAGGGGCCAGGGTGTTCTCCCTGATCGACCACAGCGGCGAGGCGGAGGACGTCGGGCTGGTGCTCCGCGACACCAAGTTGCTGATCTTCGGCAACCCCTTGGGCGGCACACCCGCGATGGTCGCCGCGCCGCTCAGCGCCATCGACCTTCCGCTGAAGGTACTGGTCTGGCAGGACGATGCCGGAGCCGCATGGATGAGCTATCTCGACCCGGCCTGGCTGGCGGCTCGCCATGCGCTGACCGCCGACCTGGCGGCCCCGTTGTCGGCGGTCGACACGCTCACCGACCACGTGGCGGCGCGGCCGGGAGACTGAGCTGTCACGGCCCCCCGGGTGGTTGCGGTCAACTGCCCGGGGCTGCGTGGTCGGCAGCCATGGAACCGCATGTCGGCCATTCACGTTTCAGGCCCGGATATACCCGCAGGAATTTCACCCGGCGTCAATCCGAAAGGGCCCGAGGCTGATTCAGCGAGGCCGATTCGGCAAGCTGAAGATGTTTTCAGAACGGATGTTCCCGGCACTTCCGGCAGCCCCTCTCCGTCGGGTTCGTCAATTGATCTATGCTGTTCTGATGCGACTTCTGATGGTCGAGGACGAAGAACGGCTGGCACAGTCACTCAGCCAGGGGCTGCGGGCCGAGGGGTACGCGGTGGACGTGGTCGGCGACGGGCCGAGCGGCCTGGAGCTCGCGCAGTCCGGGGAGTACTACGCCGTCGTGCTCGACCTGATGCTGCCCGGCCTCAACGGGTTCCGGGTCTGCGAGGAACTGCGCCGCAGCGAGAACCCGGTGCCGATCCTGATGCTCACCGCCAAGAACGGCGAGTACGACGAGGCCGAGGCACTGGACTGCGGCGCCGACGACTTCCTCAGCAAGCCGTTCTCCTACGTCGTGCTGACCGCCCGGCTGCGTGCGCTGCTGCGTCGCGGTGCGGCGAGCCGGCCCACCGTGCTGACCGTCGGCGATCTGCGGATCGACCCGGCGGCTCGGCGGTGTACCGTCGGCGAGAACCAACTACGGCTGACGGTCAAGGAGTTCGGGGTTCTTGAGACCCTGGCCCGGCGCCCGGACCAGGCGGTGCCGAAGACCGAAATCCTGGACGCCGTCTGGGACTCCGCCTTCCGCGGCGACGTGAACATCGTCGAGGTCTACATCGCGGCGCTGCGCCGCAAGCTCGACGCGGCCGGGGCCGACTGCGCCATCCAGACCGTACGGGGCATCGGTTACCGGCTGGCGCCCGGCGCGTACTGACCGGCTCGGGTTCTGATCCCGGCTCTCCGTAGGCACCCGGGCTGCGCCTGGAACAGTGGCCGGACGGACCGTCAGCTTCCCCCGGTGGAACACCGGGCTCTTTCGGCAGGGCCCCGGGCCGGACCCTGCCCGGGCTGTGGGCACCGGAGTTCTCCGGTGGCGAGCGCGATCCGGAGAGCTGCCGCCGCCTGCCGCCCGAACGGCATCCGGTCGGCCGGTTACCTGATGTGACAAGTCGTCACCTAGAGTGTCAGCCATGACCAGCTCCCCGGCTGTCGGTCCTCGGATGACCAGGACCTCGTTGGCCGCCCACCGTCCTTCCCTGCCCGCCGCCGCCCGTCGGCTGCGCCTGCCGACAGCTCTGATCGCCACGGTCACCGCCTGCGCGACCGGCTTCGCCGTGCCGGCCGACACCGGCCCGGGATCCGCGGCTGATGCCGGTTCCGGGGCGGCTGCATCGGCGGTGATGCAGCGACAGTTCACCCTGGCTGCACGGGAGTTCGAAGTCCCACGGAGCGTGCTGCTGGCGCTGGCCTACCAGGAGACCCGCTGGGAGTCCCATCAGGGACGGCCGAGCACCACGGGCAACTACGGAGTGTTCGGCCTGACCCAGGTCGATGTCGCTGCCGAGAACGCCTCCGCCGCCGGCCGTTCCGGTAGCGAGACGGACGGCCAGGGCGAGGGAGGGCCGCTGGGACGCAACCGGTCCGTCGTCACCGAGCCGGCCCCGTTCGTGGACTCCCCCGCGCTGCACACGCTCGACGACGCAGCGGAACTGATCCACCGCCCCACCGAGCAGCTCAGAAGCGACACCGCGCAGAACATCCGCGGTGGTGCGGCCCTGCTGGCCCGGTATCAGAGAGCCGCCGACGCGCCCGTCTCGGCCGACCCCGGCCTCTGGTACGACGCGGTGGCCCGTTTCGGGCGGGGCGGGCTGACGGGGAAGGACGGGGAGGCGGCCGGACGCGTCTTCGCGGACCGGGTGTACGCCACCATGCGCGCGGGCGCCTCCCGCGCCACCTCCGAGGGGCAACGGGTCACCCTGCCCGCCGACCCCGGGCTCGTCGTGGCCGGGCCTGCGGCAACCGTCCCGGTCAGGGCCGTGCGGGAGAGCGTCGAGTGCCCGGCCGGTCTGGGGTGCGACTTCACGCCCGCCGCATACGCGCTGACGGACCCGAACGATCCCACCTCCTACGGGAACTACAACCCGGCCAACCGGCCGGAGGACGGCGAGAAGATCCGCTACATCGTCATCCACGACACGGAGAGCGACTACGCCGGGGCGATCGCGTCCTTCCAGAACCCTCGCGAGCAGGCCACCGCGCACTACCTCGTACGCGCCCACGACGGCCACGTCACCCAGCTGGTGCACACCCGGGACATCGCCTGGCACTCCGGCAACAAGACCGTCAACATGCACAGCATCGGGATCGAACACGAGGGCTTCGCCCTTCCGAAGGACCGACCGACCTGGTACTCCGAGCAGCTCTACGAGTCCTCGGCGGCGCTGGTGCGCTACCTTGCCGAAAGGTTCGGCGTCCCGTTGGACCGTCAGCACATCATCGGTCACGACGACGTTCCCCCGCCGACCCAGGCAGACGCCGCCGGTATGCACTGGGACCCGGGAACCTTCTGGGACTGGGCCCACTACCTGGACCTGCTCAAGGCACCGATCGCTCCCGGCACCGACGCCCCGCCGCAGGCCGGCGACACCGTCACCATCGCCCCGGCCTTCGACGCGACCAACCAGCCTCCCGTCAGCCAAGTGGCAGCCCGGCCGGAGAACTTCGTCTATCTGCGCACCCGGCCGGCCGCCGACGCCCCACTGGTCAACGGCGGCACCACCAAGGCCGAGGACTGGAGCGACAAGGCGGTGACCGGCGCCATCTACGTGGTCGCCGACCAGCAGGGCGACTGGACGGCAATCTGGTACGACGGCCAGAAGTGCTGGTTCTTCAACCCGAACGGGCGCACCGCCAGGACGGACAGGCGTTCCACCTCGCCGACCCTGCCCGACCGGTCGGACGACCCTGCGAACCCGGCCGGGCCGACGGTCCTGACCCCGCGCCCCGGCCTCGACTCCGTCCCGGTGTACGGCAGGGCCTTCCCCGAGGCCTCCGCGTACAGCCCCTACCCCGCCATCAAGGCGCGCCCGGTGGTGGCACTGAACGCGACCGTCCCCGCGGGGCAGGCGTATACGGCCGTCGACGACACGCCACAGCCCGGCGACTTCTTCTACGACCAGAACATCAACGGCGACGCGCCCGACGACCGGACCCTGGTGGTCGGCACGGAGACCTACTACCCGATCCGTTACAACCACCGGCTCGCGTTCCTGAAATCCTCCGACGTCCAGGAGGTCAGGCCTCCCGCGCGATCCGCCGGGGGCGGCACTCGGTAGCGGCCGACGGCTCCACCAACCGGTGGCGACCGGCGAGTTGGCGTGCTGCGGGAGCTGCGGGCCCGCGCGGCGTGTTGGAGCGCACGGCGGGGCCCGGGTGCGGGTGATACTGCGGCGTGATCACTGGTTAGGGTTCGATCACCGGCCGGGCTTCTGCCCCCACCTCGTCCTCCCGGCCGGGCCTGGCCTTCAGCACCGCGATGGCCGTCACCGGGTCCGACATGGTGATCCGCTCGCTCTCTGCCTCTGGGCGCCGGGCCCCCTTTGCTGCCGCGTCAGCGGGGGAAGACGGCGATGCCGTTGGGGACGGATCGTTCCTCGCCGCGGCTGAGGTTGTTGCGGACGGTGACGTGGCCGCTGGTGCGGTCGCGGGTCGCCAGGGTGGCGGATCCCCCACCGTCCAGGGAGGCGGCTTCGGTGCAGCCCAGGGAGCGGAGGACGTCCGCGAGTTCGCTGACGGTCAGTCCGCTGGAGGTGCCTTCGCGGCCGTCCATGGAGAGGAGGTGCAGGACGTGTCCGCCCGAGGCGATGCCGACGGCCGTGCGGGGCTCGGCGACGGCGGTGTCCAGGTCGGGCAGGGCCACACGGTCACGGACCAACAGGCGACTGCCCAGAGCGAAGGCGAACGGCGCCTTCGTACTGGACGCGAAGCTGTAGTCCACCTCGGCCGGAGTGCCGGGTGCCAGGTCGCGCAGCGCTTGGGCACCGGCCTCACGTCCGAGCAGGACGACCGTGTCGGCCGGGATATCGCCTCGGCCCGGAGCGTCGGAGACCGACACGACCTGGCCGTGGCGGACCGTCACCTCGTAGGTGTCACCGGTGCAGGGCGCGGACCGGTCGTCGTCGGTGCCGCAGACGGCGCGGGCGCGTGAGGTCGCGCCCCACTGGGGCGTGAAGACGCCGATCGAGTCCACCGGCAGGGCGTACTGGTTGAGGCCGCCCAGCGGCAGCTCGCCCTTCGGGGTGCGGACGCGGCCTCGCAGGGTGAGACGGGCGGTACGGGCCGTCCCGTCCGGCCCGACACCGATGACGTCCTCGGTGGAGTCGTCGGACGGTGGTGTCCAGCCGAACCGCTGCCCGTCCGGCACCGCGCCCTTGAGCGGACGCCCGTCCAGGACGACGGGGCCCGAGGTGGAGCCGGTCGCCTCGATGCCGGGGTGCTGCTCCTCGGTCATGTCGAAGAAGTCACCGTTGATCGCGGCGACCGCGCCCTGCTCCTCGGCCATCGAGGACACCGTGGCTCTGGCGGTGACCGCTCCCGGGTACAGCAGGCCCACCCGCACCTCGGGGCGGTGCAGATCCACCGTCAGCAGGTGGATGTGTGCGCTGCCCTGGGAGCCCGGCACGGTTAACTCCCGGTAGTCCACGCCGGGTGCGACCGGCTCGGGCGGAGGGAGATCCCGCACCGGGACGGTGTCGGGCGGGGCGGCGGGCGGCGCGACGGGCGGGGCCTGGGGGCCGGCCACCGGGGCGGCTCCGGGCGGGGCGGACGGTACGGCCACCGGCGCTCCCCCGGGCGGGACGGCCGGAGCGGCCGGCGGGGCGTCAGGCTCCGCGACGGGGTCGGTGGAGGTGGTCAGACAGACCAGGAGAAAGGCGGCAGCGACGCGGGTGACGGGCCTCATGAGGCCACTGTGTGGAAAAGCATATGGAACTACGCACAGGCACGACGCTGGGTCCCCCGGATCCACCCGAGGGGAGGTGTGCGCGAAGCCGACGACCCGTCCCACCGGGGCCGAGGCAGGAGAGCGACCGGACCGGAAGAAAAGGTCCCCTCCGCCGTCGGACGGCGGAGGGGACCTCGGGTGGAGCAGCGGGTCGCGGGCGCTTACGCGGCGACCTTCTCGTGCTCGGTGGTGACCGGGTCGGTCGCGGGGGCTGCCGGGGTGTTCTCCCGCGGTGCCGGGAGCACGGCCATGATCAGCGCGGAGATGGCGATGGTGGCCGCCCAGCCGAGCCCGTACGTGCCGATCGGGGTGGAGGCCAGCGGGCCGGAGAACCAGTCGCACTTGGTGAAGCAGATGCCCACGACGAGAGCGATCGCCCAGGCCGTCATCGCCTGCCAGCAGAAGCCGCCGGCGTACCAGTAGCGGCTGGTGCGGCCGGTGTCCATCAGCCCGTCCGCGTCGTACCGCACGGCGCGGGAGCGGCGGCGCAGCATGTCGACTGTGTAGACGCCGATCCAGGCGGAGAAGGAGACCGCGAGCAGGACCAGGAAGGTGATGAAGGAGCCGAGGAAGCTCTTCGCGACCAGCATCAGCATCAGACCGCCGACCAGGGAGATCACCGCGTTGATGCTGACGGCCATGGCGCGCGGCAGCTTGACGCCCATGGTCTGCGCGGTGAAGCCGGCCGAGTACATCGACAGGCTGTTGATCAGCAGCATGCCCACGATCGCGGTGAGCAGATACGGCACGGCGAGCCAGGTCGGCAGGATGTCGCCGAGGAAGGAGACCGGGTCCTGCGCCTTGGCGAGGTCCGGGGTGGCCACCGCCATGACCCCGCCCATCAGCACCATCGGGACCACCACCAGGGCGGCACCCGAGACCGTCACACCGACGATCTTCTTGCCGGAGGCGGCGTGCGGAAGGTAGCGCGCGAAGTCGGGGCCGGTGGGAACCCAGCTGATGCCGCCGGCCGCGATGGTGCCGATGCCCGCGATCATCATCGCGGTCGAGCCTGCGGGCTTGGCGAAGACCTCGCCCCAGTTCATGTTGGCGACGAGGTAGCCGAGCACCAGCACGCTGAAGACACCGAACAGGTACGTCGACCACTTGTTGCACACGTTCAGCGCCTTGCGCCCCATGCCGCTCACCAGGAAGGTGCAGGCGACGAAGACGAAGAGCGTGACGACGATGAGCACGGGGTTGCTCTTGATGCCGAAGAGCAGGTCGAGGACGGTCAGTACGGCATAGGCACCGGTGACCGCGTTGATCGTCTCCCAGCCGAAGCGGGCGACCCACAGGATCGAGCCCGGGAAGAGGTTGCCGCGGACACCGAAGGTCGCACGGGAGAGCATCGCGCCCGGCGCGCCGCCCCACTTGCCCGAGACCGACAACAGCCCGACCATGCCGAACGACGCGAGCGCGGCACACGCGGCGACGATCAGGACCTGCCAGAAGTTCAGCTGGTTGAAGACCACCAGGGCCGCGCCCATGGTGAGCAGCAACACGCTGATGTTGGCCGCGACCCAGGTCGGGAAGAGCTCGCGGACCCGGCCGTGCCGTTCATGGTCCGGAACGGGCTCGATACCGCGGGTTTCTATTGCGCCTTCGGAAGCGGCGGTGGACACATTGTCCATATGAGGGGGCTCCGTGCGTGTGAAGCGGGGCGGGAGGCCTGAGTTGAAAGGGACAGTGGGGACTCTACGCGCGTCACGCGGTCACGGCTAGCTTACTTTGTCCGGATTTCCACTAGTTCACGGCTTTAGTCCTCAACACTGTAATAGGTATACGTAGTGGAGCAGGGCGGCCGAGTCGGCCGATGAGCCGCCGGCAGTGCTCCTGGACTCCACATGAGCGGCGCCCCGGCCGACCCGGACGCACGGGGTCCAGCGGGCCTCCGGCGCGTCCTCCACCTTGCGAAGGGCCGGACGTGACCGTCCGTTCGGTAGCGCCGGCCCCGGTTGTGACGCTGCGCCAGATCCGTGGACGGCCAGGCCCCGGACCTGCGGGAGCGTCACCGCAGCAGGATCGGCGGTGGCCGGTTCGCGGCATTTGCTATGATGAAGGATGGTTAAGAACCCTTCCTGAATACCGTGGCCGTCAGCACTGCACGACTTCCCTGCAGCGTCAGCGTGTTGGCCTGGAGGGCTCGTCCGGGCGGCGGAAGCCGCCGCCGCATGGGCAGACTCCACCCGCGTTGGCCGATGCTTCCCGCCACGTGGCCACCCGGGGCGGCAAGGCTCTGCGCATTGCCGGACCGCAGGAGCCGCAGCACGGACTCCCGGGTCACGAAGTCATGGATCGAGGAGAACGGTGGCCTCCGGTCGTTCCGGTGATCACAGCGACGGTGATTATCTCGGAGGTCCGGAGCCAGGGAAGGAGCACGGCTGGAAGCAAGCCACCCGACAGGAGCTCGAGACCGTCGCGGGGTGGTACGAGGAGGCTGATCTCCCGCTGCATCCGCATCCCGCGCAGGTCATCGCCGGCTCCGGGGTCTGCCCTACGGACTGGGACAAGACCTCGGTCAGACAGCCTGCGGCTGTGCTCCGGGCAGTTCGGCTCCCGTCGGCTCACCACCTGCCGAAACGGACGCTGTCAGTGTGCGCCCCTACAGTGTCCGCATGGTCCCTGAGACACAGCCGGAGAACTCGCCGCAGCATCTGCTTCAGAAGTGGATCGGCGACCTGCCGTATCAGCTGCTGCTCCTGGAGAAGGCGCTCCTTCCCGAGGATTTCCCCTTCGACTACTCCCCCAAGTCGCTGGACGCTCTGGAGGCGCGCCTGCTGGAGCACTACGACTCCATCCAGGACCCCGGGAAGCGGACGGAGTTCATGGAGAGTGCGATGGCCTATCTCGGCGAAGTCCTGCTCGGCATCGCGGGCGGTGCTTGGGGCTGGAACACTCGGCCGGTCGACGACCTCCCGGGGCAGCCTGTCGTCTGGCCGGACCGGGAACTGGAACTCTCGCCCGTCGCGCCGATGTTACTGATCTCGTACGCCCTCCGAGTCCGCACCGGGATCGCGTTCGCCGAGGAGGTCGAGCGGCTGCGGCAGGCCGTGACGGCGCGGCAGCACGCGGTTCCGGGGTGGGAGCCGGTCAAGGAGCACACGCCGCACGTGGACCCCAGGGCACCGCTTCCGGAGGATCCGGCGCTGACGGCGTGGCTGGCCGAGCGGAGGGAGACACTCTCCGCCTGGGCCGAGAACGCGTTCGGTGGAGCGTGGAGGTGGAATTTCCACCCCGACACGTTGGACTGGCTGGAAGCCGTCGTGAGACAGCGGTTCGCCACGGTGGACGAATTCGACGCCTCGCGGGACGAGCCGTTCGTGCAGGGCGCCTGCTGGTACACGGGCGAGGTGATCCGGCGGAACAAGGGGGCGGTGTGGCAGTACATCCCGTTCGATCCTGACGCCGGGTCCGGGACCCCGGGCTCCCGGGAGAGCGTGTGGACCGACGTGCCGTTCGTGGATCAGCCGGACAAGCGGGTCGGGGGCGCGGCGATTCCGCTGGGGTGCCTGCGTGAGCTGCTCCTCGAGGAGGAGGTGGACGGGAAGCGGGAGGACAGGCTGCGGGACGTGCTGTTCTGGTTCAGGCCGTCCTCGTACGCACACGTGGGGGCGCTCCTCCAGCGCATGGGCATGGTGTCTCGGGAGAAGGTCGACAGCGTCCTCGCGGAGTACGCCGACTTCGCACACAATGAGTTGACACCCCATGAAGTGCCCGACACGCTCGAAGCGTTCGGTGTGGCGATCTCGGCCCACGGCGACGACGTCGACGATCTGGAGGAGAGCTACACGGGCATCCTGGAAGACGCCGCGGCACTCACCGACGGCGCGGTCACCATCACCGACGTCCGGTTGCGTGAGGACGAGGAGTACGGCGAGGTCCTGGAGTTCGCCCGCAACGGCGTCGTGGTGACCCAACCGACCGAGCACCAGTCGGATGACTACCTCGACCACGCGGCGATCGTGGAGTTCATCAGCCACGTCGATCCCGACCCCGGCGACGACACGCGCCGGTTCTACTGGGTCCGGTTCGTGCGCCTCAGGGACGCCAACTACGAGAGCTACTTCGTTCTCGCCACGCCCGAACAGGCGACCGTGCTGGAGAAGGAACTCGGCCTGGAACTGCGCTGAGCGAACCGGGCGGATCGGTGCTCGACCCCGGCGCGTGGTGGGGCCGAGCGGCAAGCGGATCACCTGGGCCGACAACCACCTGGTGTACGGGCAGGACGCCCAGGCAACCGGATCCCGGACTACTCCTACGCCGGCTACGGCAGTGGCGGCTTGCCGCTGCCCAGCGTGCCCACCCGCGTGAGCGCCCCCGCACCCGGCGGCGGGGACGACACATCTGCTCCTGGTCAACAACGGCGACCAGGGCACCGGCCACGGCTGGTCGGACGCCGGTCAGGCGACCCAGGCTCCGGTGACCGCGAGGGTGCTGGAGCCGTCCAGGTCGGCCAGCTTGCGGCCGACGAAGCCGCGGGCCGCGTCGGAGGTCTGCATCCGCAGGGCCGGGCGCTCGGCGTCCAGCGCCTCGATGATCGTGGCAGCGGCGCCGGCGGGCGCCTGGGCTGCGGTGGCGAAGGCGGCCGTCGTCCGTTCGAGGTAGCCCTTGAGCGCGGGCGCGTACGGGCCGGCGGCCTCCAGTGCAGCCGGGATGTCGATGTTCTGACTCGCGACGAACTCGCTTGCCACAGCGCCCGGTTCGACCAGCGTGACCCGGACGCCGGTAGTCGCGGCCACGGGCGCGAGCGACTCCAGGAAGCCCTCGACGGCGAACTTGGCGGCGCAGTAGGCCTCGTTGAACGGCTGACCGACAACGCCGCCGACGCTGGTGACGGCGATCAGGCGGCCCCGGGAGGCCCGCAGGTGCGGCAGGGCGGCCTTGGTGACCTCCACCACCCCGAAGAAGTTGACCTCCATGACCGCGCGGACATCGGCCACCGTCCCCTGTTCGATGGTGCCGACGTGACCCGAGCCCGCATTGTTGACCACCGCGTCGAGCCGGCCGCGGTCGGCGACCACACCCTCCACGCAGGCGGCCACCGAGGCGGGGTCGGTGACGTCCAGCCGCCGGACCTCGATCCGGTCGGCGACACCGGCTTCGGCGGCGGCCGCCTGCAGGGCGTCCGCCCTGGTCAGGTCGCGCATGGTCGCGACGACCAGCCAGCCGGCCTGCGCGGCGGCGACGGCGGTGGCCAGGCCGATCCCGGAGGAGCAGCCGGTGATCAGGACAGTCTTGGACATGGCTCAGCCCTTGTCTCGGTCGGAGCGAGCCGAAAGGCCCGCGTCGATTTGCGTGTACACACACACTAATAATGTGTGCGCGCACACGCAAGCCGGTACGATGACACCATGAGCCGCGCCGACCTCACCATGGGCCCCATGTCCGACCAGGACCACGCCTTCTACGGGCTGGTCTGGGCGGGCACCACACTCGCCGCCCGAGTGGACCGCGAGCTGAGCCGGGCCCACGATCTGCCGCTGTCCTGGTTCGAGGTGATGCTCTGGCTCAACGGCCAGCAGGAGGCGGTCGCCGCCTCGGACCTGGGCGCCAGGACCATGCTCAGCCGCAGCCAGGTCTCCCGCGTGCTGGACGCCCTGGCCGCCCGCGGCATGGTCACCCGCACCCCCTCCCCCACCGACGCCCGCTCCGTCCGGGTGGCTCTCACCGACCAGGGCCGCGCGGCCTTCGCGGCGGCGGACGCGACCCGCAGGGAGATCCTCGCCCCGGTCTTCACCGAACTCCTCGACCAGAGCGACATCGACGCCCTGGAGACCGTATGGCGCAAGCTCAAGCAGCCTCGCGCCAACTGACTGCCGCCGCAGCCCAGTTCGGCTCAGCAGTACCGGCGGCCCTGCCGGGGTTGCCGTAACGCATGCCCGTCCACCCGAACCGGTCACCCGCCAGGCGCGTTTCTGCCACATTGGAGAGATGAGCGACTCGACCTCACCGTCAGAACTCCCGTCCCAATCCGGCACTTTGGCGCCACAACAGCGGACTTCCCGGCCGGCCGGGCCGGTGGTGACCGGTGTCGTCGGCGTACTGGTCGGCGCGGCTCTGGTCGGCCTGCTATGGCTGATCGCCGGCGGCGGCCCGGGCAGCGGTAAGGGCGGCCCGTTCGGTTCGGGTGGCTCGGGCGGCCCGGGTATCTCCGCACCCGGTACGCTCGGCGGATTCATGCGGCAGGAGAAGGCTATGAAGGACCTCGGCGCGAAGGGCTCGGACGAACGGGCGGCCCAGGTCACCACCGCCGAGGAGCACAGCACCCGGTCACTGTCCGAGGCCTACGGCGGCGCTCCGGCCGTCGTCCAGGGCTTCGCGGACGCCGGGGTCGAGCAGATGTTCACACTGGCGGCCGTACGCGCCGCCTCGCCGAGGCCGTACGTGCCTTTCGAGGACGCCGCACTGCTCGGTCTGGCCGTGCCCACCGACCAGCTCCTCACCATCGGGAACGTGGACTGCGTCCTGTACAACCAGCCCACCCCGGCCGGGCAGCAGCCGAAGCCCGAAACGGTCGTTGTCAACTACTGCCAGCGCGCCGGCGCCGGGCTGACGGTCCAGATCCGCCAGGTCGGCGGCGACGATCTGCGCCAGCACCCCGACCGGGTGGCCGCACTGGTCGACCAGGCATGGTCGGCGGTGTCCTGACCGGCCCCGGCGGGCAACCGGGCACCGGGCATCAGGGCCGTGTCACCGGGCGCCTCCTGGGCTGATACGGGCGACGGTGTGATCGCGGCCTCGACGGTGTGATCCCGGCCTCTGAGTACGCGTACTCATGCGGCGGTGTCCCCCGGTCGGGCACGATCTCGGCATGATCCTCGACCGAAGGCGCCGTGCGGTGCTCGCCGTTGCGCCGTCGCTGCTACTCGCAGCGATCTCACTGACCGGTTGCGGGACGGAGCGCGCGACCGGCGCAGCCGCCACGGTGCCGCCCTCCGAGTCCTCCCTGTCGTCGCAGTCGTCGCAGTCGTCGCAGTCGTCGCAGTCGCCCGTGCCCTCGGTGTCCGAGCGGGCGTGCCCGGGCGAGTCCCCGTCGCCGCCGGCGCCCACGTCCTCGTCGGTGTCCGAGCCGAACGCCGGGGACGGACCGCCCAACTACGCCGACAACCATGCCTTCATGACGCCCCTCCCGCTGCACGGCGAGGAGCGCTGCAAGGGTCTGGCCGAGGTCGCTCGCATCACCCGGGCGCTGGAACCGCTGCTCGCGAAGCACGAGTTCGCCACCACTCGGATCGGCGATCGCCTCGGTGGCCTCGGCTACGCACGCGACAGGATCACTGTCGTTGCCAACGGCCCCACCGGGGTGAGTTTCGACATCGACCTCGCGCCGGTGTGTCTGGAGGGCACGATGTCCCCGGCCGGCACACAGGTGCAGGCGCACGGCGGATACCCGGACAGCACCGGCTGCCGGCGTCCGACCGGCGGCCACTGACACCGCTGGTGCCTACTGGTCGAGGTACCGGATGCACTGCGGTGGCCCGACGCCCTGACGGACCCTGAGCTCACTGGGGGTCCGTCTCCGGGGTGATCAAGGGTAGTACCTGATGTGCCGTCCGATCCTGAGGGACCACGATGTCCGAGGGCGTTCGACCGATGCCCGCCTCGATCATCCGAAGGACACCGATGAACGCCCTCAAGCGACGCCTCACCCCGCTGGCCCTGGCCACCGCCGCCCTGGCCGCCGCGACCGCCGTACCCGCAGCGGCCGCCGCACCGCACAGTCCGGTGCTCACCCTGTCCCGACCCGGGCTGAACACCGCTGCGCTGGACGCGGCCGTGGTGCTTCAGCCCGGTGACCACATGGGCGGCCAGCTGGCCCGGGTCGGCACCCCCGACCAGGTGTGGCAGGGCAGTTCCACGGACGCCTTCACCGGCCGGAGGATCCCGCCCGACGCGCACTTCCACATCGGCAGCATCTCCAAGACCTTCGTGGCGGTGGTCCTGCTCCAGCTGGAGGCGGAGCACCGGGTCGACCTCGACCAGACCGTCCAGCACTACCTGCCCGGCGCGCTGCCCGACTCCTACCCGCCCATCACCGTCCGGCAGTTGCTCAACCACACCAGCGGGCTGCCCGCGATGAACATCGGCATCCCGAATCCGACCGTCGACCAGGTCCTCGACGAGCGCCTCGACTACTTCACCTTCGACGAGATCATCCGGTCCAGCCTGCATCCGGCGGACGGCTCCACGCCGCCGCTGCACTTCGCGCCGGGCACCGAGCAGGAGTACAGCTCGCTCGGCTACCGCGTCGCCGGCGCGATCATCGAACGGGTGACCGGCAGCTCCTTCGCCGACGAGGTCACCGCCCGGGTACTGCGCCCGCTGCACCTGAACCAGACCTCCGCGCCCGCGGGCAACCCCCGGATGCCCCGGCCGGCCCTGCACGGCTACGTCACCGACAGCACCGGCCGGCCCGTCGACGTCAGCGAACAGGCCGACGACTCCGGTGCCGTGATCTCCACCGCCCCCGACCTCGACCACTTCGTCAGCGCCCTGTATAGCGGCCGGCTGCTGGCTCCCGCCCAGCTCGACGAGCTCTTCACCCTGCCCCGAGGCAGCGACGGCAAGCCCGTCCCGTACGTGGACGGCGGCGACTGCAACACCGGCCCGGCGAAGGGGGAAGCCTGCTACGGCGTCGGCCTGAAGACCATCACGCTGCCGGACGGCACCACCCTGTGGGGCAAGACCGGACACGACCTCGGCTACGCCGGCGGCGTCTTCGCCACGCGTGACCTGCGGCTGCGCATCGTCTACGACGCGGGCACCGCGACGGCGGACAACGGCGGCACTCCCGCCCTCGCCAACCGCCTCGTCGCCGCCGTCCTCAGCCCGCAGCAGACCCTCGCCAACACCCACTGACGTCCTCATACCCGCAACCCGTCGGAGAGCACCTGTGCGGGACCGGGCCGGCTGCGGGGCGCCGCGGGCCCTACTGCCGGGCGGTCGCCAACCGCATCACGATCCGCCGCGCCCCGTCGTCGGAGGCTGCGGCCCTGGTCAGCTCCTGGGCCGTACGGTGAAGGGCCTGTGCCTTGGTGTTCTCCTCGGCTGCGACGGCCGTCGCGACCGCCCTGGTCACCGCGATGAACGGGGTGGACTGCGGCACCTCGAACAGCGGCATGGCGTGCCGGTGCGCCGGCTCCACCAGCTCGGGCGGACACCCCGTCAGCCGTTGCGTCGCGTCGTACCCGAATCCCAGCGCGCGGACCCCGCTCTCCCGCAGCCGCCGCACGTACTCGTCCGTCGCCGCCGGATCGCGCGGCAGCAGCCAGGCCGTCAGCAGGACCAGGCCCTGCTCCAGGAACGGCGTGGGGTCCTCCAGATCGCTGACATGCACGCACTGCACCGGCTCGCGCAGGCTCCCGCCTTCGGCCAGCAGACGGAGCCCGAGCGACCGTTCGGCCAGCAGGTCCTCAAGCGTCACCGGCACCGCTGCCTCACCCCCATCGTTGCGACCCCGACGGTACGGGGAGCCCGCTGCGGACCCGCCGCGTGAGGGCCACCCGAAGCAGGCGGCACGGCGCCGGAGCCCTCGGGGTTGCGCAGCCGTGTCCGGAACTCGCTGCGCCATTCGATGTCCGGCGGTCCGGGTCTCCCGTCGCCGGAGCTGTCTGCGCTGGACGGCAGCCTCAAAATACACCGCACTGTCGCAGCCTCCCCGCATGCTGTCGACGACCCTCAAGGTCGGACGCCCTCACAGGACGGCGTGCGGCAGAGGTTGCGTGACCGCCCGCCGGGGCGGGGTATCACCGGCCGGGGCGGGGCGTCGGGCGAGAGCTCCGCGCTTATGATCGCCCGGTGAACACCTCCGTCATATTGCAGGCGGACGCGACGCCGTCCGCTCCCGCTCTCGTTCTGCGCCCCTGGCGCGAGGAGGACGTCGCCGCGCTGGTCGCGGTGTATCGCGATCCCGTTCTGCGTCAGCGGTCGACGGCGCGTGTGGAGAACGACGCGGACGGGGCTCGGTGGGTGGCGGCCGAACAACAGGGCTGGGCAACGGGAGACCGGCTCGGCTTCGCGGTTCTCGAAGCACAACCAGGCTCCGCCCAGAGCGAGTTGGTCGCCAACGTGGTTCTCAAGGGAGTCGCGCCCGGCAGGCCGTCGGCCGAGGTGGGCTACTGGACCGCAGCCCACGCGCGGGGACGGGGTGTGGCTCCCCGTGCTCTGGAAGCTCTCACCGCCTGGGCCTTCGACACCTTCGTCGCCGACGGACTGGAACGCCTCGAACTCCTCCATCAGGTGGACAACCTGGCATCGTGCCGCGTTGCACAGAAAGCCCGGTACGGCTTCGACAGGGTGCTGCCCGCAACGCCGCCCTTCCCGCTCGACGGTCATCTGCACATACGTCAGGCGGCCGCGGCCTGAGACCGGCCCGTCGTCTCCCGGAGCCTGACCGGTGACGCGGGTTCCACCAAGGCAGGCATATATGTGGGCTTGGGCGGAGGTTCTGATGGACGGTTGCGAGAGACACAAGAGCGCGCACCGTCTTCGGAAAGGGTCCCCATGCACCCCGTTCTCAGCCCCGCCGTGCTGGCCGAGCTACGCAGGCCCCGTCCCTACCCTGCGGTGTCGGTCCTGATGCCGACCCACCGGCGTGAGCCGGACAACGCGCAGGACCCCGTCCGCCTGCGCAACCTGCTGGCCGAGGCCAGGAAGCGGATCGAGGCCGATCCGGCCGTCTCCCGGGCCCAACGGATTGATGTCATCGAACAGTTGGACCGTGCCGCGGCAGAGGCCGATCTGGTGCACGCCGAGGACGGGCTGGCCATCTTCGCCGCGCCCGGCGAGCACCGGGTGTGGTCGCTCAGCCGCACCGTACCGGCCCGGGTGGTGCTCTCCGACACCTTCCTGACCCGCAACCTGGTCGCGACGCAGGCCGCCGAGCAGCCCTACTGGGTACTGGCCGTCGCCGCCGACCACGCCAGTCTGTGGAACGGCGGCGAGGAACGCGTCACCGAGCACACCAACGGTGCGTTTCCGGTGACCCGGAGCCTGGAGGACCCCGACGCCGAGCGGCAGGAGCAGATCGGAGACCTGCCCAGTACCTTCAGCGACGAGCAGACCCGGCACTTTCTGCGGGACGTGGACACCGCCGTGCGGGCGGTTCTCGGCTCCGAGCCCCGCCCGCTGTACGTGGTCGGCGAGGCTGCGGCGCTCTCCCTGCTCGACAGCGTGGGCACGACTGCCAAGGAGGCGGCCTCCCACGTCCTGCACGGCGGCTTGGCACAGGGACCGGCCGCAGCCGTGTGGCAGGCGGTGCAGCCTGCCGTCGAGGCCCACGCGGAGAAGGAGGACGCCGCCGTGCTCCAGGAGTTGAGCTCCGCCCGTGGGCGGCAGGAGTTCGGCGCCGGGATCGACGAGGTCTGGCAGAACGTGACGGCCGGACGCGCGGCCCTGGTGGCGGTCGAGGACGCGTACAGGGCGACGGTCCGTGACGACGGTGACCATCTGGTCCCCGCCGCGTCCGGTGACCAGGGCGCCCGCGACGACATCATCGACGAGATCGTCGAGCGGGCGCTGGAGACGGGCGCGCGGGTGCGCTTCGTCCCCGACGACCAACTGGCCGACGTGGGACGGATCGCCGCCGTCCTGCGGTACTAGGGCCTGTCGACAATTCCCGCCGGATCAGCGCGCGGCGCCGGGCGCCCGGCCGGGCGTGCCGGCGAAGCGCCCTCGTACTGGGTCTTGCTCGGGTGCTTCGCCGGTGCGTCCGAGGGGGCACCTCCCGGCCGGAGGCCGGGGGAGGGACGCCCGGCGTCGCGCAGGCCGCCGGGCGGCTCCGGCGGCGCGGACTTCGCCTGCGGTGAGGTCGTCCAGGCCCGCTTTCGCCCGGTCGGCTACCGTGCGGTCATGACCACGGCCGCGGTGAGGCCGACGGCGACGATCACACCGCGCAGTCCGTTGGGCGGCAGCCTGCGGCCCAGCCGTGCGCCCAGCAGGCCGCCCAGGGTCGAACCGACCGCGATCACCGCGGCTACCGCCCAGTCGACGTCGGTGGCCGCGATGAAGACGACCGCCGCGACGCCGTTCACGATGGAGGCCAGCACGTTCTTCACCGCGTTGAGGCGTTGCAGGTCCTCACGGAGGAAACTGCCGAAGAGACCCATCAGCAGGACGCCCTGGGCGGCGCCGAAGTATCCGCCGTATATCCCGGCCCCCAGAACACCGAGCCACACGGGGACTCCGCCGTCCTCGCGCGGGCGGCTCTGAAGCTGCTTCAGCCGGCGGTTGAGCCAGGGCTGGAGCAGGACCAGGACACAGGCGATCACGATCAGGACGGGCACCACCACCTGGAAGGCCCGGGCGGGCAGCCGCAACAGGAGCAGTGCCCCGACGAGGCCGCCGATGAGCGACCCGATGCCGAGCCTGAGCAGTCGGCCCAACTGGCCCTTGAGCTCCCGGCGGTAGCCGTACGCGGCACTGAGCACGCCCGGGACGAGGCCGATGTTGTTCGACACGTTGGCCAGCACCGGTGGATATCCGAAGGCAAGCAGGGTGGGAAAGGTGATGAGGGTCCCGGACCCGACGACCGCGTTGAGTCCACCGGCAGCGACACCGGCGGCTCCGACGGCCACCAACTCGAGTGCTTCCACAGGTCACCTTTCACAGACGCGCATACGCAGCGAGGGGGCAGTCGGCCCGACAGATCTCGGGCATGACGGAGGGCAGGCGGGTCGGCACCCGTTCATGAACCGAGCGACCGTCCGGATCGGCGCCGAGTCCTGGGGACGGGTTGCCGCCCTGGCCCGTCAAAGATCGTCAGGCATGACCGAGACCCAAGTCAATCGTCGGGTTTTCTTGAACTCACCCAAGCGATAGCTTGGATCCCGTGACTCTTGACGATCTTCGTGTCTTCGTCGCCGTGTGCAAGGCGGGCAGTCTCAGCGCCGTGGCCCGGGAACTGTCGTGCACCCAGTCGGCGGTGAGCCAGCACGTCAAACGGCTGGAGCGGGAACTGGGGCTGAGCCTGCTGGAGCGGCATCCCCGGGGTGTCGTGCCCACCCAGGCGGGACACCTGCTCCAGACCGCGGCCGCCGAGAGTATCGGCGGTATCGACCATGCGCTTCGACGGCTTCAGGACCTGCTGCGCGGCGACGGCGGCTCGGTACGGATCACCACGGGAGCCACCACCGTCCGGCACTTCATGTCCGAAGCCGTGGTCGCCTTCAGGCAGCGCTTTCCGCAGGTCAGCCTGGAGTTCCAGACCGAGCACTCCAGTCGCAGCTGCTTCGACGCGCTCGCCGCGGGCGGACTGGACCTCGCCTGGATCACCATCGGGGCACCCGTCCGAGGCATCGAACAGCGCCCCGTCGTCGAACTCCCCTGGGCGCTGGCGGTCAAGGCCGACGACCCACTGGCCGCCAGGACCCGCATCGAGCCCGCCGATCTGGAGACCGTCCAGCTCATCCGACTCCCGGAGAACTCGACCTCGCGGTCCCATCTCGACGCCTGGCTGACGCACTCGGGCGTCCACCCGACCTCCGACACCAGCGTCGCCGACTGGGACACCGCCATCCTGCTCGCCGAACTGGGGCTCGGCCACGCGATCGTCCCCGCCCTGCCCGGCTGGCGCGGTCCCGGGCATCCCGGACTGCGCCTGGTCCCCATCCCCGCGCTGCCCGCCCTGTGGGCAGGGTGGGCGGTACGCGGATGGGACGCCCTCTCGCCGTTGGCCCGTGCCTTCGCCGACACCGTAACCCGGAACTGTGCGGAGCAGCCGCCCTGGCGTGATCATGCGCGCTGAACCCGGGCTCTCGTCAAAACGCCGGTTGCCCGCCTGCCGGTTGCCGTCCTGCGCGACGGTCGCGTCGACATCGGCTTCGTCCGCCCGCCCATCGACCAACGGGAGCTCCAGGTCAGGCCGTTGCGGACCGAGCAACGCGTCGTCGTGCTGCCCGCCGGGCACCGCCTGGCCGACCGGGAGAGCGTCGCGATCGCCGAACTCGCCGACGAGCACCTGTGCAGGACCCGGACGCCGTCCCAGAATGGCGCGACATCGCCACCGAACTGCGCTCCCCCGGGCGCCGGCGCGTGCCGTCCGTGCGCACCGTGGAGGGCAGCTGGAACATGTGGCCGCCGGCCATGGAATCTCCCTTCTCCCGCGCTCCGCAGCGGTGTTCTGCACCCGCCCCGGCGTCGCCCTGCGCACCCCGGCCCCGGCCGGGTCTGCCTGGCCTGGGACAGCACCCGTGACACACCCCTCATCCACGAGTTCGCCGCTCTCACGACCGCCCACGCGGCCGAAACGGCCGTCTCCTGCCGACAGTTCAGCGCCCGGACCGACTGAACAGCGCGGGGCCGGGGCGCCTGCCGCGCACCTGGCAGGCGACGCCGCCGGGCTCCGGGAGAGCCCGAAAATCAGCCCATTCTCTGATCGTTGCATCAGGTCTGGCGATTAGACGGTCGGCGCGCAGCTTTTCTGCTACTCCAAAGGTGGGCAATCTCCCCTCTCCCCGCACAAACCGCATGACAGGCAGCCGGATTGAGATAGCGTCATTTCCACCGGGGGCGCGGGGGAGTCATGCGAACGGCCCACACACCTGGCCATCGTGGCCATCCACTGTTTCGGGAGACATCATGCACAATTGCCGACCGGAAATCGGGGCGGTTTCCCCTGACGGCCTTCAGTTCGCGGTGGACGCACTCACTGCCTTCCCGACCAGAACCCGGACCGGAAGTACCGGTGTCCCGGAACGGCTCGCCGCAGTCGCCGAACTGTGCCAGGCCGTGGACGGCGCACTCGACGCACTGGTCGTGCGAACCGCGGCGGAGGCGGCGGAGGAGGGCTGGACCTCCGGGCAGATGGCCGCCGAGCACTCCGCCTACCACGCCCGGCTCCGACGGGCGTTGCTCACCGGCCCGGTCGGCAGCGGTGCCGGCGCAGGACGGAGGAAGCAGTGAGCGCAGCACGCGCGAACGTGAACGCGCACATCCTGCGGTGCCCGACCCGGTGGAGCGACGTCGACGAGAACGGCCACATCAACAATGCCCGCCTGGTCTCGTACATCCAGGAAGGCATCCACGATCTCTTCCACCACCATGCCAAGTCCGTCAGGGAATCCCTATTTCCGGCCGGATTCCTGATCGCACGTCATGAGATTGACTATCTGGAACAGTTGTACCACCGGCCGGATCCATTGCTGGTCCGGCTGATGGTGGAACAACTGGGGCGGAGTTCTGCTCATGTCCGGGTGGATGTCTGCCGCGATCCGCTGACCTATATGACGGCCCGTACCGTCGTGGTCGCGCGTGACTTGGCCTCCGGCCGCTCGCGCAAACTCAGCCAGCCGGAACGCCGGTTTCTGTCCGCCTACATGTCGGCCGGCCCGCACGGCACGGCGGCGCAGCACGAGCAGCAGCGCGTACTGCTGAAGCCGGCGCGGTCCGCATCGTCCACCGCGCCGCAGCGCCCGACGCGCTACCGGACGGCCAAGCACCTGGTGTCGCAGGGCGGTGCACCGCACGGTGCCACCGCACGGCGGACCGCGAACGGACAGGCCCGCTCCTCCTAGCGTCCTGGTGCGACGGCCGACGCCGGGCGCTGCACCACCCTCCGGGGACCGGCCCGTCAGCCGCGGCCCCGGTCCCCGGGAGGGATGAAGAGCAGTACGAGCGCCGAGAACCCCATCATGACCGAGGCCAGGACGATCACCAAGGTCCTCACAGCCGAGGAACTCACGGGCAGCCATCCCATGCCCAGCCCCAGGACAAGCAGCAGATCGAGCAGAAAACCGAACAGGTGCTGACGCCGCTTCCTCGTGGACACGTACAACCCTTCTGATCGCCCGACAAAGGATCAACTGTGCTTACCCGAACTGGAAATGACCGGCCTTCGGTGCACTCCCCACGGTGCATCGCAGGAGCACCTCGCGACTCGACGAGCTGCACCCGGTGAGCCCTGCCGACGACGGCGCTTATCACATCTTCTACACAAAGAGATGAACAATCAATAATAATCCACTCAATCAGGCCATATCTCAAGATGTCTGTCCGATGGACGGTCAAGGCCCGTCCGCATAACGGACGGTGTGGTGGACAGCACCGGACCCGCAGTGGAGCCAGTCCGCCCATGGCTTCCCGGCGGCCAAGGCATCGGCACCGCCGCCCGCGTCCGGCCCTCGGCCCGTGCGGACAGCGGTGCGCAGGGGGCCTGTGAGAAGTCCGGAATCTTTCCTACCGGTTGCCCTGAATGGTTCTTTTCATCGAGAGTCGCACAGGTGAACGCCATTCAGCGCCTCTTAGGTGGCGAGCTCTTACGCCACCGCGACTTCCGCTTCCTGCTGTCCGGGTCTGCCACGAGCCAACTCGGCAGCCAGGTCACCCTGGTGGCGTTACCACTGACCGCCGTGGTGGTGCTCGATGCCTCGGCCTACCAGGTCGGCCTGCTCACCGCCGCCGAGACCGCCGCCTTCCTGCTGGTGGGGCTACCTGCCGGCGCCTGGGTGGACCGGATGCGCCGCCTGCCGGTGCTGATCCGGGCCGACGCGGTGCGATGTCTCGCCCTCGCCTCCGTGCCGGCGGCCGCCGCCGCACATGTGCTGACGATGCTCCAGCTCTACCTGGTGGCTCTGGTCACCGGCGTGGCGACGGTGTTCTTCGACGTCGCCCACCAGTCCTTCCTCCCGCAGTTGCTGCCCCGGCAGCAACTGGTCGCGGGCAACGGAGCGTTGGAGACCGTACGTTCCTGTGCCCAGGTCGCAGGGCCCGGGCTCGGTGGCGCACTGGTCCAACTGCTCGGCGCGCCACTGGCGATCGTCGCCGACGCACTCGGCTACCTGGCCTCGGCGCTGCTGCTCCTGGGGATCCGCACCCGTGAGCCACGTCCCGAACCGGCCCCTGGCCGCTCACTGCGCGCGGACATCGCCGAGGGCGTCTCGTTCGTGCTGCGCCACCCGCTGCTGCGGACGATCGCCACGGCGACCGCCGCGTCCAACTTCTTCTCCGCCGTGCTCGTCGCCGTCCAGACGGTCTTCTGGGTACGGGTACTCGGCCTCTCCCCCACCGCGATCGGCCTGCTGCTGTCCGCGTCGGCCGTGGGCGGTCTGGCCGGCGCGCTGTGCGCGGGGCCGCTGGCCAAGAGGTTCGGCCAGGCCAGGCTCATCTGGCTGTCGGTCGCCCTCACCTCGCCGTTCGCCGTCCTGTGGCCACTGGCCCGGGGCGGGGCGGGCGCACCGGTGTTCGCGGCCGGCTCGGCGGTGGTGCTGTTCGGCGCGGTGGTCTACAACGTCGCGCAGGTGAGTTTCCGTCAAGTGATCTGCCCGCCCGCACTGTTGGGCCGAATGAACGCCACCATGCGTTTCCTGGTCTGGGGCACGATGCCGCTGGGCGCCCTGGCCGGAGGCGCCATCGCCGCCGCAGCCGGACCCAGAGCCGCCCTGTGGGTCTGCGCCGCCGGCTTCCTCGCCGTACCGCTGCCGCTGCTCCTCTCACCGCTCCGGCGGCTGCGCGACCTGCCGACCACCGCCGAGGCGACCGCGTCCGACAAGGCCGCGCAGGAGGCCGGGACCGGCGAGGAGCCGTCCGGCGAAGCGGCCCCAGTACAGCCCGCGCGCTGAGCACCCCAGAGCACACACCGCAGCGCCCTCCACGAACCCGAGAGCGGAGATCCACCCATGTCCGCCAGTATCACCACCGCCTATCTCGCCCGTTACCGCTCGCTCACCGCCTCCGCAGGATCGGCGGATCTGCTCCCGCTCACGGGTGCGCAGCGCCGCTTCCTGCTCGCCCGCCGACTGGACCCGCAGGGACGCCCGGACGTCGTGCCGCTGTTCTTCGCCTTCCCGCGCGGGACGGTGGATCCGACCCGCCTGCGGCGCGCCGCCACCCGGGTGGCAGGCCGCCACCCCGCCCTGCACGGCACCTTCGCCTCGGTGCGCGGCACCCCCGTGCTGCGGCTGGGCGCACCCACGGCCGAGGTCCGGGAGGTCCTGGTGCCGCCCGGCGGTACGGCCGAGGACGCCATCCGCCGCGAGCTGCTCGCCTGGCCGGCGGACGGGCCCGCGCTGCGGCTGCTGCTGGCCCGAGGGGCGGCGGAAGAGGAGTTGCTGGCGGTCGCGCTGGACCACGCCGCCTGTGACGAGCAGTCACTCGGCATGGTCACCGCCGATCTCGCCCGGGCGTACCGGGAGGACTCCTTCGACGACTTCGACGACGCGGACCCGCGAGCAGCCGAGAACGCCTACCGCGAGGCGGTGGAGCTCCAGTTGGCCGCCGAGGCCGCCGCCTCGTCCGCCGGGGCGCACGCCCACTGGGCCGCGCGTCTGGGCTCCCTCACCGGCGCCGGGACGGCGCAGCCGGTGAAGGCCGAAGCGCCGGATGCCACCGGCATGCTGAGCGAGCGGCTCCCGGCCGCCGTCAGAGCGGCGCGCGGCGCCGTCTTCCCCGCACTGCTGGACGCCGTCTCGGCTGCCGCCCGCAGTCTGTTCGGCGCCCACCGCGCGCTCGCGCTCGGCTACCCGTGGGGCGGGCGGCCGCCCGCCGCACCGCAGGTCCTTGGCTGCTTCCTCAACACGCTGGTCCACCCGGCCGTGGCCGGTCCCACCGACCTGGACGAGCTCAGTTCCGCCTGGTGGGAGGACCTGGACCACGCCGACACCCCGTTCGACGAGGTGGTGCACGCCGCACGCTCGGCCGGGGCACGCTGGTCCGGCGCCCTGGACGGCCTGCTCACCTTCGAGGACCTGCACCGGCGCCCGCCGCTGGAACTCGGCGGGACGGTCGGCCGGGAGACGCACCTGGCCGGACGCCCGCTCGCGGCGCCGTTCGCCGTCTCCGCCTCGCACGGCGACGACCTGCTGGTCCGCCTCGCCTGGGACCGGAGCCGGTACACCGAGACCGCAGCCCTGGCCGCCTTCGAGCACCTGCTGCACACCCTTCAGCGCCACCTGGGGCCCGCCCCGCAGGCACTCCGCAGACAGTAACCATGCACAGCGCATCAGGGGCGCGGGGCCCTGCTTGATCAACTGCGCGCACGACCAGTGCTCTACGGAGGCGCAGGGTTTCTCGCGCACGTAGTTGATCAAACAGGGCCCCGCGCCCCTGGAGAGCGCCTGGTCGCTGCCCACAGAAAAGTCTGCCGACCTGGCCGGCCTCGCCCCCGGACACCCCACCCGCCACAAGCAAAGGGAACCATCCATGTTCGCTCTCTCCTCCTCGCAGGAGATCGTCTGGCTGCACGAGCAGATGCTGCCCGGCAGCCGCGCCTACAACTTCACCGCGACACTCGATCTCTGGGGCACCCTCGACCCCGCCGCCCTGCGCGCGGGCCTGGCCGCAGTGCTCGGCCACCACCCGGGCCTGCGGCTGGAGTTGGTCGCCCGGTCCGGCGCGCTGCCCGGGCAGCGGGTAGCCGAGCAGGCCGAGCCCCGGCTGCGTACCAGCGACCTGTCCGGCGAGGCCGACCCGGAGGCCGCCTTCCAGCAGCTGCTGGCCGCCGAGGCCGAGGAGCCGCTGGACACCGAGCAGGCGCCGCTGCTGCGCTGGCACCTGGTCAGGCTGGGCGAGCAGCACCACCGCCTGATCCATGTGGAGCACCATCTGATCCACGACGGCCACTCCTTCGCGATCCTGCTGCGCGACCTGTTCACGGTCTACCGCGCCCACGTTCTCGGCGAGCAGGCCGAACTGCCGCCCACCCGCTCCTACGAGGAGCACGCCCGGACCGACACCGCCGCCACCCGGGCGCAGGCGCGCGAACTCAGCCTGGCCTACTGGGAACGGGAGTTGCGCGACGCGCCGTTCGACCTGACGCTGCCGGGGCTCAGCCGTCCCGGGGCGGCCCGCCGCCACCGCGGCGGTCAGCTGCGGCAGTCGATCGGCGCCGACCTCGCCGAGCGGCTGCGGGAGCACAGCCGCAGCGAGGGCCACACCCCGTTCAGCACGCTGCTCGCGCTCTTCGCCGAGCTGCTGCGCCGGCACAGCGGCCACCACGAGCTGGTGGTGGGTACGGCCGTGGGCAACCGGCCGGTGGGCTTCGAGGGCACGGTCGGCATGTTCGTCAACACCGTGCCACTGCGGCTGCGGCTCGATGCGGCCGCGCCCGCCGCGGAGGCGGTGGACGAGGTCACGGACGTCCTGGTCCGCGCGCTGCCCCACCAGGACGTTCCCGTCCAGGAGTTGACCCGCTCGCTGGGGCTGCACACCGGCGGCGCGGACAACCCGCTGTTCGACGTGATGTTCAGCGCCCATGACGCGGCGCTGCCGGAGGTCGAGGCGCCGGGTCTCGAAGTCTCGCTGTACGAGGGGTTCAACACCGGCACCACCCGCTTCGACCTGGACCTGGTGCTGCTGCCCGACGACCGACGGGTGGTCGGGCAGCGGCACGGCGCCGCCGGGATGACCCTGGTCTGGGACTACGACGCCGATCTGTTGGGCGAGGAGGTGGCCGCTCTGCTGGCCGGGCGCCTGCTGGACCTGCTGCGCGCCTACCTCGACGGACCGCAGGCCCCGCTGGCCGCCCTCGGCACGCCGGCGGCAACCGTGGAGCCCGTCATCTCCGAGGCCGATCCCGCCGTCCTCGACCCGGCCGCCGCGCACGACCCGAGCCTGCTCGCCGTGATCGCCGGTGCCGAGCGGCTGACCTTCGGCGACCTCGACCGGCGGGTGTCCGAGCTCGCCGAGCGGCTGCGCGGCGCTGGGGTGACGCCCGGTCAGCCCGTCGCCGCCGTCCTGCCGCGCGGGGTGGACAGCGTGGTCGCGCTGCTGGCCTGTCTGCGGACCGGTGCGGTGTACGCGCCGCTGTCCCCGGAGGATCCGGCGGCCCGGCTCGGCCTGCTGCTGGAGCGGTTGAGCCCCGCCCTGGTGCTGGCCACCCGGCAGAGCGCCCTCGCGCTGCCGGCCGAGGGACGCACGCCCGCCCTGCTGGACGGTCCGGCCTTCCCGAAGGCCGAGCCCGCGCCGGTGCTGGACAGGGCCGCGTACATCATCCACACCTCCGGATCGACGGGTGTGCCCAAGCCGGTCCTGGTGGGCCGGGCGGCGCTGGCCGGGTATGTCGGTGCGCTGGCGCAGCGCTACGGGCTGAGCCCGAGCGACCGGGTACTGCTGTTCGCGCGGCCGTCCTTCGACGTCGCGCTGGAGGAGGTGCTGCCGTCGCTGGCCGCCGGGGCCTGCCTGGTGCTGCCGCAGCGCGAGGTGCCGACCGGTCCTGAGCTGGTCGCGGTGCTGGCTGCGCGCCAGGTCACCGTGGCCAATCTGCCGACCAGTTACTTCCTGGCCGTGCGCGAGGAGTTGCGGGAGGCGCTGCGCGACGGCCGCTGGTCGCCGAGGCTGCTCGTGCTGGGCGGCGAGCGGCTGCCCGCGCGGGCCCTGCGGGGCCTGGTGGAGGACACCGGGGCGACGGTGCTGAACGCCTACGGCGTCACCGAGGCGACCGTCACCTCGACCGTGCACGAGATCACCGGGGCCGACCTGGCCGAGGGCGCCGAGATCCCGCTCGGCACGGAGCTGCCGGGGGTGCGGGTGCACGTCCTCGACAGTGGTCTCCAGCCGCTGCCCGCCGGCGCGGTGGGCGAGCTCGCCATCGGCGGTACCGCGCTCGCCGAGGGCTATCTCGGCCAGGCCGAGGCCACCGCCGCCCGGTTCGTGACCCCGGCCGCCCTGGGCGGTGAGCGGGTGTACCGCACCGGCGACCGGGGCTACCGCGACCTCGACGGCCGGCTGTGGTTCCTCGGCCGCCAGGACAACCAGGTGAAGCTGCGCGGCTACCGGATCGAGCTGGAGGAGATCGAGGCGGCGGCCTCCGCCGAACTCGGCGGCCGCTCCTGCGCGGTGGCCCTCGATGGCGACGCCGCCGCCGGTCCCCGGCTGGTCGGCTTCCTGGAGGGCGCCAAGCAGCCCGACCAGGCCGCGCTGCACGCCGCACTGGCACTGCGGCTGCCCGGGGCGCTCGTCCCCGGCAGCTGGGTGGCGCTGGAGACCATGCCGACCCTGCCCGGCGGCAAGCCCGACCGCACCGCGCTGGGCCGCCTCCTGGCAGAGCTGCCCGCACCCGGCGACGAGCGCCCCGAGGAGGGGCCGGAGACTTTCGCGGACCCCGCTCTCGCCCTGGTGGCCGAGGCTTGGCGGGAGGTGCTGGGCCATGACCGCTTCTCCTCCGACTCGCACTTCTTCGAGGTCGGCGGGCACTCGCTGCTCGCCGCGCAGCTCGCCGCCTGGCTGGAGCCCCGCCTGGGCCACCGCCCGCCGCTGAGCACCCTGTTCCGCAACCCCGTGCTCGCCGACCAGGCCAAGGCCCTGACCGGAGCGGGCAAGTGACGGTCCCCGTCCCCGCCGCACCCGCGGCCCGCTCCCAGTCCCAGCCGCCCCCGGGTGGCCCGCAACCCGAATTGACGGAAGGCCAGTCATGAACTCCGCCCCCTCCGCCGTACTGGAGGACGGCCACCGCGAACTGGTGGACGCTTTCGAGAGCTTCGTGCGCCGCGAGCTGGTCCCGCTGGCCGCCGAGCTCCCCGAGACCGCCGACCAGGTCCCCGCCGAGCTGCGCTCGTACGTGCGCAAGCGCTCGGCCAAGCTCGGCTTCTACGCCGGGGACTACCCGGAGGAGCTCGGCGGCTCCGGGATGCCGTTCACCGCCGTGGTGCTGCTGCACCACGCGGCGGGCCGCAGCGGCTGCATCCTGGCCCCGTACGCACTGGCCGGTTCCGACGGCCCCAGCCCGCTGCTGCGGCACGGCAGTGCCGAGCAGATCGAGCGCTACCTGGCACCGCTGGTGCGCGGCGAGGCGGCGCGCTGCCTGGCGCTAACCGAGCCGCACGCCGGTTCCGACGCCTTCCGGCTGACCACCACGGCCAGGCGGGACGGCGACGGCTGGGTGCTGAACGGCCGCAAGACCTTCGTCAGCAACGCCGACCGGGCCGACTTCGCCCTGGTGGTCACCGCGACCGAGCTCGCCGACGGGAGCGACGGCGGCGCCACCGCCTTCGTCCTGCCGATGGACCAGCCCGGTCTGCGGATCGGGCAGCGCTACGAGGGCATGTCCGGCGAGCCGCTGTTCGAACTGCTCCTGGAGCAGGTCCGGGTGCCGATGGACGCCGTCATCGGCGGCGAGCAGGGTGTCGGGGCCGCGATGGCACTGGCCATGGACAGCCTCTCGCGCGGACGGCTGGTGGTCGCCGCGATGTGCAACGGCGTCGCCGAGTACGCACTGCGCCTGGGTGTGGAGTACGCCCGCGAGCGGCAGGCGTTCGGCGAGCGGATCGGCAACTACCAGCACGTCCAGGAGCACCTGGTGAGCAGCCGGGCCGAGGTGGAGGCGTCCAAGCTGCTCACCCTGGCCTGCGCCCGGCTGGTGGACGAGGGCACCGAGGCGCCGGAGAACGCGGCGCTGGCCAAGCTGACGGCGTCCGAGACCGCGGTGCGGGTGGTGGACCGCTCGTTGCAGGTGCACGGGGCCACCGGCTGGGTCCGCGGGCATCCGCTGGAGTTCCTGTACCGCTATGTCCGGATGATGACGATCATCGAGGGGACCTCCGAGGTCCAGAAGGTGATCGTCGCCAGGGCCATGGGCCTGGGCTGACCCGCTACCACAGCTCGGAGACGAGAACATGACCAACAGTGAATCCGCCCTCTCCATCGGGTACGGCCGCCCGCACCAGGACGCCGCCGTGCTGGACGGCTACCTCGACTGGGTCCGCCGCACACCGGACGCGCCCGCGCTGATCGACGGCGAGAGCAGCTGGAGCTACGCCGAACTCGACGGGCTGGCCGACTCGGTGGCCGACGCCCTGCGGGAGCGGGTGCGCCCCGGCGACCTGGTCGGCGTCTGCCTGGACCACTCGGTGGCGCTGGTGGCCGTCACCCTGGCGGTGGCCCGCCTGGGCGCGGTCCATCTGCCGCTCGGCCCGCGCCCGGGCGAACGGCGGCTCCAGGCCGTGGCGCAGAACCTGCGCCTGGCCTGTCTGATCGGCGACCCGGCTCTGCTGCCGCCCGGTCACCGCAGCGCCGAACACCTGCCGCTGGCGCTGCCCCTGGCGGGTGCGAACGCCGCCACCACCGTGGTCGCCGCCTTCGCCCCGGCACCGAAGGACGCGGTCGGCGCACCGCAGGGCACCTACTACGCGGTGCTGACCTCGGGGTCGACCGGCACCCCGAAGGCGGTGGCCGTCGGCGAAGCCTCGCTCGGCGCCATGCTGCACTGGTACCGGGAGCTGACCGGCCTCGGTCCAGGCGACCGGCACAGCCTGCTGATCGGCGTCGCCTTCGACCCGCATCTGATGGAACTGTGGGCGACCCTCACCGGTGGCGCAGCGCTGAGCGTCGCCCCGGACGAGGTGCGCTGGGATCCGGGCGCGCTCACCGACTGGTGGCACCGTGCCCGGATCACCGTCAGCGTGCTGCCCACCCCGCTGGCCGAGCCGGTGCTCGACCTGCCCTGGCGCAGCGGCCTTGAGCTGCGCCACCTGTCGATCGGTGGCGACCGCCTGCGACGGCACCCCGCGCCGGACGTCACCGCGCACGTCCACAACGCCTACGGGCCGGCCGAGGCCACCGTGGTGACGACCGTGCACACCATGTCCCCCGGTGCGGCGCCGGACGGCTCCGGGGCACCGCCCATCGGCCTGCCGGTGCCGGGCGCAGCCGTGTTCGTCACCGACGAACAGGGGCGCCCGGTTCCCCGGGGCGAGTCCGGCGAACTGCGCATCGGCGGGCGCTGCCTGGCCCTCGGCTATCTCGATCCGGAGCTCACCGCCCGGCGGTTCGTCCCGGCGCCCGAGGGCGTCGAGGGCGTCGAGGGCGTCGAGGGCGTCGAGGGCGTCGAGGGCGTCGACCGGGTCTACCGCACCGGTGACCGCGTGGTGATGCGGCCTGACGGGGTGCTGGAGTTCCACGGCCGGCTGGACGACCAGGTGAAGGTCAGCGGCGTGCGGATCGAGCCCGCCGAGGTCGAGGCCGCCTTCGAGCGCGACCCCCGGGTCCGCCTCGCCGCCGTGGCCGCGCGGCGCAATGTCGCGGGCGGCGTGCAGCTGGTCGCCTTCGTCCAGCCCGCCGCCGAGGGGACGCTGACGGCCGGCACCGAGCTGCTGCCGCAGGTCAAGCAGTGGCTGCCCGAGCAGGCCGTGCCCACGCTCGTCCGGCTGGTCGACGGCTTCCCGCTGGACGCCAACGGCAAGGTCGACCGGCTTGCGCTGCTGGCGGCCGAGGAGAGCGCCCCCGTCGAGGAGGACGCTTCCTCGGACACCGAGCGGACAGTGCTGCGGCTCTGCCGTGAGCTTCTCGGCCGCCCCGAGCTCGGCCCGCTGGACAACTTCGCGGCATCCGGCGGCAATTCGCTGGCGGCGGCCCGCCTGCTTGTGGCGCTGGAGCAGGAGTGCGGCGTACGGCTGCGCGCTCCGCAGCTGCTCCGCCAGCCCGATCTGCGCCGGCTCGCCGAGCTGGTCGAGGCCCGGCGTCCGAGCGCCGTCACCGCCTCCTGACCGAACGCCGTACCAGGGTGCCCCGGCGCGTGCCGGGGCACCCGGAAGGGAACCTCCCATGTCCTCTACCACCCTGACCGGCGGTGTGCCCGCACTGGTCGCCCGGTACGCCGAGCAGCGGCCGCAGGCGCTGGCCGTCTCCGACGGCACCACTGTGCTGACGTACCGTCAACTCACCTCTGCCGCAGGACGGCTGGCTGCGGAACTCACCGCGCGCGGGGTCGGCCCCGGCAGCGCCGTCGGGCTGCTCGCCGCCCGCTCCACCCGACTGGTCGTCGCCCAGCTCGCCGTGTGGTGGGCGGGCGCGCACGCCGTCCCGCTCGACCCCGCCTACCCGCGCCCGCGCACCGGTGCGATGATCGACGACGCCGGAGTGCGCCTCGTCCTCGGGGACAAGGCCCTGCTCGCCGGGGCCGGACTCCCGGACGAGCGGACGCTGGTCCTCGACGACGCCGAGCTCGGCGGCAGCGAGAGCGTCGGCGCACCACACCCGTCGATCGACGAGCCCGGGGCGAAGGCCCTGGTGATGTACACCTCCGGTTCCACCGGCCGCCCCAAGGGCGTGGAGCTGCCGCACCGCGCGATCACCGATCTGGTGACGGCAGCGGACGGGATCGCGCTCGGCCCGCAGGACCGGGTGCTCTTCCACTCCTCCACCAGCTTCGACGCCTCGACCTTCGAGCTCTGGGCCCCGCTGGCCCGCGGCGCCGCGGTGATGATCTCCCCCGCCGACCGGCCGACTCCCGAGGAACTGGCGCAGGACATTGAGCGGTTCGGGGTCACCACCGCCTTCCTGACCACCGCCCTCTTCCACCACCTGGCCGCTCGGCAGTCGCGGATCTTCGGCGTGCTCAGGACCCTGGTCGTCGGCGGCGAGGCCCTGTCCGCACAGCACGCCCGGACTGTTCTGCGCGCCTTCCCCTGGCTGGAGCTGGTGAACGCCTACGGGCCGACCGAGGCGACCACCTTCACCACCCTGCACCGACCCCGGGAGGCCGACTGCGAGGGCCCGCTGCCGATCGGGCGCCCCATCGGCGGTGCGAGCACCGCCGTCCTGGACGAGCGGCAGCAGCCCGTGGCCCCCGGCGAGCGCGGCGAGCTGTGGATCGGCGGTGCCCGGCTGGCCCTCGGCTACCTCGGGCAGCCGGAACTGACGGCGGACCGGTTCCGGGAGATACCCGGCCACGGGCGGATGTACCGCAGCGGCGACCTGGCGTCCGCCCGCCCGGACGGCGTACTGGAGTTCCACGGGCGGGCCGACGACCAGGTCAAGGTCCGCGGCTTCCGGATCGAACCCGGCGAGGTGGAACACGCCCTGCGGCAGCACCCCGAGGTCGCCGAGGCCGCCGTCGTGGTGCAGCGGGCCGGGCAGGAGGACGCCGCGCTCACCGCCTACGTCGTCCCCGCCGAGGGGCGGCGGCCCTCGGCCACCGCACTGCGCGCCCAGCTGGCCGACCGGCTTCCCGCCCATCTGGTGCCCACCTCCTGGACCGTCCTCGACGCTCTGCCACTCACGACGTCCGGCAAGGTGGACCGGCGCGCACTGACCGGGACCCACCCGGTGGGGTCCGACGACCGCCCGCAGAGCGGCGGCGTCGAACTGACGCCCCTTCAGCAGGCACTCGCCGAGATCTGGTCGAGGGCCCTGGGCCGACCGGTGGAGCGCCCGGACGCCGACTTCCTCACCGAGGGGGGACACTCGCTGATGGCCATGTGGGTGGTCGACGACCTCCGCGAGGACCTGGGCGTGGAGCTTTCGCTGGCCGACTTCTTCGCCCACCCGACCGTCTCCGGCCAGGCCGCGCTCGTCGAGCGGGCGCTGCTGGCCGCCCACGGCGAGCCGGCCACAGCGCCGCTCGCGGAGGACGCCCGATGAGCCTCACCGACCACGGACCGGCCCAGACGGACCTGCTGCGACTGGCCCGCAGCCGGGCGGGCGGCGCCCGGCCTGCGGCCATCGCCCGCAGCAGCGGCACCGGACCGGCTCCGCTCTCGCACGCCCAGCAGCGCATGTGGCTGATGGACCGGCTCGGGCAGGGCGGCGCCCTCTACAACGTGCCGGTGGCCGCCCGGCTGCGCGGACCGCTCGACCCTGAGGCGCTCGCCACGGCCCTCACCGCCCTGACGGACCGTCACCACATCCTGCGCACCCGCTACGGGCAACGCGGCGACGAGCCCTACCAGGAGGTCCTGCCCACGGCGCCGGTCCCCGTCCCCGTGGTGCTGGCTTCGCCCGACGAGGCTCCGGCCCTGTTGCACGCCGAGGCGGCCCGTCCCTTCGAACTGGCCACCGGACCGGTGCTGCGCGCCCTTGCGCTGCGCCACGCCCCGGACGACCACACCGTCCTGATCACCCTCCACCACATCGCCGTCGACGGCGGCTCGCTCCCCGTGGTCACCACCGAACTCGCGGCCCTCTACGCGGCCGCGCTCGAGGACCGCCCTGCCGAACTACCCCAACCACCCTTGCAGTACGCCGACTTCGCGTCCTGGGAGCGCGGACGGGAGGCCGAACTCGCCGCCCAGGTCGACTCCTGGACCACCCGCCTGGCCGGAGCCCGCCCGCTGCCGCTCCCCCGCCCAGCCACCCGCGGCCCCAGGACCAGGACGGCCGCACTGGCCACCGCACCCCTGTCCTCCGAGACCCTCGTCGGGCTGCGGGAGCTGGGCCGCAGCCACGGCGCGACCCTGTACACCGTGGTGCTGGCTGCCGCCTTCGCCACCCTGCAACGCGCCACCGACGCGGCCGACTTCACGCTCGGGTGCGTCAGCGGCCACCGCTCCAGGCCGGAGCTGCGCCGGCTGGTCGGCCTGTGCGTCAACACCCTCCCCGTCCGGGCGGACCTCTCCGGCGACCCCGCCTTCACCGAAGTCCTTGACCGGGTACGCAGTTCGCTGCTCACCGCGCAGGAACACCACGAGGTCCCGTTCGACCTGGTCGTCGAGCGGCTGGGCGCGGACGCCCGCGGCACGGACGGCACCCCGCTGCTCTCGGTCACCTGCGACGTGGTCCAGCGGCCCGACGCACTGCGGCTGCCGGGCCTTGCGGCCGAGGCTCTCGAAGTCGACCTCGGGCTGGCCAAGTTCGACCTCGGCCTGTTCGTCGAGGACGGCCCCCAGCCGCGCTGCCTGGTGCAGTACGACGTCGACGCCCTCGACGGGGAGGCGGCCCGGCAGCTGCTCACCGACTTCGCCGCGCTGCTCACGGCCGTGGCCACGGACGGCGGACAGCGACTCGGCGACCTGCCCGGCACCCTGCTCCGGCCGCAGCCGACCGCCCTCCACCCGGCCGAGGCCGCGCTCCTCGCCGACCCCCGGGTGAGCGAGGCCGTGGTCGTGGTGCGCGACGGCCTGCCGCCCCTGGCGTATGCCGTGCCCCGTGGCCCGGGCTCGCCCAGCGGCACCGAGCTGCGGATCCTCCTGCGCTCCCAACTGCCCGCCGACCAGCTGCCGTTGGCGATCACCCTGCTGGACGCCGTGCCGCTCGACGCGGACGGCACCGTGAACGTCTCCCGGCTGCCGGGCGCCGGCCCCCGCACCGGGGATCCGACGGCCGGCCGGGAGCGGGTGGAGGCCGTACGGACAGCCTTCGGCGAACTGCTCGGTGTCTCACCCGCCGCCGAGGCGGACTTCTTCGTCCTGGGCGGCCACTCCCTGGTCGCCGTCCAGATCGCCGAGCGGCTGCGCGTGCTCACCGGCCTGCCGCTCACCGGCCTCGACATCCTGGAGCAGCGCACTCCCCTCAAGGTGGCCGCCCTGCTCGATTCGCGGGAGGCCGACCGGCGCGCAGCGGCCGGGCAGCTCGCAGCGGCCGCGGGACGGACGGGACGACCCGGCCGGAGCGTGCGCGAGGGGACCGTACTGCTCACCGGAGGCACCGGCGGTGTCGGGGCCGCCGTCCTCCAGGAGCTGATGGCGCAGGGCCGCCCGGTGCGGGCCTTGGCCCGGCCGGAGTCCGCGCATCTGGTGGCGCTGGAGGGGGTGGAGGTGGCGGAGGGCGATCTCTCCGATCCCGACAGCCTGCGTGCGGCGGTCCAGGGGGTGGATGCGGTCATCCACGCGGCCTGCACCTTCACCTCGCCCGAGGTCGATGTCGCCGCCATGCGGGCCCTGGTGGACGGCTGGCGGCAGGGCAGCTTCGTCTTCGTCAGCAGTGTGGACGCCTACGGCCGTCCGGCCGCCGTCGAGGTCGTGGAGGGGGCGCCCGCCGAACTTCCCGTCACCGCCTACGGGCAGGGCAAACTGGACTGCGAGCGGATCCTCCTGGGCGCCGCCGGGACGCGGGGCCGAGGTGCCGGTTCGGTGGTCCGGTCGCCGATCGTCTGGGGTCCGCACCGGCGCCTGCGCGACCAGCTCCGCTGGGGATCCACCGGAGCCCTCTACCAGGCCGCGCAGGCCGGACAGCCGCTCGTACTGCCCGACCCCTCGGCCGACGGCCGGTCCTGGTACGGCGCCGCCTGGGTCCACTCGGCCGCCCTGGCGCGGGCCGTGGTCGGCTGCACCGACGCTTCGGAGCGGGCGGCCGGCCAGGTGGTGAACGCCGTCTCCGGCCATGTCTCCTGGCCCGAACTGGCCGCCGAGCTGGCCAGGCTGCTCAACTCCGCGAGCACGGTGGAACTGCGGGAGGACGCCGAGGCCGAGCTGCGACGCCCCTGGCACTACCGGGCCGACACGCTGGCCGACCTGCTCCGCGAGGAGCCGGGCGAGGACTGGCGCAGCGTCCTCGCCGCGATGGTGCGGTAGCCCGGCCTGACCGACCCCTTCTCGAACGGCAGCCATGCACTGCCCCCGGGCAGTGCATGGCTGATCACGTGCGCAGGAAACCCGCAGACTCAGGAAGCGCTGAGCCGGGTGAACACCACTCGGGCGCCGTCGCCGTACGGGAGAGCCTCGGTGGCCTGCTCGTAACCGCCGGCCGAGAACCTGACCGCCAGGTTTCGGTACGCAGAGGGGACGGGGACGGTCCTCCTGACCGCGCCGCCCGAGCCGGTGCGTGCGGTGAAGGTCAGGGTGCCGTCGCCGTTGTCGCTCAGCGTGTAGCCGAAGGCGGTGCCGAGCGGGACTCCGCCGAGCAGCCTGTACACCGTGGCATGGTCGGCGTCCTGCTTGACCGTGACCCGGATGTCGCCGCCGTCGTAGTGGAGCATCGCCACGGGGATCGCGCTGTCCTCGCCCGCACCATGGATCTGACCGATGATCACATCACGGCTGGACCCCGGCACCTGGCCGACGCTCAGGGTCGCGCTCAGGGTGTGCTTCGCCCGGCCGACCGTCCAGCCGAAGCGCCCGACGAGCTCGGTGCGGGGGTGCGCGGAGGTCATGGTGGTCGCACCGACCGACGGGGCCCAGAAGTTGAGGCTGCCGTCCGACTCGCGCGTCAGGTAGGGCGATCGGAGAGCGGCCGGTCGCAGGATCCTGGCGTGGTTGCCCGAGGACTCGCCGGAGGCGCCGACCGGCAGGATCAGGTCCCAGCCGGCCAGCGATACCTGGGCGGCGGCCCCGCCGGGCACCTCGGCCACCGACCGGTCATCCGGCCGGCCCGTACCCGCCGAGGCTGCGGCCGCCGTACTGACTGCGAGCAGTCCGGCGAGGGCGCCCGCCCCGACCAGCCGCAGCCCGCGGCGGGTACGGGGCGAGGCCGGACGACAGGCGGCACCGTCGGCACGGGGGGACGGCATCCGGTCAGAGGCGCGGTCGGAAGGCATGAGGATTCCCTTCGGGACGGAGCGGTATCACCCGCAACGGCCCAGGGTCCTCGCCCCGGACCGGCGGTCCCGCATGCCTACCCGCCCCTGATGTCGCGAACACGTCATTCTTCGCATCCTCCTTGGCGCAAGAGCGCCAGGCACCGTCTTCGGCCGCGCCACGGCGCCGTGCCGTCGCGGTCCCGACAAGCCGTCCCGACCCTCCCGTCCCAACCCGTGGACAGGCGGTCCCGCAGCGCCCTCCCCGTCCCCGACCTCGGTCAACGGGATGGGAGGATGGCCGGAACCGCCTGCCGACGGCGGACCTCAGCCGACCGGCCGTACGCCCATCCCGCGACGGCCTACAGGGCAACGGGACGAGGTCCGCGCTGCCCACCCCAGCAGCACCGGTGGCGCTCCCTCACACTTCCCTCCCTCAGGAATCGCATCACCATGCCCAGAAACACCCATGTACCAGCCAGACCCGCTCGCACCGTCGTCGCTGTGAGCGTGGGCGGTCTGCTGCTGTCCGGCTGCGGCAGCAGCACCACCCCCGGCTCCGACCACAGTGCTTCCGACCTGCGAAACCGCCTTCCTGGGGCCATCCGCGAGGCCGGTGTCCTGCGGATCGCTTCGTACCTCAACTACCCTCCGGTCGACTTCAAGGGCCAGGACGGCGAGCCGGCCGGGATAGATCCGGACCTCGCCAGCGCGCTCGGCTCTCGCCTCGGCCTGAAGGTCGAGTTCGAGGACATGCCCTTCGAGAACGTGATCCCCTCGGTCCAGGCCAAGAAGGTCGACCTCGGGATGTCGGCGGTCATCGACACCAAGCAGCGCCAGGACGGGATCGACGACAACGGCCGGCCCACCACGTCCGGCGTCGACTTCATCGACTACTTCGTCACCGGCACGTCGATCCTGGTCAAGAACGGCAATCCGCTCGGCATCAGCACCCTGGACAACCTGTGCGGACACACGATCGCCGTGCAGCGCGGCACCGTTCAGGACGAGATCGCCCAGCGGCAGGTCGGGGCGTGCGCCAAGGGCGACAAGACGTTGCAGATTGACGAGCTGAAGACCGACGACCAGGCGCTGGCCGAGGTCACCGCCGGCACCGCCGTCGCCGATCTCAACGACTTCCCGGTGGCCGAGTACAACACCTCCCAGCACTCGGGCAGGTTCCTGATGGCCGGCGGCTCGCTGCAGTCGGGTCCGTACGGGATCACGGTCAACAAGGACAGTGCGGATCTGGAGTACGTACTCGCCAGGACGCTGGACCAGCTGATCCAGAACGGCCAGTACGACAGGATCCTCGGCAAGTGGAGCGTCACCTCCGGCCAGGTGTCGAGCGCGGTGACCAACGGCGGTCTGTGAGCCCCGACTTCCACCTGACCGACCGTCGGATTCCGTCCGGCGGTGCCTCCCGCAAGGCGCCGCCGGACGGGTCACGCTACGGAAGCAGCACGCCCTGGTTGGACGGCTGGAGCGAGCCAACCCGCAGGCCCGCCGCCGAGACCAGCAGCTGCGGTACCTCCTTGCCGTTCACACCGAGGACCTTCGCCGTGAGCTGGGTGGTCTCGTCGGGGGGAGTCACCACCAGCCCCGCCAGCACCTTGCAGCTCGCGTCGGCCTTGTCGCAGGCCGACCAGGACAGGCCGGAGAAGGCGGTGGTGCCCGGCTTCAGCGCGATCCGGGTCGGCTTCCCCGGGTACGGCACCCGGGTGGTCGCCAGCTCGACCCGGCTGTTGTCCGCCAGCAGACCGCCGTAACCCAGGTAGCCGTCGACCGTGCAGGTCCGTGAACCCTTGTTGACCAGCATCACCATCGCGGCTCCGGGGCGGTCCGGCTGGATCTGGACATCGGCGCGCAGTTCGCCGGTGTGGCACCGGGCATTGGCCGCCGGGGCTCCCGCCTGGGTCACCGCAGCGGCATGCGTCGTCGTCCTGGACGCCGGGTCGGCGGTGACCGCCTGCCCGGCGGGTGCGGCAGGCGCGGCTGCGGTCGAGCTGCTCCCCGAACAGGCGACGGACCCCAGACCGAGCAGTGCCAGCGTGACGGCGGCAGTGGTGAGCCTGAGCGGGCGCGAGTTCATGATCACTCCGGTGGGTTGTCGGCATCTGCACTCGTCCTCAGCCACGCTCTACGGGACATCGGCAGTTCGCCACGAAGTGTCGCAGCCCGGTAACGGAACGGCCCGCGTCCGCCGGCCGACGGCGCGTCCCGGCAGGACGAGGGCCCGAGCGGCCGGGCGTGGGTGCTCGGCGACTTCAAACGACCGTGCATGTTCGTCCAGCCGGGGCCGCTCACGCCGCCATCGGGGTAGTTCCACCGTGTGTTACCGCGAGCGCCTTCAACCTCTTCTTCATGTCCCCTCCAAATGCCGCTGTCCGCGGCCCAGTTGAGAAGAGTGACAGCTGCGGTACATGAACGCCGTACGGCAGATGGTGGGGATGCGGAATGCTGTGCGCATGGCCCTGGCCGACCCGGCGGACCGCCTGAGGGGTGTCGGCGGCCTCGGTGCGCAACCCGACCGTGGCAGCCCGTAGAGTGACCGCGGAAATCGGGGACCGGAGGGGGTTCTGTTGACTCGGCTGCAGAGGTGGTCGGTCGGGCTGTGGTTGGTACTGATGCTGGCGGGCGGGAGCCTGACGCTCGCGATGCAGGACGGCTCATCCGGAGAACGGTTCCACTGGGAGCCCTCGGCCCCGACCCGGAGCCCGGACCCGTGCCCGGCCCGCCTCCCGTCGCCCGCGCCCACCGGCACGCACCTGGTGATCTGCGCGGCGAGCACCACAGAGCCGAGCCACTGAACTCGTTCCGAAGTGCCGCGTGGACCCGCCGGCCAGTCACTCGGCACGCAGCGTCACGGCACGTCCCTTCCAGGACCCAAGCGGTTCCCAGCCCGCCTCAGCGTGCGCTCGGGTAGTGCTCAGCCTCGTACTCAAGCGCGGCTTCACCCCCGAGCAGCAGGAAGAACTCGGCGCCTTCGTGGCCACGTTGCCCAACCTGGCCAGACCCAAGGAGGACGGGCCAGTGACTGCGGCCGACCGGTAAAGGGGCCGACGGCGCACGGCAGCAGCCGCACCGCGCGGGTACGACGAAGGGGGCCCGGGCGGCATGGCCGCGCGGGCCCCCTTCGGGTCACCGGGCCGTCACCGCCGGGCGCGGGGCGCCGCGGCGGGTGGCTGCCGGGTGACTGGGGCTTTCAGTACCAGGGGTTTTTAGTACCAGTGGTGGGCCGACCAGAAGGCCCAGGCGGCGTTCGGGCTGCCGTAGCGGGAGTTCATGTAGTTGTAGGCCCACTTGATCTGGGTGGTGGCACTGGTCCGCCAGTCCGCACCGGCCGAGGCCATCTTCGAAGCCGGCAGAGCCTGGCCCAGGCCGTATGCGCCCGAGGAGGGGTTGGTGGCCGTCACCCTCCAGCTGGACTCGTGCGAGATGATCTTGCTGAAGGAGGCCAGCTGGTTCGCAGGGACGATCCGGGCGGCGATCTGCTGCGGGGTCGCAGCCGAGGCGGTGGCGGGGGCAACGGCGCCCATCGCAGTCAGGCCGGCAACGGAAGCAAGCAGGGCGACACCGGTACGCATACGAACGGAGATAGCGGGCATAGGAAAAGAAACCTCAATCGGGTTGGCCGTGTCGCCGCCCCTTCAGTCCACGTGGCCGGACAGGGGCTCACATGGACTGGGGCGGTACCACGGCGGCACGACGACGCGTCCGCGTTCGGTGCCAGGGGTTGGTTCCGCGGCGGGGGCCGCGGTCTCTGACGACTGCGGCAATTGTTAGCGGCACTTCGGGCGCCCGCCAAGACCCCCCTACTACGACGCCTCGTCGTAGCGATCTAGGGCCCTTGACGGGCGCGAAGCGACCGGTAGTTCCCCCGCATCCGGAGCCCAAACCTCGCATTACGGATATTTTCCGATAGCTCAAAAACAGCTTCTGACCTGCGACGGAGTCGACCGAAAGGTCCGTCGTCAAACGGGTGCGTCGCGATCACGGCCGACGGGTGCGGCCGACCGGCCCTCATGGCTCCGACGATCAACTATCGACAGTCGTCGACCCGATTCGGGTGTGAGCACCCTCACCAGATCACCCCGTTTCCGGGCTCCCGCCCGGTGGAAACGCACCCGGACCCGGAAGAGCGGCGAACAGCCGGGAAACAACCCCGCCCGGCTTTCATTTCCGCAGGTCAGGCGGGTCTCGTGCGAGTTTGGCGGAACGTGGGAGAGTGGGCTGGCGCTTCGGCTTGCCGGAGGGGATCAGGCGCGCCTTCTCTGCACCAACACGGCCGGTGAATCGGGGTTGAGTGGACACGGCTCGGGCCGCACCGGCAGGCCACAGTCGCAGTGACCCGTTCACCGGTGTACGTCGCCGACCGGGGAGCGCGGACCGCAGCACGGGACGTGAGCGCCGCGGTCCATCGCTGCATGGAATGAACCTCACCTCTGGAGAGGCCACGCTCGGGCCGTCGAGCAGATGGCCCCGGTGCCGCAGGTGCAGGTCGAAGAACGCGAGCGGGTACGCCTGCTGGGGCTAGCAGGAGACCCCGCAGAAGCCCCGGCCCGATCCGGGCCGCCGACCGGGGCCACGGATCCCGCTATGCCGCGCTCGGCGGTGTCACCTGGGCGCGGCGCCGGCGCGCGCGGAGGAGGGGCACCGCGCTGCTGAGCAGGACCAGGAGCAGGGCGACCGCGCCCGCGGGGGAGAGCGGGTGCAGCAGTGGCACCGTCATCTGCAGCGCGCTGGGCAGCACGGCCACCGCGAAGCCCGCGGCGGGCAACCGGTCACGCCTGCCGAGGAGCAGGGCGACCGCGAGGACCCCGGCCCAGAGTGCGTGGGTGGTGCGGGGGGCCAGCGGCAGGGGGTAGTAGATGTTGACGAGCTGCGCCCCCCACAGCAGGACGGCCAGGGCGGTGGTGCCCGCGATCGCGCCGCGTTGTGACTGGGAGGAGCCGAGCAGGTCCCTGGGCGCGGCGAGGACGACGGCGCCGGTGAGCAGCGGCACGGTCAGGTTCAGCACTGCGCCCGTGTGGGCGCCGTGGAAGTCGAAGTGGGCGAGCAGGAGCAGCGGGACGTCGGCCAGTCGCAGCACCGTCGCCGGCACGACCAGTGCCCGGGCCACGGTCCAGCGCCCGGTCCAGACGGCCGCGAGCGCCGCCAGCCAGAGCAGCGGCACGAGGCCCTGGTTGGCGAGGATGAGCACATTCGGGAGCGAGGACGACGGCATGGACTGGATGCGGGGGGCGAAGAGCCACAACAGGTTCGCCACGCTGCCACCAGTCGCGACGGCGACAGCCAGCGGGGCGGCCTGCGCCAGGACCTGAGCGGCAGTCCGGTCGGAGCCCAGGCCGGTGCTCCGCCGCAGGCCGTGGCCGGCGACGTCGAGCGCCTCGCGCAGCCGACCGAGCGGGCCGGCGTCCTGCGTCGCCTGGACGTAGATCGCGGTCAGCTCGGCTTCGTGCTCGGCGCGGTAGGCGGCCGGGTGGAGGCGGAGCGCCCAGCGGAGGGCGCGTGAGCCGTCCTCCCCCTGGAGTTGACGGGTCAGTGCCACCGCGTCGACGCGGTACATCCGCGGGTCGTACCCGGGGTGGGGCAGTGCGTCGATCAGAAGCTCGGGGAAGGCCGCCCCCCACGTCGTCGGTACCGAGCTTCTCGGAGAGTTCGGCACCGTACAGGTTCGTCGGTGGCGCTCAACTGATCTTCACTATAGGCATCACGACAGGTCGTCAGATATAAGTCGGTTCGGATCCGAGCCCGGCACGGGCACCTCGTGGAGATGCGGGATGCGACAGCTCCCGCAGGGGATCTCTCGGTTGCCCAGCTGCTGTCATGTAATACCTTTGCCACCCGCGTAATGGTCAGATAGCGTGTTTGACCATGACATTGATCTTCACTCTGGACCCCACGCCCGACCTCGGACTGCGCGAGGAGATCGTCCGCCTCTGGACGGATGCCAGCAACGCCGGCGGTGCCGTCGGCTTTGTCTCGCCGGTGACGGTCGATGATGTGCGGGCCGCCGCCGAGAAGCTCTTCGCAGGTGTCGAACCCGGCTGCCCGGACCGGCTGCTGGTCGCCCGCGAGCCGGAGACGGGGCGACTGGCGGGCTTCCTGTTCTTCGAGGACATGCGCTTCGCGCTGATGGACCACTGGCGAATGCTCAAGGCGGTCATGGTGCACCCCGATTTCCAGGGCCGGGGGTTCGGCATCGAGCTGATGGGCGAGGCGGAGCGGATCGCCCGTGCATGGGGCCTGAGTGCGCTTCGGCTGACCCTGCGCGGCGGACACGGCCTGGAGAAGTTCTACGGCCGCTGCGGGTACACCGAGGTCGGGCGAGTACCCGGAGCGATCCGGGTCGCCTCCGGCGACGACCGGGACGACGTCACCATGTGGCTCGACCTGCGCTGAGACAACTGCGGGACGCCACGCGATCTCTCTGTGCCCCGTGATCGCCGAGATCGGCAGGCCGCTCGCCGGCCGGGTCGTAGGTGAGGATTTCGGTACCGCCCCCGCCCCGGATCACGACCCGGTGAGCGTCTTCGCCGGACGGACCCTCGCACCTCCGGCGAATGACCGCCCGCTGCATGTCGAGCCGGGCAGGCAACTGTGCCCGGGGCGAATTTTCGTCCCTCCGCGGAATCCCGTCAGGCTATCTGACGTACCACCACCGACACCCGCTCCTGTCCGCTGGTCCGCGTCCGCGCCCACTTCGGGCACTGCCTCCTGCCGGCCGAACGCGACCCGGGCGAAAGGCGAAATGACGTGAACCGTCCGGTCTGCCGCGTCGCGACCGGCCCGCTACCCCGGTGTCCGGGCACACAGGGCCTGGATGAACCAGGCGAACACCGGCGCCAGGCTTTCCGGGGCCTGCCAGCCGTTGATCACCGCGAGCAGCTGAAAGTACCGCTCCCTGCGAGGGTCGTTCGCACTCTCCAGCCGGGTCAACAGCCGACGCCGGAGGTCGACGTCGTCAGGGCGGCCCAAGACCTGCGCGTAGTGAGCCGTGACCGCCGCGACGACCTGGTGAAGGTCCGTAGCGAGCTGAATCTCCCGCTTGTCCGTCTGCTGTCAGCTCGCGATGCCGGAGCGGGCGCCGCTCACTCCGTGCCTCCGGCTGTGAACAGGGCACGGGATGCCCGGCGGGAGAGCAGGGAGGCGTGGGAGAGCCGGTAGACGTGGTCCGGGTCCCGGCTGGCGAGCCCGGCTTCGGCGAGCTGGTCGGCGGCCAGCTCCAGGAGCCGGCCGAGTTCGACGGTGTCCTGCGGGGTCCACGCCTCCCCCGGGGGGTCGTCCGCGTCGGGCTGGTCGAGCAGGTCCCGGGCGTCCAGGGCGAGGGTGTAAGCACCGTTGGCGGCGAGCTGGTCGCCCACCCCGGCAACCTCGATCGCCAGTCCGGCGGCCTCGTCCAGGAGCGTCCAGGCCCCGGCGAGACGGGTGGTCAGATCGTCGGCGGTCAGTCGGCTGCGGGTCCGGGTGATCCAGTCGGCATTGGTCGTCATGGCATGTGCCTCCTCGGGTGGACGAAAATCTCGGCTTGTAGGGGAAACGCCCACGACAGCACACCTGCCGGAAACCTGTGGACAACCCGACGCCATGGACAACGGCCGCCAGCCTCATGGGTGACGGGAGGTCACCCCAGTGCTACGCCGCGCAGGTTTCGAATCGCAGCCGCCGCAGTCGTCGTCGCGGTCCTCTGCGCCAGGGACCTTTGCCAGGCCCTCGATGAGGGCAACGGTAATCGCCCTACTGCTGCAACGCGGCCAGGGCCAGCTGCAGATCACGGCCTGACTCTGTCAGGGCGCAGCGTCTTGGCCTGCTGCCGGGCAGGCCTCCACCCCAACAGGACGGGAGCATCAGTCGAGGCGGGAGACCTGGTAGTGGCTGATGTGCCAGCCGTCCGCCGAGTGCTTGACCAGGACGCTGAGATAAACGCCGAGCGTGGGCCGGTCGGTGAACGAGAAGTCGACGCTCAGGTAACCGAGCACGAGGTCGTCGGCGAGCTGCCTGGTTTCAAGAATCCGGTACGCGGCCGTCATCCCGAGAGGTTGGGCATCGTAGTAGTCGGCGACACCCTGCCGCCCGACGCTGTAGGGGTGAAGTCCCTGGAAGATCGCGTCCTCGGTGAAGCAGGAGGCGACCCGCTGCGGTTCGCGTGCGTCAACGGCTGCTTTCCACTGGTCGAGGACGCCGCGCAGGACGGCTTCGCCGTCTGTCGTGCTGTTCATCAGGGTTCTCTTCTCGGATGGAGTCGGGACGGCTGCGGTTTCGGCCGTCGCTTGATCGGTCACCGCCTCGAACGTGCGGGACAGCGCCACCCGCCCGCTAACGCCCCGGGTCGTTCGGGTGCGGAGACAGCGGCGTCACGGTGTCGTGCCGCCACACCCGCAGCGGCATCGACGCGAGCACCTGCTCCAACTGCTCGGCGTCGTCCGCACTGAAAAGGCCCCACGTGCGCCATTCACCAGGCGCAACCGGCGGACGCCACAGTCGCAACAGGCTTCCCTGCGCGGCCAATTCCCGCGACCGCGCCGCCTCCCGGGCCCGGATCTCCGCCACGGCCTCCTCGGACGTGCCCTCCGGAACGGTGGTCACCATGTCGACCAGGAACTCCATGGGTGCCTCTCCTCGCTCAGTTGCGTCGTGCCCGACACCGACACCGGCAGCGTCTGCGATGCGGAATTCACCGCTTCTTCGAGACCCGGCAGCATCATGACGCAGTCCGCCACACGAACCGATACCGGCCGAGCCGACCGTACGGTCGACTCTGCCAGCTGGCGGATTCACCGAGCCGAAATTCGACGGATTCCGCAGTTCATTGGCCCATCCGGCTTACGGCAGGGTTCTACTGCGTTCGCGGCACGGCACCGATCCGTCGCGGAATGGACCGCCCCGCAGGGTGGGAGATCCTGCGGCAGATCCTCAGTCGATGGATGTCGAGCGCCTCAGCCACGACACGACGGCCTCGCTCACAGTGGCAGCCGTAGTCATCGTCGACGGCCTGTTCGCCGGTCACGGCGGGCTATGCCGTCACGACTGGTCGAGGTGGCTGAGATGCACCGTCTCTCCACCGAAGAGCAGGAACGTGACTCGGCTGGCGAGGAGCCAGGTGTCCTCGACCTTGCGGAGCGTGTCCTCGTAGTGCCGCACGTTCGCGGGGAGTTGGGGTGGCACCATGCCATCGGTGTAGCCGTCGACCCGGTACGTTGCGAAGCAGAAGGTCGCGGTGGCCGCCGACGCAGAACTCACCGTGACCAAGATGTTCGTGGACATGCGGCGCGACAGCCGGTCCTCGGGCCGGCCTACTGCCTGTCGGTGGGGTGAGATCTGGGGTCTACAGGTGCCGCATCCATAGATTGGTCTCGGCGTAGATCCCCTGGTCCTGCTCACAGTCGATCTCGATGAGGTCGAGCGCGTCCGGAACGACGTAGCGCCCGGTCTGGGCGAAGGTCATGTCGGTCCACTTCTCCCACTCCGCAACGGTTCCGGGGATGACCATGGAACGCGGAGCGGTGGCGAGGATCGTCGCTCCGAGTCGCTGGTGGGTACGGATCCAGGGATCGGGGTGCAGGCCGTCGCCGCGCGTCCAGCGGGCGAACTCCTCCATCGGAGTCAGGGGATATTTCGCCTTGAGGGCCGGCCGCACCGGGGCGATCACATGTTGCAGCCCGGCTTCGACAGCGCGATCGCGTAGCGCGGTGAGTACCGTCCCGGCCAGTCCGCCACCTGTGCGATCAGGTCGCACGGTGACGGCCATGATGCAGAGTGTGTCGGGCGTGACGGAGTTTTCATGCTCCGTCACTGCACTGACCAGGGCAGCGTCGTAGCCCTCCGGGATCGTGGCGACGTCGCCGTCCCAGCGCAACGCCACTGCCCGCCCATCGGCCACCACCTCGCCGTCTTCCAGGAGCAGCACGTCGAAGCGTGGAAAGTAAGCCTCCACCTTGTGGCGGTAGTTGTTCGAGAGCGGGTCGTGAAGGACGAAAGTCGGCCAGCCGCCTCTGAGCGCGGCCTTGGCCTGCTTGTGGAGATCGGGACGCTCGCTGGTGGTGACGACCTCTGTCGTGGGCATCCGTGGATCATAGAGGACCGGTTCATGCCCTGTACCGATCTCACTTCGCACGCCCCCGGCAACTCACCGCGGCTTCAACGACGTTCCGCTCCTACGGGCCCTGCGGCGTGCTCGTGGGCCCGGCAGGACGTTGAGCCAACGCCCGCCAGGCTCCGGTCGAGCCGCCCCTCGGCCTCGGCCGCGGCCTGCAGAGCCGTCAGGATCCGGCCCCATGCGCATGCGTCAGGCCGGAGTACGCATCCTCGGCGCCGGCGCCCAAGGTTCCAGGCCCTTATGAATTCCTGTACCGGGACCTACCTTTGGCCCATGGCCATGCGAAGCTCAGACCCGTTGGCGGGAGTTGTGTCGGCGGCGGCAGCGGGTGTGCGGCTGGTGTTCGTGCCAAGGCGGGTCCTGGAGTTGGGCGTCGGGCTCGGTGGGAGCGTCATGGTCCCGCTGTGGATCGCGGCCCCGCTCCTGTTGCCGGCTCTGGCGGTTGCCGCGCTGACGGGGTACGGACTCCTCTGGGGCATCTTCTGGGCGACAGAGGTTCCACGCCCGCCCGCGCAGCCGTCTGACGGTCGCTGACATCCTTGCGATCGCTGGGACGCCACATCCGAGGGGCGGGGAACGTCTACGCCACCTTGCTCAGTTCACGCGCCTGCCCGCGAGGATTGCGACCAGCTCAGCGGCGGTGACCAGCTCGGCCGGCGGACACCGCAGGGTGACGTACCCTGCCGGATCTCCCCCGCTGCCGACGCACAGCTCCCCGACGGCAGGCAGACCGCCGGGGCGTTGAGTCGTCCTGAACCACACCCGGCTGATCCGGTCGATCGGTATCCCCACCGCCGGCCCGTCGCCGTTCGCGTCCATGCCGACGTGTTCCCAGGTGACCCGGATCCGGCCGAGGACGACCGACCCGGTCTCGTCGAGCGTGCGCAGACTGCCGCCCAGCCCCGACGAGAGCTCTCCCTGCACCAGCGCCCGGGCGAGCTCGGGGCCGCCGCCTACGATCTGCCGGGCTGCGAAGCCGAAGCTCTCGGTACCGGCGACGGCGACTCCGTAGGCGCACAGCGGGGGACCGAGCCGCTGAGGTACCACCCTCTTGATCCGCAGACTCACATCGGGCCAGGTTCCGATCTGCTTCACCTGCCCCCACATTCCGGTGAGCACGAATCCCTCGTCGAAGATGTGGACGGCCTTGTTGGTACGGACGAGGACACCCACCGCGGCGATGGGCAGCGCGGGGATGACGTACACCGCCACCGCTCCCCAACCGAACCCTTCTGCCGAGGCCCAACCGGCGGCCCACGACAGTGGCATCAGGGCCATGGCGAACCAGAAAAGCCCGTTGAACCGGTACCTGTCCCGCTGCGCGCCCAGCCCGTGGGACACCGCCGTCCGCGACACACGCTCCGAGTCCAAAATCATGCCTCCGTCCACCCGCCCACCAGGCCGTCGTGGCCTGCCGAAGCTGCCTCGACAGCGGCCGACGGAAGACACCTTGACATACCGTCAGATCAGCTGACTACGGCATAACGCGAATCCCGAACCCGCAAACGGTTCTGCTCGATCGCCGGCCACACCCTGTCGCTGAGGTACGGGACCTCGGTGAACCGCACGCCCGTAGCGTCACTCAGGGCGTTGGCGAAGGCGGGGGCGACGGGGTTGAGGACCGTGTCCCGGAGATGGACGGAACCTTCATCGAGGTCGAGACCGTCGCGGAGTCCGAGGACGACCCGGGCGCTGCGCTGAGCGTCGTGCGATCGGTGCTTGCTTCGCCCGGCATCGCCGAGGTGGACCTGACTACCGTGCAGTACACGGACGTTGTCGCCGCAGCCCGCTGAGTAGTCGCCCCGATCTTGTGCTCGGAGCGCTACCGTCTGTGCAGGAGGTGGCGGAATGTCAGAACCACGCACCTGCCCCGCATGTGGCGGGGCACGCGGCACCGAGAAGGTACAGCACAGCTACGAGCGGGATGAGAACGGCAACACCGTGGCCCGGGAGAACCGGTACTGGTCACAGTGCAACACCTGCGGCGGCGCTGGGGTGGTGACCGGATGAGACTCGTCTTCGTCTGCCAGGAGTGCACCGTCCGTTACCTCCCGCCGATCGGGCTCCGTTACCCCGACGGCGCGGCCGCGAGCGCGGTCTGGTGCTCCGGCTGCCAGGCCGTCATGCGCGAACGCGGCGTCCTGGAACCGGCAGCACTCGCCGCCGTCGCGGTGATCCTCGCCGTGCGCGCGATGAAGGCCGCAGTCACCGCCCGCGCATCGACCACGCCCCACCCCGACCGCCGCCCCTCCCGGCCCCCGCGCACCAGCCGAGGCCGCGTCAGGCCCGGCAGCACCCGCAGCAAACTCGCCTGACCCCGGACACGACGAAGCGCCCCCTGCCTTCCCGAAGGATGCTGTTGGCGAATTCCGTCCTGCCGGGTCAGTCCTCCCCGCGCGAGCGGGGAGGAGGGAGCCACGGCCGCCAGGAGCTCCGACCCAGCCGTCTCCCACGCCAACTCGAAGGAGCGGACACCTGATTGTGGGGCATCATCGCTCCGAGACCGTCCAGCGGCGGGTTTCTGGCGTGTCTGGGGCACGCACAGACTGACAGCACCTACGATGAGGCGGCGGCGAGGACGGATTCGGCCACGGAGGTGCGGGCGTAGAGCACCGAGCGGCCGGCTCGGTGGGCGCTGACCAGGCCCGCATCGCGCAGCGCGGTGAGGTGCTGGGACACCCCGGCCGGGGAGAGCCCCGTACGGTGGGCCAGTTCGGTGGTGGAGGCCGGAGTCTCCAGTTCGGTCAGCAGCAGGGTCCGCGAGCGGCCGAGTACGGCGGCGATAGCGGCGGTCCTGGTGACAGTCCTGGGCTGCCACAGTGAGCCGACACCGCGCGCCGGGTAGGCGAGTTGCGGCGGGTCCGGCGGCGTCACCCGGCTGTGTACACCCGGTCCGGTGAAAGCCGAGGGAATCAGCAGCAGCCCTGCGCCTGCCGTCTTCCGGGAGAGGGTCCGCTGTCGGCGAACCAGTCGTAGCGCGTTGTCGTCCCAGCTCACGGAGGGGTGCAGATCGTTGAAGAGGTGGCCCGTGCCGTGCTCGGCGACCTGCCGGACCCGGTAGAAGACGTCGGCGTCGAGCACGGCCCGGATCCGCGCCCAGTAGGGAGCGAGCGCCAGCTCCCAGTAGGTCTCGATCTCCTCCGCCATCCGGACCAGGGGGGTCCCCCCGGCCGGAGGCTGGGGACGGACCTGGGGCTCGGCGTGCAGGATTCGCAACCGGGGGCCGAGACGCCCCTGATGGTGCGCCAGGTGGTCAAGGTCCTGACGTACCCGGGCGACCGGAGCGGCCAAGACCTGGGCCAGCTCCTCCCCCAGCGTGGGGGTCGGCCCGGTGGGTGCCGGGTTGAGGAAGTCGGGAACATAACCCGAGGGTGGGATCAACTCGGCGAGCCAGCCACGGTCAAGCCCAGCAGCTGCCAGCCGTGGCCTTACCTGCTCAGCCCACGGCTGGTGCACGGGATGTGCGGAGCCGGAGCTCAGCAGCCGGAAGCTGCTCACGACTTCCCACATCGGCGAGCAGGTACGGCTGGCGTGGACGCTGCACCGCGGTCCTCACGTGCTGGCCATCCCCGGCACCGGCAACCCGGATCACCTGGTCGCAAACCTGGCCGTCGGCGCTCTGCGCCTCTCCGAGGACGAACTGGCCGTCCTGGACCGCCTCCACCAGGGCGGAGCATGAGGTCAACTTGACCCGGCCGTAAACGACCGGGCTTGGAGGTAGGACGCGGCTGGCTGGCGCGTGGCCTCCTCCGTCTGAACCACCTATGGGGTGGCTGGGACGCGTGACTCACGCCCCGCGATCCATACGGCCTCGCCCTTGCGGGCGATGTTGCGGGATGCGTTGTGGTCCGCGTGCGTCATGACGCCGCAGGCGCGGCACGCGAACTCGGATTGCGTCGCCCGGTTCTTCCGTTCGACGTGGTGGCACTCGGAGCATTGCCGGCTGGTGTAGGCCGGATCGACGTACACCAGCCGCACTCCGGCCCGGCGCGCCTTGTACTCCACGAAGGAGGCGAGCTGGTGGAAGCTCCACGAGTGCAGTTGTTGCCGCTGGACCTTGCGGAGCCGTACCCGGCTGCGAACGCCCGTGAGGTCTTCAGCAGGCGAGGTCCGATCCCCTCCGGAAGGGCGAGGTCGACCTTCCACTCGGTCCGGTACATCCTCACCGCAGGCTCCCGGGACGGGATGCTCTTCACGAAGACCGCGCCGCCGTCGGCCTCCAGCCGGACGCGGACTCCGGGAGTGAACCCTCCCGTGACCGGGGCGACATCCCCGACGGGTGAGAACTCGGCTTCCAGCGTCTCTCGAAGAGCTACCGGGAAGTCCGTCCAGGTCCGTCCGTTCAAGGGCTTCTCCAAGTGATCGTGTCGTACTCGAATCGAACCACCCTTGCCCTCCAGGCGCGCCAGGCCACGGCGGACGACTCCGTACGGATTGCCCGGACGGGGTGGGAAGGGCTCCGGTGAGAAGGACGTGCGGTGCGGTCAGCGCGTCGAGGACCCGGTGGAGCCCGACCTTCGCAAACCGACCTACCTCGGAAACAACACCCCTTTGCCGCACAGGGGTTACCGATCTCCCCTACCCACCGGTAGCCTCGCTTCGGCAAACCCGGCAAACCCGGCCGACCCGCCCAACCGGCCGACCCAGCCCAACCGGCCCATGCCGCACCCGATCCCGCCACCGACCGAGCCGAGGCACCGATCCATGGGGACGAAGACACTTGCCCTGCGCAGCCTGCTGGCCCTGACCGCACTCGGCGGCCTGCTCGCAGGTCTGCTGACCGGACCGCCCGCAGTCGCCGCTCCGGCGCAAGGAAGGGCTCTGGCCGACTCCTGGTCGGGGCCGCTGTCGACCCGGGGGCGGTACATCGTGGACACGAACGGGGACAGGTTCCGGTTGCAGTCGGGCAACTGGGGTGGAGCACAGGGAAGCTGGAGCGGATCCGGCGATATCAACGACCCGGCCAACCACCACAGCGGGGAGGACTCCAACGGCATCCCGCTCGGCCTGGACCGGGCATCCGTCCCCGCGATCCTGTCCGGGTTCCACCAGCTGGGGCTGAACAGCATCCGGCTGCCGTTCTCCAACCAGATGATCCACACCAGCACGCCCGTTCCCGACTCCGCCGTCGCCGCCAACCCCCGGCTGCGCGGGATGACCCCGCTGCAGGTGTACGACGCGGTGGTCGCGGCGCTGACCGCCGACGGATTCGCCGTCGTCCTCAACAACCATACGAACACCACACGTTGGTGCTGCGGAATCGACGGCAACGAACGCTGGAACTCCAGCCAGTCCACCCGGCAGTGGGAGGACGACTGGGTCACCATGGCGAGCCGCTACCGCACCAACCACCGGGTCGTCGGCGCCGACCTCTACAACGAGGTCCGCCGCGACGTCCTCGACGACCCCAACTGGGGCCTGGGAGACCGGCACGACTGGCAGGCGGCCGCCCAGGAGGCAGGGGACCGCATCCTCACCGAGGCCGACCCCGACCTCCTGATCATCATCGAGGGCATCAACTGGACGGGCATTCCCGCCGACGGGCTCCCCCACGGGCGCCCGACGCTCACCCCTGTCCGCACCCTCTCCAACACCCTGGTCAGGTCCGGCAAGCTCGTCTACTCGGCGCACTTCTACGGCTTCACCGGCCCCAACCACAGCGGCGCCACCGGCCTGGGCGAGACCCACGACCCGCGCTACCAGGACCTGACCCGCGACCAACTCCAGTCCGCGCTGTACCAGGAGGCCTTCTATGTCGAGGCCGAGAGCGGGCAGCACTTCACCGCACCCGTGTGGATCAGCGAGTTCGGCATCGGAGCGGACGAGAGCGCACCCTCACCCCGGGCCTGGTTCACCAACTTCACCGACTACCTCACCGCCATGGACGCCGACTTCGCCTACTGGCCCCTGGTCGGCTGGTCCGGCAACGGCCAGGGCGACTCCTGGGCCCTGCTGCGCTTCGACACCTCGGGCACCCGCTCGGGCATCCTCGACAGCCCCGACTGGCGGGCCACCGACTGGAACCACCTCGTCACGGCCCCGCACCTGACCGGCCCGGTGGCCGCGACCACCGCCTGGCACATGCTCAGCCTCGACCACGGCGACGCGGTCCAGTCCCTGCGGATGCGTGCCCGGCCCGACTGGGACAGCGGCGCCCGCAAGGCCACCTGCCCGGACGGCGAGCGGCTCACCGGGCTCAGCCACACCCTGGGTCGCGGACTGTGCACCGACGCCACCGCCGGAGACCTGCGTTCCCCAACCGACGCCTCGTACACCGTCGTTCGCGACGAGCGCTATGTGCCGCCGAGCGGGGACTGGGCGAGCGGCTACACCAAACTCCAGTGCCCACAGGGCCAGTTCCTGATCGGCTACAGCCTCCGGGGTGCCACCGTCTCGGCCGCCCTCTGCGCTCCGGCGCGCAGCAGTCTCGGCACCGCCGGCCGCACGGTGTGGTTCGACCGGGGCGACAACCTGCCCGGCGGCCACCCCGGTGGGGACTTCGCCTACGGCGCGTACAAGGGCCAGTGCGCCCCGACCGAGTACACCGCCGGGATCGCCTTCACCACCCGCGTCGGCTCCCAGGGCACGCCGGACGCCCTGCTGTGCCGGGCCCTGTCCTGAAACACGGCCTCCGCCCTGTCGATAGCTCTTTTTGAGAGCTAAAATTGGCGCATGGCGCCGAAGGATCTCGCCGGCGAACTCACCGAGCAGTTGGTCGGCCTCCAGCGGGTGTTGCGGCGAAGGCTCCGCCGTGGGCTGAGCGCACCACCACTGCGGGGTGCCCAGGTGGAGCTGCTGCGCCTGGTCGCCGCGCAGCCCGGGATCCGGGTCTCGGCAGCAGCCAGGGAGCTCTACCTGGCCGGCAACTCGGTCTCCACCCTGGTCAACCAGCTGGTCCGGGCCGGGCTACTGCGCCGGCAGCCCGATCCGCTCGACGGCCGCGCGGCACTGCTGGACGTCACGCCCGCGGCCACCGACCGGCTGCGCGCCTGGGACGTCCGGCGCAACGAGCTGGTCCGGGAGCGGGTGGCCGACCTGTCCGAGGAGGACCGGACGGCCCTGACGGCGGCTCTTCCCGCGCTTCGGCGGCTCGCCGAGAGCCTCCAGCAGGAGCTTTCGCCACAGCTCACCGAGGACTTGGAACGGATCCCGGACCACCTGGCGCAGGTCCCCGAGCACCGGCCGCAGGTTCCCCGGGTCCCCCGGGTCCCGCAGGACGTCCCGTAGGAGTTCTGCCAGGACGGAGAGGAACGAACATGGCCGTGACAGGACAGGCACAGCACGAGCGGGCGGCGGACACCGCCGAGCCGAGAGCGCTGCGGTGCAGCGGTCTGCGGTACTCCTTCGGCAGTACGCGCGCCGTGGACGGCGTGGATCTCGACGTCAGGACCGGGGAGGTCTTCGGTCTGCTCGGGCCCAACGGCGCGGGCAAGACCACGGCGATCCGGGTGATCACCACGCTGCTGCCGGTCCCGGCGGGCATGGTGGAGGTGTTCGGTCATGACTGCGCGCGGGAGCGGATGGCGGTGCGGCGACTGCTCGGCTACGTGCCGCAGCAGCTCTCGGCGGACGGCGGGCTGACCGGCCGGGAGAACGTCGCGCTCTTCGCCCGGGTCTTCGACGTACCCAGGCGCGAGCGCACCGCCCGGATCGAGGCGGTGCTGGCGGCGGTCGGGCTGAGCGAGTCCGCCGACCGGCTCGCGAGCACGTACTCGGGCGGCATGGTGCGCCGCCTCGAACTGGCGCAGGCGCTGGTCAGCGCACCTCGGCTGCTGATCCTGGACGAGCCGACAATCGGACTCGACCCGATCGCGCGGACGAACGTGTGGGGGCACATCACCCAGGTGCGGGAGGCCACCGGGATGACGGTCCTGGTCACCACGCACCACATGGACGAGGCGGAGCAGTACTGCGACCGGGTGGCCCTGATGCACCACGGGCGGATCCAGGCCGCCGGCACTCCGCAGGAGCTCAGGAACGGGCTCACTCCCGCCGAATCCGCACGGCCCGGCGGGCAGAGCGCCATGCCGCCGACCCTGGAGGACGTCTTCCGCCACTACGCCGGAAGCGGCCTCGACGGCCGGGAATCCACCGAGGACGGAGGCGATTTCCGAGATGTCCGCCGTACCCGCCGCACCGCGTCCCGCGTCGGCTGACCAGCAGGTGCCCGGCTCACCAGCGGCTGACGGTGCATCGCCGGCAGGGATTCTGCCGCGGGTGCCACCTCCCCCGCGCAGCAGCTGGCGGGTGGTCCCGGCCCGGATGCTCGCCATGTGCCTGGTGGAGCTGCAGAAGCTGCGCCACGACCGCACCGAGCTCTACACCCGCGCCGTCCAACCGGCCCTCTGGCTGCTGATCTTCGGCGAGACGTTCACCCGGATCCGGGCGATACCCACCGGCGACGTGCCCTACCTGGACTTCCTGGCACCCGGGATCATCGCCCAGTCCGCGATGTTCATCGCCATCTTCTACGGCATCATGATCATCTGGGAACGTGACTCGGGCGTCCTGACCAAGCTGCTGGTCACCCCGACACCGCGCTCCGCGCTGGTCATCGGCAAGGCCGTCGCCGCCGGGGTCAAAGCGGTCATCCAGGCCGTCGTCGTGATCCTGATCGCCGCCGCGCTGGGCGTCTCGCTCACCTGGAACCCGTTGAAGCTGACCGGTGTCGCCCTGGTGGTGGTGCTGGGTTCGGCGTTCTTCGCCTGCCTGTCGATGTCGATCGCCGGGATCGTGCTCACCCGGGACCGGCTGATGGGCATCGGTCAGGCCATCACCATGCCGCTCTTCTTCGGCTCCAACGCGCTCTATCCGGTTGCCGTGATGCCGGGTTGGCTGCAGGCCGTCAGCAGGGCGAACCCGCTCAGTTACGAGGTGGACGCCCTGCGCGGACTCCTTCTCGGCACCCCCGCCCATCTCGGCCTGGACCTGGCGGTGCTGGTCTTCGCCGACGTCCTCGGCATCGTCGCCGCCTCCGCCCTGATGGGCCGTCTGGCGCGCTGATCCGGCGCTGCGGACCCTGTCCTCGGGCCGCGTACAACGGAGTAGGTTTGTCGGCGTCCCGCCCCGCCGGGGCCTGTGGCGGGCCCTGTTCGTGGGCCCCGGTACCCCCGTGGCGACCCGCCAGGGGACTCCGATCGACCCGGGAGGCCCGATCCGCTTGCCGTCCGCGCCCGACCCGACCGGACCGGACTGAACTGGAGGGCCGGGAGACGCCGGACAGGCGCCGGGAGTTGCTGCGGTCAGGAGGTGCTGCCCAGGCCCTGGATGGCGGCGATGATCTCGGCTGCCCAGGCCGTCGGATGGCGGTGGCCGAGCCGGCCGGCGAGGGCTGCCAGGCGGTGCCGCCGCTCGGCGGGTGTGAGCGCCAGGGCCTGGGCCAGCTTCTCGGCGAGGTCGTCGAGATCGTAGGGGTCGGTGAGCACTGCCGCCTCACCCAACTCGTCCGCGGCTCCGGCATGCCGGGAGAGCACCAGCGCACCGGGCAGACCGACGGCGGCCTGGGCGGCGATGAACTCCTTGGCGGTCAGGTTCATCCCGTCCTGCAAGGAGGTGACCCAGAGGACATCGGCAGCAAGGTAGTTGTCGATGACCTCGGCGAAGGAGAGCGAGCGGGGCAGGTAGTCGATGGGCTGCCAGCCATCCCTCCCCCAGCGCCGGTTGACCTCGGCGACCCGCTGTTCGAGTTCCTGCCGTGTCGCGTCGTACGCGGTGATGCCGGGCTCGGGCGGAGCGCAGACGAGCCGGAGGCGGAGGCGCCCGCGCAGCTCGGGGCGGCGGGCCAGCAGCGCCGCGACCGCCTCGACCTTCTCCACCGGGGCCTTGGTGTAGTCCAGGCGCTCGACGGAGAGCACCAGTTGGCCCGAACGCTTCCGGGCACGGGGAGCACGGTGAGCACGGTGGCGGGCCAGGGCCTCGATGGCATCGCGGTCGATACCGAGCGGGTGGACGCCGATCCGTGGCGGCTCGGCGGTGTCCGCCAGGACGGACCTGAAGTGGTCGGCGAAGGTCTCGGTGTGGAAACCGGCCCAGTCCAGGCAGCCGAGCGAGGCCCGGACCTCGTCGGCGGTGGGCAGCGCCGCGAACACCTCGGGCGGCGGGAAGGGCGTGTGGTGGAAGAGACCGACTCGCAGGTCTGGTCGGGTCTTGCGGAGAACTCCCGGCACCAGCCAGAGGTTGTAGTCGTGCAGCCAGACCGTCCCGCCCGGCCCTGCCTCGCCGGCGATACGTTCGGCGAAGCGCTCGTTGACCGCTCGGTACTGCTCCCACGCCGACGGGTCGAAGTGCAGCCGTTCGGGCTGGGACATCAGCACGGGCCACAGCGCTTCCTTGCACGCCTGGTGGAAGTACGCCCGCCACTCGGCGGGGAGCAGCCGCAGGAAGGATAACGGGATCTTGGTGCCGTGCCCGTCGAGGCGAGCCGCATGCTCCTCCTGCTCCAGGACAGCGGCGGCCACCCAGGTCGCATCAAGCCCTCCCCCGAAGAGGCTGCGCAGCGTTGGCAGAATGCCGTTCGGGCTCGACGGTTCCCGCCAGCCGCCCTCCGGCGTCCAGTTGACCGGCGGGCGGTGGTAGCCGATCACGAGCGGTGAGTCGGCCTTCACCCAGCCGAGGTCCAGCAGCGCGCGCAATACTCCTGCCGCGCCGGGCTGTTCGGGCCTGTGCACCGCCTCCTGCCCGGCGAGTGCCTCGATCAGCGCGGGCTCCGAGTTCCCCACCGCCACGCCGTGGGTGCCGAGTTGGAACATCGACAGGTCGTTGAGGCTGTCACCGGCGACCAGGATCGAGGCCGGCGACCAGCCCTGTCTGCGGGCGAGGGCCGCCAGGGCAGTGCCCTTGGAGACACCCCGGGGCAGTACGTCGAAGTAGCGGTCCGCCGAGTAGACCCAGGCGCAGCCGAGGGCCTCCACGGCCTCGGTGACCGCCGACGTCAGATCATGGGGGCGGACGAAGAACGAGCAGCGGCCGTCCTGCGATACGCCGTCCTGGTAGGTCAGTCGGGGGAAGCGGCCCAGCTCGGCGCGCACGCGCTCGGCACCTGGCCAGCCTCTTCGCAACTCGCTCTGGAGCGCTTCGACGGGAGCGTGATCGACACCGTCGAGAACGCTCGCCCCGACGTCGGCGATGATCCAGCGGGGCCGGGGCAGCAGTTGGTCCTCCAGCGCCTCGCGCACCGAGGGCAGTCCGCGCCCGGTGGCGAAGACGACCATCACTTCGGGGTGGCGATCCAGGGCGTCGCGCAGACGCCGTCTGGCCGTGACGTCCGCGCCCAACAGGGTTCCGTCAAGGTCGGCGACCAGAATTCGCACACGGGCTCCCTTCGTCGGCGGGGGAACCGGATACGAAAGGGTGCGTACGGCTCAATCGCCGCGCCCCCACCAGCCGTCGACGCTGACCGAACACCTATTCATACATCATCATTGGTCAGATTGATGACTGAACGTCAGATATTGGACATCGAGGCACGCTACAGGGGCATAGGGAAGATCAAGCCACTCGCAGGAGTGGCTTCAACCATCGCCGATGGGGAGGCCAGGGCCCGCCGACCGGGTTCGGCGCTCCGCCCCCCGGCCCGACGGGCGTGCTCGCCGACCGGGGCCGGTACTGCAATTGTGCCGCTCCAGAAGGGCGGTGCGAGGTGTTCGATATTCCGGCAGCACAGCTATACGGACTGCTTCCGGCGGGGAAGGCATACAAGGCCGGTGCGCCTCTTCCAGGACGCACCGGCCTGCTTCCCCACCGTCGGCCGCCCGTCGGATCACCGGGCGGCTAATCGGCTCAGTGGTAAGTCCACTTCTGGTTGGTCCAGCCGTTGCAGCCCCAGAGCTGGACCTTGGCGCCGTTGTTGGGGATCGTGTTGGTGTCGCCGTCGAGGCACTCCCAACCGTCGGCGTTCTGCAGCGTGGAGCCGTTCCAGTACCACTTCTGGTTGGTCCAGCCGTTGCAGCCCCAGAGCTGGACCTTGGCGCCGTTGTTGGGGATGGTGTTGGTGTCGCCGTCGAGACACTCCCAGCCGTCGCCGTTCTGGATGGTGTAGTAACCGATCGGCATGTTCGGCACCGGGGTCCAGTACCAGCTCTGGTTGCTCCAGCCGTTGCAGCCCCAGAGCTGGACCTTGGCGCCGTTGTTGGGGATGGTGTTGGTGTCGCCGTCGAGACACTCGTTGCCGTCGTTGTTGGTGAAGGCGGTGGTGTGGTAGGTGGTACGGGGCGCGAAGCTGCCCGTCACTCGGCTCCCCGGCGAAGAGCCGCCGGACGGGAGTTGCGCGGTGGACGTCACCTCTACCACGCGCATACCGGCCGCCGGGCCCGAAGCGGTGAGTGGCCGGGACGATCCGTGAGTGGCCTGAGCGGCGGCCCCTGGCACAAGGGCCAAGGAGAGTGCACTCACGCCGATCGTGAAGCTGAGTCCGATCCGAGTTCTGCGCATTGCTGCCTCATTTCTCCGACGGCGACTGCGCGGACGCTCAACCGATCCACAGGCACCGGCGGCGACCACGGTGACGACGTTAGAGAACTCTCCCTCGGGCCGACAAGGGCTTGCCGGAAACTGTCGGAAAGAGCCAATCACGATTCCGCAAATATGCGCAGATCTTTCGATTACAAACAGCTGACGACCCGTTGGGGCCAGCGGTGTCGGCGGTGAGAGATCTTCGAGAGTAGCGCCGTTTTCGGGCACCGACGGACCAGAAAGTCCTGACGTACCTACCGGGAGGAGAGATGACCAAGCGCAACCCAGCCAACTCCGGCGGATTCCAGCGAAGTTGGGGCCGAAGGCCCGGCTTGGGCTTCGGCAGGTTCAGCCCGAGTTCGGCCGCCAAGGCGGCGATGAACTCCAGTTGGTGCCGTACGGATGCCCAGTCGATGCGCCAGCCGGCCAGCGCCTGCTTCGCCTCGGCACCCGACGGGTAGCCCGAGATCGCCCCCTCCGGAAACTGCACCAGCCGGGCGCCTGCCTCCCGTGCCACCAGCATCAGTTCGCGTACTGCTGACCCGTTGGCCAACGGGTCACAGGTGACCGTGCTCTGCGCGACCGCGATTCGAATACTGTCCGCCACATCGACATGTCTACCTCATCGCGCACGGCGCAGCGCACGGCGGATCGGCGGAACGCCGCCGGCTGGACCGCCATCGGTGGGCGATCGCGGCTTCGCTATGCTCGCCAAATGATCAAAGTGTGGGACGCGGCGGCCTTCGACGCCTTCGAACGGACTGGCTGGGCCGGACGCAGCGAGGCGTACGAGAACGGCTTCGCCCGCCTGACCGCACACACCGTCATACCTCTGCTCGACCTGGCGGGCGTCGCCGGCGGCGACGCGGTCCTCGACGTCGGTACCGGCCCAGGCCTGGTGGCCTCGGCCGCGCTCGCACGCGCGGCACGGGTGACCGCCGTGGACGCCAGCGCCGAGATGGCCGCGCGGGCCCAGGCCGCCTGCCCGGACGCAGAGGTCCACGCCGCCGCACTGCCCGACCTGCCCTTCCCCGACGCCTCGTTCGACGCGGTCGTGGGCAACTTCGTCATCAACCACCTCGGCGCCCCCGAAGCCGGTCTTGCCGAACTGTTCCGCGTGCTGCGTCCCGGTGGGAGGCTCGCGCTGACCTGCTGGGACCGCGCGTCGATGCGGGCCACAGCGGTCTTCGGCGAGGCCGTGGCAGCCTCCGGCATCCCCTATCCGCCCGACCTCCCGACCGCCGGTCCTTTCCTCGCGGGTGCCGACGACCGTCCCGCGGCGTTCCGCGAGCTCCTCGCCGAGGCCGGTTTCACCGAGCCCCGCGCGGAAGGCCTGGAATGGCTCCACCGGGTCGATCCGGACGAATGGTGGGCGTCCGTGGTCGCGGGCACGCCGCTGACCGGTTCGGTCATCGCCCGTCAGAACCCTGCCACCGCGGCGGCGATCAAGCACCACTACGACACCGCCGTGGCCCCCTACCGGGAACCCGGAACCGGTCTCGTCGCTCTCCCCGCGGGCGCCGTCCTCGCCGGCGCCCGCCGTCCCACCGGCTGAACGGAGCCGGGCGGGCCGTGGCATCTGGCGTGAGTCGGCGAGACCGAACTGCCGCAGCGGTCCAAAGGCCTCGCCTCGAATACCGGTAACGAAGGCCCACGCGATGCTCGTCCGGCTCGACCGGGTGCTACTCGTGAGGGGTGCCGTTGACCGCCCGCAGGCGGTTGGCGAGGTCGTCGGTGTCCGGGCAGAGCCAGAGTTGGGTACTCCGGTTGCTCTCACGGGCGAAGTCGCGCGGGGCTGAGCCGGCGGCCACGTGGCCGGAGATGTCGCCGAGGACGACCAGGCCCACGCGGTAGGTGACGAACTTCTGGACGATCTCACCGGCCACGCCCGTCCGCAGTCGGAAGAAGTCCTGATCGAGGCGCTCGACCGGGCTCTTCGCCGCCAGGGATTGTTCGACGGACCCGTGGTCAGATCGTCCGGGAACCTTCGTACGTTGGAATCACGGGGCGTACAGCACGCCACAGGAGAGAACATGGGGGGCCGGAGATGAGCGGCTGGTGGCGGCAGGGGCAGCTGGAGCGGACGCGAAGGCAGTCGCGGCGGCCGGCCTGGGTGGAGATACCGGTCATGGTCGGTCTGGCGCTGGTGCTGGCCTTTGTCGTCAAGACCTTCTTCGTGCAGGCGTTCTGGATCCCGTCCGGGTCCATGGAGAACACGCTGCAGCTGGGCGACCGGGTGCTGGTCGACAAGTTCACGCCGTGGCTCGGCTCGACGCCCTCGCGCGGTGATGTGGTGGTCTTCCGCGACCCGGGCGACTGGCTGAAGGACGAGCCCACCCCGCCCGCGGGCGATGTCCAGAAGGTACTGAGCCTGGTCGGGTTGATGCCCTCGGCCGGCGAGAAGGACCTGATCAAGCGGGTCATCGCGGTCGGCGGGGACACCGTGCGGTGTTCTGCGGGCTCCCCCGTCGAGGTCAACGGAGTGAAGCTGGACGAGCCGTACCTCTACCCCGGGGCGACGCCGTGCGACACCGACTCGGTCGGGACGATCACCGTGCCCAAGGGCAGGCTCTGGGTGATGGGCGACCACCGCAACGCCTCCGCGGACTCCCGGTACCACCAACTCGCCGTCGCGGGCGACGGTTTCGTCCCGGTGGACCATGTGATCGGACGCGCCTTCGTGGTGGCCTGGCCGATCACGCACTGGGCCACCCTGCCTGAGCCCGGCACCTTCCACCAGCGGCAGCTCGACGCCGAGGCCGGGTCCACCCCCGCCACGGCCGAGGCCCCGGGACTGCTGGCTCTGGCCTCCGCCGTCCCGCTGACGCTCTGGTACCGGCGCAGGCGGACGGCCACCGGGGCCGACGTGCCGCAGGGTGTCGACGGGTGAACAGGCAGTAACGTGAGCCGGGAAGGGCCCCGGAAGGGAGTCCGACGGTTCGTCGGGGCGCGCCCCGGCCCGGCCGAAGGGGCGTCGGATGAGTGCGATCATCACCGGGGACCAGGCTTCCGCCGAACTGCTGGTACTGGATGTCGGGGCCTCTGCGTACGGTCGGCCGAGTACGGATCCGGGCAGGGATCGGCCGCCCGTCCGCTGGCGGTGGTCGCCGCAGGCGGACTTGGCCGACCTGGACCCGGCGCGCACCTGGCAGCTCGTCAGTGAGGCCAAGCCCCGCTGGTGGCGCGGCAAGCGGCTGGTGCCGACCTGCGCCTCGGAGGGGCTGGCCGCAGCCGTGACGTTCCCCGGCGGACGGGTCCTGTGGGCGACCAGGCTGCTGCACCTCAACCCGCACAGCGTGGAGGTCACGTCCGCCGGGCACATCGCGGTGGCGGCGAGCAGCCCGGGTACGGTGCGCCTCTATCCGGCGACCACCTCCCCGCGCGGCGACACCTTCACGGCCTTCGAGCTGCCCGGCGCGCACGGGGTCTGCTGGGACGAGGCCCAGAAGGTGCTGTGGGCGCTCGTCCACCTCCTCCGTCACGGGGGCGAAGAGCCCGGAGAGGTGCGGTAGCCGCGTCGGGTCGAAGGCGGTAGCCGGGCGTGACGTCATCGGGACCTCCCACGCACCGGGTGCGCCGCCGTCCTCCCGCTTCCGTCTCCAGTCCAACGCGCCTGCGGGCGGGCCGCAACAGCGGACGCACACCGGGCCGGTGGCGGCGGAGGACCGAGCGCCGGAGGATGGAGAAGGACGGGGGGATCGCCGATCCGTCCGGCCGGGGCGACCGTCGTGCTGGAGGTGCCCGATGAAGCAGCCCGATCGGGGACGCGGGCCACGCGGTGGGGGCCAGGCGATGCGCGGGGTCCGCGAGCGGAACGTCTTCTTCGCCTTCCTCCCGTGGATCATCTTCGATGTCGTCGCCGGACCGAGCACCTGGGAGCTCGCGGCCTTCGCCGCCCTCGTGGCCACGATCGTCCTCGGCCTCCCGGATCTGCTGCGCGGCGCCGTCAAGCTCCTCGACATCACCGGTGTCGCGTTCTTCGCGGTGATCAGCGTGCTGGGCCTGGTCGTCGACCGCCACCAGCTCATCTGGCTGGAGACCTACTCCCAGACGATCGCCGGCGGCGTGCTCGCGGTGGTCGCCCTCGGATCGCTCGCTTTCGTGCCGTTCACCGAGCAGTACGCGCGGGAGTCCACCCACCCGCAGGTCTGGGCGACTCCGGCATTCAAGCGGACCAACCGCGTGCTGACCGCGATGTGGGGAACTGTCTTCCTGCTCACGGCCGTTCTCGGCCTGATCGCGCTGCACGTCGGCTCAGGGACGGACTGGCTCAACTGGATCGTCCCGGCCATCCTGCTGGTCCTGGCGATCCGGATCACGCACTGGTACCCGGAGTACGTGCGCGAGCAGGCCCGCCGGCGATCGCAGGCCGGCTGAGCGGTGCCGGATCCGCGCCCTCGGGGCGTGCGCGGCCGACCACGTGCCCAAGGTCCCGACCACGTGCCAAGGTCCGCAGCACAGTACCCGGTCGGGCTCAGTCGGTGCCCAGGGACTTCGCCATGACCCGCTCCCGACCGACCCCGTCGGGCAGCAGGGCGCCGAATTCGCCGGTGTCCTCGAACCCGTTGCGCCGGTAGAGCATGCTCGCGTGGGCGTTGTCCGGCATCACGGCCAGGCTCAGGAGACCGGCCTTCTGCCGCCGGGCCCACCGTGCCACCTCGCCGATCAGCATGTCGCCGACACCCCGCCCCCGCGCGGCCGGGCTGACCCACATCGAGATCAGCTCGGCAACACCCTCCTGCTCGGTCGGGATACCGCTGGCCATCCCGACCGGCCGACCGTCGAGCTGCGCGAGGATGTTGTGCGAGCCCGGGATCTCCAGCCGCCCCCGCCAGCGCTCCTCCCGGTCGGCCTCCCCCTGCCAGTCCGCGAGCCGGGAGCCGAACGCGTACGGCGCCTCCGCGAGCGCGGCGAGCCGGAGCTCGCGCCAGAGGGCCCAGTCATCCGGTGTCAGCACCCGTAGTTCGATCATGCACGGCAGCATGCCGTCCTGACACTGTCTGCGGCAACCCACTTGCCTGCCAAGCAGGCGAGTTGCCCTCACTCGCCGACGACGACGAGCGAAGCGGCCAGTGCCCCGCTGCTGGAATCCCGCCGACGGCCGCCCCGTACGGTGGGTGGCAGACCACTCCCGACCACCGGAGCAGCTCAGATGGACAGCACTACCTGGGACACCGTCGACCGCCTGGTCGCCTGGCTCGACCGCGAGAGTCCGCTCTCCGCAGGGGACGAGCGGCTGCTGCGCATCATCAAGCTCTCCGAGGAGGTCGGCGAGGTCGGCCAGGCGGTGATCGGGGTGACCGGCCAGAACCCGCGCAAGGGCGTGACGCACTCCTGGGAGGACGTGCAGCACGAGCTCTGTGACGTGATCTTCGCCGCCCTGGTCGCGCTGCGGACGCTGACGCCCGAGGCCCGTGCGGTCTTCACCGAGCGCATGGCGTACGTCGATGCGCGCTCGACAGCCGACCGGTCACCGGCGCCCACGCTCGACGTTCCCGGGGCCGATCGCCTGGATCTGCTGCCGCTGCGGGTGGAACACGCCGAGGAGCTGGCCGAGGTGCTCGGCGACCCGCAGCTGCACACCTTCATCGGCGGTTCACCGGACAGCCCGGAGGCACTGCGCACTCGCTACCGGCGCATCACCGCGGGCTCGCCCGACCCCGAGGAGCTGTGGCTCAACTGGGCGCTGCGTCTACGGGAGGAAGGCTGCCTGGTCGGCACGGTCCAGGCCACGGTCAGCGGAGCAACCGCCGAACTCGCCTGGGTCGTCGGCACCCCCTGGCAGGGGCGCGGCTTCGCCACCGAGGCCGCCCGCGCCCTGGTCACCCGCATCGCCGAACAGCCCTTCGGGCCCGACTCGCCGGTCACCACCCTCGTCGCGCACATCCACCCGGAGCATCACGCCTCCGCCGCAGTCGCCGCCGCCATCGGCCTCCACCCCACCGACCACCGCAAGGACGGCGAAGTCCGCTGGCAACTCGACCTGCCCGTCTGAGGCCCCGGCCCGCGCGATGAACGAGGGAGCCTCGTGGGAGGCGCACGCCCGTCACGGAGAGGGTTCCTTCGCAGCGCTCTGCGACGTCAGCCCGGTGGAGGCACCATCAGGCAAGGCTCAGCGCCGCAGGCTCAACCGGGGCGGTGACACCATCGGGCATCAAGCCCGCGGCAATTGCGGATCCCCGCGTCCCTTGGGGACACCCACTGCGGCTCGTGCGCCCGGTCTGGGGTGCCCGGTGCGGTTGGGGCGCAGCCGGGGCCCAGCGGGTCGGGGAGCGTCCTGTCCTGGAGCGCAGTTTGCACTGGCTTCGCCGGAGGCCGGCCTGGCGCGCTGCATCCCGTGGCCATGCACAGCGCCGTAACCGCTCGGCTGACAGCAGTACCCGACCTCACGGAATGCCTGCGGGCAGGTCAGGGGACGCCGTGGCACTGTGGACTGATGATCAGCATTGCCGAGACCATCGCGAACCTGCCGGGCCCGGCCTATGACGCCATGCGAGACCCCTACGAGTACGCGCTCGACCTCGCGCTCGAGTGCCGCATCGTGCCGGCCGAGCACATCGACGCCGCCCACGAGGAAGCGCGCAGCGAGCTGCGGCCGGGAATCAAACGCGGCCCGGAACGGCGGGCCGTCCTGCGCAGGGCGATCGTCCGGTGGTGCCGGGCGGAAGGCGCGGAGCTCGAAGAGGTGTACTCGATGATGGCTCACCGCTATATGAAGTTGCACTCCATCGTCTGCCCCGGCCACCCAGGCCGTATCGACGCGTGATCGGGTGCCGGCTCCGGCCTCCACGGACAACGCCGGCTGTCAGGCCCGAGGACGTCCGGTCAACGGTGCGAAGGGATCTGACAGTCCGTCGTGTTCTCCGGCAACTACATTGGGCCGATGGTTGAAGAGACGGAAGCTGTCGGCGCGGGGTCGGTCCGTGGGCAGGGGCGTGGGCGCCATGCGGCGCGACGTTCGCGGCAGGGGTCCGGCGGGCTGGTGCGCTCATCTGCGGTGATGGCGCTGGGCACGGTGGCGTCTCGGGTCACCGGGTTGGTTCGGCTGGTCCTCCAGGGGGCCGCGCTCGGGAGGCACTCAACGCGCGGGGCAAGTTCGGCGCGATGATGTGGACACCGGTAGGGGTGCTCGACGCCTCACCCCTCGCCTGGTGACACCCCGTTAGTGCACCTCGGTCTCCACATGGTCCCCGACCAGCGAGATGCGCCTGATCAGGCTCTGATGGCCGTCGTCGAGCCCGGGCATCTCGATCTCGATGGCGAACGCGTTGCGGACGGTCCAGGTCACGATGGGACTCTCGCTGCCGGTGGCGACGAGGGAGATGGTCAGGTCCTTCTTCTCGACGACGTTGGCCTTGGTTGCCTGGATCCAGTCCACCAAGGCACGAACGCCGCCGGAGACGCTGTAGAGCAAGGTGATCTCCGGGGTCCGCGATGCGCCCGGCATCCGCATGATGCCGCCCGACCCGTCTCGGTACTCCAGCGGTTCGGTACCCGTCTTGACGAGGCCGTCCTCGAAGAGGACAGCCTCGTCGTCTTTCGCGGTGACACCGGTGAGCCGGAGGCAGTGGCTGTTCTCAGGAACGAAGGAAGTCATGGCGTTGTCCTCACCCAAGGTCATGGCTGTATCAGGTACTTGACGGCCCGCCGGAGCGAAACCCGCAGCCCGGTACGAGCCCGACCGGCGGGCCGCACGAGGCAACGAGGCACTTCTGCCGAACAGCCGGTGGCCCGACGCCCGAGGCCCGCGCAGACGGCACGTCCGAGCCTGCCGCTCCGACCTCCCTCCCCGCATCTCAACACGCGGCCCCGAACGAGGAAGTCCACACAGCGCGGCAGACCGGCGGCCGGGACCGCACACGGCGACGACCGACGCCCCCGGCCCGTGCGAGGCTGTGAAGCGATCGGTTCGGGCAGGACATGAGGCAATGGTGGGGGCGGTATGGACACGTCGCGTGTGACGGGGGCTGAGGATGTTTCACGCGAAGGGCCGGGGACGGCGTTCCGTCCGCACGGGCTGGTGGATCTGCGCGGACAGGCCGGCGCCGGCACCGTTCTGTCCTATCCGGCCGACGCCGTGGTGGTCGTCTCCGGGCTGCCCGGCAGCGGCAAGAGCACGCTGCTGCGCCGCTGGTCCCGGACCGTACCCGCCGTTGATCCACGCGATGTCCACGTCCAGTGCGAGAGCCTCATGCCCGAGTGGCTGCCCTACGCGGTGTACCGCCCCTGGGCGCGCCTGGTGCACTTCCGGCGGCTTCGAGCAGCGGTACGCGGCGGAGGGGCGCTTCTGGTGCACGACTGCGGCAGCCGGCCATGGATGCGTCGATGGCTGGCCCGCGCCGCCGCGCGGCAAGGACGCGAACTGCACCTGGTCCTGCTCGACGTCGGAGCAACCGAAGCCCTCGCCGGTCAGGAGGCGCGCGGCAGATGGGCGGCGCCACGCGTCTTCACCCGACACGGGCGAGGACTCGACCGGCTGCTGCGCGCACTGTCGGCACCCACCGCGACCGGGCCGTACTCGCAAGCCGTCCCCGCCCCGACCCTCGTCCCGGGAGCCACGAGGCCCGGTCGCCCCTTGCCGGTCCCCGACGTGGTGTCGGAAGTGGCTTCCGTGGTTCTGCTCGACCAGGTCTCACGGGGACACGCGGCAGCGGAGTTCGGACCGGACCGCCAACCGCCGGGAGGTGCGCGGCAGACCGGGCGCGAAACCCACCGACGCGTGTCCCAGTGAGCAGGACAGCCCAACTCTCCTGATCAGTCGCAATTCTGGCGATCCGTCAAACAGGTCCGGCATCGGCAGCGTCAACCGGCCTGGCAACTGCGGGCTTCGGCGTCAACGGGCCCGGCCCTGCGGGAGAAGCCGACGCCGAATTCCTTTCTGCGCCCGGTCCTTCGAGCAGCTGTGCGCGCCTCGCCACCAGCACGTCCGGTGTACTCTGCAGGGCACATGGTTGGCGTCATCACACCTTGGGGGACGGTTGCCGGCGGTCCGACGGATCACTTCTCGCAACGCCCGCTTCCAGCAGTGGCAGGCCCTGCTCACCAACCGCAACAAGCGGCAGCGCGCCGGGGAGTTCCTTGTCCAGGGCGTACGGCCCATCTCGCTGGCGGTGCAGTACGGCTGGCCGGTTCACGCGCTGATCTTCGACGGGGAGCGGAAGCTGTCGCGGTGGGCCGAGGAGCTGCTGCGGGCGGTGCGGACCGAGCACATCGCCATGGCTCCGGACATGCTGGCGGACCTCGGTGAGAAGAACGAGACCGTGCCCGAGGTCATCGCCGTGATCGGGATGCCCGACGACGACCTCGGCCGGATCACGGTCGGGGACGACTTCCTCGGTGTGCTGTTCGACCGGCCGACGAACCCGGGGAACATCGGGAGCATCATCCGCTCTGCCGACGCCTTCGGTGCGGACGGTCTGATCGTGGCCGGACATGCCGCCGACGTCTACGACGCGAAGTCGGTGCGCGCCAGCACCGGCTCGCTGTTCGCACTGCCCGCCATCCGGGTTCCCTCTCCTCGCGAGGTGACCGACTGGGTGGACACCCACCGTGCCTCGGGGCGATCGGTGGCCTTGGTCGGTACGGACGAGCACGGCGATTGCGATGTCTTCGACTTCGACTTCACCCGGCCGGTCCTGTTGCTGGTCGGCAACGAGACCAGCGGGCTCAGCAGCACATGGCGCGAGTTGTGCGACTTCACGGTGAGTATCCCGATGACCGGCGCGGCGAGTTCCCTGAACGCGGCCAACGCCGGGACAGCGGTCCTCTACGAGGCTTCCCGGCAGCGGATCGCTGCCGGGAAGCGGTCGCCCTGACTGAGAGTCAGCGGTGCGGGGCCGTGATCTGCACGTGCGGGTCGGCGTTGATCTCGGCTTCGGTGAACCGCTCGGTCACCCACTACTTGTGGGAGAACAGGACGGTCTGGTCGGTGTAGTGGGGCGACTCGGGGCTGGCGGATTCGCCGTAGGTGAGGATCGTGCGGGTGCGGGGGCCGTGCGACGTCAGCTCGGTGGCCATGATGAAGCTGGAGCCGTACGCGTAGTCGCCATGGCCGTCGGTGCCGCCGGTAACGCCCGCGGTGGGGGTCGCATCGACGGCGTTGAAGCAGCCCTCGCCCCCGGAGCAGCCGGGCAGCGGGATCCCGGCCGTGGATGTACACCCCCGGACTGATCCGCCTTGGCGATCGCACGCGAACCTGCTCGTCGGGTGCTCACGAGAGCGTGGGCTCTGCCCGGTTGCTGCAATGGATTTCGCGGTGGGCGCGAGTTGCCGTACAGTCAAGGTCATCGACGCGGGGTGGAGCAGCTCGGTAGCTCGCTGGGCTCATAACCCAGAGGTCGCAGGTTCAAATCCTGTCCCCGCTACTGAAAGTCCGGGCCCGGTGCACACAGTGCGCCGGGCCCGGGTCTGTTTCCGGGTCATGTTTGGTCGGTCACCTGTCAGTAACCGCCCTAGTCTCCGTAACCGCCGTAGCCGCCGCCGTAGTCGCCGCCGCCGTGGTCGCCATAGCCACCGCCGTCGCCGCCCCAGTCGTTGTAATAGCCGTAGTCACCGTAGCCGCCGCGGTCACCGTGGCCGCGATCGCCACCGTGGTCACCGTAGGCGGAGACAGAGGACGGCACCGCATTGGCGGAAGCCGCAGTTGCTCCGGCTCCGACGGCGATGGCCAGGAGGGGGGCCGCGCATGCGGCGGCGGCCAGACGACGGATCCTTGACGTGTTCGAACGCATCATGTTCCCCTTTCGGGGCATTCCTGAAGAATCGACCCGAACAGCGGGCCTGTGCGCACCGGATCCTGCGCACCACTCCGGTGCGGAGTGCGCCTGGCAGAGAGCGAATGAATACGCAGCCGCTACCCGACCAGTGCTCCGTCGGCCGCCTGGCGCTCTTTTGAGAGGGAAAGATCTCTTAAAGCCAACGTAGGCACATGCCCCGCATGAAGTCAAAGGATCAACGACAAAGGGTCAGTAAAGATACGCGCCGGCCGTGTTTCGCGCAGATCCTCATACCCGGGGCGGGTGTTGGCCGTTCGGCCATTGCCGCAGGCGGCCGAACGGCACGGTCCGTCGACAGTGCGCGACAGAGAGAATTCAGGCAACCGGGCTGCCGGGACGGCCATGCACCCAGGGTTCGCTCCCCCAGTGGGCGACGAGCTCTCGGTAGCCCGGCGAGGCTGCGAGGAGTTCCTCATGGGTGCCCACCGCAGGTTCGGCGTCGAGCAGTACGATCCGGTCCGCACGCAGGGCCGAGCTGATCCGGTGGGCGATGACCACCAGAGTCCCCGGGCGCCGGCGGAAGACCTCCTCGACGACCGCCTCGGCCGCCGGATCGAGGTGGCAGGTCGCCTCGTCCAGGACGACCACCCGGGCAGGTGACAGAAAGGTGCGGACCAGCGCCAACAACTGGCGCTCACCTGCCGACAGCCGGCTACCACTGAGCTGCGCGTCGAGTCCGCCGAGGCGCCGGACCAGCGGCTCCATGCCGAGCAGCGCGACGGCCTCCGCCAGCTGCGCCCCGGTCGGAGCGGCCTGGGCCGGATCCGCGTGGGCCGGCAGCAGGTTCTGCCGCAGGGTGCCCGCGAAGACGTAGGCCTCCTGCGGCACCAGCACTCGCAGCGATGCGAGTTCGGCGGCCGACAGCCCGTCCACCCGCGCCCCGCCGAGGTGGACGGCTCCGCCTGTGGGGACCGCCAGGCCCGCCATCAGGTCGGCCATCGTGGACTTGCCGATGCCGCTCGGGCCGACAACGGCAAGGTGCTCGCCGTCCGCGATCCGCAGCGTGAACCTGTCAAGGATCGGCTCCGCCTGCGGGTGGTGCGCGAAGCTCACCCGGTCGAACTCGATCGCGCAACCGCCCGCCCTGTCCGGGACGGGTGCAGGTGCGGGCGCAGACGCAGGTTCAGGTGCAGACACCCGTGCCGGTACGGATGTCTGCGCACAGGTGTGGGCGCTCAGCCGGTCCAGCGCGACCGTCAACCGCAGGCCCGAGGCACCGACTCCCTGGATCAGGGTCCGCAGGGCCGGTTCCAGGCTCAGGGTGACGTAGGCCAGTGCGCCGACCACGGCCCCGGGAGGCAGTCCGCTCCGAAGCAGCCGCCCGGCGTCCAGCAGGATCAGCACCGCAGGCAGGTGCGCGCCCGCAGCGACGGTGAGTCGGCGTACGGCGCCCATCCTGGCGAGCGCCTGCCGGGCCCGGGTCTGCCGGACGATCACCTCGTCCAGCTCGGTGGCGGCCCGCCCCGGCGCCCCGCAGGCCGTGATGTCACCGATCGCCGCGAAGGTCCGGGAGGCCAGTGCGGCGAACTCCTCCTCGGCCTCCAGCAGTTCCACCTGGCGGTGCGCCAGGGCCGGGAGCAGGAGGACGAAGGCGAGCAGCGCGACCCCGAGCGGGAGTGCGATACGCGGCAGCAGCCCGGGGGCTATGGAGGCCGCCCCGAGCAGGACGAAGGCGACCGTGACGGCGAAGTGACGGACGATCAGGAGCTGTCCGGCCACGCAGTCCCGGACCGTCTCCACCTGGCGTGCCAGCCGGGAGACGGTCGCCGGGTCGCCGGTGGGCGCGGAGGCCGGGGCGTGCAGCGCAGCGCCGACGACCCGGGTGATCAGTGCGTCTCGCAGGGGTTCCACCACATCGGCGACGTGGGGGTAGACCTGGCGCTGGCCGAAGGCGCCGAGGACGGAGACCGCACCGAGGAGGAGCAGCCAGCCCACTCCCGTCGCGACCCGGCCAGCCAGGAAGCCGCCGTCCAGCGCCTGGGCCACCAGCCGGCCCGAGAGTGCTGCGGGCAGCGCCTCCGCCAGGGTCCAGAGGGTCATCATGGCCAGCGGTCGCCGCTTGGAGCGCAGTTCGGTCCGGAGCATGGCCCACCCGGGGGCGCTCACCGCGCCGCCCGGGTTGCCGTGCCGTGCGAGTCCGCATCGTGGTCCGTGGCTGCCTGGTCGGCTGCGTTCGCGGGCCCGGGCTCGCAGAGCTGCCCGTCGGACGGTCTGTCGCGCGAGCGGGGAAGACCGGACGGAGAGGCGAACAGCGCCCGGTAGGCGGGGTCCTCCCGAAGGACCCGGTGCGGTGCGAGCGCGCGCAGCCGGCCCGTGTCGAGCCAGGCCACCAGGTCGGCCTGGGCGGCCGTCGAGGCGCGGTGGGCCACCACCAGGCGGGTGCGTCCGCGCAGGGCCCGGCGGACGGCGGCGTCGATCCGGGCTTCGGTGGCGGTGTCGAGGCTGGAGGTCGCGTCGTCGAGGATGAGCAGCCGTCCGCCGCGCGCGATGGCGCGGGCCAGGCCGAGGCGCTGGGCCTGGCCGCCGGAGAGCCACAGCCCGTGGACCGGTGTGTCGTACCCCTGCGGGAGCCGGCGGATGAACGCGTCCGCCTCCGCGTCCCGTGCGGCGCTCCGGATGTTCTGCGGTCCTGGCCCGGGCGGGTCGGTGTAGGCCAGCGCGTCCGCGACGGTGTCCCCGAGCAGCACGGGGCGGGGCAGGGCGTAGGTCACCGCACGGCGCAGCAGGTCGGTCCTGATCTCGCGCAACGGGACGCCGTCCAGCAGGACTTCGCCTCCATCGGGGTCCAGCAGGCGTCCGGCGAGGGCGGCGAGTGTGGATTTTCCGGCTCCGCTGGGCCCGACCACCGCGACGGTCGCGCCCGCCGGGATGCGGCAGGAGACACGGTCGAGGACCGTCTCGCCGCCGATTCGTACGGTGGCCTTCCTGAATGTCAACTCTCCTCCTCCTTCCGGGAGTTCTCGGTTTCCCGGGGGCATCGTCGGCTCGGCGAGAACCTCGGCGAGGCGGCCGGCGCCGGCCCGGGCTCGGGCGAAGGCGAGCAGGGACTGGGCGCTCCCGAGGAAGCCCAGTGCGAGGGTGGTGTAGCCGACGGCCGCCAGCAGTTCGCCGGGTGTGACGCGTCCGGCGGCGGCCTCGGCTCCGGCGACCGCGAGCGTGCCGAGTTGCAGCGCGGGCAGCAGCAGCGCGGTCCGCCACAGGACGGCGCGCTGGTCGGCCCAGAGCATCCGGCCGGCCCGGTCGAGGTCGGGCAGCGGTCGGAGGATTCTGGCAATCTCGTGGTCGGTGGTGGCACCGGCCCTGATGGTGCGCAGTCCGGCGAGGGCGTCGAGCAGCCGGGTCAACAGGTCGGCCTGGGCCTGCTGGTAGGCGGCCGCCGCCTGCGAGGCCCGGCGGACGAAGAGCCGTACGGCGATCAGACCGGCCGGCACTCCGGCCAGGACGACCACGGCCGGCCAGGGGTCGATGCGGGCGAGCGCGACGAGGGCGGCCGCCGAGGCTGCCGTCTGCACGGCGGCGTAGCCGAGGGCCGCCGCCGCACCGCCGGCCTCCGGCGCTCCCGCGACCAGGCGGGAGACCAGGTCGCCGGTGCCGAACCGGCGGGTGCCCGGCAGTCCAAGGGCCAGCGTGTGCCGGACAAGGTGACGGCTCAGTCGGGCGGTGTTGGTGGCTGCGGTCCAGGGTTCCGCCAGTTCGGTGCCGGTCTCGGCCGCCGTGAGGAGTGCGAGCACCGACAGGAAGACCAGGGTCGCGTGGCCGGTGCGCCCGGTGAGTGCATCGTCCACGGCGGCCGCCAGTGTGCCCGGGAGTGCGACCGTCGCTGCCGTACCCGCCAGGACGGACAGCAGCAGGACGGCGGTCGGCAGGGCTCCGCTGCGCAGACTGGACCAGAGCAGCGCGTCACCTGACGACCGGTCGGATTCGTTCGATCGCATCGGGCTTCGGCTCCACTCGGTGATCGGGGCAACCCGTGAGGTTGCTGGGCGGACCGGTGGGGATACCGGCCCGGGGATGGTGCTGCCCCCGGGCCGGTACCGCGTCATCGGCAGGTGCTGCCGGGCGCGGTGGTCAGTCGGTAAGGGCTGTGCCGGGTATTAGAGGCAGAGAATGGTGCTGACGGTACTGACACCGCAGTTGACGACGCTGAGAGTGCTGGGAGCGGTCTCCTCGGCGGGAATCTCGGGTGCTTCCAGACCCTGAAGGTCGAGAATCTCCATGGTGTTCTCCTCTGTTCGGATCTTCTGGTTCCTCCCGGCGGGACCGCCGGGGGTCGGTGGGGGCACCTGGGTGCCCGAAGTGTGCCGCCGTGGCGGCAGGTTCACGGCGTCGGCAGGTCGGTCGCCGACGGCGGGGCGGTGCGGGGGCGGCTCGCGGGGGCCGTCCAGGGCAGGAACGGCGTTCCGGCCAGGACGGTGCCGAGCGCGAGCAGGACTCCGGCCGAGCCGGTGGCCAGGTCGCTCGACAGCCGCAGCAACTGGTCCCCGGGGAAGGCGAGATGGCCCCGATAGGAGACCTGGTGCCAGCTGAGCAGCCGCCGGTGACGGTCGGCGCGGTCGGCGCAGCGGTCACGGTCCGGGGCGTTCCGCAGCCGGCCGAGGTAGCCGAGCAGGCCCGCCCGCCCGTTGAACAGGCCGGGCTGGATGATGAATTCGGGCTCTGCCGCCCGAACCAGCGCGGGACCGTGGACGCTCAGGGGCGAATCCGGACGGTGTGTCAGCAACTGGTCCAGGACCAGGCCGATTCCGGCGCTGCCGCCCTCCAGATAGGGCAGGACCCGCAGGCCGTCGTGCACCTGGACGGTGCCGTCCCCCGCGCTGACGCAGCGTTCCAGGTCGTGGGCCAGAGCGGCTTCGGCGCGGTCCAGCAGTCGGGAGTCGCCGGTGTGCTCGTAGAGGCGGAGCAGGGCGAGGGCGGCACCGCTGGCCCCGTGCATCAGCCCGGGTTTGGCCGGTCCTGGTGTCGGCGTGGCCGTAGCCGCGCCGGGATCCCGGCCGGTCAGGGCGTCGGCGGCGACTTCGGCGAACTCGACGGCGCGCTCCAGCAGCGCCGGATCGGCTGCCTCGGCGAAGTGCAGGAGGGCCAGGGCGATCCCGGCCTTGCCTCCGGCTAGATCGGCGCCGAGCGGCTGAGTCGGTGCGGTGCCGGAGCGGTGCACCGGTGAGGAAGCCGAGCGCTGGGCCGGGACGGTGCCCGGCGGCCTGGCCGGGACGGTGCTCAGCCGGTCGAGCAGGTCGAGGGCCGCGGCGCGGGCGCCGAGAAGGTCGAGGACATACGCCGTGCCGTGGCCGCCGGTGTACAGACCGGGCCGGGCCGGGCTGCGCCTGGCGGCCTCGGTGAGCCAGTCGAGGTGCGCGGGATCGAGGTGGCACCCGGTGGCGTCGAGGGCGTAGAGGACTCCGGCCGCGCCGTAGGCGAGGCCGAGGGAGTCCTGGGTGAACTGGGCGACGTCGCCGGGGAAGAGCCGGTCCAGTCGCTCCGGAGTCGCGGTGGCGGCGATACCGGCGGCCAGCGAGTCGCGGATGGCCTTCCAGTCCGGGCTTTCGGCGGTGAGCAGCTCGGTGAGCTCCGCGCGGCGGGCACCGATCTCCTCCTGCCCGGGCCGGGGCGGCTGGGCAGGGCGGGCGAGGCGGGCCCGGATCGGCTCACCGTAGTCGGCGGGGAGCGGGAAGCGGCGCTCCACCGCGTCGACGAGTTCGTCCGTCTTGCCGGGATCGAGGGCCAGCAGCTGCTGGAGCGGAAGCAGCAGCCACAGTCGCAGGGCGGCCAGCGCATGGTGGTCGAGTTCGGTTCCGGTGGCGCCCGAGGGGGCGGCGAAGCCGGCCGCGCCGAGCGCCGGGCGGACGAACTCCGCTGTCGGACTGGCGAGTTCGAAGTCTATGAAGACGACGGATCCGTCCGGCCGGAGCATCAGGTTGCGGGGGTGCAGGTCGCCGAAGACGACTCCCCGGGCGTGGATCTGGGCCAGCCCGCGTTCCACCTGGCCGAGGATGTCGAGCGCCCTGCGGGTGTACTCGGCGATGGCGCTCTCGTCCGGATCCGGGTGGACCAGCGGGTAGTTGTGGGCCAGCCACTCGTTCAGGGTGGTGCCTTCCACGTACTCCTGTATCAGGAACTGGTGTTCCCAGGCGGTGAGTTGGCCGTGCAGGACGGGTACGGCAGGGACTCCTGCCAGTCGGGTGAGGATGTCGTGCTCGTGCCGGAGCCGGCTGACCGCGTCGGTGCCGCGCTGGTCGAGACCGGCGTGCGGACGGGCCTCCTTGAGCACCACGCGGGTGCCGTCCGCGCGGTCGCGGGCCAGGTAGATGCCACCGGCGTTGGAGAAGTGCAGGGCCCGTTCGACCTGGTAGGGCAGCGTGCCGCCGCCGGAGCGGCGACTGTCCAGAACCGGGCGCAGGAAGTCCGGTACGGGGGCCCAGTCCGGCACCTCGAAGACGGCGGCCCTGACGTCGGGCACCAGCCTGCCGTCGGGTGTGGCGAGCGCGAGGACCTGCTCACCCGTCTCGCTGCGGCACCAGCGCTCGAGAAAGGCGCCGTACCTGAGGTAGAGCGGGCCGTCCTTCCAGCGCAGGTCGCTGAGGATGTAGGGGCCCGGCTGCCCGGACAGCTCGGACCCCAGCTCTTGGAGGCAGCGCTCCAACCCGTGCTCGTCCAGCGGGTACAGGGTGCAGAACTTCCCGCTCGATCCCCGGGCGGCGTACTTGGCGTTCTGGACCTGGAGGATCGGCAGCCCGCGCAGGTACTTGAACGGGACTCCCTCCCGCAGGCAGTAGGCGCGGACCGCGTCCAGCACCTGCTCGGCGTTGTCCAGGCAGGCGGAGACGTGGACTTTCCATCCCTGGTCGGGGAGTTGGACATCGGCGGGCTGGACCGTCACCCAGACGTCCCGGTCCTGGCTCACCCAGCCGAGCGGCAGGGACTCGGCCACCGCCGCGAACTCGTCGTGGGAGGCCCACCGGACTGGTGAGTCGTAGAAGAGCGGATCGGCGTAGGAGTACGCCTCGTACCGCATGTCCACAACAAATCCCCTCGGTCGCGGGAGTGTGCTCAGGTCATCCGTGCGGGGCCGAATCAGGCTTGGGCCGACGCATCCGGCCGGAGGCACGGCACGGCCCCGGCAGCCGACACGCAGTCGACGTGAAACTGACGCCTCGTCACTTATCCTTGGCGTGACGCTACTTGGCGTGACGTCACTTGGCGCAACGCCTCGTTCACGCAACGGAGCCTAGGGGGACCGGCGCGGCGCGGGCCACTGCTTCGGGCGCTTTGGCCGGATGCCGTCAAGTTCGGCGGCGCGCCACAGCGCATCGGCCCATCGACCGGGGCGCTGCCACTCGCTCCGGCGCACACCGAGTCCACACGAGGGGCGCATACCCGCCCGGCCAGGGCCGCTCCACACGGCACCCACCGAAGCGGAGCTTCGAACACCGTTCCGCGCCTCGCCGTGAGCGGCCTCCCACCAGTCACACAACTCCCCCTGCGCCGCCGGCGCATCCCACCGCCGACCGCCCCCGAGTGGCCGATTCCCGCTCCCCCGGACGGTGCATGTCCGGGTTCCCTGCGACACCGACCCGGTTCGTGGCTGCCCGTGCCTACGAGCCGTCGTGCCAGGTGCACACGGAATGGCCGTTGGGCATCGTGTGGACCTGGTCGCGGGCGACCACCCGGTTGTCCGTCCCCGTGCAGTCGCTGGAGGCCCCGACGATGACGGCGGTGTCGAGCCGGTTGTCGACGGTCAGCGGCGGATCGTCACGGACGACGCAGTGGCGGCCCGGCGGGTTGCAGTAGGCGTCACCGTTGCATGGGGTGAACCCCCTTGGTGTGGGCGCGCGTCAGGGGTACGCGTTCGAGCACGAACTCCCTTCACGACAGGACTCCCGCCGCACCCCGAACACCTCGGGCCCGGCCGCCCCGTCGAAGGGGCCGCGCTCTCCACCGCCTGCCGCCGGCACTCGACGGGTCTCCCGGATCGGCCTGCGGAGCGCATCCGCCACTCGGCGGGTGCTGACTGAACATCAAGTTACCGTAAAGTCAACATCACGTTAGTCGTTCGCAAAGGATTCAGATCTTGCTCCGCCTCCAGCCCCAACACCTCCGCCGTATCACCGGGACAGTGCTGGCCGGTGCCGCCATATTCGGCGCGGTGCCCGCAGCTGCCACCCCCGCCTTCGCGGACGATGCCCGCACGGGCGCCGCCGACTCCGCCGCAGGCTCGGCGACCAGGCACCTCGACGCCGTCGAGCAGACGCTGCGCCAGGTCTCCCCCGGTCTTGAGGGTTCGGTCTGGCAGCGCACCGACGGCAACGCCCTCGACGCCCCGGCCGGAGACGAGAGCGGCTGGCTGCTGCAGACCCCCGGCTGCTGGGGCGACGCCGGCTGCACCGACCGGCCGGGCACGCGCAAGCTGCTGGCCAAGGTGACCGAGAACATCGCCGGGGCAACGCGCACGGTCGACATCTCCACCCTCGCCCCCTTCCCCAACGGTGCGTTCCAGGACGCGATCGTCAACGGCCTCAAGGCCGCAGTGGCCGCCGGGAACAAGCTCCAGGTGCGCATCCTGGTCGGGGCCGCGCCGCTCTACAACATCAGCGCGGTGCCCTCCTCCTACCGCGACGAGCTGGTCCGCAAGCTCGGCAGCGCCGCGCCCGGCATCAAGCTCACCGTGGCCTCGATGACCACCTCGAAGACCGCCTTCTCCTGGAACCACTCCAAGTTGCTGGTGGTCGACGGCCGGAGCGTGGTCACCGGCGGCATCAACGGCTGGAAGGACGACTACATCGACACCACCCACCCGGTGTCGGACGTCGACCTCGCACTGACCGGCCCGGCCGCCACCTCGGCCGGCCGGTACCTGGACACGCTGTGGACCTGGACGTGCCAGAACACCGGCGTCTTCTCCGCCGCCTGGTTCGCCTCCTCCAACGGCGCTGCCTGCATGCCGACCATGGAGCAGGACCGCAACCCCGCACCCGCACCGAGCACGGGCCGTGTCCCCGTGATCGCCGTCGGCGGCCTGGGCGTCGGCATGCGCGACAAGGACCCGCTCTCCACCTACCGGCCCGCCCCACGGGCCTCCGCCGACACCGCCTGCGGCCCGGTCAACCTGCACGACAACACCAACGCGGACCGGGACTACGAGACCGTCAACCCGGAGGAGAGCGCGCTGCGGGCGCTGATCGCCGGTGCCGACAGCCACATCGAGATCTCGCAGCAGGACGTGAACGGCACCTGCCCGCCGCTGCCCCGCTACGACATCCGCCTCTACGACACCCTCGCCGCCAAGCTGGCCGCCGGGGTCAAGGTCCGCATCGTGGTCAGCGACCCCGCCAACCGGGGTGCGGTCGGCAGCGGCGGCTACTCGCAGATCAAGTCCCTCTCGGAGGTCGGCGACACGCTCCAGGCCCGGCTCGCCAAGCTGACCGGCGGGGCCGCCCAGGCGAAGACCGCCATGTGCCAGAACCTCCAGCTGGCCTCCTTCCGCGCCGCCCCGACCGCGACCTGGGCGGACGGCAAGCCCTTCGCCCTGCACCACAAGCTGGTCTCGGTCGACGGCTCCGCCTTCTACATCGGTTCCAAGAACCTCTACCCGGCCTGGCTGGAGGACTTCGGCTACATCGTCGAGGATCGGAACGCCGCCGCCCAGCTCGACGCCGGGCTGCTGGCTCCCGAGTGGAAGTACTCGCAGGCTGCCGCGACCGTCGACTACAGCCAGGGGCTCTGCAAGCTCTGACCCCCGGCTCCGGCCGCCCGGCTCACGTGGCGAGCGGGCGGTCGGTGGGGGCGACGGGCGCAGGCAGCACGGTGGCACCCGTCAGATAGCGGTCGACGGCGGCGGCCACCGAGCGGCCCTCGGCGATCGCCCAGACGATCAGCGACTGGCCGCGCCCCGCGTCGCCCGCGACGAACACACCGTCCGTGCCCGCCGCAAAGCCGCCGTCGCGGGCGAAGTTCCCTGCGGCGTCGATGTCCAGTCCCAGCTGGCCGACCAGGCCGCTGTCGCGCTCCGGGCCCGAGAAACCGAGCGCGAGCAGGACGAGGTCGGCGGCGAGCACCCGCTCGGTGCCCGGCCGAGGCCGCCGGTCACCCGGTTCGGCCTCGGCCAGGCGCACGGCCCTGACCCTGCCCTCCGCGTCCCCCTCGAAGCGCACGGTGGCGGCGGCGAACCAGCGCGGATCGCCCGACTCGCCGCCCCCGCCCGGACCGTCCAGCGCCATGGCCTCCTCGTGCGAGGTCGTGATCCGGTACACCTTCGGGTGCACCGGCCACGGCTGGCCGTCGGCCCGCAGCTCGGGCGGACGCGGATTGATGTCCAACTGGCGCACGGTTGCCGCGCCTTGCCGCAGCGCCGTACCGAGGCAGTCCGCCGCCGTGTCCCCGCCGCCGACGATGACCACCTGCCTGCCCTCGGCGGAGATCACCGGACCACCGTCACCGGAGACCGCGCGGTTGGCCATCGGGAGGTACTCCATCGCCTGGTGAACACCCGTCAGATCCATTCCTGGCACCGGGAGTTCTCGGCAGGCGGTCGCACCGACCGCGAGGACCAGCGCGTCGTAGCGCGCCCTCAGCTCGTCCGCGCGCAGCTCGCCGCCGACCGCGACACCCGTACGGAACCTGGTGCCTTCGGCCTGCATCTGTTCGATCCTGCGGTCGAGGCGGTACTTCTCCAGCCGGAAGTCCGGGATGCCGTACCGGAGCAGCCCGCCGGGCCGGTCGGCCCGCTCGTAGACGGTGGTCGTGTGCCCGGCACGGGTGAGCTGCTGCGCGGCGGCCAGTCCGGCGGGCCCGGAACCGACGATGGCGACGGTACGGCCGGAGGGCCGCTCCGGCGGCTGCGGCTGCTCGAACCCCGACTCCCAGGCCCGGTCGGCGATTTCGAGTTCGACGTTCTTGATGGTCACCGGGTCGGAGTCGATGCCGAGCACACAGGCGCTCTCGCAGGGTGCCGGGCAGAGCCGGCCGGTGAACTCGGGGAAGTTGTTGGTCGCGTGCAGCCGGGCGCTCGCGTCCCGCCAGTCGTCGGCGGCGACCAAGGTGTTCCAGTCGGGGATGAGGTTCCCGAGCGGGCAGGCGTTGTGGCAGAACGGTATGCCGCAGTCCATGCAGCGGGCGGCCTGTCCACCGATGATCGGCAGCAGGGCCCGCTCGCGGTAGACCTCGGACCAGTCCCGTACGCGCTCCGGCACCGCCCGCCGCTCACGGAGTCGACGGGGTGTGGTGAGGAACGCTTTCGGGTCTCCTGTCGGTCGTGGCTCGCCCATGGGTCGCCTCCACCGCCTGCGCGACGATGCTGGACCGGCGACGGTGCGGGCCCGGCCGCCCGGCCGAGGTCCGCGCACGACGTCGTCCCGTCACCGTACGCCCGTCCGCCCCAGGTGGGAAGCGGTGACGACGGCGCAGCGGCCCGGCTCCTGTACCGCAGACCTCACCCCTGCACTACGTCAGGGGCGCGGGGGAACTGCGCGAACAAGCGGTCCAGGCTCTGCTGCCAGCAGGTGCGCTGGGACGGACGGACCAGTCCGGCGCGGGCGACGGCACGGCCGATGGCGGTGTGGCGGCGGGTGCGCGCATTCAGCAGGTTCGGGTCGAGTCCGCGTGCATCGGCGGCTGCTCCGGCCAGCCGGCGCCCGACGGAGGCGGCGCCGAGCCACCACGGGTAGGGAGCTTCGGCGCGGGCGACACGGTGACCGGCCTGGGCGAGATGGCGACCGGTGTCGCGTACGGCTGCGGCGAAGTGCGGGTCGACCGCGATGCCCGGGGTCGGGCAGCGGACGGAGAGGGCCATCCGCAGCGGACGGTCCCCGGCCGGAGGCGCGGGGCTCTGTCCGCTGTTCGGGCTCGCGTTGGCGTCCGCGTCCGGGGTCCTGCTTACGAGGACGGACAGCATCAGCCGGGCGTCGGCGGCACAGGTGGCGATGTGGGCCTGCGGCGCGTACGCGGTGCCGCCGCTCGCACACCCGCGGCGCCCCGGTCAGCCGGCCGTCTCGGCGAGCAGATCCGCCAGTAGTCCGGGGTGGGACAGGAAGGGATGGTGTCCGGTGGGCAGCTCGACCACCCGGTCGGCGCGAGCGGCGCGCTCACGCTGCCACTGCGGCGGCGTGCCGCGGTCCTCCGCGCAGACCGCATAGGTACTGGGGCAGTCCCGCCAGGCCGCCCGTGCCGGGCTCTGGCCCAGCACTCGGAGCGACTGCGGCACCAGCCTGGCCACCGCGCCCGCCACGACCTCGGGATCCTCGCAGTCATGGAGGAAGATCTCCGCGGCCTGTTCGGGCCGGACCGTGAGCGTGCCGTCCGGCGACACCGCCATCCACGGGCCCGGCCCGGCGCCCGCCAGGGAGCCCAGCGTCTCGCCGGGCTCGGGCAGGACCGAGGTGACATAGACCAGGTGGCGAACGGCCGGGACCCCGGCTGCCGCCCCGGTGGCGACCATGCCCCCGTAGGAGTGGGCGACGACGATCGCGGGCTCGTCATCGCCCACCAGGACCTCGCGCACGGCCCGGATGTCGTCATCGAGGTCGCCGAGCTCGGCCACCGGGCCGCGCCCCGCACTGGTCAGCTCCACCGCCACCGAGCGCAGCCCGCGCGCCTTCAGCGGCTCGACCATGCGATGCCACCACCAGGCGCCGTCCTCGACGCAGGCCCCATGCACAAAGACCACCCGCACCTCATGCCCTCCTGACTCCCATGACCGTCCGATCGGGGAACGCGCCAACCCCTGGAAGATGATCCGCATCGGCCCACGGCGCAACCGGAGACCGGCCACGGCCACGCCGTCGACCGAGCAGCTGATCAGACCCGCCGGTCAGACCAGCCAGTCAGCAGCAGCCGGTCAGAGCTCGAAGGCCACGCCGGTAACGCGCTCGGACTCCGCCCAGAGCCGCTGCCCGAGCCGGACGTCGTACGCGTTGCGCCGGAAGGCGACCACGCCTGGCGCACCACGCATCTCGCCGGGGCCGAGCGGCCCGTAGTAGCTGCCGCCGATCGCATAGGGGTCGGTGGCCGCGCGCAGCACGGGCAGCGCACCGCGCTCGGCGGGCTGGCCGATCAGGCGGGTGAACCAGGAGGTGGGCGCCGACAGGATGCTGCCGCCCGCCAGGCTCGGTCCCTTGTCGGCCAGTTCGGTCGCCGAGACGCCCGGGTGGGCGCCCAGGCTCGTGATGGCGAGATTGGCCGCGGCGAGTCGGCGCTGGAGCTCCAGGACGAAGACGGCGTTCGCCAGCTTGGATGCGCTGTACGCCTTCCAGGCCCGGTAGCCGTGCTCGGCCTGGAGGTCGCCGAAGTCGAGCCGGCCGGTGCGGTGGGCCAGGCTGCTGACCGTGACCACCCGACTGCTCTGGCGCTTGGTGAGCAGCGGCAGCAGGTGTCCGGTGAGCGCGAAGTGTCCGAAGTGGTTGGTGCCGATCTGGAGTTCGAGGCCCTGGGCGGTGGTCTGCCGGGACGGGACGGCCATCACTCCGGCATTGTTGATCAGCAGATCCAGGCCGCCGTCGAGCACGCCGGCGACCTGTTCGGCGGCGGCCTTGACCGAGTCGAGGTCGGCCAGGTCCACCTGGACAAGTTCGATCCGGCCCTGCGGCACCGAGGCCCGCAGCCGGGCGAGGGCCGCCTCGCCCTTCTCGGGGTTCCGCGCGCCGAGGAGTACCCGGCAGCCTCGGGCGGCCAGCTGACGTACCTCGTGGTAGCCGATCCCGCTGTTCCCCCCGGTGACCACGGCGGTCTTCCCGGTGAGATCGGGTATGTCACGCACGTCCCACAAACTGTTCACCATGCCGGGAGTGTATGCCAGGGCCCCGGCGCACCAACCGGCCCCTGTGGCAAAGGCGTTGACTGCCAGGTCGGCGTCATGCCCGGGATCAGCCGGCGTCGCGCCGGGCGAGGAGCCCGGCGTGGGTGGGTCCGGCCGGGACGTCGGCCAGCCGCTGGTTGGCGAACTCCTTGCGCAGTACGGGCACGGCCTCCTCGCCGAGCAGGTCCAGCTGCTCGAGGACGGTCTTCAGTGGCAGCCCGACGTGGTCCGTGTCCGACGCATAGCAAGGCTCACCTTATCCGTAAGGAGCACACCCCACCAGTGCCTCGGACATCGCGGTGAACCGGTCGCTCGTACGGGGGAAAGCAGGGGTCCTCCGGTTGGAGAACCGACAGAACCGGGGTACTCGCAGCGACGGCCGAGGCGGTACCGGAGAACAACGGAGGCGACCATGTCGGAGGTCGGCGGGGTGGGCGGTGCCGGCGGGGTGGGCAGTCAACGGCAGCGCAGCGCGCCGGGGGCGGGCGAGCCGGACATCCGCACGGACGTACCGGCCAGGCTGGACCGCCTGCCGTGGTCGCCGTGGCACTGGCGGATCGTCATCGGTCTGGGCACGGTCTGGATCCTGGACGGCCTTGAGGTGACGATCGTCGGCAACATGGCCGGGCGGTTGTCCGAGCACGGCAGCGGCCTGGCCATCAGCTCCGCACAGGTCACCACCTGGGCGGCGGCCCTGTATGTGACGGGTGCCTGCTGCGGGGCACTGTTCTTCGGCTGGCTGACCGACCGGCTCGGACGCAAGAAGCTCTTCATGGTGACACTGGCGGTCTATCTCGCGGCCACGGCCGTCACCGCCTTCTCCTGGACGGCCTGGTTCTTCTTCCTCTGCCGCTTCTTCACGGGCTTCGGGATCGGCGGTGAGTACGCGGCCATCAACTCCGCGATCGACGAACTGATCCCGGCCCGGGTGCGCGGCCGGATCGACCTGATCATCAACGGCAGCTTCTGGATCGGTGCGGCGCTCGGCGCCTTCGCCTCGATCGCCCTGCTGAACACCGCCCTGTTCGCGACCGATGTGGGCTGGCGGCTCTCCTTCGCGATCGGGGTCGTACTCGGGCTGGCGATCCTGCTGGTGCGCCGTCATGTCCCGGAGAGCCCGCGCTGGCTGTTCACCCACGGGCAGGCCGAGGAGGCCGAGCGGATCGTGGCCGAGGCGGAGCAGCAGATCGAGGCCCGGACCGGTGAGCCACTGCCCCGGGCCGAGGAGGCCATCGTGATCCGGCGGCGTCCGCCGCTCGGCTTCATCACCGTCGCGCGCACGGTGCTGCGCCGCTACCCGCGGCGGACGGTGCTGGGGCTGGCGCTCTTCGTCGGCCAGGCGTTCCTCTACAACTCGGTCACCTTCGGCTACGCCGTCATCCTGACCACCTTCTTCGACGTCCCCGTGGGCGACACCGGCTACTACTTCGCAGTCATCGCCGTCGGCAACTTCCTCGGCCCGCTGCTGCTCGGCCACCTCTTCGACTCCGTGGGCCGAAAGCCGATGATCGCCGGGACGTACGCCGGCTCGGGGGTCCTGCTCTTCGGCACCGCCTGGCTGTTCCAGCGCGGCTCGTTGGACGCCGTCACCATGACGGCCTGCTGGACGGCGGTGCTCTTCCTCGCCTCCGCCGGGGCCAGCGCGGCCTACCTGACGGTCAGTGAGATCTTTCCGCTGGAGACCAGGGCGCTGTGCATCGCCTTCTTCTACGCCGTCGGAACGGCGATCGGCGGTATCAGCGGGCCGCTGCTCTTCAACGGCCTGGTGAGCAACGGCACCACCTCGGACACCACGCTCGCCTTCTGCATCGGCGCGGCTCTGATGGTGGCGGCGGGCGGCGTGGAGGCGGCGATCGGCGTGCGGGCGGAGCGGCGGAGCCTGGAGTCGCTGGCGGCGCCGTTGAGCGCCGTCACCCCGGAGAGCGGCCCTTCCTGATCGTGGTGACCCGTGTGGTCCGTCCGGGCGGGGCCGCCCGACCGCGGACGGACCACACGGTGCCTCGGGGCGGGTCAGACCTCCAGTTCACCCTCGATCCGGCGGAGTTGGTGCCGCGCCATGGCCAGGTTCGCCCGGTTGCGGTCGAGGACGACGTAGAGGAACAGGCCCTTGCCGGAGCGGCTGGTGAGCGGGCGGATGACGTGGTACTGGGCGTTGAGGGTGATCAGGATGTCTTCGATCGTGTCGTTCAGCTTGAGCATCTCCATGGTCCGGACCTTGGCCCGGACCACGTCGGTATTGCCGGCCGCCGCGACGCCGAGATCCAGGCTCGCGTCACCACCGAGCGTGCCCAGGGCCATACCGCTGCCGTAGTCGACAAGTGCGACGCCGACGGCGCCTTCGATGGTCATGACGTCCTTGAGGGCCGTCTCGGTGTTCGCCATCGGATGGTCTTCCCTTCGAGTGTGGTGTGGGGCAGTGCGGAAAGCCGGTGCCCGGGCGGGCGGTCCGGGCCTGAGAGCGGGGGCTGCGGGAGAGTCGGACGGACAGGACCGAGGAGGCGGGGGTTACGGTCGGCCGAGGGCGGTGTCGGCGAGCGCGGCGATCCGGCCGCCGGCCTTGCGCGCCTCCAGGTGCAGTCGGCCGACGTTGGCCTCGGGTCCGGCCAGCAGGGTCAGCACCACGAAGGCGCCGACCGCATAGGTCGCGGTGTAGCCGAGTTCGCCCCTGGTCAGCAGCTCGCGGAAGCCGCCCCGGCCGGTGGCCTCGGTCAGCCGGGCGCCGACACCGAGCGCGGCGGCGGTGAGCGCCGCAATGCCCTCCGGCTCCAGGTCCGTGGTGTCGTGGGCGACGACCAGGCCGTCCGTGGTGGCGACCAGTCCGCCGGCCAGATGCGGGATCCTGGCGCGGAGGCCGCGAAGTTCGGTCAGCACCTCGTGCTCGGAGATCACGGACTGCCTCCTTCCGGTGAGTTGACGGAATGCGCGTTTCATTCAGCGACCACGGCGTGCGGGGCGGGTCGAGCCGGTCGGGTGGACAGAGCGGTCACAGACGGGCCTCCAGAGCGGCACGGAGCCGGATCAGCAGGGCAACTTCGGGGTCCGCCGGGACGGCCGGACCGTGGGCCGACTCACCTGCACCGAGCGACAGTTCGGCGCTCAGGGCGGTCGGCGCGGCCAGTGCGGCCGGTACCGGTGACCTGACGGGTGCGGCCACGACTGCCGGTCCCGCTCGGTCCGGCGGGGTCTCGACCAGGCCGGCGGCAGCGAGCCTGCGGACGTCCAGCAGCGTGGCGAAGGCGGGGCGGCCGAGCAGCCGGGCGATCACCAGGGGCGTCCGCCGCCCGTCGGCGACGCGCACGACGGCGCGTTGGCCCCTGCTCCAGCCCGTATCGGTGCGGGCTTCGGTGTTCGCACTCAGCCGCACAGGAGCGGTGTCGAGCCAGGGGCAGGGCCAGATCCGGTCGAGCAGCGCCCGGCGCTGGGCCACCGCCGCTCGGAGCGTTCTCACGTCGATCGGGCGGATCGCCCCGAGCTGGGGGTGCGCGCCCTGCTGGAACCTGACCGGTCCGCTGTCCTGGGGCAGGGCGAGGAAGGCGGCGTCCGACATCGCGCTGAGGTGGCAGAGTTCGAGCACCCCTCGACCGATCCGCCCCGAGCTCAGCAGGGCTTCGAACAGCGGCTCCCGCGGTGTTCCGGACAGCTCCAGGAGGTCCTGTTCGGTGAGCCGTCCGGAGCGGACGAGCAGAGTCGGAAGGTCGGGCGCGGCAGCGCTCTGCACCTGCAGGACTTCGCCCTCGGCGAGGTGGACCACGCCGGTGGTGCTCTGGACGGCGCCGGTGCGGTGCTCGGCTGCGAGGGCCTCGACCACGTCACCGAGGGTGCGGCCCGGCGCCAGTGCGGACGGGCGCCGTCGCGGCACCAGAGCGGGCCGGACCTGAAGAGACATCAGATCAGCACCAGCCGTTCGGCGATGCTGCGTAACAGCAGGCGGGCCATGGCCAGGTTGGCGGTCGCACGGTCGAGCCTGAGATAGAGGAAGGTACCGCTCTCGAAGCCCGCCTCGACGAAGCGGAGCAGGTGGTAGCGGCCGGGCGAGCTGACGATCACGTCCTCGGCCAGGGTGGCGGCGGAGTCCGGGTCGGCGAAGGAGGGGTTCTGGACGACGGCGCGGGCCAGTTCGGTCGCATCGGCAGCGCCCGCGTCATGGTCGCCCGAGGGGCCCTCCCCGGCCGCGCCGAGGGTCAGTCCACTGGTCCAGTCCACCAGGCTGATGCCCAGGGCGCCCGGTATCGCCATCGCCTCGACCAGGCACTCATCAATTCCCGCCAACTCGCCCCACCTCTTCCGTACGTGAGCACGCGCAGCCCCCGCGCTCACCTGCGGTAGCCTCGACGCCACGAAACGCTATCGCGTACGGGCGCCGAACATGCGAGTTCCGGCAATTCTGTCTGGCATATGACGAATCTTTGACATGCACATGTCCTAATCGACCGACCCCGTCGGCCACCCCCGCCGCCGATCCATCCACGCCGAGCCTCCCCCAGGCCCTTCTCAGGTGAGCTGCGCCACAACAGCTGTGGCAGCACCGTGCCCTTCGGCGAGATCAGCTGCGCCTCACGGGGATACAAAAGCCCCTAAAACAGACAAAAGGATCATGTTGGCGCGTGATGCCAGCCACAGCCCCCATGAGGTCCACTACCGTGCATCGTCGTGCGGCCGGAGAGGTTTAGCCGCCACCCCCGGCCCGCACCTCCACCCCCCGTCCCCGCCTCCGCCCCGCCCGCCGCCGACCCCGGTATCCGCGCAGGTCAGCGCCGTGAATCCAGGAAGTGAAAAATACTTCGTAGGCGAGGTTTCAGCCCAGACCCCTCGGGTAGATCGCGGGCCGCTCGGCAGCGCGTACGGCGACCCGCCTACGACGGCGCCTCGTAGGTCGGCCGTTTTCGACTCCTTGGAACCGGCCCCGAGGCCCGCTAACAATTGGCCTAGTCGCCAGGACACGCCGGTCCCCCGGACTCGTGTCATGGCGACCGGCGCAGATCTCGCATCGCGCCGACCCCACGTCTGTCACACGAGTTCCTGAGTGGCTGCTGACCCCGTCAGGGCGTGGATTCCTGTCCCCCGACCTAGGACTTCTTCTTGTCTACTTCGTTCACCGCTCGTCTGCGCAAGCCCGTTGCTCTGTTCGCCGCCGCCGCCGGTATCGCCGGTATCGGTGCCGCTGTCGCCCCGACCGCCGCGTCCGCTGCCACCCCGCAGCAGATCGCCGCCAGCATCGTCCCGGCCAACCAGCTGGCTTCCTTCAGCAACATCATCTCGCACGAGAGCGGCTGGAACGTCACCGCGACCAACCCGAGCAGCGGCTCGTACGGCCTGGGCCAGGCGCTGCCGGCCTCCAAGATGGCCTCCGCCGGTGCGGACTGGAAGACCAACCCCACCACCCAGATCAAGTGGGCCTACAACTACATGAACTCCCGCTACGGCAGCCCCAACGCTGCCTGGGCGTTCTGGGCCGCTCACCACTGGTACTAAGCCGGCCCAGTAGCCGCAGTCACCCGAAGGGGCCCGGTGCACACGCACCGGGCCCCTTCGTCGTGCCCCGGTTCCCCCGGAACCCCGGCGCACGCGATCACTGCTCACCGACGTCCCCACTCCTGCCGGGAGATCCCTGGCAAGCACAGGATCTCCTGCAGCAGACAGGATTCGGGGCGGCGCGCGTTGTCCCAGGCTCGCTCGTCGGCATCCGCCGCCCGGTACTTCGCCCGCCCGCCATGGCGGCCCACTTCGCGGCTGACGGTCGACGGCGCCCGGCCCGGCCTCCCTGCAATCGCGCGGAGGGACTCGCCACGGGCCAGCCCCCGGGAGACCTCCTCGCGCTCAGCCAGCGTCAGGGCGCTGTCCGCCCGTTTCCGTTCGGCGGGGACGAAGCCGCCGTTCGCCTTCACCACGCCGTGGATCGAACCGGGGACCTTCCCCTTCGCGGAGGTCCGCCTCGGCCGGCGCACGGGCGCGTCCGGCCGCACCATCCGTGTCGACCAGGACGAGACCGGTGGCATACATGCTCTGCAGGACCGCACGACGTACGGCAACGTCCGCAGCGAAGAGGTCCACGAGACCGGCACGGGTGTGGACGAAGAGTTCCACGACCCGTCCCTCGAACCGGATCGTCTCCCGGCAGGTCTCGCTGCCATCTCCGATGAGCACCGCGATGTCCAGGTCACTGCCGGCAGTGGCTCGCCCCGCAGCCGTCGACCCGGCAAGGATCACGGCGAGCGCATCGGGGAAACGGTCACACGCCAGACGTCGAGCATGGTCGACGGGGTCCGGGTCCATGCCGGTCAGGGTTCCGGAAACCTTGGCCGGCAGCGACTGGGTTCTCATCCCACGGCCTGACCGCTACGAATCGCGACGGATCCGAGAAACACGGAGGGACGGACACAGACCGTTCCGACCCGAGAGCGGCCCAGCAGAGGCCGGCCTGCGGCCGATTGGGGCCGGTCGTCAGTCGAGTCCGGCGCGGCGGCGGGAGACCTCGGCGACTGCTGACCAGTCGCGGTCCGCGTCGCCGTGGGCGATCGCGTCCAGGAACGCGTCGCGCAGCACGCTGCCGAAGGGGAGCGGGACGTGCTGCTCGGCGCCCGCTTCGAGTGCGAGGCCGACGTCCTTGAGGCCGAGGGCGAGGCGGAACCCGGCGGGCTCGTAGCGCCGTTCGGCGACCATCGCGCCGTAGCCGCCGTAGACCGGGCCGGGGAAGACGGTGTTGGTGAGCAGCTCGATCAGGTCGGTCGCCGCCACTCCGTTGGCCTCGGCCAGGCTGCTGGCCTCGGCGAGGGACTCGATGGCGCAGGCGAGCAGGAAGTTGGCGCTGATCTTGGCGGCATTGGCCTGGTGCGGCTCACTGCCGAAGCGCCAAGTCCGCTGTCCCATCGCGGCGAACAGCGGCTCGGCCCGCTCCAGCAGCTGATCGGGGCCTGCGGCAAGGATGTTGAGCCGACCGGCCTCCGCCACCTCGGTGCGGCCGAGGACGGGGGCGGAGAGGTAGCCGAGGCCGTGTTCGGCGTGCAGCTCGACCGCGCGGCGGGCCAGTGGCAGTGAGACGGTGGCCATGTTGATGTGCAGCGTGGCCCGGGCGCCCGCGAGCAGGGCCGGGTCGTGCAGCAGGGCCTCGACCGCCCGGTCGTCCGCGACCATGGAGACGACGACCTCGTTGGCGAAGACCTCGGTCAAGTCGGCGGCGGCCACCGCGCCCTGGGCGACGAGAGCCTTCACCGGATCGGGCGAGCGGTTCCACACCTGGACGGAGAAGCCGGCCCGGAGCAGATTGGCGGCCATGCCGCGCCCCATTCCGCCCAGCCCGACGAAGCCCACCGTAGGTTTGGCCATCGTAACTGCGGTCACCGGTTCTCTCCTCGCCGTTGTCGCAAGCCGTACGGACCCGTACGGCATCCGACTCTACGTCGGACACCCGACGCAGAGCCCGGGCGGACGTCAGCGATCGGCATCGTCCGCGGTGTTGTCACCCGTGGCCTGGTCGGGCACCGGCAGGGTGTCCGGGGTGAGGATCCCGGAGCTGCGGCTACCGGTGTCGGCCGAGCCCGCGTGGGCATTCGGGGCCGTGAGCGAGGCGACCACTCCGACGGCCAGGGACGCGACGGCGAGCATGCTGCGCTTCTTCATGCCCCGTCCAACGAGCCACCCGCCGAGAAGTCACGCCAACGACTGCGGTGACAGTCAATGACTGCGGTGAACGGCTGCAACTGCCGCGCCTGCGTGCGGAAAACCGTTCGGGCCACCGCGTGGCGCCGCACTACGGTGGCCGCATGACGACCGATCCCACCTCCCTGCCCACGGCCTGCTTCGCCTTCCCCGGCCCGCTCCGCGACCGCCTGGTCGCGGCGATCCTCGACGGTTCCAAGACCTCGACCACCGGTCTGCTCGCCGAGTACGAGCAGGCAGACGAGCCGCTGCCGCAGGTGGGCTCCCGGTCCGCCGTGGTCGACTCCGCCGACCGACCGGTCGCCGTCATCGAGGTGACGGGCGTGCGCGTCGTGCCGCTGGCCGAGGTCGACCTGGCACACGCGGTGGACGAGGGCGAGGGCCACACCTCGGTCGCTCAGTGGCGGGCGGACCACGAGAGGTTCTGGCACAGCCCGGATTTGCGGGCCGCACTGGGCGATGCCGCGTTCACCGTGGACGACACCACTCCCGTGGTCCTCGAACGCTTCCAGCTTGTCACCGAGTAGTCGGCGCACGGACGAGTGGGCCCAAACGAGCGGGCCGTCAGGCGGCGGTGTCCGCGAGGCGGCGGGTCGCCAGGTCGGCGAGCAGGGCTGTCTGACGGGTGAGCACCCGGTCGTCGAAGGTCGCTGACGGCGCATGGTTCATCGGAGCCGTCCGCGGATCGCCGCCCGGCGCGATGGCACCGAGCATCACCATCGCGCCGGGCACCTGCTGGAGGACGAGCGAGAAGTCCTCGGAGCCGCTCGAAGGGCGGGGCGCCACCATCACCTGGTCGGGGCCGAAGAGCTCACGGGCGGCTTCGAGTGCGAACCCGGTCTCGTCGGGGGTGTTGACGGTCACCGGGTAGACCGTCCTGAAGTCCACCTCGACTTCGAGACCGTGTGCCTGGGCGATTCCCCTGATCAGCGTCGGCAGGCCGGTGCGCAGTCGCGCCTGGTTGGCCTCGGAGTAACTGCGGACGGTGGCCTCGAAGGTGGCGGTGTCGGGGATGACATTGCTCTGCGTCCCCGCGCTGAGGCGGCCGACCGTGACGATCACGGGGTCGAAGGCGTCGAAGGCCCGGGTCGTATACGTCTGCAGCGCGGTGACCATCTCGCAGACGGCGGGCACCGGGTCCTGGGCGAGGTGCGGCGCCGAGCCGTGGCCGCCCCGGCCGCGTACGGTCACGCACAGCTCGTCGCAGGCGCTCAGCACGGTGCCGGGCCGGCTGACGAGCAGCCCGTGCGGCAGCAGGTTGGCGGCGACATGGATCGCGTAGGCGGCGTCCAGCGGCTTCCCTGCGGCCTCCAGGACGCCCTCCTCGATCATCGCTCCCGCGCCGTTGAAGCCCTCCTCCCCCGGCTGGAACATGAAGACCACATCGCCCTTGAGCTGCTCACGCCGGTCGCACAGCAGTCTGGCCGCGCCCACCAGACCGGCGGTGTGCAGGTCGTGGCCGCAGGCGTGCATCCGGCCGTCGATCCTGGAGGTGTACTCGGCGCCGCTGGTCTCCTGGACGGGCAGCGCGTCCATGTCGCCGCGCAGCAGTACCGCACCGCCCGGTCCACCGGTGCCACGCAGGACGGCCGTGACGGAGCTGAGCGAGCGTCCGGTGCTGATCTCCAGTGGCAGTCCGTCCAGTGCTGCCAGCACCTTCTCCTGGGTGCGCGGAAGGTGGAGTCCGAGCTCCGGCTCGCGGTGCAGCGCTCGGCGCAGTTCGACCAGCTCGCCGTGGAGTTCCCTCGCTCGCTCGACTGTCGTCATGGGTGTCCTCTGCCTCTCGTTCGTACCTGGTGTCCGATGGCGCGTCGGTCGTGCACAACGCCACGGACTGTCCCAGGATGAAGCTCTGGAGCAGATACCTACCCGTATTCGCCGGGAAAGCGCAGGCAGAAGGGCCCGATGCAGGAATCCGACAGTCTCGACGAGCTCGACCGGGCGCTCGTCCACGCTCTGCAGATCGCTCCCCGGGCGAGCTGGGCCAGGATCGGCGCCGTGCTGGACATTGATCCGGTGACGGCCGCTCGGCGGTGGAACCGGCTGGCTGCCCGGGGCGCGGCATGGGTCAGCTGCTATCCGGGCCCCGGCCTGTCGGCCACCGGTCGGGGCTGTCTGGCCTTCGTGGAGGTGGGTTGCGCCAACGGCCGTCTGCTGGAGGTGGCCGGGCGGCTCGGCGAGCTTCCCTTCGTCAGCACCGTCGAGCACGTCACCGGTGAGCGGGATCTGCTGCTCACCGTGATGCGGCCCGATCTGGCCGCCCTCTCGCACTGGATCACCACCGGTCTGGGCTCGATGGAGGGCATCACCGCCCGTAGGGTCGAGCTCGCCTCGACCGTCTACACCGAGGGCAGCCGGTGGCGCCTGCGCGCCCTCTCCCCCGGTCAGGTCGCCCGGTTGACCGACACCGGCCAGGTGCCCGAGGAGAGTGCGGTCTTCGAGCCGTCCGTGCTGGACCGCCGGCTGCTGGTGGCCCTGTCGGCCGACGGTCGCGCCTCGTTCACCCGGCTCGCCGAGCAGTGCGACAGCAGCCCGGACACCGTACGGCGGCGGGTGGCCCGGCTGTTCGCCGCCCGGATGGTGCAGGCCCGCTGCGAGGTGGCCCGGCGGCTGTCCGAGTGGCCGGTCACGGTGATCGTCCGGGCCCAGGTGAGTCCGAGCGCGCTCGCGGAGGCCGCGCGGACGGTCTCGGGGATGCGTGAAGTACGGCTGTGCGCCGGGGTGACCGGCCGTCACAACCTGCTGATCATCGCCTGGGTCCGCTCGGCGGTCGATGCCCAGCGCCTGGAGGCCCGTCTGATCGACCGCCTTCCCGGCATCGTCATCGGCAACCGGGCCATCGCACTGCGGCCGACGAAACTCTCGGGCCACCTCCTCGACCGCTACGGCCACCGCCGGGGAACCGTCCCCATCAACCCCTGGGCCGATCCGCAGCCGTGACTCGCCCCCACCGGCCACCGGCACACGGACTCGGGGCGCGCCTCGGTACGAACGCGGACTCGCCGATGCGCGCGCACAGTTGATCAGTCAGAGTCCCGCTCCTCTGGGCGGTGTGCTCGCCAGTCCGCTCGTGACGGGCGGCCGGCTGCAGGCGAGTTGGGCACGCCAGGGGCCGAACCAGCAGCACCGCCAGTATCGTGCGACGCACTCGGAGCAACGCTGCCGCCGATGGACGCCCCCAACCCCGCCCGGGAGACCCCGTGACCACCCTGCCGCCCACCGAGCGCCGCAACCCGGCGACCGCCGACATCGACCTGCTGCCCACCCTCGATCTGCTGCGTGCCGTCAACGCGGCCGACGCGGAGGTACCCGCCACCGTCGCACGTGCGCTCCCGGTGCTGGCCGAGGCGGTCGACGCGGCGGTGGCCGCGCTGCGCGGCGGTGGCCGGGTGCACTACGCGGGCGCCGGCTCCTCCGGGCGTTACGCCGTGCTGGACGCCGCCGAACTCGCACCCACCTACGGACTGGAGCCGGGCCGCTTCACCGCCCATCTCGCGGGCGGTGCGGGCGCGTTGGCCCGGGCGGTGGAGGGCGCCGAGGACAGCGAGCCGGACGGAAGGAGCGCGCTGGCCGAGGTCGAGGCGGGTGATGTGGTCCTCGGGCTGGCGGCAAGCGGCCGGACCCCGTACGTGGCGGGCGCACTCGCTGCCGCGCGCGGGGCCGGCGCCACCGCCGTCCTGGTGAGCTGCAACCCGCAGGCGCCGCTCGCCGACCTCGCAGATCTGCATATCTGTACCGACACCGGCCCCGAGGTGGTCACCGGCTCCACCCGGATGAAGGCCGGCAGCGCACAGAAGCTGGTGCTGCACAGCTTCTCCACCGCCGTCATGGTCCGGCTGGGCCGCACCTGGTCGAACCTGATGACGGAGGTGGCCGCCACCAACGCCAAGCTGGTCGGCCGCAAGCTGACCATCCTCACCCAGGCCACCGGCGCCGACGAGGAGACCTGCCGTGCCGCACTGCGTGCCACGGGCGGTGAGTTGAAGCCCGCCCTGGTCGTGCTGCTCACCGGCGCCACCCCCACGGCCGCGCGCGTCGCGCTCCGCGCCGCCGACGGTGTGGTCCGGGCCGCGTTGGCGGAGCTCGCACGCCGCCCGTGAGGACGAGCCGGGGGTGGCGGACGGCCCAACCCGGCGGTGGAGTCGAATCCCCTTGTACGGGCGGTCGGGGCGCTGCTAGCGTTGATCACATGAAGCGCGCCGCAATTGTGACGACGACGCCGGAGAGTGTCCCGGCGCGCTGACTCGTGTTCTTCCACGAAGCCCCGGGGCGAGTGCCCCGGGGCTTCGCCATGGGGTCCCTCCCGGCCGAAGGCCGGGGAATGGTCACTCGTCCTGCCGACCACACAGGGAGCCCACCATGCACGACCACCGAAAGCTCGGCCGTGAGCTCGACCTCTTCGACACCGACCCGCTGATCGGCTCCGGCCTGCCGTACTGGCTGCCCGCGGGCGCAGCCGTCCGGCACAGCCTGGAGGAGTACATCCGCGGGGTCGAGCGCCGGGCCGGGTACCGCCACGTGTACTCGCCGGTGCTCGGAAAGCGCGAACTGTACGAGATCTCGGGCCACTGGGCGCACTACAGCGAGGACATGTTCCCGCCGATGGACCTGGGTGGCGAGCAGGTGGTGCTGCGGCCCAGCCTGTGTCCGCACCATGCGCTGATCTTCCGCTCCCGGGCCCACAGCTACCGGGAACTGCCGCTGCGGATGGCGGAGTTGGGCGGAATGTACCGCTCGGAGCCGTCCGGCGTGCTGGGCGGCCTGACCCGGGTACGGGCGATCCAGCTCAACGATGCCCATGTCTTCTGCACCCTCGACCAGGTCGCCGACGAGGCGCGGGCGGCGCTGGAGCTGATCCGGCAGGCGTACCGGGCGCTCGGGATCAGCCCGGCACGGATCCGGCTGTCGCTGCCGGGCCCGGGCGGAAAGTACGTCGCCGCACCGGAGTTGTGGGAGCGCTCCACCAAGCTGCTGACCGAGGTCCTGGACAGCTCCGGGCTCGCGTACGAGGCGGTGGAGGGTGAGGCCGCCTTCTACGGTCCCAAGATCGACGTGCAGATCGCCGACGGGGCCGGCCGCGAGGCGACCCTGTCCACCATTCAGGTGGACTTCCATCAGCCGGAGCAGTTCGATCTTCACTACATCGGCCCGGACGGTTCGCGCCACCGGCCCGTGATGGTCCACCGCGCGATCATCGGCAGTGTCGAGCGGGCCGTCGCCCATCTGATCGAGCTGCACGGCGGTGCCTTCCCTGCCTGGCTGGCACCCGTCCAGGTGGCGGTGCTCCCCGTCTCCGCCGGGGAGGTCCCGGCGGCGGCCGCCTTCGTGGAGCGCTGCCTCGACGAGGGACTGCGCGCGGAACTCGCCGACCCCGAACAGGGCACCCTCGGCGCCCGTGTCCGCGCTGCCCGCCTCGTCCCGTACCAGGTGGTCATCGGCTCCCGGGAGGCGGCCGCCGACCAGGTCTCCGTACGCCTGCGCGACGGCCGCCGCCTCGACCCGCTGCCCGTCCCCGGAGTCCTCGCCCGTATCGGGGCCCTGACCGGTGCGCACAGCCTGGACCTCTGGTGATCGGAGTGGCCTGAAGGGAGCCGAGTGGGACTTGACGGAGCCGGAGGGACCGAGTCGACCGGGTCGGGGCAGGAGCACGGGCCCGGTTCACCCGGGCGGCCGAGCCGCCCTGCCCGTCCGGATGACGAGCCGTCCGTCGATGCAGCCCGGTCCTGGAGGGCCGTGCAGCTCGGAGCGGGTGGCGGGCCGTGTCCGGGCGGGTCCGGAAGACACGCGGGTGAGAGCCTGGAACCGGAGGTGATCGGTGACCATGTCCGGACCGCCCTCGGGTCCTCCCGAACCCGAGGACCGCTCACGGGACGGCCGGGGGACGGGGGCGAGTGCCCTCACCGGGCCGCTGCCCGCGCACGGACGGCTGCGCGCCCTCGTCCATCGGATGTGGCGCCATGGCCGTGAGGTCGAGCTGATGCACCGGGCCATGGGCTTCGCGGCCCTGGGCTTTGTGACGCTGGTCCCCCTGCTGATCGTGGTCGCCGCCGCCTCCCCGGTGCACGGCGCCGGATTCGCCAGCTGGGTCGTCGACGGGCTCGGGCTGGCGGGCCGCTCGGCGCAGGAGGTACGGGACCTGTTCTCCTCGCCGAGCCAGGCGCTGAGCACCACGACCGCCCTCAGCCTCGCGGTCGCCAGCCTCTTCGGGATCTCCTTCATGGCGGCCGTTCAGACCGGCTACGAACGCGTCTGGCGCCTGCCCCCGGCGGCCTGGCACACCGTCTGGCGGCAGGCGATCGCCCTGGCCGGCCTGGTCGGCTTCCTGCTCGCCGCCGCCTGGGCCGGAGTCCCCTGGCAGGCCAGTCCCGCCCAGCCGACGCTCCGTCTGATGACCGCGCTGGGCGGCGGGGTGCTGTTCTTCTGGTGGACGCAGTGGCTGCTGCTGGGCGGCCGGGTGTGCTGGCGGGCGCTCTTCCCGGGATCGGTGGCAACGGTGCTGGCGCTGGTCGGACTTCGGATCTTCTCCCAGCTGGTGTTCTCGCCGCTGATCGTCTCCAACGCGCTCTCGTACGGGACGATCGGGACGGTGCTGGTGGTGCAGTCCTGGCTGGTCGGGGTCGGCTTCACCGTCCTCGCGGGCGCCCTGGCCGGCCATGCCGTCTGGGACCGCCACCGACACCACCAGCACCAGGACGGACCCGGCGCCCGGCGGTGAGCCGACGGCGCCGGCGCGTGCCCGGCAGGCTGGACGCTCTTCGGCAGCGCCCTGCGGTCTGCTGCGATGGTGCAGCAGACCGAAGACCCGGACATCAAGCCGGACTCCCCGCTGCGCTCCTCCCTGGTAGCCTCGGGCACCCCGGGAACCCGACTGGCCGTCAGCGGCTGTGCTGGCGTGGACAGCGCGCCGGGGGCGCTCCGCCACGCCTACCTCGCAAAGTGGCCCCGGCGCAGCGAGAACTCGGCGTGGAGGAAGTAGACGACGGCCACCACCGCGACGAAGGCACCGCAGAGGGAGAGCGACCACACCACTCCGCGGTGTTGCTGGAACCAGGCCCCCAGGAAGGCGCCGAAGGCCATGGCGGCCGCCGCGCCCAGCCGGCGCCGACTGCGTGGGCCGGTGCCGCCCGCCAGTTGCGAGTCGGCGGCCCAGCCGGTGAGCGTCATGGTCAGCACTGTGGTGGTCAGGTCGGGGACTCCCGTCCGGCGCACCGAGGCATTGCGGATACCCATGGCCACCGCGAGCACGGCGATCACCGGATAGCGCGCCCCGGCTCCGGCGGTGAAGGCCGTGGTGACCGCCGCCAGAGCGGTCAGCACGGCCTCCGCCGCCAGTGCGCCGCCGAACCAGCGGTGCGCCGGGCGGGAGTTCATCGCCACCGCGAACCGGCCGGCCAGTACGGCACCGGCGAGGAACCCGGCCAGCGAGGTCAACGAGGCGGCGGCCGAGAAGCCCGGCGCGCCCGCTGCGGCGAAGCCGACCACGACCACATTGCCGGTCATGTTCGCGGTGAAGACCCTGCCGAGCCCCAGGAAGCTGACCGCGTCGAGGAAGCCGCTGACCACGGTCAGCACCATGAGCGCCCCCGGCAGCGCCTCCCGGCTCTCGACCCGCATGTCACTCATCGCGCCATCATCTCAGCGCCCGGCGGGAGTTCGGATCGTTCACCGCCCCTGATCGCGTGTCGGCCGCGGTGGCGGGAGCCCGTGGCATCGGCTCAGGACGAGCCCGCCGCGACGCGAGCTGTCCTGGCGGCGGAGGTCGAGGCGCTCGGGCCGGTCGCAGTGCTCGGCGTCGTGGTTGGCCGAGCCGATGGCCAGCAGTACGGTCTCCCCGGCGGGGATGGTCACCCCGCCAACGGTGACGTCCTCCAGCGGGAAGCGGCGGATCGCGAGTGGTGCGGGGCTGTCGTAGCGGGTGAGTTCCTCGACGGCGGCGGGGAGCAGCTCGGGGTCGCGCCGAAGCTCGGCGAGCTGTTCGGGGTGGTCGAGGAGGGCGAGGACGCTGTTGCCGATGAGCTGGACGGTGTTCCGCCCGACCGGCCGTGGTGACGAGGGACACGCCAGCAGAATCTGTCGTATCTCAGATATGAGATATGGTCTGCTCCGTGACCGACGACTACCTCATGCGTATCGGCAAGCTCATCCGTGACGCCCGGCAGCACCGGGGCCTGACACAGGCCCAGCTCGGTGAGGCTCTGGGCACCAGCCAGAGCGCGGTGAACCGGATCGAACAGGGCAAGCAGAACATCAGCCTGGAGATGATCGCCCGCATCGGCGAGGCCCTGGACAGCGAGATCGTCTCGCTCGGCTACGCCGGTCCGATGCATCTGCGGGTCGCCGGCGGCACCCGGCTGTCGGGCGCCATCGACGTCCGCACCAGCAAGAACGCCTGCGTCGCCCTGCTCTGCGCCTCGCTGCTGACCACCGGCAGGACCACCCTCCGCCAGGTCGCCAGGATCGAGGAGGTGTATCGCATCCTTGACGTTCTGACCAGCATCGGTGTCAAGGTCCGCTGGCTGAACGACGGCCGCGACCTCGAGCTCGCTCCGCCCGCCGAGCTCGACCTCGCGTCGATGGACGTAGCGGCCGCCCGCCGGACCCGTAGCGTGCTGATGTTCCTCGGCCCGCTGATGCACCGTGCCGATCACTTCGACATCCCGTACGCCGGCGGCTGCGAGCTCGGCACCCGTACGGTCGAGCCGCATCTGACCGCACTGCGCCGCTTCGGCCTCGACGTGGCCACCACCGGTGGCAGTTACCACGCCAGCGTCTCGCCCGAGGTCTCGCCGGACCGTCCGATCGTGCTGACCGAGCGCGGCGACACCGTGACCGAGAACGCCCTGCTGGCCGCCGCCCGCCACGACGGGGTCAGCGTCATCCGCAATGCCAGCCCGAACTACATGGTCCAGGACCTGTGCTTCTTCCTGGAGCGGCTCGGCGTGCGGATCGAGGGGATCGGCACCACCACACTCACCGTGCACGGCAAGCGCGAGATCACCTGTGACGTCGACTACGCACCGGCCGAGGACCCGGTGGAGGCGATGAGCCTGCTCGCCGCCGCCGTCGCCACCTCCTCCGAGCTGACGATCCGCCGGGTGCCGGTCGAGTTCCTGGAGATCGAACTCGCCGTGCTGGAGCAGATGGGCCTGGACTACGACCGCAGCCCCGAGTACCCGGCGCAGAACGGCCGCACCCGGCTGACGGATCTGACCGTGCGCCCGTCCAAGCTCACCGCGCCGATCGACAAGATCCACCCGATGCCCTTCCCCGGCATCAACATCGACAACATCCCCTTCTTCGCGGTGATCGCCGCCGCCGCCCACGGCACCACGCTGATCCACGACTGGGTCTACGAGAACCGGGCCATCTACCTCACCGAGCTGGGCCGGCTCGGCGCCGACGTCAAGCTGCTCGACCCGCACCGGGTGCTCGTCCAGGGGCCGACCCGCTGGCGGGCTGCGGAGATGATGTGCCCGCCGGCCCTGCGCCCGGCGGTGGTGATCCTGCTCGCGATGCTGGCCGCCGAGGGCACCTCCGTACTGCGCAACGTGTACGTCATCAACCGCGGCTACGAGGACCTCGCCGAGCGGCTGAACTCGATCGGCGCCAAGATCGAGACCTTCCGCGACATCTGAGCGGCACCCTGGGACGGCGTCGGCCTTCGTCTCCTCATTCCTTCGCGCAAGGAAGCAAGAGAGACGAAGGCCGACATCGGACCGCCTACCGAGGACTCGACACCGCGTCAGTCTCCGGTGTTGGTGGCCCAGACCGGGCGGTTGCTGCTGTTGTAGACGACTACGTTGCCGTCGTCCTGCACGGCGAGGTAAGCACCCTTGTGCCAGGTGCCCGAGGCCCAGAGCGGGTGGCCGCCGCGGTCGTAGAGCACGAAGTTCCCGTCCTCCTGCATCACGGCGCAGTTGCCGTTGGGGTAGGCGCCGGGAGCCTGCCACACCGGCCTGCCGTCCTTGTAGAGGACGAAGTTGCCATCCTCCTGGACCCGGAGGACCGTCCGGCCGTTGCCCGAAGTCCACGCCTGGTTCCGGCAGAGCTGGGCCGGAGGGTAGATGTGGGAGTCGGTCCTGAGGTGCGCACCGCCTCGTGCGCCGATCCCCTGGGCAAGGTGGCTGCCGACGGTGGAGGGGGCGGCCGCATAAGCACTGCCCGCCAGCGCTCCGCCGACGGCCAGTGCCGTGGTCGCGAGTGCCACGGACAGATAGCTCTTGAGCTTGGTCACCGTATGTCCTTCCTTGGGAAACCAGGATTGCCCTGCCTTCAGGGCGTCACCATTAAATCTCCACAAGGATCACTTGAGCAATACTTTTAAAGAGCCCAGAAATAGTGTGATTTACCCTTGTTGGAAAATATGAGCTTCGTCTGCGATCGGATTCCTTAATCTGCTGGATCATTGGGTACGAACGTCATTGGTCCGCATATCCGGCGATTTCGAACGGAGCACGTCCGGGGGATGCCCGTCCGGGCCCGTCCCGCGGTTGGGCTACGCTGACCTGCGATGAGACGCAAGACCAAGGTGCCGCCCGCACCGCTGCCGCAACGGCTGGGCATCGACCCGGTCCGCCTGCGCCTGCCCGTCGGCGGGGCCTGGGCAACGGTGCGCGACCACCTGGTGGACCGGCTGCCGGTGCCTCCCTCGTTGATCGACAGCATGCTCGGCGAGGGTGCCGTCGTCGGCGCGGACGGGCCGCTGGCGCCCGATGCGCCCTATGTCCCCGGCGCGTTCATCTGGTACCACCGCGACTTTCCCGAGGAAGCCGTGGTGCCTTTTCCGATCACCGTGGTGCACCGCGACGAGAACCTGGTCATAGCGGACAAGCCCCATTTCATGGCAATGGCCCCCCGGGGGCAGCACGTCACCCAGACCGCACTCGCCCGGCTGCGCCGCGAGCTGGATCTGCCCACGCTCAGCCCCGCGCACCGGCTCGACCGGCTGACGGCGGGCCTGGCGATGTTCGTCATCCGGCCCGAGCACCGGGCCGCGTACCAGGGGCTCTTCCAGGACCGCCTGGTGCGCAAGGAGTACGAGGCCATCGCTCCGTACGACCCGGCGCTCGACCTGCCGCGCACGGTGAGCAGTCGGATCGTCAAGGAGCACGGCATCCTGGCCGCCCAGGAGGTGCCGGGGGCGCCCAACAGCGAGAGCCGGATCGAGCTCGCCGAGCACCGGGGCGCGCTCGGACGCTACCGTCTGGCCCCCGTCACCGGCCGGACTCATCAGCTGCGCGTGCACATGTGCAGCCTGGGCGTGCCGATCCTGGCGGACCCGCTCTACCCCGAAGTCCTGCCTGGCATCGCCCTGGACGACTTCAGCCGGCCGTTGCAACTACTGGCCAGGAGCCTGGAGTTCACCGACCCGGTGAGCGGGGCCCGGCACAGCTTCCGCAGCGGCCGCACACTGGAGAGCTGGCCCGCCGACGGCACCCGTCCGCGTCTCTGACGGCTCACCCGCTCAGGCGCTCCCCGGTCTCACTCCGACCTGGTGTGTCGCAGCCTTGCGCACACCCTGACGGCGCCGGGCTGCGAGACTGCGCCACGGGAGTCCGCCGCCGGAAGATCTTGCCCGGATGGCATGCACGCTACTAGGCAACCGGCCGGTAACCGACCTACCGTCAACTCCCCGTAGTCTCACGGACCCACGGAGGAGCTCGCATGCACCGACGCATCCCCGCGCTCAGACTCCAGGCGCTCAGACTCCCCGCGTTCAGGCGCCCCGCGCTCGGACTCCAGGCTGCCGCTCTCGCAGCAGCCCTTCTCGCGGCCGCCACCCTGGCCGCCGCCCCGGCCGCCGCCCCCAGGCCCGCACCCGCCGTGGCGGGCGACCTCTGCGGCGGCCGCTGTCTGGACGTCCTGCCGCCGGGCGAGAACGGCAACGCCACCCTCGCCGACATCCTGGTCAACCGTGTCTTCGGCACCCGCCCCGCCCACACCGACGACCAGCTCACCCCGTACGCGAACCTGGCCACCGCCTACCCCGGGCTCACCGACAGCACCCTGCGCAACTTCTTCAACGACTCCTCCTTCGGCGTCACCGCCGACCAGGTGGCATCCACCAGTTCGCCCCGCTCCGATGTCACGATCGTCCGGGACAAGTCCACCGGTGTCCCGCACATCACCGGCACCACCCGCTACGGCACCGAGTTCGGCGCGGGCTACGCCGCCGCGCAGGACCGACTCTGGGTGATGGACCTCTTCCGGCACGTCGGCCGCGGCGAGCTCTCCGGCTTCGCGGGCGGCGCGGCGGCCAACCGCCAGCTGGAGCAGAGCTTCTGGCAGGCCGCCCCCTACACCGAACAGGAGCTCCAGCAGCAGATCGACGCCGTCGCCACCCAGGGCGGCCGGGCCCGGCAGGCACTCACCGACGCCGGCGCCTACCTCGACGGGATCAACCAGTACATCAACGAGTCGTACCAGGGACGCTACTTCCCCGGCGAGTACGACCTGACGGGCCATGTCGACCCGATCACGAACGCGGGCGGGATCGAGCCCTTCAAGCTCACCGACCTGGTCGCCCTGGGTTCGGTGGTCGGTGCGCTCTTCGGCTCCGGCGGTGGCGGTGAACTGGCCTCCGCACAGGTCAAGTCGGCCGCCGAGGCTCGCTACGGCAAGGACACCGGCGACGCGGTGTGGAAGTCGCTGCGCGAGGCCGACGACCCCGAGGCCGTCAGGACCCTGCACGACGGACAGAGCTTCCCCTACGCGCAGCCGCCCGACCACCCGCAGGGCGTCGCGATGCCCGACACCGGTTCCGTGGTGCCCGAGCGAATGATCTACGACGCCACCGGTTCGGCGAACCAGAGCTCCACCCAGGCCCCCGGAGTGCTGCCGGGCAACCTGCTCAACGCGAAGCACGGGATGTCCAACGCCCTTGTGGTGTCCGGGCGTTACACGGACGACGGCCACCCCGTCGCGGTCTTCGGACCGCAGACCGGCTACTTCGCGCCGCAGTTGCTGATGCTGGAGGAGCTACAGGGCCCGGGCATCAGCGCGCGCGGCGCCGCCTTCGCCGGGCTGAGCTTCTACGTCGAACTCGGACGCGGCCAGGACTACGCATGGAGCGCCACCTCCGCCGGGCAGGACATCACCGACACCTACGCCGTTCCGCTCTGCACCACCGACGGCTCACCCGTCACCCTCGCCGCCGACTCCTACCTCTGGCACGGTCAGTGCCTCCCGCTGGAACGGCTGGAGCGGAAGAACTCCTGGACGCCGACGACCGCCGACTCCACCCCGGCCGGCTCGTACACCCTGGTGATGTACCGCTCCAACTACGGCTTGGTGACGGCCCGCGGGACGGTCGGCGGCGCACCCGTCGCCTTCACCTCACTGCGTTCCACCTACCGTCACGAGGTCGACTCCATCGTCGGCTTCCAGATGTTCAACGACCCCGGCGCGGTGCACGATCCGGCGGGTTTCCAGCAGGCGGCGGCAGCCATCGGCTACGCCTTCAACTGGTTCTACGCCGACTCGCGCGACACCGCGTACTTCAACTCGGGCAGCAACCCCGTCCGGGCCCCCGGCGTCGACCCCGGTCTGCCCGTCCGTGCCGAACCCGCCTACGAGTGGCTCGGATTCGACCCGGCCACCAACACCGCCCGCTACACACCGCCCGCCGAGCACCCGCAGTCGACCGACCAGGACTACTACGTCTCCTGGAACAACAGGCAGGCCGACGACTACGCGGCGGCCGGGTTCGGCAACGGCTCGGTACACCGGGCCAATCTGCTGGACGCCCGGGTCAAGTCCCTGGTGAACAGCGGCAACAAGGTCACCCGGGTGTCGCTCGCCCAGGCGATGGAGAGTGCCGCCCTCACCGACCTGCGGGCCGAGGACGTCCTGCCCGAACTGCTCAGGGTGATCCGCAGCGCACCGGTCACCGATCCCGCACTGGCCACCGCCGTACGGAACCTGGAGACCTGGCAGTCCGACGGCGGGCAGCGCCGGGAGAGTTCACCGGGCAGCCACACCTATGCCGACGCCGACGCGATCCGCACCCTGGACGCCTGGTGGCCGCTGCTGGCGGACGGGGTGTTCAGGCCCGGGCTCGGGGACGGGCTGTTCACCGCGCTGACGGGGGCGTTGCAGATCAACGAGTCGCCGTCCGGCGGCCAGACCGGACCGACCAGCGGCGGGGCGAGTGCCAACGAGTCCATCCCGCACAAGGGTTCGGCCTTCCAGTACGGCTGGTGGAGCTACCTCGACAAGGACCTGCGGCATGTCCTCGGGGACCAGGTCGCCGGGCCGCTGGCCCAACCGTACTGCGGTGGAGGCGATCCGGCGTCCTGCCGGACCGTCCTGCTGACCACCCTCAGCAGCGCGCTCGCGCAGACTCCGGCCCAGGTCTACCCCGGTGACGGCGACTGCTCGGCCGGCGACCAGTGGTGCGCCGACACGATCATCCAGCGCCCGCTCGGCGGCGTGACCGACGGCAAGATCACCTGGCAGAACCGGCCGACCTACCAGCAGGTGGTGCAGTTCCAGAACCACCGCTGACCCGACCGGCCGCCGGGACCGGGTGGCCGGGTGGCACGCCCCTGCCACCCGGCCCCGGCGGCACTCACCCCCGCATCGCGGGTCGGCCGGGTCCGGCGGCCGTCGGCAGGACGATCTCGAAGCAGCAGCCACCGCCGACGTTGCGGACACTGGCCCGGCCCGCATGGGCCTCGACGATGCCGCGCACGATGGCCAGACCGAGGCCCGCGCCGCTGTCGCCGTGATCCGGCCCCGGGCCGTCGGCGGCGGCGCGCGGCGTACGGGCGGTGACGCCCCGCCAGCCGGTCTCGAAGACCCGGGGCAGGTCCTGTTCGGGGATTCCGCCGCAGCCGTCGGTCACGGAGAGGACCACCTCGTCCGCCTCGCGGCGGGCCGCGACCGCGACGACTCCGTCCGCCGGGGTGGCCCGGATGGCGTTCACCAGCAGATTGCCGAGGACCCGGGTGATCTCCCGGCCGTCCACCTCGACCGGCTCGGGTGCCACCTGCTGCCCCTCCAGTCGCACCCCGCGCTGACGCGCCAGCGGGTACGCCCCCGCGATGGCGTCGCCGACCAGGTCGTAGACGGAGACCCGGGCGAGCGAGAGGGTCAGCGCACCGGCCTGGATCCGGGAGAGCTCGAAGAGGTCGTCCACCATGCCGGTGAGCCGGTCCACCTCGGTGCGGATCCCGAGCAGGTAGCGGGCCGGTTCCTCGGCGACTCCGTCCTCCAGCGCCTCGGCCATCGCGCGCAGCCCGGCGAGCGGGGTGCGCAGGTCGTGCGAGATCCAGGCGATCAGCTCACGACGGGAGTGCTCCAGGGCCTGTTCGCGCCTGCGGGACTCGGCGAGCCTGGCGCTGGTGGCCGCCAACTCGGCGCTGAGTTCGGCGAGTTCGGAACCGAGCGGCTGCGCCGGGGCGGCGAATCCGCTGTCGCTGCCCACCGTACGGGCGGCGCGGGCCAGCGCCCGGCTGCCCGCGACCACCTGACGGCCGAGCACGGCGGCCGTCACCAGCGAGACCACGGCCGCCATGCACAGCACCGTTATCACCACGCCGAGGTCGTGGTCGGACAGGAACATGGCCTGGGCCACCGCCAGCGTCCCTGCGGTCATCGCGAGCACGGTCACCACGGCCACGCTGAACAGCGAGAGAGCGAGCGAGCGACGGCGCAGCAGGCGCACCACCGGCCAGCCGAGCAGAGCGGAGGCGCCCGCGCCGAGAGCGGCGTAGGCGGCGATCAGCAGCAGATCCTTCACGGCCGGTCGGCTCCCCATCTGGTCGGGTCGGAGGCAGGCGCCGGGTCGAAGCGGTAGCCGACGCCCCACACGGTGCTGATCAGGACGGGCGCGGCCGGGTCGTCCTCGATCTTCTCGCGCAGCCTGCGGACATGGACGGTGACGGTGGAGAGGTCCCCGAAGTCCCAGCCCCAGACGCGCTGCATCAGCTCCTCTCGGCCGAACGCGGTCCCGGGGTTTCGCAGGAGGAAGGCGAGCAGGTCGAACTCCCGCAGGGTGAGCGCGAGTTCGCGTCCACCCCGGCGGGCCCGACGGGCCTGCGGGTCGAGCACGAGGTCGCCCGCCGTGACCAGCTCCGGCGGTGTCGCGGGCGCGGCGGCGGCCCGGGCGCGGCGCAGCACGGACTGGACCCGCAGGGTGAGTTCGCGCGGGCTGAACGGCTTGGTGACATAGTCGTCCGCGCCGAGTTCCAGACCGAGGATCCGGTCGGCCTCGTCGCCCTTGGCGGTGAGCATCACCACCGGCAGCTCGGCTCCGTACTCGGTCGCGCGCAGGCGGCGGCAGACCTCCAGGCCGTCGATCCCCGGGAGCATCAGGTCGAGCACGACCAGGTCCGGCGGGGCCGCGGCGGCGGCTACGAGCGCCGTGTGGCCGTCGGCCGCACGCTGCACCTGATGGCCAGCGCGCACCAGATAGCCGGCCACCACCTCCGCGACGGTGGGGTCGTCGTCGACCACCAGGATCCGCGCGGCCCTGGCCGCACCCGGGGCGCCGGCTCCTCCCGCACCGCCCGCGCCGGGGCCGGCTCCGGGGGCCGCGTCGCGAGCTGCCCGAAGACCGGGCGCTGCGGCTTCGGTTCCGGCTCCGGCTCCGGCTCCGGCTCCGGCTCCGGCTCCGGCTCCGGGCGGTTCAGAGCCGGATGGCCCCGACCGTTCCCCGCTGGACGACCTGGCCGCCCCGGTGCCGACGGCCCCCGGGGGATTCGCCACGGCCGATGTGGAAGGTTTCTCTGTCACGTCTTCGAGGATAGAAAGCTCTCCGCGCCGACCCGCCACTGCGGACTGCTCCGTACGACTTCCGTAAGGTCGCGGTGCCACCTCGGCCCGCCCGGTGCTGGGTAGCGTGAGCCGGGTGACCACTCCTCCCCCACCGGCCGAACCGACCGCCCCCGAGGTGCCGCCCGTCGCTGCCGTCCCGCCCGTCGACGTCGTCCTGCCCTGCCTGGACGAGGCCGCCGCGCTGCCCTGGATACTCGGCCGGATCCCCTCGGGATGGCGCGCGATCGTCGTGGACAACGGTTCGACGGACGGCTCCGCCGAGCTCGCGCGCTCGCTGGGCGCGACGGTCGTCCGCGAGCCGCGCCGGGGCTTCGGCGCGGCCTGCCACGCGGGCCTGCTGGCCTCCTCCGCCGAGCTGGTGTGCCTCCTGGACTGCGACGGCTCGCTCGACCCGGCCCAGCTGCCGCGCGTGATCGCGCCGCTGGTGGACGGTACGGCGGACCTGGTGCTCGGGCGGCGCCGCCCCACCTCCCGGGGCGCCTGGCCGCTGCACGCCCGCTTGGCCAACGCCGAACTGTCCAGGCGTCTGCGCGCCAGGACCGGAGCCCCGCTGCACGACCTCGGACCGATGCGGGCGGCCCGCCGTGAACGCCTGCTCGCCCTGGGCCTCGGCGACCGCCGTTCCGGCTACCCGCTGGAGATGGTGCTCGCGGCAGCGGCGGCCGGGATGCGGATCGCCGAACGCCCGGTGGACTACCGGCCCCGCACCGGCCGCTCCAAGGTCACCGGCACGCTGCGCGGCACCCGCCAGGCCGTACGGGACATGCGGGCCGTCCTCGCCGCCCCGCCGCCGACCCTGCTGGTGATCGCCAAGGAGCCGCTGCCGGGACGGGCCAAGACCCGGCTGACGCCGCCGTGCACGCCGGAGCAGGCCGCCGCCCTCGCCGAGGCCGCACTCACGGACACCCTCCGCACGCTGTCGACCGTCCCGGCCGGGCGCCGATTGCTGGTCCTGGACGGCACGCCCGGCCCCTGGCTGCCGCCCGGCTGGGAGGTGGTGCCGCAGTCGGCGGGCGGCCTCGACGTCCGACTGGCCGCGGCCTTCGCCCATGCCGCGCCACAGGCGCCCGCGCTGCTGGTCGGCATGGACACACCGCAGCTCACCGCTCGGATGCTCGCCGAACCGCTGTCCGCTGCCCAGCGGGCCGGGGTGGATGCCTGGTACGGGCCCGCGACGGACGGCGGTTTCTGGGCACTCGGCCTGGCCCGCCCGACGGCCGCGCTCGCCCGCCGACTGCTGCTCGGCGTACCGATGTCGTGCGATCGGACCGGCGCGGTGCTGCAAGAACGCCTGTCCGCATCCGCACTGACGGTACGTCAACTTCCGGACCTGACGGATGTGGACACCGTCCACGAGGCCGCGCGGGTCGCCCGACTCGCACCCGAGGGCCTGTTCGCCCGCTGCTGGCGGTCCGTCGCTCGGACGCAGGCCGGCAGTGAGGTGGCGGGGTGACGGCCGGGGCGCAGCCGTGGGTGGACGACCCGTTCGCCGAGGCGATGCGGTCCGGGCACGGCCCGCTGTGGCTGCGACGGCCGGACGGCAGGCGGCTGCGGCTGGAGGTGGAGCGCTGGTGCGCACCGGCAGCCGGGGCCGACCACGAACTGCTGGGCCGCTGCGCCCGGTTGGGCAGGCCGGTGCTGGACCTGGGCTGCGGTCCGGGCCGCCTGGTCGCGGAGTTGCTCGCGCTGGGCGTACCGGCGATGGGAGTCGATGTGACCTTGGCCGCCGTGGCCCGTACGCACGATCTCGGTGGTCCGGCGCTCTGCCGCTCGGTCTTCGACCGACTGCCCGCCGAAGGCCGTTGGGGTGTCGTGCTGCTCGCCGACGGCAACCTCGGGATCGGCGGCGATCCGGATGCCTTGCTCCGTCGGGTCGCCGAACTCCTCACCCCTGGTGGCCAGTTGCTGGTCGAGGTCGAGTCGACGGCGGTGGACGAATGCCTGACCGTCCAGGTGGAGGGGCCGGACGGCCGGTGCGGGCCACCGTTCCCGTGGGCCCGACTGGGCGCTGCGGCGACCGCCCACCGAGCAGCCCGTACCGGCCTGAGCGAACTGGAACGCTGGACCTCGCACGGCAGGACCTTCCTGGCCCTCGCCCGTGACCGGCGGGCATGACGGCGCTTCGCGCAGGCGCCGACCGACCCCGGACCGGGCGGGGAGACGGACGCATGGTGTACTTCCGCTGACCGGCCTCACTCGGCAGCCGGCCCGGCAGGTCGGTGAGGCATCGAGAGGGGAGAGTCGAGCATGGTGCGTCTGTCGGCAGCCGAGTACGGGGGCTTCCCGGCCGGAGCGACCGCTACGGGGATGGGCCGTCGCCGCTTCCTGGTCGGCCTGGCCGCCGGAGCACCCTTGGTACTCGCGGGGTGCGGTGGCAGCAAGGGCAAGGCAGCAGAAGCCCCCGTACCCACCGCAACGCCCAGCTCAGCACCCAGCGCTGTGCCCGCCCGCACAGGTACCGGCGACACCACGGTGATGATCATCAGGCATGGCGAGAAGCCCGACGGCAGCCACCCCGGCCTCGACGAGAATGGGCGGGGCGACGGCCACTCCCTCACCGACCGGGGCTGGCAGCGGGCCCGGGCGCTGCCGCAGCTGTTCGACCCGGCAGGCCGGAAGCCGCTCACGGCGGGCCTGGTCCGTCCGGCCAGGATCTACGCGGCGACCGACCAGGGCCCGCACGCAGGCGCGCACCGAATGCGACAGACCGTCACCCCGCTGGCCGCGCACCTCGGGCTCACGGTGGACACCACCTACGCCGAGTCGCAGGAGGCCGCGCTCGCCACGGCCGCGGTCTCCGTCCCAGGGCCGGTGCTGATCTGCTGGGAGCACTCCCGCATTCCCGCCATCGTCAATGCCCTCGGGGCCTCGCACACCGGCGTTCCCGGCACCTGGCCGGACCGCTTCGACCTGGTCTGGGTGTTCACCCGCACCGGCGGCACCTGGTCCTTCCGCCAGGTCTCCCAGCAGCTACTGGACGGAGACAGGTGAACTTGACCCGGTCCTGAAGAAATCGGGCTTGTGGGTAGGGCGCGGCTGGCTGATAGTCGGGGGACAACCCCAGTTGCGCGGGCCCGCTGCCTGGATGGTCCAGCGGATCTTGAACATGCACGCTGAATGCGTCCGGTTCGCAGATGCGGCCAGCGGGTCGCACCAGGGGGGGTTCACTCATGAACGACCGTTCTCGGCAGCATGTTCGCGCTCTTTCGGCGTCCGGGCGTCGGCGCGGGATCGCTGTGGTGGCCGTGACAGCCGCCGTGTTGGCGGTGGGCGGCACGCTGCCCGCTTCTGCGGGGCAGTCCCACGGCTCTGTTGATGGCGTACGCCAGGGCGTGGAGCGTCTGGTGGCCGACGACAAGTTCCCCGCCGCTCCGGCCTCGACCGTCGACTGTGACGGGCATGCCCGCAACACCGTCCTGTGCAAGAAGTGACGGCCGACAAGACCTGGCACGGTGGGAAGTTCGCGAACCGACGCGTTCCGCTCCCCCGCCGCTACGGCGCGCAGCGTGTCGCGGCCCTGCTCCACCTCCGCGCGGGAGCGCGGCACGTACTCCAGGACGCCGCCGGCCTCGGGCGCGAGGATGTGCAGGACCACGGTGTACTCGGAGACGTCGAAGTGCCAGTCCTGCTCGTCCCCGTGGTGGTGGAGATGCACCGTCATCGCCCCGAGCGGATCGGCGGACGGGCGCGGGGAGTTGGGGCACAGCCTCACCCACCTGATGCGGGCGCTGGCCGACTGGTCGAAGGAGCATCGACCGGCCATCGCCGACTCGCGGCGGACCTGGGACGAGGCCAACCCGGAGTCCGAGATCCGCTGAGCGGCCCGGGCCGGGAGACTCGGAGTGTCCCGGCCCGGGCCTTGGGTCACTGCGCGGTGCTGCCGTCGCCACCGGCGCGACGACGGCCGCGCACGACCGCGGCGACGACGCCGAGGACCCCGACGGCGATGCCGACGATGCCCAGGGTCCGCGCCGTCGAGTCGCTCGCGGCGCTCTTGGGTGCAGCGGCGTTCCCGCTCGAACCGGCCGTCGCGGCCGTCGCGGAGGGGGCGGCGGCTGTCGGTGAGTCCGCGGCGGCGGCCGCGGTGAGGTGCAGGGTCGGGGCCGGGTGCTCGGGCTCCGGCTGCCCTGGCTGGGTGGTGTCGATCCAGCGGACCACGTTCCCGTTGGAGTACGTCTGGAGGGTCTTGAAGACCAGCTGGTCCGTGCCCGTGGGCAGTTGCCCGAAGTCCACGGTGAAGTCCTGGTAGTGGCCGGGCGCGATGGTGCCGCCGGTCCAGGTCACATGGGACACCACATCGGTGATCTCGCCGTCGTCGGTCTTGATCGGAGTCGCCAGCTTGGTGGTCTCGATCTGGTCGGTCCAGCCGGGCACCGCTGCCAGCAGCACCGAGGGGACGGGGTGGTCGGTCGGGAAGAAGAGCTCGACCTTGACCGTACCGGCCTTGTCGTCCTCGTTCGGCACCCGGAACGCGAAGGACTGGTCGGCTGCTCCCTGCGCGGCCGACGACGGCTGGACGGTGACGTGCGCGGATGCCGGACCCGCGACGAGCAGCACGGTGGCCGAGGCCAGCGCGGCGAGGGTCGCGGCGCGGCGGGGCAGGCGGACGTTCTTGGACATGGTTGGGACTTCTCCGTCCGGAGCGGGGGCACGCGAAGGACGGCCGTCGTCCGCCGGTCAGGCGGAGGCGAGCGGCCGGGCGTACCCGAGAGGCAGGGGGAACGGAAGCCGCGGCCGGACCCGGCATGCGCACGCCCCGCACCCCCGCCCGGACTCGCCGGTGCACCGGGATGCCGACGCGTGCCACAGCAGCAGTCGGACCGCGACGGCCTCCCTCGGCGGGCCGCGACGGATCACACAGTGCCGCATGAACGCCGCGGCGGGCAGCCTGCGCTGCCCGCCGTCCGCCGTCGTCCGTACCGGCCTGTGCCCCAGGCCGCTCAGGGCGCCCACCAGCGCAGCGGCCAGCGTCAGCGCAACGCCGAGCGCGGTGGTGCACGCCCGCGCCGTGGTCTGCGCGGCCTTGGCGGTCAGCCGCACCAACCGCCAGAGGGCGGCCTCGCCGCGGCGCAGCCACCAGGCCGCCGCCAGTGCGGCCACGAGGTGCGTGGCGAGCATCGCCGGGCTCACTCCCATGAACGCCGTATGCCACCCGACGACCGCGTGCGGCGCGGCCGCGACCACCATGTGCGGGCCCGTTGCGGTCCGCAGCACCGTCCGCCCGGCACCGGACGGCGTCGCCATCGCGGGGCCGGCGGTCGTACTCATCAGGCGCATGCCGAACTGTCCCGGCACACCGGCCCCGGGGGCCGTCCGCCCGGCCATCGCCATGCCGGGCATGCCTCGCCCGCCTGGTATGCCGGCGCTGCCCGATGCCCCGGCCTGTGCGCTGTGGAAGAGCAGGTCCTGTGCGCTGTGGAAGAGCAGGTGCAGTGCCACCTCGCCGACCGCAAGGCCGCCGGAGATCTCGCGCAACGAACGCTCCCGGCCCGCCAGCACGACCGCGCCCGCGCACACCGCCAACCACCCGAGCAGCAGGGCGGACACCGGCACCGGACAGCCGGACGCGAGTACATGTCCGGTCGCGGACAGCACGACGCACACCGTCGCGAAGGGCACGGCCCGCAGTACGCGAAGGTCGAGAGCGGCTCGCACCGGCAGCAGCGCGACGGGAAGGGCTGACGACATGGCGGGGTCATCATGCCATCCGCGGGCTCCCGGTCGGCCTCAGGGTGTCAAGTGGGAGAGAGGCCTCCGCTCTCCGGAGCACCGTGGGGCAGGGGAGGTGGCATGCGCGCAATTCCCCGGCGCCGACCGGACCGGCGATCAGAAGGAGCGGGGTGGTGGTGGATCGGCCTGGCCGATCAGTCCGGGAAGTTCCAGGCCGAGGACGCGGTCCAGACGGACGAAGGTCTCGAACCTGGCACCCTCCGGCTCGGGGCCGGCCGTCAGCCGATCCAGTTCGGACAGGGCGGCGGTGACGTCCAGGTCGCGCTCCAGGGCGGCGAGGGCGCGGCGTACGGGGTCGGCGAGGGCTGGCCTGGACGGCTCCTGTGCCCAGTCGGCGACCAGGTTCCGCCACTGCCGGAGGGTCTTCTGGGCGTCGGTGAGCATCCGTCGGGTGAGTGCCACGGGCGCGCGGTGGGCATGGCTCAGCAGCGCGAGGCGTACGGCGAGCGGCTCCACGTCGAGATCCTCCAGGAAGCCGAGGGCGCGGGGCGCGCCGTCGCCCGGCGGCGGTGCGAGCGCGGGGCCGGTGCCGATGACGATGCCGTCCGGGGTGTCGCCGACCGCGGCGTGCTCTGCGACGACGCGGACATCGGCCGGGCCGTCGGGTGCGTCGGAGCCGGGCAGGTAGATACCCAGCAGGTCCGCGTCGCGGCCGAAGGCTGTGAGCTGTTCGGCCGGGGCATCGGGCAGCCGGAGCACCGCATCGACCTGGTTGCCGCCGAGCTCACAGACCCGGCGGAGCACATCGGCGGTGAGCAGGGCGCGCAGGTCCGACAGGTCGAAGGGGCGCTGTGGACTCCCGGCGTGGACGCGGACGCGCAGCAGGCCTCGGTGCGCGGGGCTGAGCTCGGCGGTGCGGCCGGTGCGATCATCGGTGAGACGCAAGGCTTCCTCCCTCTGGGGGCGTTCGGTTGGCCGGCCATGCTCAGGCCTGCCGTAGACCGCGCCGGCGGCGGTGCCCCGCCGGGCTGGGACAGCCTCCGCCTCACCAGCCGTGACGCATCCCCGGACGACCGGCTGGACCCGCGACTGCTGCCGCACGGCGTGATCCGGCGGCGCGCCGAACGTGCGGATCCTGCTGTGGCACGGTCCGGGCGGTGGCAGTGGGTGCAGCCGGCCGGCCGGGGCGCTGGGGGTGGCCGCAAGGTGGTCGCGCGCGTTCATGACGGCCTCCCGCACGGCCCTTGTGCCCGAGTCGGCCAGAGGCCATCGGCGCCGCGGCGTGCGCGGTCGAGGGCGAACGACATCGCCCCTGGCTCTCCAGTGTCGCTCCACCGAGCCGCATCAGCCATGCTGGAATGGTGACGGCGGCTCGGCCGGGACAGGCAGCAGCTGTCGGGTCCTGTCAGGCTGGAAGGTATGACGGTGGAAACACCCCGGCTCCTGATCGTGCTGCGGCACGCCAAGTCCGCCTGGCCGGACGTGGCCGACCGCGACCGGCCGCTGGCCGCACGGGGGTTGCGCGACGCCCCGGCTGCCGGACGGTGGCTGCGCGCGGCCGGGTGCGTCCCGGACGCGGTCCTGTGCTCGCCCGCCCGCCGTACCCAGGACACCTGGGAGCTGGCCGCGACGGAGCTGGGCACCGTCCCCGTGCCCGCCTACGACGAACGGCTGTACGGCGCGAGCGTGCCCGAGCTGCTCGCCGTGCTGCACGAGGTGCCCCGCCATGTCCGGTGCCTGCTGCTGGTCGGCCACAGCCCGGGGGTGCAGGAGCTGACGCTGGCACTCGCCGGTGAGGCGCTCGGCGACACCCGGGAGCGGGCGGAGCAGAAGTTCCCGACCTCCGCCCTCGCCCTGCTCGCGATGGGCGGGACTTGGGCGCAGGCCCACGAAGGATCCGCGGTACTGACCGACTTCGTCGTCCCCCGCGGACCGAAGGGCTGACCGGCGGGATCGCCTCGGCCGCGAGCCGATCGAGCCGATCCCGTGTCGAGCCGATCCCGTGTCGAGCCGATCCCGTGTCGAGGCAATCCCGGATCGAGGCAATCCCGGATCGAGGGATTCCCAAGGGGAGCTTTCGAACATCTCATCCCCGCTTATAGCTTAACTCACACTTTTGGCTGAGTTTCACGGAGCACATGCCCAATGCTGCGCACCGGAACCAATTGGCGTAATCGAACATGCTCACGCCAATGCAATGCTGCCGCAACAATCGTCCTGGCGAACGCGCAGAGAGCGGATCTTCCGTCCGCAGCAAGCGTTCTGACGTCTCCTCAGTTCTCCGGACCAAGGACAAGGACCAGGACCAGCCATGACCACCGAGACCGTTCAGCAGAACCAGCAGAGCCTCAGTACCTCCGCCGCGAGGAACCTGGCCACCACCACCAAGACCGCGCCGCAGATGCTCGGGATCACCCCCCGCTACCTGCTGCGCGCGCTGCCCTGGGTGGACCTGGAGGCCGGTGTCTACCGGGTCAACCGGCGACGGGGCTTCATCCTCGGCGACGGGCTGATCAGCACCTACACCGACGGTGGCGGCGCCGCCCGGGTGATCGCCGAGGACCTCCGCGAGATCGCCTTCCTCCGCGAGCTGGCGAGCCCGCTGCTGAGCGCCCTCGCCAACGGCTTCGTGCAGCGCGAGGTCGAGCCCGGCGGACTCATCGCCGACGCCGACGCCCCTGCCGGTCAGCTGCACATCATCGCGTTCGGCCGCGCCGAGAAGCGCGCCACCGGCCAGTACGGCGAGGACGCCCTGCTCGCCATGCTCGGCGACGGCGACTTCTTCGACGCCGCCGCCTGGGCGCGCGGCGAGGCGATGCCGTACCAGGTCAGGGCGGTCACCCCGTGTACGGTGCTCTCGCTCGACCGGCGGATGCTCGCCGAACTGGCCGACCGGGAGCCCGCGTTGCGCACCCAGCTGGAGGCGTACGCCGCCAACGGCCAGGGCCCGGCCGACCGGGAGCACCCGATCGACCTGACCTCCGGCCACAACGGCGAGCCCGAGCTGCCTCAGACCTTCGTGGACTACGAGGAGAGCCCCCGCGAGTACGAGCTGAGCATCGCTCAGACCGTCCTGAAGGTGCACACCCGGGTCTCCGACATCTACAACTCCTCGATCGACCAGGTCCAGGCGCAGCTGCGGCTGACCGCCGAGGCGCTGCGCGAGCGCCAGGAGTGGGAGATGCTCAACCACCCCGAGTACGGGCTGCTCAACAACGTCGTGCCCGGCCAGCGGGTGCACACTCGCAAGGGCGCGCCGACGCCGGACGACATGGACGAGCTGCTCGCCCGGGTCTGGAAGCAGCCCGCGTTCTTCCTGGCCCACCCCAGGGCGATCGCCGCGTTCGGGCGCGAGTGCACCCGGCGCGGGGTGCCGCCGCAGATCGTGGAGCTCTTCGGCAGCCCGTTCCTGACCTGGCGCGGCGTGCCGCTGCTGCCCTCCGACAAGCTGGACCTCAAGGGCTCGGGCAACTCGGCGCCCGGCACCACCAACATCCTGCTGATGCGGGTCGGCGAGGCCGAGCAGGGTGTGGTGGGCCTGCGTCCGGCGAAGGTTCCGGACGAGGTGGAGCCGGGCCTGTCGGTGCGTCCGATGGGTGTCGACCGCCAGGCCATCACCTCGTACCTGGTGACCAGCTACTTCTCGACCGCCGCGCTGGTGGACGACGCCATCGCGGTGCTCCAGAACGTCGAGGTGTCGAACTACTATGACTACTCCTGACGGATTCGGGCGCGGCACCGGGGCGGGTCAACTCGCGGCTGTTCCGGCCGGTTTGACCGGCGGAGTCCCGGCGCAGCGAGCTGTGCCGACCACCGGCGCGCCGGCGGAGGCAGGTATGCCACAGGGACTCCCGCAGCCGGGGGCGCTTCTGACCCCGGACTCCTGCCCGCTGCCTGCGGCGCTCGCCCATGCGGCGGGCGCACCCCGGTACTGGCTGCCGCAGCAGCCTGCCGAGACGCCCACGGTGACGCCGCCCTCGGCTCCACCGTCGGCACCGCCGAGCGGCTTCGATGTCGAGGCCGTCCGGCGGGACTTCCCCCAGCTGCACCGGGAGGTGAACGGCCGCCCGCTGGTATGGCTGGACAACGGCGCCACCACGCTCAAGCCCCGCCAGGTGACCGAGGCCGTCGCCGAGCACTACTCGATGGGCACCTCCAATGTCCACCGCGGTGCGCACAGCCTGGCCAAGCAGGCCACCCAGGTGTACGAGGAGGGGCGTCAGGCGGCGGCCGACCTGCTCGGCACCCGGGACCAGGGCGAGATCGTCTTCGTCCGGGGGACGACCGAGGCCGTCAACCTGGTGGCGCAGAGCTGGGGTCGCGCCAACCTGGGCGTGGGCGACGAGATCCTCGTCTCGGCGGCCGAGCACCACTCCAACCTGGTGCCCTGGCAGCTGATCGCCGAGGAGCGCCGGGCGAGGATCCGGCCGATCCCGCTGCTCCCCGACGGACAGCTGGACCAGGACGCGTACCGGGACCTGCTCGGCTCCCGGACCAAGCTGGTCGCCCTGACCCATGCCTCCAACGTGCTGGGAACCGTCCCGCCGGTGGCCGAGATGACCGCGCTCGCCCATCGGTACGGCGCCAGGGTACTGGTCGACGGCGCGCAGGCGGTGAGTCACTTCCCGGTGGACGTCACCGCGCTGGACGCCGACTTCTACGCCTTCTCGGGGCACAAGATCTTCGCCCCGACCGGGATCGGGGTACTGTTCGGCAAGCGCGAACTGCTGGAGGCCATGCCTCCCTGGCAGGGCGGCGGCAACATGATCGACTCGGTGAGTTTCGAGGAGACCACGTACGCCCCGATCCCGCACCGGCTCGAAGCGGGCACCGGCCATATCGCCGGGGTCGCCGGGCTGCGGGCGGCCCTGCACTACCTCGCCGGGCTGGACCGGGAGGCCGCCGCCGCATACGAGGAGCAGCTCACCGCGTACGCGATGGGTGCGCTGGCAGCCGTCCCCGGGCTGCAGCTGATCGGCAACGCGCCGGGGAAGATCGGGGTGCTGACCTTCATGCTCGCCGGGACCGACCCGATCGCGCTGGCCGGGGCACTCGACCAGCAGGGCATCGCGGTGCGCGCCGGACACCACTGCGCGCAGCCGGCGCTGGCCGCCTTCGGTCTGCAGAGCGCCGTCCGGGCCTCGCTGGCCCTGTACAACACCGTGCAGGACGTGGATGCCCTGGTGGCCGCGCTCCAGGGCATCCAGGCCCAATCGGCAACCGCAGACGGGTAGTTCGACCCCGCGAGCTGACGCGGCTTCGCCCGGCGCATCCCGCGCCGGGCGAAGCCGCGTCCCGGAACCGGCAGGCAGGCCCTAGCGCAGGCGGCCGACACGGAGGAAGCAGAACGCCACCAGGACCACCGTGACGAGCAGGCAGATCCCGGTCTCCGTCCACAGCATCGGCCACTCGGCCGAAGCGGGGTGGTACACGACGTACGCCTGGACGATGTCGTGCTGGTGGGCCAGGCACAGCGCGCTGTCGGACGGACAGTACGGGCGACCGTCCACCATGGCGTTCCAGTCGCCCTGCTGCGGGATACGCAGTCCGTCCGAGGTCAGGAAGCCGTTGGCCAGCTCGTACGCCTCGTGCGGCACGTTCTGCACCAGATGGCCGGAGGTGGAGAGCACACGGTCCCCGGGTGTCACGACCGCCATCCGGACGTTCGCCACGGCCTGCTGCGAGGTCTCCAGGACCAGCCGCAGCCGGTCCACCAGCAGGCGCAGGAGCAGCGTGGCCACCGCGGTGACGACGATCGAGGCCACTGTGCGGCGGACGATCAGGCCCACGGCGGCCCCCAGTGCCACACCGACCAGGCAGAAGCCGACGACGGCGGGGCCGACGGTGTTCCGGGTCAGCCAGGTGAACCAGTGGTAGTACCCGGGCACCGCGAAACGGCCCTCGACCACCCTGACCCACCAGGTGGAGACCACGGCCAGGATCGTCGAGCCGACCAGCGTCACGGCCAGCGGCACTCCGAGCCTGGCGGCCAGCCAGCGGCGCCGCGAGACGGACTGCGTCCACCAGAGGCGGTACGCCCCGTTCTCGAACTCCCGTGCCAGCAGAGGGGCTCCGAGGAAGAGCCCGAGCGTGGGCGGGAGTGCCAGCAGCACCCAGCCGGTGGCCAGTACGGCGGGCCCGTACTCCATGTCGAGCGCTCCCACGAGTTCGCCTGTGCCCTGGCACTCGGGTGGGAAGTAGACGATGTTGCACCCTTGGAGGTGGTTCGCGGCGATGTAGCCGTCGATGCCGTGCCCCAGGAAGAGCAGCCATCCGCAGACGGCGACCAGGACGGCCGCGGCGACGGCGAACGCCGTCCGCTCCTGACGGGCGCTGAGCCAGGCGGCGCCCGTCAGCACCGAGGCGCGTCGCGGTCCCGGAGAGGTCGGCCGGACTCGGCCGGGCAGGTCGGTGGCCATCAGGCGGACACCCCCGGAAGGCGGCGGTCCGCGCCGGGTCGGGCGCTCGGGGTGAGCAGTGCCGTGGCCTCGGGCGAGCGGAGGTAGGCCATCAACAGGTCCTCGAGCGTCGGTTCCAGGACGTCCCAGCCGGAGCCGAGTTCCCCCTCGGGACGGATCAGCGCGGTCACCTGACGGCCTGTGCGCCGGAGTTCGACCACCTGGTGCCCGGCGAGCGAGGGGACCGGTCCCGTCCCTTCGTGCGCGCCGACGACGAGGCGGTGGGAGTCGAGCAGCTCGTCCACCTCGCCGGCCAGCCGGACCCGCCCGGAGGCGAGCACCAGGACGTAGTCACAGACGCCGTCGAGTTCGGCCAGGACGTGCGAGGAGATCAGTACGGTGGTGCCGTGCTCGACAGCCTCGGCCATCAGCAGGCCGGTCAGCTCCTGACGGGAGACCGGGTCCACGTCGGACATCGGCTCGTCCAGCATCAGCAGGTCGGGCCGCTTGCCCAGGGCGAGCGCAAGGGCGACCCGGGTACGCTGACCACCCGTCAGGCGGCCGACCCGGGCGGACATCGAGAGGTTTCCCTGCGCCACGATCCGCTCGGCGAGTTGCTGGTCCCAGCCGGGGTTCAGCTCGTAGCCGGCGCGCAGCGTCTCGGCGATGGTCAGTCGTGGGAAGAGCGGCTTGTCCTGACCGAGAAAGGCGATCCGGCGCCGGCTCTCGGGGGCGCCGGGCCTGGCGCCGAAGACCTCGACGGCTCCGGCATCGGGCGTCATCAGATGCGCGGCGAGGGACATCAGCGTGCTCTTGCCCGCGCCGTTGGGGCCGACCAGGCCGCAGATCCGGCCTGCGGGGAGCCTGAAGTCGCAGCCCTGGAGTGCCCAGCCCCCGCGATACCGCAGCCCCAGGCCGGTGGCCTCCAGCGCCGGCGGGCCGGCCGGGAAAGCCCCGGCGTCGGCATCGGCCGCCAAGGGCGACGCGGTGCCGGGCTCGTCCTCGTCCGGAAGGTCACCCGGCAGTTCGTCAGGGGTCGGTATCGGGTGGCTCACCCAAGCTCCTCGTCGGCCTTGATGGTGTCGGCGGTGCGGAACGTGCCGCCCGTGGTGTCTTCACGGCCCGCCGGTGGTGGTCTCCGGGAAGCCGCTGTCCAGCGCGTCCGAGATCAACGCCGCCGCGTCCTCCCGCTCAAGACCGGCCTCGCGGGCGCGCAGCATCCACGCCGCCAGCTCCGCGCGCAGGGCGGAGTCCGCGGCGGTCTGCGGTTTGGCCAGCGAACGCCGGACGAACGTGCCCACGCCCCGCCGGCTGTCGACCAGCCCCTCCCGCTCCAGCTCGCGGTACGCCTTGAGCACGGTGTTGGGGTTGATCGCGGTGGCTTCCACGACCTCGCGCGCGGTGGGGAGTTGATCCCCCGGCAGCAGCACGCCCAGACGCAGGGCGCGCTTGGTCTGCTCGACGATCTGCAGGTAGGGCGAGAGACCACTGTGCCGGTCGATGAGGTACTCGACCACCTGACCACCATTTCACTAGCTATCTGGGGGAATGGTGCCCAGCTCTGTCACTCCGCGTCAAGCGCGACGCTCGCTCCGGACCGGTTCGGCATCACACCTGGTCATCGAGAGGGTACTTGACAGCTTCTCAACATGATGATCACCATTCCACTAGTTAACTAGTGAAGTGGTGAGCAGATGATCGACAACCGGATCGAGCAGCCCCCGGTGGCGCTACCGGCCGGCGCGCTCCACTCCCTGCGGACCAGGCCGGGCCTACCGACCCTGCCGCGCCGCTGGGCCTACCCGGGCCCGCAGGCCATGGCGGTGGCCGTGACCGGTGTGTTCTTCGCGCTGTACGTCCTGGTCTCGGTCCGGCGGCACCAGCGGATGCTGTCCGCCGCGTACGACCTGGGGATCTTCGAACAGGGCGTCCGCGGCTACGCGCACGGCTCGGCGCCGATCGCGGAGTTGAAGGGCCCGGGGTTCAACCTGCTGGGCGACCACTTCCATCCGGTGCTGGCTCTGCTCGCCCCCGTCTACCGGCTCTTCCCCACACCGCTGACCCTGCTGGTCGGACAGGCCGCCCTGATGGCGCTCGCCTGCCTGCCGCTCACCCGGTGGGCCCACCGGACGGCCGGTCCCGTCGCGGGTCTGGTGGTCGGCGGCTCGGTCGGCGCGTCCTGGGGCATCGCTGCCGCGATCGGGTACGACTTCCACGAGATCTGCTTCGCGGTACCCCTGCTCGCCTTCGCCGCGGAGGCGCTCGGCCGAAGGCGCTGGCGGACCGCCGCACTGCTGTCGCTGCCGCTGCTGCTGGTCAAGGAGGACCTCGGCCTGACCCTCGCCGCCATCGGCGCCTACATCGCCTGGCACGGCTCCCGAGGCACCGGTGGCATCCGCAACTCCCAAGGCACCCACGGCACCGACAACGCTCCGACGCCCGCCGAGCGCCGACGCGCCCTGCGTCTCGGCCTCGCCGTGATCGTCCTCGGGGTGACCGGGACGGTCGTCGAGACGGCGGTCCTGCTGCCGGCCGTCAGTCCGCACGGCACCTTCGACTACTGGCACCAGATGACGGACGGGTCCGGCGCGGGCGCACCGGCCGGCAGCGCGCTGCTCCTGCCGCTGCGGCTGCTCTGGCCCCCGCTCAAATGGCTGCTGCTCGCCATGCTGGCCGCGCCGACCGCCTGCGTCGGGCTGCGCTCCCCACTGGTCCTGCTCTGCGTTCCCACCCTGGCCTGGCGCCTGCTCGCCGACAACGTCCACTACTGGGAGCCGAACTACCACTACAGCGCGGTCCTCATGCCGGTCCTCTTCGCCGGCCTCGTCGACGCCCTCGGCCGCCGCCCCCACCTGCTCGCGCCGGCCCGGCTGAAGCGCATCCTCGGCTGCTGCGCGGCGTTCGCGGTGCTGACCACCGCGATCTACCCCCTGCACGACCTGGTCCTGCCCTCGACCTACCGCACCTCCGCCCATGTGCACACCGCGCACCGGCTGCTGGCCCGAATACCCGACGGCGCACGTGTCGCCGCCAGCAACCGGCTTGCCCCGCTGCTCGTCAGCCGAACCACCGTCAGCCTGGTCTGCCAGGTCCCGGGGCCCGACGCGGCCGCACCGCCGGACTGGGTGGTCGCGGACCGCACCGACCCCACCGTCCACGTCCCCTGCGCCAGCGCGCTGACCTCGAGGATGCTCGACGCCTACCGCGCCGTCGGCTACCGGACGGCGGCCGACGAGGACGGCATCCTCGTGCTGCGGAGTCCGGCCCTGCCGCAGGCCGACGAGTGAGCCGGCCAAGGGGTCAACTGATCGGCGGCCATGCCGTCCTCCCCTGTCCAAGAGTGTCCGCCAGTAGGCAACCCGTCAGGATGGGGCAGCCGGGGGCGGGAGGCTCCGGACGGTGCAACCGACTCCCGTAACTGCCTACTGGCGGACACTCCGAGTGGGAGCGCCGGCCTGGCTGCCCGTGTGCGGACCGGCGCTCGGCTCAAGGGGTCACGGGAAGGTCATGAGGTGGCGGGGCGTTGGCCGGGCATCCTCCGGTCCCGCTGGAGTTCGAGGAGTTCCCGGAACAGGCCCGGCTCCTTCTGCAGCGAGGCCCAGGTCCCGCGCTGGAGGATGCTGCCGCCCTCCATCACGATCACCCGGTCCGCGAGAGCGGTGTTGGCGATGTTGTGGGTGACGAGGAGGACGGCACGGCCCTTCGCCATCACGCGGAGGTTGTGGAAGATGCGGTGCTCGGCACGGGGGTCGAGGTCCGACGTGGGTTCGTCGAGGATCAGCAGGCCGGGGTTGAGGGCGGTCCGGTGGTAGGTGTAGGAGACGTTCCGTACCTCGATGGTCCTCGGCGCGCTCGGCTCGACGTTGCCGCGCCGCATCGCGAAGCCGCTGGCCTCGTCCACGAAGGCCACTAAGTCGCCCCGGTCGCCGGAATCGCCGGTGGGCGTACGGAGGTGGCGAGCGCGCTGGGTGAAGCGCACCCGAGACGATCGGGTGCCGGTGCGCCAACGATCCTGGCAGCGGCTCACGGTGTCGCTCGGCGTGTCCCGACCGCCCTCACTCGAACCGGGTAAATCTGTGTCCTCGTCGGCGAGTTGGTGGCGGTCGATATCCGACCCAGTCCGCTCTTCGTGGCGGTCGAGTCGTTCACCCGGCTGTCGGCCTGCTCCCCCGCCGACGGCGGGGTGTCGGTGCTGTCGGTGTGTCAAACCACTTCGGACAGCGGGTCGGTGGGGTGCCGAGCACCTTCTCGGGAGCGGCAGGACCCGGGCTGACAAGGCGACAGATGCTGTGCGAAGCTGCACGAATGTGCGGTCTGCCGCACATTCGTGCGTCTGGGGGCAACTGCATGACGGAACCACGGCAACCGGCGGGTCGGCAACGGACCGCCGCCGTGCGCGGGGACTTGTCGGCCGCCGGTCGAAGGGGCCGAGAGGACCGGCCGAGGGGACCGGTCCCGCCGCCCCGGGCCGGACGGATGGTGCCCGCTCTGGTCACCGTGAGCGGCCTGCTGCTGGCCGCGCTGGTGCTCCGGCCCCAGCGCGGCCTGCTGACCGGCAGCACCACCCCGCCGATCAGCACTCTCGGCCTCGTCGGGCTGCTGGCCGTCGGCTGGCTGGCCGGCGCCGCTCGCTTCGCCGCTCGCTACCGCGAGGCGGCCGACCGACTCGTCGGACCGAGCCCCCGGGCCGAGCGGCTGCGCTCGGCCGCCGCCGTTCTGCTGACCGGCGGGGCGTTCGCGGTACCGCTGCTGATGTTCGTCTTCTACAGCCAGACCAGCACCGGTCCGCTTCCGGAGGTCGATCCACCGCCCCCCAGCCAGTCGCCCTCGCCCAACCCCGGCCAGCCGATCCAGCAGGTCGTTCCGATGCCCGGCGAGAGCCCGCAGCGCTCGGAGCCGGCCTCCTCCTTCGCCCACTTCGGGGTCGCCGCCCTGGTCGTCGTTGCGGTGGTCGGGGCGGTTCTGGTGTGGCTGCGGATGCGGTCCGCACGGCGGCGTCCGGCGGTCACGGCGTCATCTGACACCGCGACGGCCGAAGAGGCGCTGGCCGAGGCTGTGGAGTCCGGCCTGCGGGCCCTGCGGGGCGACGACGCGCGGACGGCGGTGATCGCCTGCTACGCCGCGATGGAACGCTCGCTGGGCGCGTCCGGGGTCACCCGGCGGATCTCCGACAGTCCGACCGATCTGCTGGAGCGCGCGGTGGCCGACGGCGCCGTACCGGGCGTCCACGCCCGCGCCCTCACCGGCCTGTTCCGGGAGGCCCGGTACTCCAGCCACCCGATGGACGACACCCAGGTGCAGAAGGCCAGGGCAGCGCTCGACGCGATCGCGGCCCGGCTGGCCGAGCGTGCCGAGGCAGCGGCCCAGAACGCCGACACCACCGCCGACTTCGCCGACCGGGCCCAGGACCGCTGATGGCCACCGAACGCGCCACCACCGCTGCTGCCGCCCCCTCTGCCGCCGCCTCGGCGGCCGCCATCGGCCCCGCCACGGCCCGCGACCGCGTCGAGCCTGGCTCGGTCCGGCACACCCTGATCGGGTTGGGGGGCACCGCCGTTGCCGCCGAAATCCTGTTCGCCCTGGTCGGCGGCGTGCCCGCGGTCGGCGGCGGAGCCGTGCTGCTGACCGCCACGGCGCTGCTCACCGCCCGGTACGTGGGCGGCGCCGGCTCCGAGAACAGCGGCCTGCGCCGCAGGCCGCGGCTGATGGACAGCCGGGAGCCGGGGCTCGGCGACTGGTACTGGACGGTCCGCAGCGGACTCGACCAGGCCGGCTACGCCCACCCACTGCGTCCGCATCTCCAGCGGCTCTTCGCCTCCCGGCTCTCCGAGTCCCACGGCGTCTCCCTGTTCACCGAACCGGACCGGGCCGCCGCGCTGGTCGGCCCGGAGCTCTGGCCCTGGCTCGATCCCGAGCGGTCCGCCCCGCAGGACACCGTCCCGGAGCCGGTGCTCACCGCCCTGGTCGAGCGGCTCGACGCGCTGTAGTCCGACGCGCCGCCCGCCTTCCCGGCCCCTTCCGGCTTCGCCTTTCACCACTCGTTCCTCACGTTCGTTTCCCGTTCGCTTCCCAGGAGAACCATGACCATCCACCAGGCCACCGACGCTCCGGCTGCCCTGACCCCGCAGCAGGCCGGCAAGCGCGCCCGTGAGGTGCTCGACGAGATCGGGCGGGCCGTGGTCGGCAAACCCGAGGCGCTCGACCTGGTGATGCTCGGCGTGCTGGCCGGCGGCCATGTGCTGATCGAGGACCTGCCGGGCCTCGGCAAGACCCTGCTGGCCCGCTCCTTCGCGACCACCCTGGGCCTGGACTTCCGGCGCATCCAGTTCACCCCCGACCTGCTGCCCTCCGACGTCTCCGGCGCGCCCTTCTACGACCAGCGCAGCGGCGAGATGGTGTTCCGCCCGGGACCTCTCTTCACCCAGCTGCTGCTCGCCGACGAGATCAACCGCACTCCGCCCAAGACCCAGGCCGCGCTGCTGGAGGCGATGGCCGAGTCGCAGGTCTCCGTCGACGGCACCACTCGGCGGCTGCCGCAGCCGTTCATGGTGATCGCGACCGCCAACCCGATCGAGTACGAGGGCACCTACACGCTGCCCGAGGCCCAGCTCGACCGCTTCCTGCTCCGGGTCCGGATGGGCTACCTGCCCACCGGACTCGAGGCCTCGATGCTCCGGGCCCGGATCGACCGGGCCGCCCCCGAGGCGGTACTGCAGACCCTGAGCAGCCCCGCCGAACTGCTCGCCATGCGGGCCGGCCTGGAGCAGGTCGAGGTCGAGGACGACCTGGTCGAGTACATCATCGCGCTGGTCGATGCCACCCGGAACGACCCGCAGATCCAGGTCGGCGCCTCACCCCGCGGAGGCCTGGCACTGGTCCAACTCGCCCGCGCCCGTGCGGTGCTGGACGGCCGCGACTTCCTGACCCCGGAGGACGTCAAGGCGGTTGCCGTCCCCGCGCTGGCCCACCGGGTCACCCTCAAGCCGGAGTTGTGGGTCCGCCAGATCGAAACCGACGATGTGCTGGCCCGGTTGGTGGAGTCGGTGCCCACTCCCCGGACACTGCCCCGATCGGGCGGACAGCGGGCCGAGCAGCGGTGACCGCCGAGCCGAGTGCCGATCAGCCGCGCCGGCCGAGGTCACCGGGGCAGCCCACCGACCGCCCCGTCGAGGTGGGCGCCGGGGAACCCCGGACACCACCGCCGGACTGGCGTACCGGAGAGCGCGCCCTTCGCCTGCTCACCGTGGCCACCGTCGCGGCGGTGGCCGCGCTGGTCACCGGCCGGCCCTGGCTGTTCGCGCTGGCGGCCGGTCCTGCCGTGCTGCTGGCCCTGGCCACGCCCGGTCGGGGCCGCCCGCACCAGCTGTCCGTCCGGCTCACCACCGGACCGCGCCGCTGCTTCGAGGGCGAGCGGATGACGGCCCGGATCACGCTCAGCCACGACGGCGAGATCGGCCTGCTCGACCCCGCGCTGACCCCGGGCCCCGGGGTGGAGCCGGAGTCGCTGGAGACCACAGGACCGACGGTCGACCTGGTGCTGCTGGTCACCCGCTGGGGCCGCTGGACACTGGGCACCGTGGACCTGGACGTCTACGACGCCGGGGGCCTGGCCCGGCGCACCGTCCGGATCGACCTCGGCGAGGTGGAGGTCTTCCCGGTGCCGACCCGCTCCGGGCTCACCCCGATCCCGGTCCGGCTGCCCGAGCGGCTCGGCGAGCACACCACCCGGCAGAACGGCGAGGGCGTGGAGGTCGTCGGCGTGCGCCCGTACGTCTGGGGAGAGCGTCAGCGGCGCATCCACTGGCCTTCGACCACCCGTCGGGGCGCCGTCCAGGTCAACCAGTTCGCCGCCGAGCGGGCAGCCGACACCGTCGTCCTGCTGGACGCACTGCACGACTTCCGCGACCCGGTGAGCGGAGTGTCCACCCTGGACGAGACGCTGCGCGCCGCCGCCGGGCTCACCCGCGCCTATCTGCGCCGACACGACCGGGTCGGTCTCGTCTCGGTCGGCGGCACACTGCGCTGGCTCCGGGCGGGCACCGGGGACCGGCAGTTCTACCGGATCGTGGAGAGCGTGCTCGACGTCCGCAAGGACCTCGGCTACGCCACCCCCGAGCTGCACCGGCTGCCGCCGCCCGCACTGCCCGGGCACGCGGTGGTGTACGTGTTCACGCCGCTCGCCGACCAGCGCATCCTGGACGTGCTGAGCCACCTGGTCGACCGCGGCAACCCACTGGTCGTGGTGGAGATCCCGACCGGCGAACCCCAGGTCGAACCGGACGACCGCACCGGCCGGCTGGCGCTGCGGCTGTGGCGCGCGGACCGGCGGGCGATGCGCTTCGCGCTGCAGAACCGGGGCATCCCGCTGGTCCGTCACACCCCGGGCGAGGCCCTCGACCTGGCGCTCGCCCCGCTACTGCGCAGCCGGATCCACGGGAGGACCCGATGAGCGACACCCGTCCCCTGTCGGAGGCCGTCGGCGGTACGGCCCGCACTGCCGGTTCCGGTCCCATGTCCGGCGGCGGCGCCGGGACGAGACCCCGAGGACTGGAGCGCTCCGCCGCGCGCTGCCTGGGCGTCGCGCTGGCCGTCACCGCCTGCAACCCCGGCGGGCACAAGGTCAGGCCGGGCGCCGGGGACAGTCTCCTCACCGACGTCGTACTGCCGCTCGCCGCGGCCGGCTTCGCGTGGTGGGCCGCTCCGCCGCCCACCCGCTCCCGGTTCGACCGGTGGTCCACCTGGCTCGCCCGGCTGGCCCGGCACCGCAACACCGTGCTCGCCGCCGGCTGCGTGGTTCTCGCCGCTCTCAACACACCCCCGGCCTGGCTGGCAGCCGCCGTCACCGCCCTCCTGGTCGGCTACCTGCTGTTCGTCGACAGGTCAGGACCCGGCCGCAGTCCGAGCGGCCCGCTGCCCGCGTTTGCCGCCTTCGCCGCGGCCGGCCTGGTACTTTCGGCCGCCCTCGTACCGACCGGAGCCGTCGACTGGGCGCGTCCGCTCGCGGTGCTCGGGGTGGCCGTCGCCGCCTTCGGCGTGGGGGCCGCCCTGTGGACCCGGCCTGCCGAGGACCCACCGGCGGACGGGCCCGGCTGTCGCCGGCCTTGAAACCCGGTCCGGCCGGCAAGATCCGCTCCCACCCTGCGTCGGCTCCGAGGAGCGAGGCCGGGTGGGAGCGGATGTCACGCACACTCGTCCGCGCACACTCGTCCCACGCGCTCACGGACTTTCACCGGGCTCCCGGCGCGTCCCGGCAGGCTGCCGGGCAACGCCGTTCGCGGTGCCGGTCCGAGGCGCCCGGGTCACAGCCGCAGGGCACGGCTCAGTTGGAGAAGTCCTGGGTGAGCCAGACGGTTCCCTGGCTGTCCCGGTGGACGGCGATGCCTATGTGGGTGAACTCCGAGCTGAGGATGTTCTTGCGGTGGCCGTCGTCCGGCGGCGTCTCGTTCAGCATGTCCTGCGTCAGGCTGACGGCCATGGAGGCGATGTCCTGGGTGGCGGAGGCGACCGGGCCGCCCTCGCCTATGTTCTCCCCGACGGCGTTCCACTGGATGCCCTGAGCCGTTTCGCGGTCCCCCAACTCGGCCTCGCCCGGGCACTGGTGGGACATGCCGCACCCGCCGGCCATCAGCTGGTTGTGGGCCTCGGCGCTGTGGGTCAGCCCCGTCGTGATGGTGTAGGCGGGCAGGCCCTGGGCGGCCCGCGCCTGGTTGATCAGGGCGAGCACCTGCTGCACGGCGTCCGAGTCGCTACTGGGTTGCGCGGTCGCGGGAGCCGGAGCCGGAGCCGGAGCGGGGGCGGACGCGTGCGAGGGGGCCGGAGCGTGGGACGGGGCGGCCGAGGGCGAGGACGCCCTGGTCGGCGTGGCCACAGGATGTGCGCTGTGGGAGCCGGCCGCCGGGCGCGTGGGGGCGGGGGCGTGGGCGTGGGTGGCGGACGCCGACGGGGACGAAGGCGCATGGGACGCTCCGGCCGGCGTGACCTCGTGGGAGTCGTCCTGGTGGTGGTGCTGGTGGTCCCAGTGGTGCTCCCGCCACTGCGCGTGGGAACCGTACGAGTGGGCGCCGGGAGCCGCGGAGGCTCCGCTCGCGCTCACCAGCGGCAGCATGAGCCCGGCGCCGGCGACCCCCGCGGTAGCGGCAAGGCGCGGGGCGTACTTCCGGCGCGGACGGCGATGGCGGCCGGTACTTGAACTCGGCATAGGACGTTCCTCTGCGACGCCTACGAGGTGAGCTGTCGGGTTCGGGCCGTGAGGTAGCCCGGCCGCCCAGAAGGACGGCTTCACCCCAAGCCGCAGCCCCGGCAAGCCCGTAGGAGGGCAGAGCGGGGTACGGCAACCACCTGGTTCCCCCGCTCCTGCCCAGTGCACTGTTCGGCGTCCCGCCGACCGGTGGACAGGACTCGGCGTCCGGCAGCAGGGTCCGCAGATGCGAACAGACCGAACGCTAGGCAGATCGACCCGGAGGACACAAGCCCCTATAGCGCACATCACACTGCGGGCAGGGGAACTGACAGATCGCCATATTCACGAACATAACGTGCCATAAACGACCTAATCGGATACCCGTTCCGGTGGTCCGGGCCGGAGGCCGGTCCGGCCGCAGCCCGGGCTCTTGCATACGAACAGGGCACGTGCGCCGGTGATCCGGTTGTCCTTGCCGGCGTGTCCGCCGACGGGGAGGTTCCTGGTCCAGCGGAAGCGGGCACGATGCCCGAACTGTCGCCTCTCCCAGCAAGTTTTTCAGCCACCCGATCACCGCGTCATTCGGTTTTTGTCACCACGATGGAACCCTGATCCCGATGTACGGACGGGCCGTCATGTCGTCCACTGGTCCGGCCTGCACGGCCCGGGCTTTCGAGACCGGGCTGCCCGCCGGGGCGGTTCGGTCGCTGCCGGTGGCTGCCTCTCGTTCATGCACGCTCTGTCAACGATGCTCCCGCCCACGGGCAACGGGCGGTGACGCCCGCCCGGCCATCGGAACCGCACCGCTTCGAGTCCGGCTGCCCACGCCACCCACGTCGGCCACGTCAACCCGTGTCGCCCGCCTCGCCGGGACCGTCGCCGCGATCCGCGCGGTCGAGCCGACCCGTCGCTGTACGGTCGGCTGCACGGCACCCGGCGCAACCCGGACCGCCGCCACCTTCGAGATCCGCACCATCGTTGCCGACACGTCGGCCGAGGAGCACTTCGGCCGGCCGGCCTCCGCGACCGGAAGGACAGCCGATGACCCTCTCCCCTCAGCCGCCCGACGGGCAGGCCGACACCGAGGCGGTCCGCATCTGCCAGGACCTGCTGCGCATCGACACCACCAACCCGGGCGACGGTACGGGACCGGGCGAACGCCCTGCCGCGGAGTACGTGGCGGCACAGCTGGCGGAGGCCGGGATCGAGCCCCTGGTCGTGGAGGCCGCTCCGCGACGGACCAGTGTGCTCGCGCGCGTCGCGGGCACCGATCCCGTCCGCGCGCCGCTGCTCGTCCACGGCCATCTGGACACCGTTCCCTTCGATGCCGCCGACTGGTCCCGGCATCCGCTCTCCGGAGACCTGTATGACGGCTGCCTGTGGGGCAGGGGCGCGGTGGACATGAAGGGCGCCGTCGCCACGACGCTCGCCCTCGTCCGCTCCTGGGCCCGCACGGGTCGCCGTCCACGCCGGGACATCGTGCTCGCCTTCCTCGCGGACGAGGAGTCCACCGGTGAGTTCGGCGCACGCTTCGTGGCCTCCCGCCATCGGGAGCACTTCGCGGACTGCCGCGAGGCGATCGGCGAGTCCGGGGGGTTCTCCGTCCCGGCCCGCCCGGGGGCGGGAGCGGACGGCGACGGGGCGCGGGTCTATCCGGTCGCCGTGGGCGAACGCGGCACCGCATGGATGAACCTGACCACGACCGGCACCGCCGGGCACGGCTCCAGGAGCGGCACGGACAATGCCGTCTCCACCCTCGTCCACGCCCTGTCCGCGCTGGCCGCCCACTCCTGGCCCACCCGGCTGACGCCGCCGGTGGAGGCCCTGATCGCGGAGCTCGAACGCATCCTCGGCACCGTCATCGACCGCGACCGACTGGAGGCGGAGGCCGTCCGTCTGGGCCGGGTCGGCGAGCTGTTCGCCACCACCGTCCGCAACTCCGCGACCCCCACCGTCCTGCAGGCCGGACGCAAGGTCAACGTCGTGCCGTGCAGTGCGCATGCTCAGGTGGACGGCCGCTTCCTGCCCGGCACCCGGGAGGAGTACCTGACGACGGTGGAGCGCCTTCTCGGGCCCGGCGTGGTACGGGAGTTCATCAATCTGGAGGAGGCCCCGTCCGGCGACCACTCCGGCCCGGCGTTCGAGGCGATGACCGCCGCACTGCGGGCCGAGGACCCTGCCGGGCATCCCGTCCCGTATCTGATGTCCGGCGGAACGGACGCCAAGACCTTCGCCCGCCTGGGTATCGCCTGCTACGGGTTCGCGCCGCTGCTGCTCGATCCCGGTCTGCACTACCAGCGCATGTTCCACGGCGTCGACGAACGCGTCCCGGTGGCCGGGCTCGGCTTCGGCGTACGCGTCCTCGACCGGTTCCTCGGGACGTACTGACGGAACGTCACCGTGCAGTCCTGCCACGCCTATGGACGCCGACGCCGAGCCATGGTGCCATGGACACGCCAAATTTCGGCGCCTCAAATCCTCACCGTGCGCCCGAAATCCATGCACGAGCGGAAGGAAGAGCCATGATGTTACGCGCCCTGGCCGTCGCCGGTGCCGCCGTATCGCTGCTCGGCTCAACGGGCTTCACCTGGTCGATGACTCCGCCGCCGGACAGGATCGTGATCGACGTGGCAACGGTCAACGGCTCCGGCTGTCCCGCCGGGACGGCCGCCGTCGCCGTCTCCCCGGACAACACCGCCTTCACCGTGACCTACAGCAACTACCTCGCCCAGGTCGGCCTCGGCGCCAAACGGACCGACTTCCGCAAGAACTGCCAGCTCGACCTCAACGTCCACGTCCCCCAGGGCTTCACCTACGCCATCGCCTCCGCCGACTACCGCGGCTTCGCCCACCTGGAGCCCGGCGCGACCGGCACCGAGAAGGCCAACTACTACTTCCAGGGCGACCCCCAGACCAGCTCGCTCAGCCACCAGTTCAACGGAGGACTCGACAACAACTGGCAGGCCACCGACTCGGTCGACGTCGCCTCCCTCGTCTTCGCACCCTGCGGAGAGGAACGCAACTTCAACATCAACACCGAGCTGCGGGTGAGCGCGGGCACCTCCGACCCGACCAGGACCACCAGCTTCATGACCATGGACTCCACCGACGGCAACATCAACACCACCTACCACCTCGCCTGGAAGCAGTGCCCCTGAGCACCGGCACCCCAAAGTCCCACGCGACAGCGGGATCCACACCGGGCATGACCCGATGACCCCACCGGCACCGTCACCGTCCCCCGCACCCTGCCGGCGCCGCCGGTGGGGGGCGGTTCGGTGAGGTGGGGGTTGATTCGGCAGCGGCGGCTCGCACGGAAGCTACTGGCAGGCCCAGCCGGACAGTTCGAGTCCCACACGTCGGCACCGGGTACGGCAGAGCTTGTGCCGAACCCGGTGCCAACGGCCTCCGCGAGGTGCCACACTGGGCGAGTGGGCGAGTCCGGAGAGGAATTCCGTGGTTCGGGCGGCGTGCCGGATCGAGACGGATTGGCGTTACCGGGCGTGGCGGGCCGTTCGGGTTCCGGCTCGGGGACACCTCGTCCGCGCGACGCGGCACTCCGTCCCCCGGAGACCAGATGACCACGTTCGACAACACGACCTCCCGCCTCCGCACCCGCCGACCCCGGATCCACGGGGGTGCGGCGACCGCAGCCGTAGCCGCCGCCTTCTGGGCAACCATGGTCGGCACGACCGTCCCCACCCCGCTCTACCCCCGGTACGAGCAGGCCTTCGGCTTCTCCTCGCTGATGGTCACGGTCGCCTTCGCGGTCTACGCGCTCGGCGTCGTCGCGGGTCTGCTCTGCTTCGGTTCGCTCTCCGACCGGCTGGGCCGCCGACCGGTGACCGCCGCCGCACTGGTGCTGGCCGGTGCGGCCGCGAGCGTCTTCCTGGCGGCGGACAGCCTGGCGATCCTCCTTCTCGGCCGGGTGCTCTCCGGGCTCTCCGCCGCCCTGGTCACCGGGGCGGCCACCGCCCACCTCACGGAACTCGCCGCGCCCGGCGAACAGGTCAGGGCGGGCCGGATCGCGCTGGCCGCCAATATGGGCGGCCTGGCCGGCGGCCCACTGCTCGCCGGGATCATGGCGGAGTGGGCCCCCGAACCCCTGCGACTGGTCTGGTACGTCGACGCCGCCCTCGTCGTGCTCACCCTGCTGCTCCTGGCCTGGGTGCCGGAGACCGTCCCCCGCCGCACGAGCGGGCACCTGTTCGCCCTCTCGCTGCCCAGGATCCCCGCCGGGATCCGCGCGCCGTTCATCCGCTGCGCCCTCGCGGCGGGGGCGGGCTTCGCGGTGCTCGGTGTTCTCACCGCCACCGCGGGCCTCTTCTTCGCCACCGTCCTGAAGCTGAACACCCCGGCACTGTCCGGGGCCACGATGGCCCTCGCCTTCCTGGGCGCGGGCGCCGGCCAGCTCCTGGCCCGGGTGCTGGCACCCCGGGCGGTGCTGCCGATCGCCTGCCTGGGACTGGTCGCCGCCGCCGCGCTGATCGCGGCCGCGATGCTCACCGCGGCACTCGCCCCGCTGGTCGCCGCCGCGGTGATCGTCGGACTCGCCGGCGGCCTCGCGCTCGGCGACGGGATCGCGCTGATCACCGGGCGGGTCGAGGCAGCGGTGCGCGGCCAGGCGTTCTCGGCGCTGTTCGCGGTGCTCTACGTCATGCTGGCACTGCCGGCGATCGGCGTGGGTGTGCTCATCGTGGACACCGGGCTGCGCACCGCCGGAACGGTCTTCGCCGCCGCGGTCGCCGTTCTTGCGCTGAGCGTCCTGACGAGCCTTCCCCGCGATCACCGCCCCGCCTGACCCGATGACCCGAGGGCGACGGTTCAGGCACCGGCGGCCGCCGTGGTGGCGAGCAGCTCCGGGAGTGAGCCGGTGAAGCCCGGGAGCAGGTGGAGGGCGGCTGCCCATGCCTCGGGGTCGGCACCCAGGTGCTCCCGGAGCAGCTCGGCCGCCTCGCGGTGGGGCGGCCGCCAACGGGGGACGGCCGGGCGGTAGTTGATGTCCGTTGCGGTGAGGAAGGCAAGGACGGTGGGGGCCGGGCGGGCGTGCTGGAGGACGTCGGCGGTGGTCAGCCGGCCGTCGTCCAGGGCCTGGGACAGCCAGTCCATGCCTTCGGCGCGAGGTTGCAGCACCTGCGCGCGCAGCGCCGCCAGGAGGAGGATCCGGGGGCAGTCCCGCACCGCACCGAGGGCGGCGAGCAGGCTCGCCGAGAACGGTTCGGCGGTGTGAGCCTGCGTCAGCTGCGGCCAGGGCAGGACGGTGCCCTCCGCCACCAGGTGCCGTACCCGGTCGGCGACGGAACCGGCGGCTGCCTTGCGCAGCAGTGCCACCAGCCGTTCGGGGGCCTCCTCCGCGGCGAGCCGGGACCGGAGCACAGCCAGCCCGTCGGGCGCGGCCAGGGCCTGCCGTACGGTCTTGTGCGTGGTGGCGGGCAGCGGGTGCTTGGGGTTGCTGCGGCCGGGGAACCGCTGCTCGTCCAGGAAGGACTCGACCTCCTGCGGGCCGTGCCGTTCCCACAGCCGGATCAGGGTGCGCAGCCGGCCGCCCTCCGTGTGCAGCCTGCACCTGCTGAGCGTCACCCTCAGTACCCGAGGGTCCCCGGAGAGATGGCCGGCCGTGAGCCAGTCGCGGCGGTGGGCCGCCTTGACCTCGAGGAGGTCGTCGAGCAACCCGGGGGCAACCGGGACACTGTCACCCCGACGGCCCCGGCCTGCGAGTATCCGCATGCGCTCCTGCTGGGCGATCGCGCCGTAGATGTAGAGCTTCGCGTTGACCTCGGGGTCGTCCAGATCCAGCAGCTCCTCCACCGCCTCGGCGGGCAGGTCCCAGCGGGAGGCGTGCCCGATCTGCGACGGCCTGCCGTGGACAGCCGTGATGCGGTCGCGCACCCGCCGCGAGGGGTGCCCGAAGACCAGCAGATGCTGGATCGCACGGCCGTCGAGGTACGGGACCAGGGCCTCCTGCACGTGCTGCTCGGCGTGCTCGAGGAGAACCTGGAAGATCCTGCGGGCGGACTCCGGCTCGCGGGACGGGAACGCGGCGGCGAGCGGGCGGGGCCACGACGCGGCCGCACCGCGCTCGGCCTCGGCGCAGGCTGCCGCCACCAGAGCCTCGGCCGGGCCCTGGAACCGGCCGACCAGGCGGTAGAGGGCGATCCAGGCGGCCGGGTCCGCGCCCAGCGGGGCGACCAGCTCCCCGACCGCCTTGCGCACGCCCTCGTCGGCCGTCGTGACCTCCGGCAGGCACTCCAGTGCGAGAGCGGCGGGCCGGACCTCGGCCAGCATCCACCCGGCGGACAGCCAGCCTTCGGCGAAGCCGCCTCGGAGGGCCTGACTGAGGCGGTACGAGGCGAGGTAGGGGTCGAGGGCGAGGTCGGGTTCGATCAGCACCGACGGCGGCAGCGGCCCCCCGCCTCGCGCCATCGTACCGGCCGGGTCGGCGCGGAAGCCCGCCACGGCCAAGTCCTGCGGGCAGCCGGGGAACCGGTTGAGAGCCATGATCGCGTCAGGTGAGAAGGGCCGGCGGCGGTGCTCGGCGCACACCTCGTCCCAGGCCACCGGGACGCCCTGGGGAAGCCTCCAGCCTGCGTGCGTGCGTGCCAGGTACATGATCTCGTCGGTGGCCGAGGGCTCACCGTGCAGGACGGCGGCCGGGTCGGGGTCGGCCACGGCTCGGCGCAGCAGTGCGGCCAGCCCCGGGTGGCCCAACTCGTTCCAGTCGGGGACGAGATCGGCGAGCGCCGAGAGCGAGTCCCGGCCACCGTGGACGAGCACGGCCCGGCACGCCGCGACCACCATCGACGGCGGCAGGATCTCGCCGTGCTGGTGCAGGGCGCATGCGACCAGCTCGGGAAACGGCGCCCGGAGCGCCGGCAGCCGGACGTTCCGACCGGACGCGTCGAGCACCTCGTCGACCAGCCCGCCCGGCGACCGCCACGCCGGGTCCGCCGGATCGGCGCCGGCCAGCACGGCGGCCCGTATCTCGTCCGAACTGTCGGCCCACCACTGCGCCTTGTACAGTGCGCGCCCCACCTCGGGGTCGCCCAGCCGAGCCAGGCGCAGGTGCGCCTTGCGCATGCCGGCCGCGCCCGAGTGGTTGCTTGCCAGCGCGACCTGCAACTCCTGGTCGCCGGAGGCGATGACCGCGTCCGTGAGGCGCCGCGGCAGCTCGTACTCGTGACGCAGCAGCTCCACCGTCCCGCCGCGCGACCGCCCCATCAGCACGCCGATCATCGACGGCTCCGCCAGTTGGTACGCGGCCGCGATCGCGGTGCGTTCGATGTCCCCCACGTGCCGACTCCTCACTTCTCTTCGTCTGAACGGAAGCTAGCCGGTGGGTACGACAGTCCGGGCATCGGGGTTCCCCGACCGCAGCCGGTCGGCCGGCTGCGGTCCACCGGGCCGGTACGGCAGGTCGTGCGCTCGTCTCCGTGGTGGCCGGTCGACTCGCCGTCCCCGCCCGCTCCCGCTGCCTCGCGCACCGTCAGACGGAGACGTGGCGGGGTGCGTCGGCGCCCGCCCTGCGGGCTTGCTGCCTCCCGAGTACGTCCGCCACCACCCCTGCGGAAGCGCTCATGACGGGGAGGAGGAACTCTGTCCGCCGCACCTCGAGGCTGCGCAGTGCCGAGCCGTGGTCCAGCGCGACGAAGAGGGTGACGGCGAACACCTGCTCGGCATGCTCACGCGCGGCCACCGTCCAGCCCTCGGCCGGAGCCGCCGACTGCTTCCGGGCCCCGCCCCGGCCTGCTCAGCCGCACGGACAGGCGGACCTGCCGACAGACGGGCGAGGTACCGGCCCAGTGCCGCAATCATCACAATCACCTCCAGCACCGTCCGTCTGCCCGGTTGACCGGCCGGATACCCCCATCGCTCGGGTCGGGAGACCGGCCGACGACGTCGGTGCCGCCGCTGCCTGATCCGACCTGTACGCCGGGTGCGGTCAGCCCGGCGGTCACCCAGGCCAACATCAAGGACACGATCTGCAAGCCGGGCGGGTACACCTCCACGATCCGCCCGCCGGTGAACATCACCGGAAAGGAGAAGACGGCCAACGCCGCCTCGTACGGGTACACGGGTCCGATGGGTGATGGTGAGTACGACCACCTGATCAGCTTGCAGTTGGGCGGTGACCCGAACGACCCGCGGAACCTGTGGGTGGAGCCGCCGTCGCCGGGTCATGTTCCGGGCAAGGGCCCGAACAACCCCAAGGACAGCGTCGAGACGCACCTACACACCGCGATCTGCAAGGGGAAGACCACCCTCGCTGCTGCGCAGCAGGCCATCGCCACGGACTGGACGACCGCAGAATCGAAGCTCGGGATCAAGGACAGCAGCCCTAGCGACGCGGCCGACTCGGAGTAGGGGTGGGGCCGGAATACGAGCGAAACGTGCCACGTCCTTGTTTCACCGCTGGTCGACCAGGTTGGACCTGGCCCCCGGAGCGCTGTTTCCCACCGCGCCGGTGTGACGCCCCGGCGGCCTAGCTAGGCTGAACGCATGACTGATGCGGCGGGACGGGTCGAGCCGTCCGGGGTGTGGGCCACAGCCGTGGGCGTGGCCCGGGTGAGGGCGATGGAGACGGCACGCGAGCAGCCGCTGTTCCGGGACCCGCTGGCGCTGGCCTTCGCCACGGCCGGCGGGAGAGGCCCCGGGACGCCGCCGCCCCCGCGCGCGGACGAGGCGGCGCGGCGCCGCTGGCTCGGTGTGGCCTTCTCGATCGTCATCCGGACGAAGTTCCTGGACGACCTGCTGGACCGGGCGGTCGCGTCCGGCGTCCGGCAGGTCGTGCTGCTCGGAGCCGGGATGGACAGCAGGGCCTTCCGGATGGACTGGCCTGCGGGGACCCGGCTGTTCGAGGTCGACACAGCCGAACCGCTGGGCTTCAAGGCCTCGGTGCTGCGTCAGGAGCGGGCCGTTCCGCGCTGCGAGCGGATCACCGTCCCGGTCGACCTGCGCGAGGACTGGCCCGGCGCCCTGGCCGCGGCCGGGCACGATCCGGCGCAGCCGACGGTGTGGATCGCCGAGGGACTGCTGATCTATCTGCCCGAGGACGTGGTGCAGTCGCTGCTCGAACGGGTCGGCGCGCTGTCCGCTGCAGGCAGCAGGATCGGCCTGACACTGGGCTCGCGCGGTGTGGTCGAACGCTTCCGCGGGGACGCCGCTCCGGGATCGGCAGCGTCGATGTGGGTCTGGGAGATGCCGGAGGACCCGGTCGGCTGGCTGGACGGCCTCGGCTGGGAGGCGGAGACCTTCACCCTGCGTGAGCGCGCCGAGGCCTACGGCCGTCCGGTGCTCACCCCGCCGCAGCAGGACGAGGGCGCCGGCGGACTGGTCTCGGCGGTGCGCGCGGCGCACTGAGCACGACGAAGGCCAGCCCCCGCGTGTGGCGGGGGCTGGCCTTCGACTGTCCGTCCCTGCGGTCCGCTAGGCCGGCACGCTGGCCACGCCCGGGGCGAGGAAAAGCCCTGACTGTTTCATGAGGGTGTTTCAGCCGTCCAGCCGTTTGCAACAACTCATGAAACATGGAACCCGCAGCATGACCGGCGACCGTCGCCGTGTTTCACGAGCGAACACCTATGAACACGGCGGTCGAGTAGGAGCCGCACAGAGAGTGCTCAGGTGCGGTTGCGTTGGCAGGCGGCGAGGAAAAGGGCCAGATCTCGCTGACGGTCGGAAAACAGGCGATGGCGTGCCTGAGTCGCTTGAGCGGGACCTCGCCGACGACCGCGGCGGCCGCCGAGTGCGGCCCGGGATGATGAACCGGGCATAGCAGCGCAAGTACGGCGCGGGCTTCGGGCCGTGAAGGAGGCCTGGGGGGGCAGGCGTCCGCGCGCTCTGCCGCCGGTTATCCGCCCTCCATGACCCGGATGATGGTCTTGCCACGGGCGTGGCGGCCGGGGGCGAACGCGGCGGGCGCCTCGGCCAGCGCCCTGACCTCGCCGACGATCGGCTTGAGCCGTCCGTCCCTGAGCCGCTGGACCAGGTCCGCGAGCCGGGCACGATCGGGCTCGACGACGAAGAAGACGGCCCGCCCGTCCCGCGGACGGACCTCGGGCGGCGAGGCGATGGTGACCAGCGTGCCCCCGGCCCGCACCAACGGGGCCGAGCGCTCCTGGACCTCGCCGCCGATCACGTCGAGGACCAGATCGACCTCCCCGACGCCCTCCAGCCGATCGGCCTGCAGATCCACGAAGGCATCCACGCCCAGCCCGACAGCGGTGCCCCGGTCGCCGGCCCGGCCCGTGCCGATCACCCGCGCCCCCGCCTCACGCGCGAGCTGCACCGCGATCGACCCCACACCGCCCGCGACCCCGTGGACCAGGACGGTCTGCCCCGCGGTAAGCCTGCCGTGGTCGAACAGGGCCTGCCAGGCGGTCAGCCCCGAGATCGGCAGTGCGGCGGCCGCCGTGTGGTCGACGTCCGCCGGAAGCGGGGCCAGATTGCGAGCCTCCACCGCGGTGTACTCGGCCAGCGAGCCGTCCTGGGTCCAGTGGGCCAGCCCGAACACCCGCTGGCCCACCGAGAGACCGGTGGTGCCGTACCCGAGTTCGGCAACGACGCCCGACAGCTCGTGTCCAGGCACGCTCGGCGTCCGGTCGCGCCCGGCGCGATCCGTCCACGTTCCCGGCCAGGGCATTCGGTCACGTAACCCCACCTGCCCAGAAGGTGCGTCTTGACAGCGCAGGGATGGGGAGCCACCGTGGAAACTATGGAAACTAAATCAGTTTCTCAAGTTTTCGACGGTGGCGAGCAGCGCGCTGACGTGATCGTGGAGGCGGCCGGCCGACTGTTCCTCGCCCCGGGTTCCGGGCGGGTCAGCATGGACGATCTCGCCCGTGAGCTCCGGATGAGCAAGAAGACGCTCTACCGTCACTTCCCAGACAAGCGCAGCCTGCTGGCCGCGGTGCTGGATCGGCAGTTCGCGGCGGTAGAGCGCACGCTGGTGGCAGCGGCCGAGGGCGCGGAAGGGCAGCCCTTCGATGTGCGGGTACAGCGCTTCCTGATCGCCGCAGGCAGCGAGCTCGGGCGCATCGGCGCAGCTCAGCTCGCGACGGGGCGGGGTGATGCGATGCTACGCCGGTACGTGGAGCAGCGTGCGGATGCGATGGTCTACCGGAGGCTCGACGAGCTGTTCCGGGACGGGCACCGGCAGGGACTGCTGTCGGCACCGCCCGAGCTGCTGAGTGAGATCACCCGCGGCGCGCTGGAGCGGCTGCTCAACTCGCAGTTGCCGCACGAACTCGACTGGACCGCGGCCGATCTGCTGCGGGCGACCGTCGACACCGTGCTCCACGGGGCGATCCGCTCAGCAGACCCCGGCACCGACGGCGAAGGACTCCGGGCGGTCATTCCGACGGCACGCGACGACGAACAGGAGGTGGGCTCATGACCGGGGCAACCGGCGGAGTGGCATTGGTGACAGGGGCCAGCAGCGGAATCGGCGCGGCCACCGCGCGCCTTCTGGCCGCGCGAGGGATGCGCGTGGTGGTCAACTACCTCCGCAACACCAAGGCGGCCGAGGAGGTCGTGGCCGACATCGAGGCGGCAGGCGGCCAGGCCATGGCCGTGCAGGCCGACGTGCGCGAGCCGGCGGCGATCGAGGGCATGATTGAGCGGGTCCAGGCGGCTTGGGGCGGCATCGACGTGCTGGTGCACAACGCGCTCATCCCGTATGCGGTCAAGTCGTTCCAGGACATGACGTGGGAAGAACTGGGCGGCAAGATCGACGCAGAGATGCATGCGGCGTTCGCGGTTACCAAGGCCGTCTTGCCCGCCATGAGCGAACAGGGCTGGGGACGCATCATCTACATCAGCACCGGCCTCAGCCGCCGGCCCCGCCAGGGCATGATCGCACTGGGCGCGGCCAAGGCCGCCCTGGAGCAGTTCGCCCGCTACCTCGCCCAGGAACTGGGCCCGCAGGGCATCACGGTCAACATCGTCGCAGCCGGCCCGGTGGAGGACACCCGCATGGGGTCCGCGCTCGACGAGAAGATCAAGCAGCGGCAGGTGGCCCTCACCCCCATGGGCCGCCTGGCACGCCCGACCGATGTCGCCCAAGCGGTCGCCTTCTACGCCGGCGAGGACAACGCCTTCATGACCGGCACCACGGCCGCGGTCAACGGCGGAATGTCGATGGACTGACAGCCCGACCGGTATCTGCCGCACGGTCACCTCAGCACCATACGCCGCGCCGTACCGCGCCCGCGCGGGACGGCGCGGCGATGACACGATCAAGGAAGAGCTTCATGTACACGATCGATCTCGCGTATGTCGGGCGGGGCCTGCACGAGGAACTGGCCGCCTACATCGCCGACCAGGAGGACTTCTACGCCGACGAGGGCGTCCACGTCGCGCTGCGCGACGGCTGCTCCTGGGACGTTGAGCGCCTGCGCCGCTGCGCCACCATCGGGCTCGGCAGGGCACTGCTGTCCCGGCTGACCGACGGCACCCCGTGGGTCGCACTCAATGTCAACACCCACCGCCCGCTGTTCTGGTTCCTCGCCCGCCCCGGCCTGACCTCCCTGGCCGACCTGGCCGGTCAACGGCTCGCGGTCCACGCCCCCCACACCCCACCCGGGTGCTTCGCCCGGATCGTGCTGCGTCAGGCCGGCCTCGACCCGGACCGCGACGTCCACACCGTTGTCCGCTATCCCGGCGACTACGGCATGGACCTGCGCCACCTGCACGACGGCAGCATCGACGCCGCCTACGTCGGCAGCACCATGGCACCTGAGGCGGTCGCCGCCGAGCACGGCTGGCAGGTGCTGGCCTGGGTCGGCGACCACTTCCAGATCCCCACCGTGGGTGTGGCCGTTGACCCCACCTACATCTCCCCGGACGACCCCGCGGTCCAGGCCGTCGTACGAGCCCACCGGCGCGCCCTGCAGGTGATCCACAACGACCCCGACACCACGGTGCGGCACATGCGGACGTTCCTCGGCGGACAGACCGAGGATGAAGTCCGAGCCCACCACGAGAGGTTCATCGCACCGTACTTCACCACCGACGGCCAAGCCGACCTCACCGTCGGCGACAGCGCGATCAGCGCGGTCGCCACCGAACTCGGCGTCCCCGCCACCGTCACCGCAGCCAAGTTCTACCGCACCGCAACCACCACACCCTAGAAACCCGGCGACGCCGGCGCTGCCAAAGCGCGGGCAGTACCTCAAGACCACCCACGCAGAGACTCCCGCGGCCGAAGAACGATCGAAGCTAGCCCTGGGTCAGGCCTTGGCGATATTCCTGCCCGGCATCGGCTCCGCGAGTGCTGTCCGCCATTCAGGCGCACCGAAGGCGTCCGCGAAGTACTGCGTCTCGTGCACCACATGCCCGTGGGCAAATTCCATGATGCTCACTGAGCAGGTGGGCACCCCGTCGTACATGATGACGCACTCGCTCACCCACAGATCCCCGCTGCCAACGATCCGGTGGACAGTGAAGTGCCGACTGGCAGGGTGTCCGCCACGTTGCGCCGAAATCGTCGCGCGGCCCCGGAATCGTTCACCTGACTGGGGGTAGTCGAGGATCGCGTCCGCCGCGTAGATGGCGTGCTCGGCTTCGGTATCCCCACCTTCCGATGCCCGCCAGTGTTCCTCGACTGCGGCTCTGGTCCGGATGTCAGCATCCATCGCACTGTCCCCTCTGCAGGCGGCGGGATCGATCCGGGGAAACACTTCGAGGCTTCCCCCAGGACGCCGGGCCGTTGAACGTAATGGGCAACGGTGACAGCGTAGATCGCCAAGGCAGCGACTCGGCTTTAGGACACTGCGGATCAAGATCGGACAACTCGTGATGCGTGGAATCCTTGGTGCCCAGCCCAGGCCGGCGACGGGATCGTCGGTGGTCACGGTTCGCAGCGGCCGGTGACCGCGTTCGTCGAGCTGGGCGAGTTCGCGGTCGTAGTCGACGGTGATGGAGCCGTAGTAGTTGACCGCCGAGCTGCGGGCCGGGGAGATGTGCGCCAGCACCTCGGCGTCCACCTCGCGTCCCGCGCCGCGTAGCTCGTTCACGGCCAGTCCCATGTACTCCGTGTGCCAGCAGATGACGGCATTCGTCACGACGGTCAGGCACCACGCCTGCTCGTTTTGTTGCTCGGGCTGACGGCGGGTGATCTTGCCCTCGCGGGCGTAGTGGAGCTGGCGGCGCAGGGCGTGGATGGATTCGCCCTTGTTCAGCTGCCGGGCGATCTTGCGCCGGTAGCCCTCGTCCGACAGGTACTTCGCCGCGTAGATCGTGCGGCAAATAGCCCCGTACTCCTTCAGCGCGGCGGTAAGCGCGTTCCGCCGGGAGGAGGAGGAGAGCTTGCCGACGATCAGGGAGGCGGTGGCGTGCCCGTACTTCAGCGATCCCGCGAGGCGCAACAGGTCGTCCCAGTGGTCGGCGACCAGGTCGAGGTTGGCCTTCTTCGTCAACAGCGGCCCTGCGGTGGGGAAGCGGTCCTCGTAGTCGGCCTTGGCGCCCGTCCTGTACAGCGTGATCTCGCCCAGGTCGCGGATACGCGGAGAGAGCTGCTTGCCCACCAGGTCGAACAGAGAGAAGTTGACCAGGGTCACGCCATGCGTGTCCGTGGCGTGCTCGGTGATCGGCAGGTCGGTGGCGTTGCCCAGGATCTCGTCCAACACGTAGTGCGCCTCCCGGTGCATAGCCACGATCACCTTCGTGCCGAACGTCGAGTGCTGGTCCGACACGTGCGTGTAGGTGGAGATGCCCTCGGCGACGAAGTACTTGTTCAGGTGCCGCACGGTGATCGACTTGCCCCGGGTGGGGAACCGCTGCCCGTCCGACGACGACAGCGTGCCCGACCCGAACATCGCCGTCATGGGCAGCTGATGGTGGTAGTTGACCAGGCAGATGTTCGCCTCGCGCAGCGTCTCCTCGCGGATGTACCACTCCGCGGTCCACGCCAGCACGTCGTACGGGATGCCACAGGACGCGGCCATCCCGTGCAGCCCCAGATTCGTGGAGAGCCCGATCAGGCAGGCGATCAGGTTCCTCTTCGGCTGCGGAGAACGAGTCTGCCCTCGCCCGCGCTCCGGGCGGGCAGACTCAGCGGGGGTGCTCGGGGTGCGCCGCCTCGGCGTGGGCGGCGATGACGGCGGCCTGGAGGCGGCGTTCGACCCCCAGTTTGGCGAGCATCCGGGAGACGTGGTTCTTGACGGTCTTCTCGGCGAGGTAGAGCTCCTGGCCGATCTGCCGGTTGGTCTTGCCCTCGCCGACCAGGGCCAGGATCTCGCGCTCGCGCGGGGTCAGCCGGGCGAGGGCGGAGTCGCTGTCGCCCTCGTCGCGGTGGCGCAGGTTCTCCATCAGCTTGCGGGTCGTGGCCGGGTCCAGCATCGACCGGCCCGAGGCGACCGTCCGCACGGCGCTGACCAGGTCGCTGCCCTTGACCTGCTTCAGCACATATCCGGCGGCACCCGCCATGATCGCGTCCAGCAGCGCGTCGTCGTCGTCGAAGGAGGTCAGCATCAGGCAGACCAGCTCCGGCAACCGGTCGCGCAGCTCGCGGCAGACACCGACCCCGTCGCCGTCCGGCAGCCGTACGTCGAGCACGGCCACCTGCGGGCGCAGCGCCGGCACCCGGGCCAGGGCCTGCGCACAGGTCCCCGCCTCACCGACCACCTCGATGTCCGGCTCGGCCTCCAGCAGGTCACGGACCCCGCGCCGAACCACCTCGTGATCGTCCAGCAGGAAGACCCGTACGGGCTGCTCGGACTCGCGGAGCTCGGTCGCATCCATCACTGCCCTCCTGCGCTGCAGATGAATCGGACGGCGGATCCCTGCCTCGATTCTGCGCGCCCTCCGGGCGGAACTCGTGCGGGCCGCTCAGCCTCCCCGAGGCCCGTAGCCGCCGCCCCCGGGCGTCTCGACCACCAGGACGTCCCCGGCAGCCACCTCGGCCCAGTCACAGCCCGCCAGCCGCGCCACGGAGCCGTCCGCGCGTTCCACCCGGTTGCTGCCGAGCGCTCCCGGCGCCCCGCCCGCCATCCCGTACGGCGGAACCCTGCGGTGGCTGGACACCACGCTGACGGTCATCGGCTCACGGAACCGCAGCCGCCGTACCGCTCCGTCACCGCCTCGCCAGCGGCCCTCGCCACCGCTTCCGTGCCGGATGGCGAACTCCTCCAGCAGCACCGGCAGCCGCCATTCCAGCACCTCGGGATCGGTCAGCCGGGAGTTGGTCATATGGGTCTGCACCACCGAGGTCCCGTCGAAGCCGTCACCCGCTCCGGAGCCCGACCCGAGGGTTTCGTAGTACTGATACTCCTGGTTGCCGAAGCTGACGTTGTTCATCGTTCCCGAGCCCTCGGCCTGGACGCCCAGGGCCGCGTAGAGGGCGCCGACGATGGCCTGTGAGGTCTCGACATTGCCGGCCACCACGGCGGCCGGGTAGCTGGGCGCCAGCATCGACCCCGGTGGGACGACGATGCGCAGCGGCCGCAGGCAGCCGTCGTTGAGCGGGATGTCGTCGGCGACGAGGGTGCGGAAGACATAGAGCACGGCGGCGGTGGCGACCGAGGAGGGCGCGTTGAGGTTGCTGTCCAGCTGCGGCGAGCTTCCGGTGAAGTCCACCGTGGCCGAGCGGTGTTCACGGTCCACGGTGACGCTGACGCTGATCACCGCGCCGGAGTCGGTCTCGTATCGGTATGCGCCGTCGTGGAGTTGGTCGATCACCCGGCGTACGGCCTCCTCGGCGTTGTCCTGGACGTGCCGCATGTAGGCCTGCACCACGTCCAGTCCGAAGTGGTCGATCATCGCGCCCAGCTCCTCGACGCCCTTGTGGTTCGCGGCGATCTGCGCCCGCAGGTCGGCGAGGTTGGTGGCGGGGTTGCGCGAGGGGTACGGCGCCTCGGCGAGCAGTCGCAGCGTCTCGGCCTCGCGCAGTCGGCCGGCCTGGACCAGCAGCCAGTTGTCGAACAGTACGCCCTCCTCCTCGATCCGGCGGCTGGCGGCCGGCATCGAGCCCGGGGTGAGTCCGCCGATCTCCGCGTGGTGTCCGCGTGAGGCGACGAAGAACAGGATCCCGCCCCGGCCGCCGGTGCCGAAGACCGGTGTGACCACGGTGATGTCCGGCAGGTGGGTGCCGCCGTGGTACGGGTCGTTGACGGCGTAGGCGTCGCCGGGGCGCATCGAGCTGCCCCGGCGCCGGATGGTCTCCTTGACCGCGGTCCCCATCGAACCGAGGTGGACGGGAATGTGCGGGGCATTGGCCACCAGGTTCCCGTCCGGGTCGAAGAGCGCGCAGGAGAAGTCAAGCCGTTCCTTGATGTTGACCGACTGCGCGGTGGACTCCAGTCGCACACCCATCTGCTGGGCGATGGACATGAAGAGGTTGTTGAAGATCTCCAGCAGCACCGGGTCGGCCTCGGTGGAGACCGCGCTGTCGGCCGGGGCGCTCACCCGCTCCAGCAGCAGATGGCCGAGTCCGCTCACCGTCGCCCGCCAGCCGTCGTCCACCACCGTGGTGGAGCCGGCCTCGGTGACGACCGCAGGGCCGGTCACCAGGTCACCCGGCCGCAGCGCCTCCCGCCGGTGCAGCCCGGCGGGCCGCCAGGCGCCGTCCGCGTGGAGCCGCACCTGCCCGGGCGGACCGGCCGGTCCTGCACCGGCCTCGCCGAGCCCGCTCAGGTCGGGCTGCTCGCTGAGTCCGGTCACCTCCACCGACAGTGCCTCGACGATGATCCGACGGTCCATCAGGAACGAGTACAGCGCCCGGTGGCTCGCCTCGAAGGCTTCGGCCATCGCGTCCGGCTCCGCCAGGTCCACCGGGACCACGGTGTCGGTGCCGTCGTAGCGCAGTTGCGCTCTGCACACGACCCGGACACGTTCCTCGGGCACGCCCTGCGCCAGCACCTCCGTGCGGGCCGCAGCCGTCAGCTCCCGGGCGACCGTCCGGATCCGTGTCATCGCCCCGGGCCCCAGCGGGACCTCCACCGACTGTTCGCGCATCACCGTGGTGTCCGCCAGTCCGATGCCGAGTGCGGAGAGCACGCCGGCCATCGGCGGCACCAGCACGGTGCGGATGCCCAGCGCGTCCGCGACCGCACAGGCGTGCTGGCCCCCGGCGCCGCCGAAGGTGGTCAGCGCGTACCGGGTGACATCGTGCCCCTGCTGGACCGAGACCCGCTTCACCGCGTTGGCGATGTTGGCCACGGCGATCTGCAGGAAGCCTTCGGCGACCTGTTCGGGCGAGCGGTCGTCGCCGCTCTGCTCCCGGATCCGCTCGCCCAGCTCGGCGAAGGCCCGCCGGACGGTGTCGAGGTCGAGCGGCTGGTCCCCGTCGGGGCCGAAGACCTGGGGGAAGTGGGCGGGCTGGATCCGGCCGAGCATCAGGTTGGCGTCGGTGAGGGTGAGCGGGCCGCCACCCCGGTAGCAGGCCGGGCCGGGGTCGGCCCCGGCCGAGTCGGGGCCCACCCGGTAGCGGCTGCCGTCGAAGTGCAGCACCGAGCCGCCGCCCGCGGCCACCGTGTGGATCGCCAGCATCGGCGCCCGCAGCCGCACTCCGGCGACCTGAGTGGCGAGCACCCGCTCGTACCGGCCCGCGTAGTGCGACACGTCGGTGGAGGTGCCGCCCATGTCGAAGCCGATCACCCGCCGGTAGCCGGCCAGTTCCGACATCCGAGCCATACCGACGATGCCCCCGGCCGGTCCGGACAGGATCGCGTCCTTGCCCCGGAAGTGCCCCGCCTCGGCCAGCCCGCCGTTGGACTGCATGAACATCAGCCGCACCCCGTGCAGCTCCTCGGCGACCTCCTCGACATAGCGGCGCAGCACCGGTGAGAGGTACGCGTCCACCACCGTGGTGTCCCCGCGAGGCACCAGCTTCATCAGCGGGCTGACCTCGCTGGACAGCGACACCTGCGGGAAGCCGATCCGGCGGGCGAGCTCGCCGATCGCCCGCTCGTGCGCCGGGTGGAGGTGACTGTGCAGACAGGCCACGGCGACGGATCGCACGCCGTCGTCGTACGCGCTCCGCAGTTGCCCGGCGAGTCGGTCGAGGTCGGGCGGTCGCAGCTCGGTGCCGTCGGCGGTGATCCGCCCGTCCGCCTCGATCACCCGCTCGTACAGCAGCTCGGGGAGGGTGATCTCGCGGGCGAAGATCTGCGGACGGTTCTGGTAGCCGATCCGCAGGGCGTCCCTGAACCCGCCGGTGATCACCAGTACCGTCCGCTCGCCGGTGCGCTCCAGCAGGGCGTTGGTGGCGACGGTGGTCCCCATCCGTACCGCCTCGATGGCGGCGTCGACGAGCGGCCGGTCGGGAGGGAGGCCGAGCAGCGCGCGGATGCCGGCCACGGCCGGGTCACGGTAGCGCCGGCGGTTCTCCGAGAGCAGCTTGTGCGTGACGAGGCGGCCGTCGGGGCGCAGGGCGACGATGTCGGTGAAGGTGCCTCCGCGGTCCACCCAGAACTGCCAGCCCGGTGCTGCCACAGCTGCCTCCCGCGAGGGAACACGCGCGGCAGATGCCGCGGCTTCGAGTATCCGGCCCGTCCGACAGATGCCGCAAACACGACATGACTGCGCACGGTCACCGTCTGCCGGAAGACCGTTGCCCGGACAGGGCCCAGGGCCTCGCGGTGAACAGCACCGCGTGTCTGGCCACCGACAGCGCGTGGCCCGCGCAGCATTCGAAGCAGCAGCCCAGCAGTACCGCGTCGACCACGTCCACCCGGTCGAACGGCGGCTCTGCCGCGAGCAGTTGCCCGTACAGCAGCCGCTGTCGCTGGCCGATCTCGTTGAGTCCGCCGTGCAGGTCGGCGATGGTCTCGGGAGCCGCTTGCTGCAGTGCGCCACCGGCCTTCGCGACCATCTCCACGGCCAGCGAGCTCATCCCGCGCAGCGGCTGGCGCACCGGGTCCGGGAACGGCCCCCTGGAGCGACGGGCCCAGGCGATCTCGCCCACCCGGCGGGCGAGATCGGTCAGTTGCTGCACATCACCCCCGACATGGGCGTCCGCCACGACCTCCCGCAGGTCCTCCGGCACCGGCCCCCGACCTGCCAGCAGGACGGAGGCGCCGTCCTCGATCTCCTCGTGGAGCGGCACAAGCACCGACTCGGCAGCCGCCAGTTCCTGCTCGGCCCTGCTGCCCTCCGCGTCGAGCGCCGCCTTCGACACCCGGCTCAGGGCCGTCGCCGCCAACTGGACCAGGTGGACCAGCCGTTCGATGGTGGCGGTGGGGGTGTGCGGCATCCGCCGGCTCCCGTCCTCGGACGGCCGTGCAGCTCGCAACGGCTCACGCAATGCCCGTGGGGTCCTCGGCTGCCGGCCGCTCCCTGGTGAACACGTCCTGACCGACCGTGGTCGCTTCCCACACGTCCGCCGCGGTCGCAGGCCTGGTGAGCAGCCAGGTCGCCAGGATCCGCTCCTCGTTCTCGAAGTACTGACCGGTCCAGCTGGTCACGGATCCCGCGTCGCTCTGCTGGTTGTGCCACGCGACCGTCCAGCCGACCGCCGCCCCCTGGCCCGTCTGGCCGGACGCGTGGTAGCGCCCGGTGACCACGTACCGACCGACCGCGTGCCCGGTACCGGAGGTGTAGGTGCCGCTGATGCCACCGGACGGCTCCGCCGTAAGGTGCATGTGCGATCCGAACTCGTTGTACCAGTCTCCGGCGATGCTCATTGGTCGCCTCCCTCGACGGGGTCCCGGCGCAGCTTCCGATCCCATGATCGGCCTCTGGGACGGGCTTCGCACCGCGAAGGAACCGGGGGCTCGGCACCCCCGGGCCCAGGACCGGCCGGGGCTGCCGGGTCACTCCTCGATGGCGCCGCCCACGGCTCGCAGATGATCGCGGAACGTCGGGGAGGGCGTCTGCCGGCGCTGGGCGAGGTGGGTGTCGAACTGCACCTGGCCGCGCAGCGGGACACCCGCGCGGATCCCTTCGGCCTGGCGTCGCTCGGTGTCGCGGATCGTCTCCGCGAGCGTGAAGACGTCCCCGGCGCGGGCGGCCGGCCCAGAGAGCACGCCGTCAGCGTCGCAAAACCGCCGCCGAAGCTCCTGATGGTCCATATATCCACGTGCTCCTCTCACTGAGCCCGTCCCGGTTCGCCCCCGGAGTCAACTCGTCGTCCGGGAAAACCGTTGGCCATCCACCCTGCCGCATCCAGGTTCTGACGCACACCGTACCGACACAACCCTCACGTCCCGCCCACCCTTTGCCGCCTTCACGGGCACGACTTTCTCACGCAGGCAGTCCGGATCCAACCAGTGCCCGGAGCCAGGCAGTTGATCCCACCCAATCCGGAGGTTCATACAAGTTTTACTCCGAGGTGGCTGCACGCGCGTAGAGTGCACGCCAGCATGTGGTCATGAGAATAAGGGGAGTCCGGCCTGGCCGGGCAAGCACGGGCCGACGGTCGCGCACGGCGGCGACACTGGCAGCTGTGGCACTGGCCACCGTCGGGCTGGTCGGCAGTACCGGGGCGGGCAGCGCCGACGCGCACGCCGAGTCATTCCATCCGCCGAAAATCAAGCACGTCTGGCTGATCGTCCTGGAGAACAAGTCCTACGAGGCCTCGTTCAGCGGGCTGAACCAGAACAGCTATCTCTGGAAGACCCTTCCCCAGTACGGCGAACTGCTGCGCCAGTACTACGGCACCGGGCACTACAGCCTCGACAACTACATCAGCCTGGCCAGCGGCCAGGCCCCCGCACCGGACAACCAGGCGGACTGCGCGCAGTACAAGAACGTCTCCCCCGGCACCCCGGCCCCCGACGGCCAGGTCCACGCCACCTCCGGCTGCGTCTACCCGAGTTCGGTGCCCACCCTGTTCAACCAGCTCGACCAGAAGAAGGTCGCCTGGAAGGCCTACATGCAGGACATGGGCAGCACCCCCGGCCGCGAGGACCCGTACCGCTGCGGCATCCCGGGAGACCCGTCGGGCGCGGGCGTCCCGGACCCGGCCGGTTCCACCGCGCAGGACCAGTACGTGGCCAAGCACAACCCCACCGCCTGGTTCCACTCGCTGATCGACCACCCGAAGGACTGCGCCAGGGTCGCCCCGCTCGACGGCCGTTCCGCCGAGGCAGGGCACCCGGCGCTGAGCGGCCTGGCCGAGGACCTCAAGAACGAGTCCACCACCCCCTCGTTCTCCTGGATCACGCCGAACAACTGCGCCGACGCGCACGACTCCACCTGCAAGGGCGACAACGGCTCGGGCGACCCGAACAACCACCAGGGCGGCCTGTACGCCTCGGACCTGTTCCTGCAGAAGTGGATCCCGCAGATCATGGCCTCCCCCGCCTTCCAGGACGGCGGCCTGATCGACATCACCTTCGACGAGGCCTTCCCGCCGTACAAGCTCTACGGCAACTCCACCGCCGACTACACCGGCAACAGCGACCCGAAGCTCAACACCCCCACCGACACCGCCCAGTCCGTGGTCGCCTGCTGCAACGAGCTGCCGGGCCCCAACACCAGTCAGCCCGGTGACCAGGCGTTCGGCCAGGACACCACCCCCGGCGGCGGCATCACCGGCTCGGTGCTGATCTCCCGCTACATCAAGCCGGGCACGATCAGCGACCAGCCGTACAACCACTACTCGTGGCTGCGCAGCATGGAAGACCTCTTCCACATCGGCCACGGCGGCACCGACGGCCACGGCCACCTCGGGTACGCCGCCGCCCCGGGCCTGCGCCCGTTCGGCCCCGACGTCTACAACAACCCGAGCGGCCGGGCGATGCAGCCCGCCGCCATGGGCAGCAACGGCGTCTACTCCGCCACCACCGCGCAGGCGCAGGACCAACCCGCGGCGCTGGAGCCCGACTTCACCGGTGCCAATGCCATGAACGACAGCCTGCGAATCGGAGCCGGCAAGTGATCCACCGCTCCACCGGCCGAGGCCGCGCCCGTGATGGGCGCGGCCTCGGCCGCCGCCGTCCCGCCGCCGCTGCCGTCCTGCTGGCCGTCCTGCTGGCCGGGGGCACCGCGTGCTCCTCGACGCAGAACACCGCGTCGGACCTGGGAAGGGTGCCGATCCCCACCCCTCCGGCCTCCCCGATCGTGCCCACCGCCTCCCCGGGCCACGCCCAGCTGGTTGCCATGGGCGACGCCGTCCGGCTGGACCTCGGGCCGCAGCAGGGGCAGATCACCGCAACCGGCCCCGACCTCGAACTGCCCGCCCCCGCGCCGGGGAAGGCCCCGCCGACGCAGTCCAGGGGCACCATCACGGTGACGCTCCAGGTCCCGGCGGGCAGTGACGTTCTCAGCGCGGACGCGCTGACGGCCACCGATGAACTCGGCCGCACCGTCCCGCTCACCGCCGACACGGCCTCGGCCACGGCCACCCCCGGGCACAGCGCCGTCCTCCGGCTGGCCGGGACCTTCGCCGCCGGCCACTCCACGCTGACCTGGGGCAAAGCCGGAAAGCCCCTGACCACCTGGGACTTCGAGGTCGAACTCGACTGAGTCGCCCGTCGTGGTGCCGGCTTCGCCACGGCTGCGGCCCGCCCGCCGAGTGGCGAAAAGGCGGTCAGCGGAAGATGCCGGTATGGCCGAGGGAGTACCGGCCGGGTTGCGGGTAGACGCACAGGCCGTGCGGTCCGGCTCCTACCTTGATCCGGGCCAGCAGGCGTCCGTCGCCGGTGGAGATGGCGTAGACCTCCGAGTTGTACCGGCCGCTGAGCCACAGGACCGCCCCGTCGGCGGAGACGCCTCCCATGTCCGGGCTGCCGCCGCCGGGGATGTGCCACTTGGCGGAAAGTCTGCCGGTGGCGAGGTCGAGGACGGAGACGGAGCCTTCGCCGCGGTTGGAGATGTAGAGGCTCCTGGAGTCGCGGCCGACGTACAGGCCGTGCGCGCCCTTGCCGGTGGGCAGCAGGGTGGGGGCGGCGAAGGTGTCTCCGTCGAGCACCCACAGGCCGTTGGCCGCCATGTCTGCGATGTACCAGGTGCGTCCGTCGGGGGAGATCTTGACGTCCTGGGGCATCGCCCCGTTGAAGGGGAGCTTCTGCTTGCCGAGCACGGTCATGGCGGCGGTGTCGACCTTGAGGAGTTCGCCGGAGAACTCGCAGGAGACGATGAAGTACAAGCCGTCCGGGGAGAAGTCGGCGTGGTTGACGCCGGCGCAGTCGGCCGGAACGGACTTGGCGACCGCCATCGTGTGCGCGTCGCGGAAGACCAGTTGCCGGTCGGCGGAGGCCATCACGATCGCGTACTTGCCGTCGGGCGTGAAGTAGAGGTTGTAGGGGTCGTGCACGTCGACCGGCTCACCGGTCTTGCCGGTCGCCGGGTCGATCGGGGTGAGGCTGTTGCCGAGGTCGTTGTTGACCCACAGGGTCTTCAGGTCCCAGGAGGGGACCACGTGCTGCGGCTGACGGCCGACGTGAAGGGTGTCGACGACCTGGTAGGTGGCGGGGTCGATCACGCTCACGGTGTCGGACCGCGTGTTGGGAACATACACGCGGGAGGGGAACTGCCGGACGGTGTCCGCCAGTTGGCCGGGCCGGTCGGCGGCGTAGAGGTCGTGCGGGTCCAGCGGCTCCGGCATACCGGGCAGCAGGTTCGCCATGGCCCCGGGAGCGGTCGGCGAGCCGGGAGGGACGGTCCCGGGGGCCGGTGCGGTGACCGCGGGCGAAGGGGCCGCACTGCGGGTCGAGGTGGAGCAGGCGGTGGAGACCGGCAGGAAGGACAGGACCAGCAGGAGGGACAGCACGGCCGGACAGCGCCGACGGGCAGGCATATGAGTGTTCATCAGGCAGTGAGCTCCGACATCATGACCGGCCGCGGCGCGCGGGCTTGCAGGCCGTCGACGGTGCGGGCGGCGCGGCCAGGTGCCTGGGACACCGCGGGTGAAGCGTCGGTCCGTCCAAGTAACCCTCGCGTTGTGCAAGGGTAGCCGGGCATGCGCGCGATTCCCCCGAAGACCGGGCCGGGTGGTTCGGGTGCGCCGAGGCAGTGGCCGGTGGAACCGTGAGGTCCGCTAGCCGTCGGCTCCGTGTCCGGCCGGCGGGCCTGCGGCGGGGACCACCATGACCGGGCAGGCGGCCCGGTGCAGGATCTCACTGCTGACCGATCCGATGATCAGCCTGCGGATTCCGGTCCGGCCGTGGGAGCCGACCACGACCACGGCGGCGCCGAGGCCCGCGTCGAGTAGCGCAGGCACCGGGCCGGTGTGCTCGATCCTGACCGATACCTGCACATCGCGGTACCGGTCCCGCAGCGGACCGATCCGGGTCTCCAGTACTCGGATCTCGGCATTCGTGATACCGGCCAGGTCGCTCTGTTCGGGCGGCGCGAGCCCTGGCGGGAGCACCTGCGGACGGTGGTCGGCGTGGACGATCTCCAGGGTTGTGCCGCGCAGTTGCGCCTCGGCGAACGCGAAGTCGAGGACCTGCTCGGCCGGGTCCGTTCCCTCGACACCGGCGACCACCCCGGTGCGGCGTCCCGCCTGCTCGATCACCGGCCCGCCGGCCTTTCCGGCGTGCTCGGCCTCGCGTTCGGGCTTCACCACCAGGACCGGGCAGCTTGCCTGCCCGGCCACGTGCAGGGCCACCGAACCCGCGGTGAGCCGGGCCGGGCCCCGATGTCCGCGGTGGCCCAGTACGCACAGCACGGCGTCCTCGGCATTCTCGACCAGCAGGGGCGCGGGAGAGCCCGATCCCCAGGTCTGCCACACCGGAACCCGAGGGTACTCGGCCTGCAACAGCAGCACGTACGGTGCGGTGACGGTCTGGGCCACCACCTGCGGAGACAGCGCCGCGCCGGCCGGCGGCGGCCAGTCCACCACGTGCAGGAGCCGGACGCCGGTACCGCGGCGTACGGCCTCCTCGGCCGCCTGGCGGACGACGTACTCCTCATCCTCACGGTCGCCCACACCCACCAGAACCGGCCGGATCTCGGCACCCGAGTACGTCATCACCGCTCCCGTCGACCTCCGGACACACGCAGGAGCACGCGGCATCGCCGCATGACGCGCCCATCGGCCTTCTCTCCTGATCGCCTACCCCGGTGCCGCAGGCTCAACCAGTGTCCCCGGGACGGCGGAGGCCCGGCTCTCACGGCGAAGGCCCGGCTCTGACGGCCGGGCCTTCTGCTCTCCGCTTGAGGGGAGAGAAATTCACGGGGCCGTGACAGCGGTCCCGGCCGGCTTCCACTGGGCTCCCGCCCTCGTGCCGGCGTGGCTCCGGTCTGTGCGGAGCGACTGGTCTCGGCGGCCTGCACGTGTTCGCCGCCGGGACGGCTCCATCTGAGCGGAGCGTGCTGATCAGCTCTCTCCACTATGGATCCGCCCGCCGCGTCCTGCAAAGGGGGAAGGACGACTCGCGTCAGCAGCCCTGCGGGACGGCGGTTTCCCGCCCACGACGTCGACATGGGCCGGAAAGCTACTGCCGGTGATGCTCATGACACGTTAGGAATGCTTCTGCACCCACCGGCGCGATGCCCCGAGAAGGAGTCCCCACCCATGACCCGCCTGCGTACCGCCTGTCTGGCCGTCGGCTTCGCCACCGCCACGCTCGCCCTGACCATGTCCCCCGCCCAGGCCGCTCCCGGCGACGTGGCCAACGTCTGCGCAAGCACGCTCACCCCGAGCGGCTTCGTCGACGTCCAGTGGTGGAACAGTTTCAGCTGCGGTTCGAGCTTCGACCCGAACATGAAGCAGATCAAGCAGCTCACCGGCCTCCCGGTCGGCACCGTGGTGAACGCCTGCGCCTCCACCTACCCGCCCGCAGGCTGGGTCCAGGTGAGCTCCTACTACAGCAGCAGCTGCCGCTACTCGTCCGTCCCCAGCTTCAACAACAACGCGTGGCAGCTCAAGCGCGTCTGATGCGGCGGGGCGACCTTCGGACTGACGGACCGTCACCCATGCCGTACCGGCTGTCTCCGCCGGTTTGCCGCGCTCTTCGCCGGGCCGCTTGACGTACCCCGTCCGCCCGGCCCCGGTTGGGCCGGTCGGGGTACCTGTGGCCTGTCGCCGTCCAGGCGTTGCGGATCCCGGACCCACAATGCGTCCACCACGCCAGGGCGACCGCTGGCCGACGGCAGGAGGCAGCATGGGTGTTTCGCGGACCGTGTGGTCCATCCGCTCGCTCCGGAGATCCGGCGTCCTGGCGCTTGTGAGCTGCGCGGCGCTGCTGGCAGGCGTGACGGCTGCGCCGGCCGCGCCGGCCGAGGCCGCGGCTCCGCTGCCGAGCAGCGGCCGAACCACCGTCAGCGATCCGGCGCAGTACGTCAATCCGTTCGTCGGCACGAGACCCGGCGGCCCCGACTTCGGAACCGGCGGCGGCGCGGGCAACACCTTCCCGGGGGCTGCGGCTCCCCTGGGCATGCTCCAGTGGAGCCCCGACACCGTCACCTACCAGCCCGGCGGCTACTTCTACGACGACCACCGCATCAGGGGCTTCAGCCTCACCCACCTCTCGGGGGCGGGCTGCGGGGACTACGGAAACGTTCCCTTCCTGCCGATCGCGGGCAGCGATCCGGTGGACCACTACGACTTCTCGCACGCAGACGAGTCGGCGGCACCGGGGTCGTACACCGTGACCTTCGGCAACGGACTGAAGACCGAACTGGCGGCCACCCAGCGCTCGGGTATCGCGCGCTTCACCTACCCGGCCGGCCGGCGCGCATCCCTGGCCGTCGATGCGGGCAGGGCGTTCAACAAGGCGAGCGGCTCGGTGTCCATCGGCACCGACTCCCTCTCCGGCTACACCGAGAGCGGCGGCTTCTGCGGTGCCGACAACCACTACCGGATCTACTTCACCGCCGTCTTCGACCGGCCGTTCGCCACCTCGGGCATCGTCACCGCGGGCAGACTCGACACCACGCGCAAGTACGCGGCCGGGGAGAGCTCGGACGACGCGACGCCCGCCTCCGACGCACTGGCCCTGGTCTCCTTCGACACGTCGGCCGGCCGCACCGTCACGGCCCGGGTCGGCATCTCCTTCGTCAGCGCCGAGGGCGCCCGGGCCAACCTGCGCGCCGAGCAGGGCGGGGCCGGCTTCGACGAGATCAGGGACGCGGCCCGCACGGCATGGAACGGCCTGCTCGGCCGGATCGCCGTCGGCGGCGGCAGCACCGGGGACACCCGCACCTTCTACACCGCGCTCTACCACTCCCTGCTGCACCCGAGCGTCCTGAGCGACGTCGACGGCCGCTACCCGGGATTCGACGGCCTGATGCACAGGGTCCGCCCCGGGCACGTCCAGTACGCGGACTTCTCGGGCTGGGACGTCTACCGCTCGCAGGCACAACTGCTCGCCCTGCTGGCCCCGCAGGAGGCCTCGGACGTCGCTCAGTCGATCGTGGCCCAGGGCACCCAAAGCGGTTACCTCGACCGCTGGACGCTGGCCGACGGCGGCACCGGCGTCATGGTCGGCGACCCGCTGCCGGTCATCGCCGCCGGCATCCACGCGTTCGGCGGCACCGACTTCGACGCCCAGGGCCTGCTCGGGCTCGCCGTGAACGGCAGCAGGGACGACCGCGAACGCCCCGGCCACGCGTTGTACGACCGGCAGGGCTATCTGCCGGCGGACACCTACCGGGCGCCGGATTCGGTGGCCACCACACTCGAGTACACCACCGCCGACTTCGCCCTCGCCCAACTCGCCCACCGGCTCGGCGACAGCGCCACCCACCATGCCTTCCTCGGGCGCTCGGACAACTGGCGCAACCTCTTCAACAGCGACAGCCACTACCTCCAGCCACGCAATGCGGACGGCAGCTGGCCCGCGTTCAGCCCCAGCCAGCAGAACGGGTTCGTCGAGGGCAGCGCCGCGCAGTACACCTGGATGGTCCCCTACAACCACCGCGCTCTGTTCGACGCGATGGGCGGCAACGACGCCGTGGTGTCCCGACTGGACCGCTTCTTCACCGAACTCAACGACGGGCCTTCCTCCCCGTACGCCTTCCTGGGCAACGAGCCCTCCTTCAACACCCCGTGGGCGTACGACTACGCGGGCCGCCCCGACCGGACCCAGGGAGTCGTACGCCGCGCGTTGACCACACTGTTCTCCGATGCACCCGACGGCGAGGTCGGCAACGACGACCTCGGGGAGATGTCCTCCTGGGCGGTGTGGGCAGCCCTCGGAATGTACCCCCAGGCACCGGGCCGCGCCGAACTCGTCCTCGCCAGCCCCCTCTTCCCCGCCATCACCATCCACCGGGGCAACGGCGCCACCCTCGACATCAGCGCACCGAACGCCTCTGCCGCCACCCCGTACGTCCAGGCACTGAAGACCGACGGCCACAGCTCGCAACGCCCTTGGGTGGGTGAGGAGTTCGTCCTGCGCGGCGGCAGGCTGGAGTACGCCCTGAGCGCCGACCCGAATCCGGCGTGGGGCAGCACACCCCAGGACGCGCCGCCGTCCTTCGGCACCGCCCCGGCAAGGCTGCCCGGGAACTGAAGCACCACCGCTCGCGGACCTGCGTCCAGAGCCCGGGACGGCGACCATGGAGCCAACTTCCATACGTACTCGCGCACTTCGGCACGGGCGGTGCGGAGCCCGCGGCCAGGGCCCGCTTCCCGTTCGCCGCGAGGGTGCCGACCTGAGAAGTGCTTCTTTCCGCGCAGCCGACAGGACTCTCGACAAGCCCCATCGTTGCAGTGCAGGAGTACTTCTCCCATTTGTAATCACACCTCGGACCGCCCACCTGCCAACGGACTCCTCGATCGGGTGGGGGGCTTGGTCACCGAGCGGCTGACTCCGGGATGTCAGCCGGCTCCGGTACCGGATCCGTGGGCTTTCGCGTAGGACGCAAGGCGGTCACCAGCAGGGCTGCTCCGGAGAGTGCGATCAGCATGAACGGCGCCCGAATCCGTCCGATCGGCGCACTCACCAGATCTATGTCACCGAGTCCGGGCGGGCGCGCTTGGCAGCGGCTCGCATCGCCGTCGACCGCCGTGAAGCCGAACTGGAAGCTGCGTTCACACCGGAGCAGCGAGGCGCGATCCGTGACTGGCTCGAAGGTGTCTCCGAAGCCTGCCGCTGAGGCAGCGGCCGTTCCCAGGGGCGTCTGAGGTCTTCGGCGGGCGGGCGAGGCGGGGCTGGGCGTGGGCGGCGATGATCAGTCAGGCCCGGCGGTCGCCGGCCTCCGGGGTGCGCACACCTGACATAAGAGCAGCACACACTCGCGCGCTAGTGTGCGTGCGTGAACCTTCATGTCGTCATAGGATTCGGGCCCGCCGGGGCGGCCACTGCTCGGCTGCTGGCCGAGCAGGGTCACTCGGTACGGGTCGTCACCAAGTCGGGCCGAAGCCCGGAGCCCGGCATCGAGCACGTCGCGTTGGACGCGACAGACAGCAAGCGACTGATCGAGGCGTCGCAGGGCGCGGCCGCGATCTACAGCTGCGCCGCACCGCCCTACCATCGCTGGGCGAGTGAATGGCCGCCGCTGGCCTCGTCGGTCTGCGCGGCGGCCGAGGCGACCGGGGCCGTCCTGGTCATGCTGGGCAACCTCTACGGCTACGGTCCGGTGGACGGTCCCATGACCGAGAAGCTGCCGCTCGCGGCGACCGGCCCCAAGGGCAGGGTGCGCTCCGCCGTCTGGGAGCAGGCGCAGAAACTGCACGAGCAGGGTCGTATCAAGGCGGCCGAGGTGCGGGCCTCGGACTTCTTCGGGCCCGGCGTGACCGATGGCGGGCACCTGGCCGCGCGGGTCGTGCCACGAGTGCTGCGCGGCAAGCCGGTCTCCACACTCGGGGATCCGGACGCCCCGCACAGCTGGAGCTATCTCCCTGATGTGGCCAGGGCTCTGGTCGAGGTCGCGGGCGAGGAACGAGCCTGGGGACGGGCCTGGCACGTCCCGACGGAGCCCGCGCTGTCCACCCGGGAGATGGTCGACCGCCTTGCCGCTCAGTCGGAAACGGGGCCGGTCGCGGTGCGCAGGCTCTCACCGGTCGTGCTGGGTGTCGCGTCGGTCTTCTCCCCGCTGATCCGCGAACTGAAGGAGATCCGTTACCAGTTCGACCGTCCGTTCGTAGCCGATTCAAGCGCTTACGAGGCTGAATTCGCGGTACGAGCCACCCCCGTCGATGAGCAGGTCAAGGCGACGGTGGACTGGTGGCGTGAGCGGCTGGCCCTCACGGGATGACATCTGCGGCGGCCAAGGATTCCATGACGGGTTCAGCAGGAGCGCGGCGTGCTGACGTCACGATCGTGGGGACGGCCTGCCGGTTTCCGGGGGCGCGGGATGCGAACCAGTACCGGCGGATCCTCAGCACCGGCTTCTGATCGACCTTGCCCGTGAGGCGATCCAGGACGCGGGGCCCTGTTCGCCGCTCACTGCTCACTGCTCCCGCACAGCCGCTGTGGGCGCCCGCGGCGTGAGTTGATGGTCCGTCAGGCTGTGCGGGCGGAGCCGGAGATGGCTGCGGAATGAGGCATACTGCCGGAAATTTCCGATACCCTGCGCACCGCGCGTAGACGACGCGCATAGAGTCCCCTTGACCAGCCGTGTTACTCGCCCGTACGGTCTGGGGCGCCGTAGCCACCAGACCGGCTACGGGTGAAGCACACTCCTCCGCCCTGCGGTAGAAGGAGCAGATCCTCATGCTCGGAAAGACCCTCAAAAACCGCTCCAAGACGCTCTCCACCCTCGCCATCGGTGTGGTCGTGGGCGGCGCGGTGGCCGGCGGCGGCTTCGCGGTCGCCGACTCGTCGGCGCCGCGGACCGACCGGCAGATCACCAACATGACCGACGAGGTCAGCAAGATCAAGGCCTACTACGGCGACACGGTGGACGCCAACGGTGAGCACTGGGCATCGCCGGACAGCAACTACGCCGCGCAGGTCAGGTCGATCGAGAACCAGGCACACAAGTACCTGGAGAGCAAGATACGGCACGACCGCAGCGGCAAGAAGGCGATCGTCCTCGACGTGGACGACACCTCGCTCTCGACGTACAACTACGAGCTGGAGACGACGTTCGTCTACAACCCGGCCGGCAACGCGAAGTACATCGCCACCAAGACCATGCCGGCCGTGTTCGGGATGAACACGCTGGCGAGCTGGGCGAAGCAGCAGGGTTACGAGGTCTTCTACGTGACCGGCCGTCCCGAGACGCAGCGTGCGGCCACCACGGCCAACCTCGCCGCGGTCGGATTCCCGGCCACGGAGGACCCCTCCCACATGTTCCTGAAGAACACGGCGACTCCCCCGCCGTACCTGCCCTGTGGCGCGACCTGTACGGTCATCCAGTACAAGTCCGGTACCAGGGCCCACATCGAGAGCCTGGGCTACCAGATCGTCGCCAACTTCGGCGACCAGTACAGCGACCTGTCGGGCGGTCACGCCGAGAGGACCTTCAAGATCCCGAACCCGATGTACTACCTGCCCTGACACGCTGAGCACACGGTGCCGCAGATCAGCGGCACCGTGTGCCTGCGGGCAGGACGGACCGAAGTGCCACGGTGAGGCGCTTCGGTCCGTCCTAGCGTCCGAGCTCGGCTGCCGCGAGAGCCGTGCCCTCGATACGTGCCGCGATCTTGGCGAAGGCGGTCTCGCGGGAGGTGGAACCATCGTCGGCGAACGGCGCGAATCCGCAGTCGTCACAGGTACCGAGCCGCTCGGGGTCGATGTACTGCGCGGCGAGCAGCACCCGGTCCCTGACCTGTTGGGCGCTCTCGATCCGGGGGTCGATCGGGTCGGTGACGCCGACGTAGATCCTGCTCTCCTCATCCGCGTGTTTGGCGACCAAGTCCAGCACCCGGCGCGGGTCGGGCTCCGCGGCGAGTTCCAGGTAGAAGGCACCGGCTCGCAGGGCGAACAGCCGCGGCAGCAGCAGGGCGTAGTCGACATCGGCGCTGTGGGTCGAGTCCCGGTCGCCGCCGGGGCAGGTGTGCACGCCGATGCGGGAGCGTTCGGCCTCGGAGAAACGGCCCAGCAGTTCGTTGTTGAGACGGACGAAGGAGTCCAGCAGTCCACCCGAGGGGTCGAGCTTGAGCGCCAGGCGGCCCTCGGTGAAGTCGATCTGCACCTGGTGGGCCCCGGCCCGCAGGCAGCGGCGGATATCCGTCTCCGCCTCGTCCAGGAGGTCGGCGAGGAACCGATCACGGGAGTAGCCGTCGATGCCCTCGGCCGGATAGACCAGACTGAGGGCGGAGGGCGCGATCACCGCCTGCTTCACGGGGACGGTCGCATGCGCCTGAGCGGTCGTCAGATAGGCGTCGGCGTTCCTGCCGTAGCGGAACGGACCGGCGGTCAGGCGCGGGAGCTGCCTGATGTGGCCGTCGGCGAAGGGGATGACGACCCCTGCCGGGTCCAGGTTCGTCAGCCCCTCCAGCGGGTAGGTCACAAAGCTCGTCTTGGCCTGCTCGCCGTCGGTGACCACCGGCGAGCCGAGATCCTCCAGACGGGCGATGGTGTCCTTGACAGCCTCCTGCTGCCGGTCCGCCAGCGCCGCATCGTCGATACGTCCGGCGGCGTGTTCCTGGAGAGCGGCGAGCAGCTCCGGAGTGCGGGGGAGGCTCCCGATGGGTTCGGTGGCGATCGTCATGCCCAGAGACTACCGACACACTGCGCCTCCGGCGCATCACTTAGTGCAACATCCGGCCATCCTCGGGCAGTCTGCCATCCTGCGCAGGGACTTCGGCCCGCCGGGCGCCCGGGGGGTACCACCTCGAAGAACGGTCGTTCCGTCGGTCTCCGATGCCGGGTCGAGGGTGCATGGAACTCACGCGGAGGGCCGGCGCCCCCATGCGATGAGATAGCAGTGGGCGATGTCCAGGAACCGAGGATCGTCCAACAGTGCCAAGCCCTCTGCCAGTTGCTCCGAGGTGACCCTGTTCCGTTCGATCAGTTCGGGGCCGGCTTGCTCGAAGAAGAGCCGCATGAAGTCGTCGACGGCTCCGCCGTCTCCGACGAGCATCGGCTGCACGGCGAGGCCGAGTTCGACCAGTCCGGCCTCCGCCAGGATCGCCGGCTGTCGGCGGCGAGCCCAGGTCAGATCGCTTCCCTGGGCGGACAGGGTGTCCTCCAGAGCGCGCATGATGCGCCGCCAGGCCGGGTGCGGAGAGGAGTCCGTGGCGAAGTTGACGGGATCCTCCAGGACCAGCCAGCCGCCCGGGGCCAGCCATCGCGCGACCTTGGCGATGATCTCCTCAGGGTGCGGCAGATGCATCATCAGCGCGCGGGCATGGACGAGATCGAAGGAAGCGGGCGGGAACGCGACGTCCCGCAGATCGCACTGCACGACGTCGAGGTTCCGGGCCCGCCCGGCGTCCGGGCCGCGCGTATCCAGGAAGCGCGTATCAATGTCCAGCGCCACGACCTTGCCGTCGGGGCACTGTGCGGACAGCCAGCGGGCGATGCTTCCCGCGCCGGCTCCCAGCTCCAGGCATCGCCAGTCGGCACGCAGCCCCCGCTCCGCGAAGACCCGCTGCGTCCAGGCATCGGACATGCGTTCCAGCGCCCGCAGGCGCTTCAGCTCGGTCGGCCGCTCATGGCTGAGCACCCCGGTGCTGTACGTGTCGGGGGCACCCGGATCGCCCCCGGGACGCTGCTGACCGTCATCGGCCTGACTCATCGACACCTCCGCTGAATACAGCGACCATTCGGATCCGATGAAACACTCGCAGGAGAACCCGGTGCAAGGCCTGTGGACCTCATGTCCGGATCCGGTCGAGGCTCGCGCGGGCCGACGGAGGAGCCGGTTCGGCCCGCGCCCGTTCCGTCCGGGGGCGGGAGCCCAGGCGCCGGAGGTGTTGATGTCCACGACGGAGGCCGACGGGGAGCTGCACGTACCGGAGACCTCAAGGACCTGTCCCCCGGTGCCGCCGGCGCCGAGGGTGTGGTGCATGCCGTCGCCGACGATCGCCGCCGGCACGGTGGCCGGCAGGGGCGTGAGCCGGTACATCGCGACGCCGTGCGGCGCGACGGAGGCGCTGATGTCGCCGGTGATCCGACCGGTCGTGCCGGTCCAGAGCTCCTTGGCGGAGTAACCGGGACCGGTCAGGCCGAGGGCGCCGAGGCTGGTGCCGACGGTCCGGGCGTTGTCCGGGTCCTGGTTGACCAGCAGCACGACGGTGTCGCCGCCGACGAGTTGGCGCTTCAGCACGACCGGTGCGGTGCTGCTGCCCGGCGCGCCGCCGACCAGGGTGGCCGGCTTGGCGAGGCTGTCCTGATCGACCGCGACGACGTCACGGTTCTCGTACACGGCCAGGCCGGACACGGGGAGACCGGTGGACCACGTCACGGAACCGTCGCCGTGGACGGAGTCGGGCGCGTTGCGGAAGTCCGCTCCGGAGATCAGCGGGGCGGCCATCATCGACAGGATCGACATCTCCGTCCGCGACTCGGTGTCGGTGAAGGGCTTGTGGCAGGTGCAGGTGTCCGTCGTCCCCCAGAGGCCGTAGGGGTCCTGCCAGCCGGCGAACATCATGTCCATGTCGTTCCAGCTTCCGGGCCGGACGTTGGCCGGGTACCGCAGCGAGGTCTGGAGCTGGCCGTTGTAGAGGACGCCGCTCAGCTCGCTGTCGCGATCACCGCCCATCCGGCACGGGTTGGCGACCTGGCCGCACCAGACGCCGGTCGGCGCATAGCCGGGGGCCTGGAAGGCGGGCGTCCCGGCCGCCTTGATCACCGGGTCGGTGCGGGCCGGGTCGTCGGCACCGAGCAGGTACGGCACGCCCGTGTGCACGGGCTGGGCGGAGACGCCGACGGTGACCTTCGGGCGCCCCTGGGCGGCAGAGGCCGCGTCGAGCGCCTTCTGGAAGGTCTGCACCCGGGCGTAGACGGACTCGGTGAGTTCCTCCCCCTCGCCCTGCGTGTAGTAGTTGTGCCCGTCGGGGCCGATGATCTGCGGACCGTAGGGGCAGTCGTCGTACTTGACGCAGTCGACACCCCAGGCGACGAAGTCGTTCGCGTCTGCGGCCTCGTGGCCGAGGCTGCCCGGGTGCCCCTGGCAGGTGGTGTACGTGTCGGTGGCGTACAGGCCGAACTTCATGCCCTTGCCGTGGGCGTACCGGGCCAGGTACTGGATCCCGTTGACGGTCTGTCCATTGACGGTCTGCGAGGGGAAGTTGCCGGGGCGGGTATCAGGTCACCGGATGTGGGGTCGATGCCGGTGCCGTCGGTACCACTGACCGGGTTGCCTCCGGCGTCGTAGAGCTGAAGCGAGCCGTACGAGGTCTTCACCGGGTTGGCGGACTGGCCGGTCCGGTGCATCGTCGACCAGCCGTCGTCGATGGTGACGGTGTTGTAGCCGGCCGCGACCAGCCCGCTGGACGACATGAAGACCCGAACTGGTACGTTGCCGTCCGTCGCAGTGTAATGGCACATGCGACATGTCAAAAGCCCTCCGAGGGCCTGTGTGTTCACTGTTGACGGATTGTGTGCGAAAGCGTTCGCCAAGAACACCGCCCGGGACCGTGCGTCTAGCTCGGCTGCTCTCCTCGCCCGGGGGCACCGGGCGGACCGGCGATGCGAAGTCCGCGCCCGCTCAACTGGCCTCTCACATCCGCCAGGTACTGCCCCGCCTCCCCGACGGTCCCGAGGGAGCCGGCCCGCTGCCCGACCTGCTCCCGTTCCGCCGGACGCAGCCGTGCCTCCTGGATCGCGGCGGTCTGCACGAATCCGCGCAGTGTCGCCGTGAGCGGCAGATCGGCGGCTTCCGCGGCTGCAGCGCCAGCGGCGTCACCGGCCGCGCGCGGTGGTCCGCCGAGCGGCGGCCCGCCGGGTCCAGGAGCGTCCTCCCCGCATGAGAAGCCGGAGACGGCCGGGTCGGGGAGCGTGCGGGGTGCGTCGCGCGGGGCGTCGGCGGTCAGCAGGTGGGCGAAGGTGTTGGCCAGCCCGTCGCGCCGGGTGAGCGCCGGCAGACCGTACAGCTGCTCGACGGTGGCGAGCAGCGAGCCGTGGTCGTACTGGGTGTGGTCGATGAGGTTGCAGTTCTGCCCGTCGATTCCGGCCATGCGATGGGTGGGAACCCACGGCGAGACGACGACGGCGGGCACCCGCACGCCCTGCCGGTCGAAGCGGAAGCCGTGGGCGTTGTTCTCCGGGTCGGTGACATCACCCGGCGGGACAGCGGCCGGCGGCGGCACGTGGTCGTAGAAGCCGCCGTGCTCGTCATAGGTGATGACGAGCAGGCTCGACTCCCAGTGCGGGGACCGGCGGATCGACTCGTAGACGTACTTGATGAGTGCTTCGCCGCGCGTGACGTCGTCGAGGGGGTGCTGGCTGTTGCCGCACTGGAAGTCGGCGCCGTGGGTGAGCACATGGCCGTAGCTCGGCTCGATGAACACGTACGCGGCAGGGAAGTCGGCGTACTGCAGGTGGTCGGCGAGGTCGTCCAGGCCGTGGAAGTGGGTGAGCAGGGTCGGCAGGTCCATTCCGGCCAGCGCGGAGACCTGAGGGAGTGCGTCCCCCGCGTACACCCGCCAGGGGAGGTCCTTGGCGTCCAGCGCGTCGTAGATGGTCCCGTTCTCGAAGTGGTAGCCGTCGAGTTTGGAGCCGACCTCCTCCAGGGGGCCGGGGCTGCGGTCGAGCCCGCCCGAGGTCGCCGCGTGCAGGAAGAAGCGGTTGGGCCAGGTGGGGCCCGGCAGCGCGGAGAACCACCGGTCGCAGACGGCGAACTCGCGGGCGAGCGTACTCAGGACCGGTACCTGCTGCGGCGTGAAGCAGGCCATCACCGCGCCGAGGTCGGCCAGGCCCGCGGCGTTGTTCTTCACCCTTGCCTGATTGGCGTAGGTCTCGACGAATCCCCCCACGGTGAGCGGCGGATATTCGCCCGAGTAGGCGCACCGGTCGTCATGAGGGCGTCCGGCGATGGCGGTCGAAGCGAGCTGCAACTGCACGTCACAGAACTCGTGCGGTGGATCGACCGGCATCACGAACGGCGCCCCGACGCGGATCGGGAAGACGGCGCCGGCATGGCTGTTGCTCTGGCTCCGGGGCCCGTCGACCGTCGTCGGTGCACCGGTCAGCGCGTCGATGCCGACTCCGGGACGGATGCCGCCGTCCTCGTCGACCGACCCCGTCGAGACGCCGAGCATATGGTCGAACGACCGGTTCTCCAGGACGAGTACGAAGATGTGCTTGATCCGTCCCTGGGGTTCGGCCGGGCCGTCGGAGTGCCGCCGCCGGATTCGCTGCGCGCACCACAGGACGCCGGACACGGCCGTGAGCACGCAGTACAGAGCCCAGGCGAAGCCGCGACACGCCCAACCGGCCAACCGGTACCACGCCTGGCACGCCCCGCCCACGACCTGGTACCAGGCGATGCCGGCCGGCATCGCGATCCGGAACCACGACGGCGGCGCCAGCTCGCCGGGCCGCTGGGAGCCCTCGCGTGCCCACTGCCGACAGCGGTCGCAACCTTCACGCCTCCACTGCGAACACCGGCTGGAGCCGTCGCGGGCCCACCGTGCGCACCTCTCGGTGAGCCGGGCGCGCCACTCGTCGCACCGACGAACGAACGCGTAGCGCATCTCACCGCAGCACGGCATCGTGCTTCACCCCCGAACTCCCGCTCTCGCCGGTCTCGCCGCTCTCGCCGCTCTCGCCGGTCCTTGACGTTCGATCTCGATTCACGGGCAGGACGGCACGGGGTGCAGCGCCGTGGTCCCACCGGGGCACGATCGACGCGCCCGCCGCGAATCCCGCCGCTGCGCCGGTCGGCCCGGCGCGGCGTCAGGCCAGGCCAGCACCTGCGGATTCGCAGGTCAACGGGGCGCGCCGCCGACGGGCCCGAGCAGGAGCCGTTCGGCGGGCGCGGTTCGGATCCCTGGCCGGGCGGCGCCGCCAAGGGCATGACCCATCTCACACCCATTCCTGACTCTCCGTGAACATGCCTGGTCAACCGAGGTGCACCGCCGCTCGGCCACCATGCATGGCCGAATTCGTCAGGAAGCCGTCATTGCCGCCATCCCCTACTGGATACAGGCTGTGACGGTGTCTCAGCGACGTGTTGTGGTGGTGGTCTATCCCGGTGCTCAGGCACTGGACATAGCGGGGCCGATCGAGGTGTTCGACACCGTGAACCGGCAGCTCCCCGGGTCGGATGCCGGCTACCGGATCGAATTCGTCTCGGCCGATGCGCCGTTGGTGCGGACGTGCTCGGGTATGCAGATCGGGGCTGCGCCGCTGGAGGCGGGCGAGGGTCCGATCGACACCCTGCTCGTCCCCGGCGGCTGGAGCCTCAAGGAGGCCTTGGAGAACCGGGAGTTGGTCTCGTGGATCCGCCGGGCCTCCGCCAGATCGCGCCGGGTCGCGTCCGTCTGCGGTGGGGCGTTCCTGCTGGCCGAGGCGGGTCTGCTCAAGGGGCGGCGCGCCACCACCCACTGGGCGTTCTGTGCGGACATGGCCCAGCGGTACCCGGATGTGACCGTGGATCGCGAGCCGATCTTCGTCTGGGACGGCCGGTTTGTGACCTCGGCCGGGGTGTCCACCGGGATAGACATGGCTCTCGCCCTGGTGGAGGCCGACCACGGTGCGGCGTTCGCCCTGGAGGTGGCACGGTTCCTGGTCCTCTTCTTCAAGCGGAACGGCGGCCAGTCGCAGTTCAGCGCGATTCTGGAGGCCCAACTCGCCGACCGCGCACCGATCCGCGCCGCGCAGGAGTGGATCCTGGAGAACCTGGAACAGCCGCTGCCCGTCCCCGAGATCGCCGAGCGGGCCAATATGAGCGTGCGGAACTTCGCCCGGGTCTTCCGGCGCGAGGTCGGTACGCCGCCCGGCCAGTACATCGAACAGATGCGGATCGCCCGGGCGCGCAAGCTGCTGGAGAGCACCGATCTGCCGGTCGCCCAAATCGCCCGCCGCTGCGGGTTTCCGGCCCCGGAGACGTTCTTCCGCTCCTTCGGCAGAGCGCTGGAGCTGACCCCGAACGAGTACCGCCACCGTTTCCAGGCCATCTCGCCGTCCGGCCTCATCGTGGGGCCCGACCAGGCGGACAGGAGCACCGTATGAATACCGGGGTCCGGCTCGTCGACTATCTGGCGAGGGAGTTGGCCAGGTCCGGCGTCCGGCACGTGTTCGGTGTCGGCGGCGCGAACATCGAGGACCTGTACGACGCGCTGCACACCACCGGGGATGTGATCCGCACCGTCGTGGCCAAGCACGAGTTCTCCGCCGTCACCATGGCGGACGGGCAGGCTCGGGCCACCGGACGCATCGGCGTCGTCGCGGCCACCTCGGGAGGCGGCGCGGTGAACCTGGTGCCGGGACTGGCGGAGGCGTATGCCTCGCGAGTGCCGGTGCTGGCCCTCGTCGGGCAGCCGCCCACCCAGTTGGAGGGGCGCGGGGCGTTCCAGGATTCCAGCGGCAGGGCGGGCTCGTTCGACGCGCGGGAGCTGTTCGAGCCGGTCACCCGGTTCTGTGCCCGGGTCGATGACGCGGACTCGATCCCGGAGCTGCTGTCCCGGGCGATCGCGGCGGCCCAGTGCGACCCCAAGGGACCGGCGGTGCTCCTGCTGCCCAAGGACGTGCAGCAGGCACTGCTCCAGGTCCGGGACCCGGCTCCCGTTCCGGCTCCGGCCCGGCCGGTGGTGACAGCGGAACCCCGTGCCCTGGCCGGCGCGGTGGACGTCCTTCGTGGCGCCGGGCGCGTCCTGGTCATCGCCGGTGAGGGCGTGGCCTCGTCCGGTGCGAGGGCCGAACTGGACGAGGTGGCGCGGCGACTCGGTGCCTGGGTGGCGGTCACCCCGGACGCCAAGGACGTGTTCGACAACGGCGATGCCCGGTTCGCGGGGGTGGCCGGGGTGATGGGGCACCAGAACGTGGCGGAGTGCCTGCTGCGGGCCGACGTCTGCCTCCTGGTCGGCACCCGGCTCCCGGCCATGGCCCGTGCCGGTCTGGACCAGGCGCTGTCCGGCATCCCGGTGATCTGCGTCGATCCCGAGCCACCGTTCGTGCCCGGGACCGCCCTCCGCGGTGATCTGCGGGACACCCTGCGCAAGGTGGCCAACCGGCTCGGCCCCGGTCCACGTCCGGCTCCACCGCACGCGGGCCCGCTGCCCCTGCCGACCCCGCGCACCGGCACCGGCACCACCTCCTACGGCGCGGCGGTCGCTGCCGTCGAGGCCGCGCTTCCTCCGGACGCGCACGTCTTCGTGGACGCCGGAAACGCCGGGGCAAGTGCCATCCATCTGCTACCGGCCCCACGCCACGGACGTTTCGTCGTCGCCGTCGGCATGGGCGGCATGGGCTACACCTTCGGGGCCGGCATCGGCGCCGCGCTCGCCACCGGGCAGCGGACGTATGTGATCGCCGGTGACGGGGCGTTCTTCATGCACGGCATGGAGGTCCACACCGCGCTCGAGTACTCCGCACCCGTCACCTTCGTGATCTTCAACAACAACGCCCATGCCATGTGCGCCACCCGCGAGCAGCTGTTTCTCGGCGCCCCGCATCCGAGCAATCTGTTCCGTCCGGCGAACATCGCGGCGGGTGTGGCCGGTCTGTTCCCCGGTCTGGAGGTGACCCGGGCCGACGACGGTGCGCAGCTGCGGGCGGCGCTGCTGCGCAGCAACGCGGGCAGCGGCCCGGCCTTCGTCACGCTGGACTTCGACCCCGCCGAGATACCCCCCTTCCTTCCCTTCCTGAACATCCCCGGCCGGGAGTCGGCCGAGAGCGAGGAGAGCACCCATGAGCGCGGAGCATTCCGTGGCGGAGCAGTACATGTTGGCTGACATTCCCGGCCTGACCAGGGTGGAGAACACCGAACTGGAACACATGGTGGCCCGCTGCGCGGAGCTGACCCGGAGCGCCTACCCGCACGAGGAGGTCTACGGGAAGTACTGCACGATCCAGGAGTACGTCGACTGTCCGCCGGAGCTGGCCTACGAGTATCTGCGGCAGGGGCACCACCTGGAGGAGTGGACGTTCAGCCTGCGGGACTTCGCCCCGACCGGTACTCCCGGGCTGTGGGTCGGAGACGACCGGCTGGAGGAGAAGACCCGCATCTACTGCAAGGTCGTGGCCAACCCGGAAGCCATGACGGTGGACTTCCACTGCTCCTGGGACCAGGGCGACAAGCTCTGGATGGTGTACCTGATGCGGGTCGTCCCCGCGCAGCTGGTGTTCGACCGGCCCGGCTCCGTGATCACCTGGACGAACTGCCGCCACCCGTACTACGACGAGAACCCCCGCCCCGAGCTGGCGCCCCGGCCGGACCGGCCGTGGGTGGGCGACTACTGGGACCTGTTCTACGCCGGCCACACGGTGGAAATGGGGAACCTGAAGGCGATCCTGGAGCACCGCCACCGCCACGGCCTGCCGGTCGGCACCTCCCCCCGCCCGGCGGCGGCGCAGTGACCACCGTCAGCCTCACCGATGTCGCCGGCTACCTGCCCGGCGAGCCGGTCCCGGCCGAGTTCTACACCGAGTACCCCGGCGCCGAGGAGAAGCTTCGCGACAACCCCATGTTCAAGGTCCCGCCGCTGCGGCACCATGTGGCGGCGGGCGAGACCAACGTCGACATGGTCGAGCGCGCCGTGCAGCCGCTCATCGAACGGCACGGACCGGACGAGATCCGCTCCGTGGACGTCCTGCTGATGCACAGCCAGCTGCCGGACACACCGTTCGTAGGGGCCGGTACCGAGGTGGCACGGCGTCTGGGGCTCAAGCCGCAGTGGCTGATCGACGTGGCCAACGCGGGGTGCGCCTCCTTCGTCCACATGCTAGAGCTGGCCCGGCAGATCCTCACCGGCACCGACGCCAGAACCGCCCTCATCTGCAACGCGCAGAGCGCCGCAGGCCAGCTGTTCACCCAACCCGACGTACGCAGGCTCGCCCAGGCCGCGATACCCGGTGACGGCTGCGGGGTGGGCTATGTGACCACGTCGGGTGCCGCGCCCGTGCTTGACGTGGTGACACGTCATATCGGCGACTACGCCGGCGATATGACCACGGTGCTCGACGACGGCCGCAAGTACTGGGAGCCCGGCGAGTCCCAGCTTCGGATCGGCTTCAGCGAGGAGAGCGTCGCCAAGGTCCTGGAGCGCGGCAACCGCCTGGTGCCCGAAGTGGTCGCGGACCTGTGCCGACGGCTCGGGGTCGCCACCACGGAGATCGACCTGCTCGTGACGAACCAGCCCAACCGCACCTTCCTGCGCAACTGGCGGGAGTCGCTGCGGCTGCCGGAGGAGCGGCACCCCGACACGTTCGACAGCTGCGGGAACATGTTCGGCGCGGCGATCCCCATCGTCCTCGACCGCGCCATCCGCTCGGGACAGGTCAAGGACGGCGACCTGGTGGTGCTGGGCGGTTTCGCCCATGCGGGCGACTTCGCCGGGGCGGCCGCGATCCGCTGGGGCGCGGGGCGGACGGAGCATCCGATACCGGTGTGAACGTCCCCTGTTGGCAGGCCTGTCGGGTCGAGCACCGAGGCGGCCGCCTCCTGCACCGCTCCGCCGGGGTCCTGGGTCGCCGAGCCCAGGACCCCGGTTCGGCCTCAGGAGTGCCCGGTCAGGAGAACACCACCGAACGGAACTTCAACCGGTCGGAGGCGTGCCCGCCGTTCGGCCTGAGGCTGAAGTAGTCGCCGTCGCAGTCGACGTCCGTGAAGACTGTGACGGTCGAGTCCGTGAAGTTCCACGGCGTGTGGGCGGGCTGGATGGCCGGGTCCTCCACCTCCGGAATGTTGATGCACTCCCGGCTCGCCGGGTCGATCAGCTTGCCATGGTGGACCGTGCCGGTCGGGCCGTTCCACCTGTAGGTGAACTCACCGGTGGCCGCGCTGGCCGAGGTGGGCATGGTCAGGACGAGCGCGATGGCGGCAGTGACAGCCGCTGCTGCGTTGCGAAGACGCATGATCAGGAGTTCCCTCTCCAGGGCAGGAATGCCGAAATCGGATGGGTTCACCGTAAAACCTCCCGACCCGGTGAAACGATTCGCCCAACCGTCCTCGCGTGTCAGCAAGTTGACGGCTCACTCCGGGAGCTCCGGGAGCTCCGGGAAAGAGGTGACGTCCCGCCCGAGTCTCCCTGATCGTTCTTCTCACCCCGCCCACCCCTAGAAATCCGGTTCCCTAACCTCAATACCAGTGACTTAAGGATCTTTGCTGGTAGGCTGCCTGTCCAGGAGGTGCCTGGATGCCACGCCCTGGGCAGGTCAAGCCGTCGACGGA